>NZ_MTPX02000004.1 GCF_002154335.2 Actinomyces ruminis
CCCACCAGCCCCCGAATGGTGCGCAGGTCGCGCTTGAAGTCCGTCAGGCCTCCGGCCTTGAGGATGGAGGGATTGGTGGTGACCCCGATGAGGGGGAATGTGTTCAGGGCACGCTCGACCCGGTCGATGCGGGCGTCGTCGATAAGGAACTGCATGGTTGTCTCCTGGTACGTCGATGAGTACCGACCGTCAGAGGGTCTGCTCGGTGCGGGCGATGATGTCGTCCTGGGTCTGCTTGGACAGGACCACGAAGAAGGCGCTGTAGCCGGCGACGCGGACAATCAGGTCGCGGTGCCGCTCGGGATGCGCCTGGGCGTCCAGGAGGATGGCCCGGTCGACCACGTTGTACTGGACGTGGAAGCCGTGGAGCCGGTTGAAGAAGGCGCGCAGCATGGCGATCAGCTTCGCGCGGTCCTCCGGCCTCGCCAGGATCTGCGGGTTCACCTTCTGGTTCAGCAGCACCCCGCCGGTGATACGGCCGGTGTCCAGCTTGGACACGGACTTGAACACGGCAGTAGGACCGTTGACGTCGGCACCGTGACTGGGCGAGCAGCCTCGGCAAGGGGCTCACCGGCGTGGCGCCCATCGGGCGTGGCCGCCGTGGAGGCGCCCTGTGGCACGTTGGCGGAGATGGAGGAGGTGCCGGCGTAGTAGGTGCCGCCGATGGGGCCGCGGCCGTAGCGGGAGTTCTTGTACTTGAAGATCTCGTCGATATCGGTGGCGTAGGCCCGCACCAGCAGGTCGTCCACGTAGTCGTCGTCGTTGCCGTACTTGGGGGCGGCAACCAGGAGCTTGCGGATGCGCTCCCCCTCCTCGCCGGCGAAGTCCGACTGAAGGGCATCCCACAGCTGGGCACCGGTGACGGCGCCGTCCTCGAAGACGACCTTCCTGATGGCCGCCAGGGAGTCGCCGAGATTGGCGATGCCGACCTGAAGGCCCGAGACGAAGTCATAGACAGCGCCGCCCTCCTTGAGGGTCTTGCCGCGGCCGATGCAGTCGTCCACCAGCCGGAGCACAGCAGGTCGGGGACCTTGTGCTCCAGGGCGAGGTCGCAGGAGGCGTCAAGCACGATGCAGTTGCGCTGGAACTCCCTGATGGTGGAGTCCCAGGCCTCCATCACCTGGTCGAAGGAGGTCATCTCCCGCAGGTGCCCGCAGGCGGGTGCCAGCCTGGTGCCGGAGGCGGGGTCGACGCCGTCGTTGAGAGCCACCAGGAGCGCCTTGGGGAAGTTCAGGAAGCTCATGCCGGTGCAGCGGTAGCCCCAGCGCCCCGGGACGGCCACCTCCACGCAGCCGATGGCCGAGTAGTCGTGGGCGTCGTCGGGGTCGACGCCGCGTTCAATCAGCGAGGGATGATGATCTCGTCGCTGTTGAAGGCCGGCATCCCGGTGCCCAGGCGCATGAGCTCGATGGCCTCGTTCATGAAGTGGTCGCTCAGGCCGTGGTGGTAGCGCACCGTCAGGTTCGGCTGGGGCAGATGGGCCTGTGCCACGGAAGTGATGATGAGGTAGGACAGGCGGTTGACGGCGTCGGAGCCGTCGGCGTGCTGCCCGCCGATGGTGACGTTCTGGTACAGGGGGCTGCCGGCGGAGAAGCGGGTGTGGCTCCAGGAGCGGATCTTGTTGACGGCGAAGGTCTTCAGCCACAGGTTGGTCAGTAGCTCGGTGGCGGAGGCGTCGGTCTCCCGGCCGGTCTCGAGGTCGTCGCGCAGGAAGGGCCATAGGTACTGGTCCAGGCGCCCGTATGACAGGGAGTGCCCGTTGGACTCGATCTGCAGGGCCACGTGCACCAGCCAGATCGACTGCACGGCCTCGTGGAAGGTGGTGGCCGGGTGCTCGGGCACGACCCGCAGCACGCGGGCCAGCTCTTGCAGTTCGGAGCGGCGGTCGGCGTCGGTCTCGGCGGCGGCGAGCTGCTCGGCGAGGTCGGCGTAGCGGTGGGCGAAGGCGACGACGGCGTCGAAGACGACGATGAGGCTGCGGTAAAAGGCGGCCGTCTCCAGCTGGGAGGGGTCGGTCAGGTCCAGCGCGTCCAGGGCCGCCTGGGCGCGCCGCCGGTAGGTGGCCAGGCCGTCGGCGAGCAGGCGCCGGTAGTTGACGGCGATATGGGCGTCCCCGGAGGTGATGTTGCCCTCGGGGTGGATGATGCCCAGGTCGTAGAAGCGCTTGGCGTCCGCGGGCATGAGGGCCAGGGCGTGCTCCTTGAGGGTGCGGCCCCGCCAGAACGGGGCGAGCTCCCGCAGCGTCTGCTTGGCCTGCTCGGAGATGGTGAAGCGGTCGCCGGGACGCTTGGCGAATTCGTCGAGTTCGTCGATGACCCAGTCCATGGCGTATTCGGGCATGATGGGGGCGGCCCGGTTGGCACTGGCCTGGTTGCCGGCCAGGCGGGAGGCGGGCTCGATGTAGATGGTCATCTGCTCCAGGACGTTCTTGAGCATGAGCGCGCGGATCATGTCCAGCGGTTGGTCGGCGTTGTCCCGATAGGTCTGGGTGGTGATGACGGCGCGCTCGACGCAGACGCTGGGCTCGGTGTCCAGGATCTCCTCGCGCCAGGCGGCCATACGTTCGGTGAGGCCGCCGAAGTGGGGGCCACCGAGGGCGGTGGGTGTGGAGGGGGCGGCGGTTGCCATGATGGTTATTCCTCTTCTCGGGTGCCCGCCCCCGCGTGAATCGCGGCGGCGGAGTGGGTGGTGGTGGCGCCCGACGGCGATACGGTGACGACCTGGACGCCGGACTCGGTCAGTGCGGTGAGCTGGGCGGGGTCCCCGGCCGAGTCGGTCCAGACGGTGGATACGGCGGAGGCCGGCAGCAGTGGTACGGGGCCGTGGCCGCCGAACTTGTCGGACTCGGTGACGACGACGACCTCTTCCGCACGCTCGGCCAGTGCCCGCACGGCGGTGGCCCGCAGGTAGTCGCGGGCGGTGAACCCGTGGTCGGGGGTGAAGCCGTCGGTGCCGATGAACAGCCGGTCGACCAGGAACTGCTGGGCGCACAGCTCGACCATGGGGCCGACCAGGACGTGCGAGTCGGGCTGCTGCTCGCCACCCAGGAGGATGACGCGTGTGGTCGGGAAGGCGCGTAGCCGGTCGCGATGAACGCCGAGTTGGTGATGATCGTGGTGCCGGAGTGCTGGGTGGCGATCTGCTCGGCCAGTAGCGTGCAGCACGAGCCGGCCTCCACCATTACGGTCTCGCCGTCGTGGATGTCTCCGGCGGCGGCGCGGGCGATGCGGGCCTTGTCGGCGTAGTGGTAGGCGAGGCGGCCGGCCGGGTCGTCCGCGGAGACGAGCACGGCGAAGCCGCGCTCCCGCCGGATCAGGCCGCGCGACTCCAGGGCGTCCAGGTCCTTGCGGATGGTGACGGCGGAGACCTCCGCCAGCTGCGCGAGCTCGCTCACGGCGATGCGCCCAGCGGCGACGACGGCCTCAAGAAGGGTGGTCTGACGACTGCTCATGGGTTCCATACCCCCTTTCCTACCGTACGCAACTGCGAGCCGCTTCGTTTGAAGCGATGACCCCAACGGTAGCCGCCAGACGCACTTCAAACACAGGCCCAAAGTCCTTCGTTCGTAAGATATTATGTTTTCGAACGAAAGGAGCGGCGGATATGACCGCACACCCCCTCGCGTCGCCCGCTGGGGTGGCCCAGGACGGCACCGGTGTGGTGTTCAACATTCAGCGTTTCTCGCTGCACGACGGACCGGGCATCCGCACCGTGGTGTTCCTGAAGGGCTGCCCGCTGGCGTGCCCCTGGTGCGCCAACCCCGAATCAATCAATCCCGGCGTCGAGCAGTTCCTTGATCCCGCCACCGGCGAGGCGACCCCGGCCGGCAGAAGGCACACGCTGGCCGAGGTGCTCAAGGAGTGTGAGGCCGACCGCCCGTTCTTCGAGGAGTCCGGCGGCGGCGTCACCCTGTCGGGCGGCGAGCCCATGCTGCAGCACGCCTTCGCGACCGCGCTGCTCCAGGAGCTGCAGCGGCGCGGCATGCACACGGCCATGGAGTCGACCGGGCATGTGGCCCCGCCCGTGTTCGACCGGGCGCTGGACCACCTCGACTACCTGCTCATCGACGTCAAGCACCACGACCGCGACGCGCACAAGCGCTGGACCGGCGGTTACAACGACCTGCCGCTGCGCAACCTGTCCCGTGCCCTTGAGCGCGGTATCGAGACGCGGGTGCGGATTCCCGTGATCCCCGCAGTCAACGACACACCTACCGATGCGGCGGCCTTCGCCGAGCAGTTGCACTCGCTCGGGGTCGGGCGCGTCCAACTGCTGCCCTTTCACCAGTTCGGTGAGCGCAAGTACCTGCTCCTGGGGCGTCCCTACCGCATGGCCGGGGTCACGGCCCTGCACCCGGAAGACCTCACGGAATACCGCGACACCATGATCCGCGCGGGCATCGACGCGTTCTTCTGACTCAGACCGCCCCGGGCGGCAGCCACGACCGTCAGGCCCTCCGGCGCCACCCGTACCGATCCCGCGATGCGGTCCTCTCAGTACAGGATTGTGGCCAGCTGGCGGCGGGCGCGGGCCACCTCGGGGGCAGTGGCGCCGATGACCTCGAACAGCTCCAGCAGGCGCAGCCGGGCCTGCTCGCGCTCGTCTCCCGAGTGGGAGCGCACGGCCTCCAGGGCGCGTCCCAGGCAGGCGTTGATGTCCCCGAGCGCCAGGGCGGCGTCGGCCCCGGCCAGTTGGGCCTCCAGATCCGCACCCGGAGCGTCGGCCGCGGCCAGCAACGCACCCGGGTCCTGGCCGTCCATGCGGGCGAGCATACGGACCTGATTGCGGGCCGCCTTCAGGTCGTCGTCGGCGGGCGCATTGGCGATCGCGTGGTCATAGACCGCCTCGGCGCCGGCCCAGTCGCCGCGTTCGATGGCCTCGCGGGCCTCCCGCTCGACCTCGGTCTCCTCCGCTTCGACGGGCGCATCCGACTGCGCCGAGGCATCGACGGCAATGCGGCCGTCAACGCCGTTGCGGGCAGCGAGCTCCAGCAGCTGGTCGAGCAGGGGGCGCAGCTGCTCCTCGGGGACGCTGCCCTGGAACATGGGTACCGGCTGTCCGGCCAGCAGCGCAATAACGGTGGGCACGGCCGTGGCCTGCAGGGCCTGGGCCACCTCGGGGGCGGTGTCCACGTTGACGCGGGCCAGCTGGAAGCGGCCCGCATACTCGCCGGCCAGGCGCTCAAGCAAACCGGCCAGGTCGGTTGAGGCCTGGGAGCGGGGCGTGTGCAGCACCACCACGACCGGCACGCGGGCGGAGCCCTCGGCGATCTCACGCAGGTTGGCGGCGTCCAGGTCGACCACTAGCTGGCTCGCGCCACCTGTGCCGCCCGCGGCCGAAGCCGCCGTACCGGACGAGGTGGAGGTGGGGCCGGCCCCCGGCTTGGGTGCGAAGGACGACAGGTCGACGGCACCGAACATGCTCATGGTGTGCCTTTCCCGGGCTGTGCCGCATGGGTTTGCTGGCTTCGGTTACGAACGGGAGCGTAGTCCTCCCCCGGGTCGCCCAACGCACCCGTTCGCCCGGGGCGTCAGTCCGCCGTCTCCTCCTCAGCGGGCGCTTGGGAGTCATCGCGGGACACGGAGGCCAGCACCAGGTCCATGCCCAGGGCGGTGGCGGTGGTGTCCTCGGCATCGGCGGGCGGGATGAGGAAGGCGACCATGACGTCGTAATCGGCGGTGACGGTGCCCGCCACCTCCTGATCGTCGCCCATCAGGGCACCTACGGTGCTGCCTGAGAGGGATAGGGTGGAGCCTGCGACCGTCTTCTTGTAGACGGTGGCGAAGCTCAACGTCGTCATGGTGATCACCCCGCCGTCCGCGGTGCGCAGGCTGCTGAAGCCGTCCGAGCCGGCCTTGGCGGTCACGCTGACCTCGCCCGCCTCGGACAGGTCGACGGCACGCTCGGCGGCGATCCGCTGCCGCAGCACGTCATCGGCGAAGGCCTTGCCATTCTCGCCGTCGGGATCGTTGAGAGCGTCCACGTAGGCGTCGAGCACCTCCTGCGGGCTGGCGGCCAGGTCGGTGGCGTCGTCGGCGGCGATCTGCTCGGTGCCGATGGCGGGCGCATACGTGGAGGGGATCTCCACGCCGGCGAACAGCTGGGTCCAGGCCCACAGCTGGTAGTTGTCGCGGGCGGAGTCCTGGGTGAGGGCCAGCAGATAGCCCTGCTCGTCGTCGGCGAAGTCGGTGATGGTCAGCACCGTGCGCGGAAAGTCGTTGGCCAGGGCGACGGTTCCCGCTTGACTGGTGGTGGTGAAGGTATGCACGAAGCTGTCGTCCTCGGTGGCCGAGGCGACCTGGTACTCCTCCTTGCGCACGCGGGCGGCCGGGCCGGTGAGGTAACCGGCCAGCGCGTCGGCGTTCTTGTCCGCATCCGCCGCGTCCAAGCCGGTTTGGACGCGCTCGAGGATGGCGGTGAGTCGGTCGGAGTCGAGCACCGGCTGCGGTGTGGGCGTGCCGGTGGCGGAACTGGTGGGCACGTCCTGGGAGCAGGCGGACAGGGCGGCAGCGAGCGCGGTCGCGGTCGCTGCCGTGAAGAAGGCTCGGCGGCTGGTGATCATGCTTGGTGCTCCTCGTCGGACTCGTCGGTGTTCTCGTCGGGTGCCGCTCCTTCTTCGGCGACGGGCAGCGCCTTGCTCTCAGGGGAGGCCGGCTCCTCCGCGTCGACGACGGTGAAGGACTCCGTCTCGTCCAACTCACGGGTGGCACGGTGGGCAGCGGTGGTATCGGAGTCCAGGCCCGGGACAACGGCGCTGCCGCGGGCGGCCCCGGAGGCCTCCACGGCGTCCGTGGTCAGCTCCTCGGGCTCGGGTGCGGGCGCCTGGGGCACGGTGGGAGCCTGCACACCACCGACGTAGACGGCCCCGGTGCGCGGGTCGACCCACTCCTCACCGGCCTCCTCGGCACGTTCCTTGTCCCGCTGCTCGCGGCGGGTCAGTGGACGGTTCGGGTCGCCGATCCGCGGAATGCCGACCGTGGCTACCGAATCGGCCTGTGCCATGCGGGCGGCGCGTTCGGCGGCGCGGGCGCGCCGCTGCTCGTCGGCGCGACGCATTTGAATGTCGACCAGGAACAGGAACACGCCCACCAGCAGCAGCAGGCCGCCCACAACCAGGCCGGGAATCAGCCAGGGGGTTGATACGTGCCGCGGCCAGGCCAGCGTCACCTGCGGGGCGTTGGAGGCGCCGTCGGTGGCCACCAGGATCGCCAGGTCGGAGCCGGCGGTGTCCAGTTCAAGGGTGACCGAGCCGGTCCCCGTCTCGGTGGTGATCCACAGATCGGAGTCGGTGGGGTCGGCGTCGCTGTTTTCCAGCGCGGTGCACCCGTCCGCATCCGTCGTCGCCGTCGGAGTGGCTTCGGCCGTGGTCGCGGCGGCGGTGGCCTCGGCGGTGGCCGTGGGCGCAGCCTCCTCGGGGCAGGAGGTAGTGACCGCGGTGGATTCCAGCGTGTCCCAGTCGGTCAGACCGGTTATCAGGATGTAGGGGTCAGAGGCGAGCCAGGCCTTGACGTCTTGCGCGTGCCCGACGGCGATCAGCACCGGCTGGTCGGCGGAGGCGGCGGTCGCGGTTACCTCGACGTCGGACTCCACGAGGCTGAGCACGCCCTGCTCGGTGACGACGTAGTGCTGGTCGGGGCTCTGGGCGAGGCTGGCCCGGGCAGTTGAGCTCGGACGCCACACGGTGGCGGAACAGACTGCCAGGACTATGGCGATCAGCCGAGAACGGCAATGATCACGCTCAGCATCCGTCGATTCACGACGCGGTTCTCCTCGAACTGGGGGACATGGACCCGCCGACGTGACCGGCGGGTGTGCGCGACTCGCACCGACGCCACGAGGACGAGGTTGGAGACGGCCGGACGCCAGAATCCCATGACCGCCGCCGATTCGCACCGGCCTCGGCGAAAATCACAGGTTGCTGCGCCACAAGCAAAAGCCTAGGGCAAAGTCCATGCCAGCGCCGGTTGTGGGAGGCGGACGCGCCGAATTGCGGGCGTTTTGCCGCTTTGGCAAGCGGGTTTTCGCCCACCCCGGCCGGCCGGGTGGAAACACTGGGAATGTACCGATTCCGCGCGGATTGCCCAGAGGCTACGCTGGGACGGTGGGCCGTCCCGACCCGGCCCAGGAGGAGATTCGACGTGGCCGAGGACACCGAAGAGTTCGCCATCACCATGCGCGGATACGACCGTGCGCAGGTTGACCAGCGACTGGAAGCGCTCAACCGCCAGCTGCAGGACGCCCGCAGGGAGGTCGCCAGCCTTGATCAGCGGGCGATGACCCTGGCCGGTGAACTCGCGGAGGCGCAGCGCCGCCTGCGGGAGGCGGATAAACCGACATATGCGGGCCTGGGATCACGCATTGAGCAATTGCTGCGCAGCGCCGAGGAGCAGAGTGCCTCGGTGCTGTCCAAGGCCAATGCGGAGGCCAATGCGCTGCTGGCCCGCACCCGCGCCAACGCCGCGAACCTATCCGAACGCTCCTCCTCCGAAGCGGCCACGCTGATTTCGGACGCGCGCCGCGAGGCGAACGAACTGCGCACACGCAGCGAAAGCGAAGCGGAGACCACGCTGGCCAATGCGCAGGCACGCGCCGATGAGCTGGTCGGCTCCGCCGAGCGCCGGGCCGCCCAGGTTGCCGCCGCAGCCGAGTCTGCCGCCACCGAACTGCGGGCCGCGGCGGAGCGGGAGGCGCAGGTCGTGCGCGCGGAGGCGAACAAGGCCGCGGCAGAGCTGGCGGTCTCCTCCGAGCGTGAGGCCGCCGGAGTGCGCAAGGCAGCCGCTCAGGAGGCGGAGGAGCTGCGCCAGTCCTCCGCCGAGCAGGCCGAGTCGGCGTTGACCTCCGCGCAGCAGGAGGCCCGGCTCACCGTCGAGAAGGCTCGCGCCAAGGCGGAGGAACTGCTGACCACGGCGCGCCGCGAATCGGAGGAGCTGCGCCGTTCCGCCCAGGCCGAAGCCGAGGCCGCCCGCGCCGAGGCGGCCGAGTTGCGCCAGCAGGCGGCCCTGGACGTCGCTGCTGCACACGATGCAGCCGCCCAGGAGGATGCCGCCGCGCACGAGTCGGCGCGCGCCCGCATCGCTGAGATGCACGAGCAGGCGCAGACGCAGGCGGCGGACGCCGAGGCCCGGCTGCAGGAGGCGCTGGAGCGCGCCGAGGCGGTGCGCACGCAGACGGATCAGTCCGCCCAGGCACGCCGTGAGGAATCAATCCGGCAGGCGGAGGAGATCCTGCGGCAGGCCCGTGAAGAGGCCAAGCAGCTGGTGGAGGATGCCCGCGCCGATGCCGACGCCGAAAAGTCCGCGGCCGCCCGGGACGTGGAGGAACTGGAGCGCCAGCGTGACTCCGTGGCCAACTACCTGGAGGAGATGCGCGGCGTGCTCGGCAACGCGGTGCCGCCGGCCCCGGTCTTCTCCGACGTGATCGCGGAGGCCCTGAATGGTGACGCCGCCGCGGCCGAGGAGGCCTCAGCGGATGTGCCCGCCGACGATGGGGCAACAGCCGCTGACGACGCCGAGTCGAGTGAGGCCGTCCAGGCGTAGGCCACCGATTGCAGACCCGGGCTCGGGGTCAGGGCCAGGCGCGGCGCACCATTTCGAGCGTGTCCTGAAGCGACATGCCCAGGGAGTGCATGGTCGTGACGAAGCGCAGCACTTCGCGTTCGCCGGCCACCCCGGACTGGTCGCGCACGAAGGTTCCGCGTCGTCCGCGGCCCTCGATGTAGCCCTCCACCTCGAGTTCGCGGTAGGCCTTCGCCACCGTGTTGACGGCTATGTCCAGTTGCGTGGCGAGCGCGCGCGTGGGGGGCAGGCGAGTACCCGCCGGGAGCGTACCTGCGGCGATGTCGGCACTGACCGCCGCACAGATCTGGGAGAAGACGGGCTCCGTGGAGGCGGGGTCAAGGTGGATGTCGAGCCGGGCAGTGCGCGACATCGGTGCCGGCCGTGCAACCGATTCGGGAGGACGCCGCGGAGGTTGAGTGGGTGTGCTCATACCCCTAGTGTGCGGCAACCCGGCGGGCAATACCACAGTTCTTCCGCCGGCTCGTAGGCTACGGGCATGGCTCACGCGAACCCCGACTTCTCCCCCACCCGCCCCGCAGCCGCCGTCCCGGATGCGCCGAGTGATGGCGAGTGCGCGACCGGCGCGCAGGACACGGACTGGGTGCAGCGGCGTCGTGACGCGGCAGTCGAACGAGCACGCATGTTGCAGGCTCGGCAGGCGGCGGAGCACCGGCGGGCCGCGCGAATCGTCTCCCTGTTTATCGCGGTGGCCGAGGCGGAGGGCTTGGAGGCGGTGCCGCTGCGAGTGCGGGGCTACGGTGGCGGATCGGCCCGTACCCCGCTCACCGGTTGGTACCTGCGCCAAGACCAGTCGGTGGCGATCGACACCGCGGGCCGCTTTTACATCCTCACCCGGCCGCTGGGCGTGCGTGACCGGCTGCTCGGGGTGACGCCCACGGATGAGCCGGTACCCATGACCATTGGTGAGGGCGGCCGCGACGGTGACATCGTGCCGCTGCGCACCGCCCTGGATCGGCTACTGCCGGGCTGGGAGGAGCGTTCCCCCGAGCCGCTGGTCTGACCTGCCTCCGGCCACCGGACCGCTCACCACAGGCGGCGTTCCCAGCAGGAGGTGTGCCAGTGACGGCGCTCCTCCAGGCCCCGCTCCGGCCCGAACAGAGACTCGTTGGACCAGGCCACAATGTGGGGCGTGCCGGCGGCAATCATCTGGTTGCAGCCGGGGCAGATGTAGGTCTTGGCTCCACCGCGCACCCGCCGCACTGTGAACTCCGCTCCCCCGGGCCCCGTCTGGGTGCGCGGCAGCGAATCCAGGCGCCCCATGTCCAGCGGCCGATGCCCGGCCGCGTAGGGGCGTTTGGAGCTGCGGGGTCCTCGGCGTGCCATGGGCACGACTGTAGTACCGCGGTTGCGCTCAGCCCTTGACGGAGCCGGCCATCAGGCCGCCGACGAAGTACTTGCCCAGGAATATGTACACCAGCAGTGTCGGCACGGAGGCGATCAGGGCTCCGGACATGGAGGCGCCGTAGTCGGCCATGATCGACCCGTGCGCCAGGTTGTTCAGCGCCAGTGTCACCGGTCCGGACTGTGCCCCGCCGCCGAAGAACAAGGCGAACAGGAAGTCATTCCAGGCGCTGGTGAACTGCCAGATGATAACCACCACGAAGCTGGGGATGGAGATGGGCAGCACCACCGAGAAGTAGGTGCGCAGCATCCCGGCGCCGTCGACCTCGGCGGCCTCGATCAGCTCGTCGGGAATCGACTCGTAGTAGTTGCGGAAGATCAGGGTGCAGATCGGAATGCCGTAGACCACGTGCATGAGGATCAGCGTCGGGATGCCGAATCCCAGGCCGACACGAGTGACCATGCGCATCAGCGGGATCATGACCGCCTGATATGGGATGAACATGCCGAACAGGATCAGTGTGAACACCACGTTTGCCCCGGGAAAACGCCACTTTGACAACACGAACCCGTTGGCGGAGCCGAGCATCGCGGAGATGAACGAGGAGGGGATCACCAAGGTCAGGGAACGCAGCAGACCTCCCTTGAGCTCATTCCAGGCATTGACCCAATTGGTGGTGTCCCAGCTGTCCGGCAGGTACCAGGTGGTGGCCGGAGAGGCCTCGGCACCGTTCTTGAAGGAGGTGACGAACAGGACGTACACGGGAATCAGAACGAAGATGAGGGACAGCAGCAGCAGGATGTAACGGATCACCCGTCCCCAGGCGATGCCGCTGGTGCTGGTGACCTGACGCTTGGCGGTCAGGGCGGTGACGTCGGCAGCCATATCAGCGCCTGCCCTTCGCATCGTGGATCAGGTAGGGAATGACCGCGATGGCGACCACGACCAGCAGGATTGTGCCGACGGCTGCCGCATTGGAGTAGTCGTTATCCGTCATGAAGTTGAACATGTCAATGGCGGGCACCTTCGTGGAGTAGGTGCGCTGGTCCGTGATGGACATGATCAGGTCAAAGGACTTCAGTGACATGTGCCCGATGATGATGACCGCGCTCAGGGCGATCGGGGTCAGCTGCGGGAAGATGATTGATTTGTACAGCTGCCACTCGTTGGCGCCATCTACCCGGGCGGCCTCGCGCAGGTCGTCATTGATACCGCGGAAGCCCGCCAGGAACAGGGCCATGACGTAGCCGGCCAGCTGCCAGACCGCGGGGATGGCGATGGCCAAGATACCGAAGGTGGTGTTCTGCGTCCAGCTGTTCTCCAAGAACCTAAGGCCCGTCATTTCAAACAAGCGGTTCAGTCCTGAGGCCTGCGCGCCCTGGGCGGAGTTCAGCAGCCACCGCCACACCACGCCGGAGGCCACGAAGGACACGGCCATGGGGAACAGGAATACGGCCCGGAAGATGCCCTCGCCCTTGATCGGCTTGTCCAGCAGCCACGCCCACAGGAAGCCAATCACCAGGGTCCCGGCCAGGAAGGCGATGGTGAACAGAATCAGATTGAGGAAGGAGTGCTGGAAGTTCGGGTTCTTGAACAGGTTGATGAAGTTCTCCAAGCCGACGACGTACGAGGACTTCCTGCCGGAGACCTGCGCCGCAGTGTGAGTATCCAGCAGAGAGGTATTGATGTTGACGCCGATCATGCCGTAGACGAATACGCCAACCAGGATGAGCGATGGCGAGATCAGCAGCAGGCCGGGCCCCCACTTCTTCCAGTTCGTCCGCCTGCGCCGGGTACGTGACGTCTTCTTGGTACTCACGATGTTCCTTCGGATTCGTCGACTGGGTAGATGCGCCGCTGCGCACAACGGGGTGGGAGGGCAGGTGTTTGCCCTCCCACCCCGGGCGGGCGCAGGTCAGGCCACCGAGCGTAGGCCGCAGCGAGCTCGGACTGCAGGGTGGCGACGTCGGAGGCGCCCTGGGCGAACTTGGTCAGGGCGTCATTCATCGCATCGGAGGCCTTGGCGGGCAGGGCAGCACCGTGGGCGATGGAGGAGACGATGGTGTCCTGAGCGAAGGACTCCATGGCGGACTGCTGGTACTCGGAGAACTGGGCCTTCTCCTCGTCGGTGAGGTCGGACCGGGAGGGGATGGAGCCTTAACCGTGTTGAAGGCGATCTGGCCTTCCTTGGTGGAGATGCACTGGAGCCAGTTCTTGCCGCCGCCGGGGTGCGGGCCGCCGTCGGTGAGGGCGAAGGCGTCGGCCAGGAAGTCGAACACGCCGTCGGTGCCGGGCACCGGGAAGTAGGTGTAGTCGGTGCCCGCGGTCAAGCCGGCAGTATCGAAGCCCGCCACCGCCCAGTCTCCCATCACGTTGTAGGCGGCCTGATTCTGGAAGACCGGCTGCATGGCCGGCTCCCAGTCCTCGGTGTACAGGGACTTGTCGGTGAAGCCGATGATCGTCTCATAGTGCTTGAGGGCAGCCGCAACCTCATCGCCCATCCAGTCGGTGGTGCCGTCGAACAGTCCCGAGTAGGCGTCGGGGCCGAGGTCGGCGATCAGAATGGACTCCAGCAGGCCGAGTTGGGTCCAGGCCATGCCCATGGTGATGGGCGTGTAGCCCGCGGCCTTGACCTTCTCCATGTCCGCGATCCAGCCGTCGATGTCCGTGGCCGGGCTGTCCGGGTCCAGGCCGGCGTCCTCCAGGACCTTGATAGAGGCCCATACCACATTGTTGCGGTGCACATTGGAGGGGATGGAGTAGATGGCGCCCTCGGAGTCCTTCAGCCGGTCGACGAGAGTTTCGGGGAAGGCGTCGTTGAGACCGAACTCGTCATACAGGGAGGAGATGTCCAGCAGGTAGCCGGCCTCGATGTCGGCCTGGATCTCGGCGCCGGCGTGGGCCTGATAGGTATCGGGCGGATTGCCTGCCGCCAGGTCCGCAGCGAGCTTCTGTTTGGCCTGCGAACCCCCGCCACCGGAGACGGCCTTGTTCACGAACTTGGTGTCGGGGAACTGCTGCTCGAAGACTTTCACCAGGGCGGCCAAGCCCTCTTTCTCGGAACCGGCCGACCACCAGGTGACGACGTCGACTTCGCTGGCGTCTCCCTCACCCACAGCGACGGCGCTGGAGGATGTGCCACCACCGGACTCGTCGGTTCCGGTGGTGCCGCATGCGGCGAGCGTGGTCAGGATGGCTGTGGTTGACAGGCCTACCAGAGCCTGCCGCCGGGATAGAACGGGGTTACGCATGGTGCTCTCCTCGAAACGGCGCTGTTTCTTGTCGGATGGTCGAGTTGAGACGTGTGCCAACCGACGCCGTCGCCGGCCTCGACCCATGTGCGTGAAGCCACAAAAGTATAGAACACGGCGTCGCTCGGTATCGGATTGCCAGCTCTCAGTCTGGTGAAGACAGCCGAGCAAGCGGCGGCCCCGGCTCCCCAAATGGGGAACCGGGGCCGCCGTGCTGACACAGGCGTGGGTCAGATCAGGCCCATACCGGCGACGGCGTTCTTCTCCTCGACCAGCTCGGCGGCAGAGGCGTCGATCTTGGCTCGGGAGAAGTCGTCGATCTCCAGGCCCTGAACGATCTTCCACTCGCCGTTCTCGGCGGTGCAGGGGAAGGAGGAGATGATTCCCTCGGGCACGCCGTAGGAGCCGTCGGACATGATCGCGGCCGAGGTCCACGCCGAGGTGGTGCCCAGGCACCAGTCGCGGACGTGGTCGATGGCGGCGGAGGCGGCCGAGGCGGCCGAGGAGGCGCCGCGGGCCTCGATGATGGCGGCACCGCGCTTGGCGACCGTGGGGATGAAGTCGTTCTCGACCCACTCGCGGTCCGCCAGGATATCGGTGATCGGCTCGCCCTTGATGGTGGCGTGGGTCAGGTCGGGGTACTGGGACGAGGAGTGGTTGCCCCAGATGGTGACCTTGTCGATGTCGGAGACGTGGCAGCCGGCCTTGGCGGCGAGCTGGGCCAGGGCCGGTTGTGGTCCAGGCGGGTCATGGCGGTGAAGCGGGATGCCGGAATGTCACCGGCGTGAGAGGCGGCGATGAGCGCGTTGGTGTTGGCGGGGTTGCCGACCACGAGCACCTTGATGTCGTCGGCGGCGCCGGCGGCCAGCGCCTCGCCCTGGGGGCCGAAGATGCCGCCGTTGGCGGACAACAGGTCGGAGCGCTCCATGCCGGCCTTACGGGGCATGGAGCCGACCAGGAAGGCGATGTTGGCGCCCTCGAAGGCCTGCTTGGGGTCGTCGAAGATGTCGACCGAGCCGAGCGTGGAGAAGGCCGAGTCAAACAGCTCCATGGCGGTGCCCTCGGCGCTTGACAGCCTGCGGGATCTCGAGCAGGCGCAGGTTGACGCGCTGGTCGGGGCCGAGCAGGGCACCGGAGGCGATGCGGAAGAGCAGCGCGTAGCCGATGTTGCCGGCGGCGCCGGTGACGGTGATGTTGACGGGGGCGTTGGCCATGAAGGACTCCTTAGAGACAGTTAGTCGGGCCGCTGGGGCCGGTGCGCAAAGCCTATGCCGTCACGCGCGCTAACGATTGGGACGATGGCCGGAGCGGCCGCCTTATCCGGGGAGATCTGGGCTACACCACAGCCACTTCCGGTTCGGGGTATCGGGGCGGATGCGAGACAGTCTGCGGCCACGCGCGCTCCGCGGACCACGACGCGCACTCCGCCCCAACCCGGCAGAGCGCACCACCAACCCCGAAGAAGGCCTCTAGAAACATAAAGGCCAGGTGCGCCCACTAGAGCACCAGAGGTTAGAGGCTTGTACCCGGGCATCGCCTCGCGTACGACTTTCCGCCTCACGTACGCGTTTTGGAGCTATGCGAGGTCCTAGGCGTGGGGAAACCTCCAAAACCCGTACGTGAGAGGCGAATGCGTACGTGAGAGGCTGGTTGGCATCTGCTATATGGGACTCCACCCCGGAGAAGACCTCTCGGAACGCAACAGCCAGGCCACACGAACCAGCAAGAAGGCCACAACGCCGGTCTACAGCAACAGGTTTGCGCCGATAACCCGCATTCACACCGACAACGCGAACCGGGAGCGCCCGGACCACTAGACACCGGAGCGGAATGGGTCCCGCAAAAAGCTCGAGGGCCCATGCGGGCCCTCGATGGACAACGCCCCGGCAACGCGGTTCGTCGTACCGGAGATATACGGCACCTTCCTGCCTAGGCACACTACATAGCCCACCCTGCGAGGAAGGCTCCGCGTGTCAGTGGCTGACGGCGTTGGGGCCGGCCGCGGCGGCGGAAGCCTCGAGCTCCTCGGCGCTGACCACGCCGTCGACGCTGACCCGGTCCAGGTACTTCATGCCATCGAAGGCGAGTTCACGGGTGTTCTCCGGATCGCCCTCGGGGCCGATACGGCCGTGAGCGAGCCGATCCACGACGATCGCGATGGCGCCGTCGCCGGTGACGTTGGTGGCGGTGCCGAAGGCGTCCAGCGCGATGTACGTGGCGATCATGAGCGCCACCTGAGCGTCGTTGAAGCCGAGCATGCTGGACAGCAGACCGGTCGCGGCCATGATGGCGCCGCCGGGCACGCCCGGAGCCGCCACCATGGTGATGCCGAGCATGAAGATGAAGCCGACCCACTGTGCGGCCGAGACAGACACCCCCTGGGTGAGGGCGATGGCGTAGGCGAAGGCGAAGATCTTCGAGGTCGAGCCGGCCAGGTGAATCGTGGCGCACAACGGCACGGTGAAGGAGGCGACGGCGTCGGCCACGCCGTTCTTGCGGGCCTGCCGCAGCGTCACCGGAATGGTGGCCGCGGACGAGGAGGTTCCCAAGGCGGTCAGGTACGCGGGCAGCATGGTGATCAGCGCCTTGAACGGATTCCTGTGCCCGACCGCTCCGGCCACCAGGTACTGGACACCGAGGATCAGCACCTCCAGCAGCAGTACAACCACCACCACGCGCAATGGGGTGCGCATGATCGCCCAGGCCTCGCCGGTGTAGGTGAGGTTCAGGAAGATGCCGAAGATGTGTAGGGGCAGCAGTGGGATGATGATCCGCTCGATCAGGGCGGTGATGATGGCGCGGAACTCGATGAAACCCTTGCGCAGCACCCCGCGCGGCACCATGGACAGTCCGATGCCGACCACGAAGCTGAGCAGCAGCGCCGTCATGACGCCGACGGCGGCGGGCATCTCCACGCTGAAGTAGGTCTCCAGGGCGCTGCCGGGTTCCTCGACGTTGGTGAGCGTGGTACCGCCCAGCAGGCGTGGGAGGGTGGCGGCACAGGCCAGGTAGGTGACGAAGCCGGCGAACAGGGTGGAGCTGTAGGCGATGGCGGCGGTGATGGCGAGCCAGCGGCCCGCGCCGCGCCCGAGGTCTGCGATGGCGGGGGTGACCAGGCCGATGATGATCAGCGGGATCGAGAAGGACAGGAACTGGCTGAACAGGTCGGAGAAGGTGGCGAAGATCCGGCCGATCGGCATGGGCACCAGGTGGCTGCCGCCGATCTGGATGGAGCCGAGCACCAGCGCCAGGATGATGGCTGCGAGCACCCACACCAGGATGCCGCCGCGGGCGAGGAAGCGGCGAACAGGCCCCGGGGATGCCTGCCCGGTGGGAGCTTCGGGATGCGGGGAGGGGTTGCTCATGTGCTGCCTTTCGGCTGGAAAGGGGCGGTCGGGTACCGCCGGTCGGCGGCAGAATGCCACACTCGCCCGCGCCTGCGCCCGCTGGGACCGCCCAGTGGTCCTCTGGCGCCCCGCATGGGGAGGCCGGGCTCACAATCCCTACGGATTCAGCGCACGCGCGGCAGGTTCGCGTAATACGACAGGGCGAACAGGCCGACGGCGAGCAGCAGTCCGAAGACGACGTCGAAGGCGCGGCTGCGCGCGGCGATCCAGGTGCCGTCGGGGCGCTGGAGCCGGATGATGGCCAGGACCAGCACTTCTGCTCCGAGCCAGATGATGGCCAGGCGCCGGTGCCCCAGCAGGGACAGTGCGGGTACGGCCGCCAGCCAGGCGGCGACGGCGACCACCGCCAGGGTGCGATAGGGCTGCTGCCGCTGGGGACAGTCGTCCAAGGCGGGCCCCCCACGCGAGCCGACAGCGGGAGCATCGGCGGGTTCACCGGTCGACGGCACGTCGTCAACCGCTCCGTTCTGGTCGGTCACGGCCGCTACCTTAGCCCCTCCCCCGGCCGCCCGCGGCGCAGGCGGCCGGGCGTGGGGCGTGGTCAGTGAGCGAAGTGACGGGTGCCCGTCAGGTACATGGTGATGCCGGCGGCCTTGGCGGCGGCGATTACCTCCTCGTCGCGGATGGAGCCTCCCGGCTGGACGACGGCGCGCACACCGGCGTCGATGAGTACCTGCAGACCGTCGGCGAAGGGGAAGAAGGCGTCCGAGGCGGCCACCGAGCCGCGGGCGCGCTCGGGGGCGGAAGCCGCGGCGCCCTCCGTGCCTGCGGCATCGACGGCGGCGTCCCCGGTGGCGCGGGCGCCCAGGGTGTTGGCGCGCTCCACGGCCAGCTTGCAGGAGTCCACTCGGTTGACCTGCCCCATGCCAACCCCGACGGTGGCGCGTCATGGGCCAGCAGGATGGCGTTGGAACGCACCGCGCGCACGGTGCGCCAGGCGAAGGCGAGGTCGGCCAGGCCGCGGACGCAGCCACCCTGGCCG
>NZ_MTPX02000071.1 GCF_002154335.2 Actinomyces ruminis
CCCGGGAGGGGCGGGCCGGGGCGGGGGTCGTCGGTGAGCTGGCTGGGGTGGGCGGCAGCGCGCTCCAGGCGGCCGCCGCGCAGGTCCGCGAGCGGGTCCTCACCCTCGTAGTCCCAACGGACGGCCTCCCGGGTGCCGGCGTCGGGGCGTGCAATGGCGCCGTAGGCGGCGACGATCCGGCTGGCCATGACGACCGCGTTGGCGTAGGGGTTGCCCGGCTGCAGCACCCCGAACTCGGTCTCCAGGCCAACGGGACGCCGTACCGGAGTGGACTGGGGGGACTCGCTCATGCGTTCTCCTGTAGGTTTGTGGCGGCAGCGTCCGTCAGACGGCGCACCGCGCGTACCGTCTCGCCGCGGTGGCCGACGACGCGGCTTACGGACTCCGGTCCGGCGGCGGTGATCTCCTCGTTCTGGCGGGCCTCGACGGCGACCGCCTCCAGCAGCCGGCGAGTGGACAGGCCGCCGTCCCCGCCGGCGAGCTCGTCCTTGATGGCGGCGGTCTTGGCACGGGCCACGATGCGGCCAGCATGGCGCCGGAGACGAAGTCGGCCAGGTGCAGCGTCTCGCGCTCGCCGGAGGCGTAGATGACCTCCAGGACGGCCTTGTCGGGGGTGCGGGCGTACAGGTCGGCGACGGCTGCGCGCCGCATGGCCGTGGCGGCGGCCTCCCGGTCGCCTCCGGCCGCCGCCAGTTCCGTCGGGTCCAGGGGCAGGTCGGAGCGCAGGTGCTTGCCGAGGACCTCCGCAGCACCTTCGGCGTCGGGACGGTCGATGCGGATCTTGACGTCGAAACGGCCGGGCCGCAGGATCGCCGGGTCGATCATGTCCTCCCGGTTGGAGCGCCGATGATGACCACGTTGTTGAGCGACTCCACGCCGTCTATCTCGGTTAGCACCTGCGGGACGATCATGGTCTCCACGTCGGAGGAGACACCGCTGCCGCGGGTGCGGAACAGGGCCTCCATCTCGTCGAAGAAGATGACCACCGGCCGGTCCTCGGCGGCGACCTTGCGGGCCTGGTCGAAGATGGCGCGGATCTGTCGCTCGGTCTCACCGACGAACTTGCTCAGCAGCTCCGGCCCCTTGATGTTCAGGAAGGCGGCGTCGCGCGCGCCGGCGCCCGTGGAGCGGGCCAGGGAGGTGGCCACGGCCTTGGCGATCAGGGTCTTGCCGCAGCCGGGCGGGCCGTACAGGAGCATGCCCTTGGGGGCCTGCAGCCCGTAGCTGCGGTACAGGTCGGGGTGGGCGAAGGGCAGTTCGAGGGAGTCCCGGATCTGCTGGATCTGCGGGCCCAGGCCGCCGATGTCGTCCCAGGACACGTCCGGGGTCTCGGCGACCACCAGCTGCTGGACACTGGTGCGGGCGATGCGGGCGGTCACCAGGTCGGCACGCAGGTCGGCGGCCAGGGTGTCGCCGGGACGCAGCAGGTCGGCATCGAGGTGCCCGGCCACGCGCACCACCCGGGTGGCACCGGAGCCGGTGGTGACCAGGGCGCGTGCGGCGGGCGCAGCCGTGGCCTCGGCATTGGCGTCAGCGGCGGCATCGGCCAGCACCTCGTCCAGGGTGACCGCCTCCCCGGTGTCGGGCGCGGGCAGGGCGTCGACCACCAGCATCTGGTCGTTGACGGCCACGCGCTGTCCCACCCGCAGCTCGGCGGCATCCAGCTCGGGGTGCAGTCCCAGTCGCAGATGGCGGCCGCCCAGGGAGACGTCGGCCTCGGCGGGGCCGGGCAGGCCGGTGAGCAGTCCCAGGGTGACGGGTGGGCGGGTGACGGCGTCGAGCTGGGCGCCGAGTTCGGCGATGCGCTCGCGAGCGGCCGTAAGCGCCTGGGTGAGGCGCTCGTTCTTGGCCGAGAGGCTGACGGCCTCGGCCCGGGCCTCACGCAGCTGGTGGCTGGTGAAGTCGCGCGCCGGCATGCCCAAGGGCTGGGGCTCACTCATATTCCTGCTCCTGCGGGCCGGGCAGGCCCGGCTGGACCGGGGTGGCGTCCTCGGGCTGTTTGGCCCGGCAGTCGCGCAGCACGCGGCGGACCTTGCGGTCGGTGCTGGTGCGCTCCCCCACGTCCTCGATGGTCCAGTAGCCGGCGTCGTCGTAGGCTCCGCGGGCCGGCGGGCGCTTACGGGTCAGCGGGGCGGAGTCGGCGGCGAGGCGGCGGGCGGAGACCAGGAAGCCGGTGTGGGCGACCATGCGGTGGTCGGGGCGCACCGCCAGCCCGTCCACGTGCCAACCGCGTACCGCCGACTCCCAGGACTCCGGCTCGGTGAAGCGCCCGGACTGGCGCAGCGCCTCCACGGTGCGCGACAGCTGCGGGACGGTGGCCACGTAGGCGAGGAAGACGCCCCCGGGCACCAGGGCGCGGGCGGCGGCGGTGATGTTCTCCCAGGGGGCGAGCATGTCCAGCACCACGCGGTCCACGCTGCGTCGGCGACGTGTGCGGCCACGACGTCGGCGAAGTCGCCGGTGCGCAGCTCCCACGCGGGATGGTGGCGGCCGAACCAGGAGTCGACGTTGGAGGCGGCGATTGCGGCGAAGTCCTGGCGCCGCTCGACGGACAGCAGGTGGCCCTCCTCCCCGATTGCGGACAGCAGGCTCATGGTCAGGGCGCCGGAGCCGACGCCGGCCTCCAGCACGCGAGCCCCGGGGAAGATGTCGGCGAAGGCGACCACCTGGCCGGCGTCCTTGGGGTAGACGACCTGGGCGCCGCGCGGCATGGACAGCACGTAGTCGGCCAGCAGGGGTCGCAGCAGCAGCAGCTCGTGCCCGGATTCGGTGGTGATAACCGTGCCCTCGTCGCGGCCGACCACATCGCGGTGGTAGAAGCTGCCCCGCTGGGACTGGAAGAAGCCACCGGGGTCGAGCACGAAGGTGTGCTTGCGGCCCTTGGAGTCGGTGACCTGCACGCGTTCGCCGTAGCGGAAGGGGCCGCGGCGTCCGGCCTGCCCCAGCACCTGCTGAGTGGCTACGCGCGGCTGCACGGCGGGAGTGGTCTGCTCGCTCATCGGGCCCGAGTCTAGTGAGCCCCGGAGGCAGTGGCGTTACGTGTCGTTGACGCGGTCAGTGCGGTCGGCGACGTATGCGGACCGCGCGGGCGGAACCGCTGCAGTATGTCGGCCCCGGCGGCAGTCAACCCTCTTGACAGCGGTTATAATCCGTTATGTCTTACGATGTCTTCGCTGTCGGAATCCACGAGGGCGGTTCGCGCCCGGGCGGAGGCGCCGCCGCCCGGGCAGTACTTCAGCCCTTCATTGAGCGAGACGAGCCCAAATTCCATTTCCTGTTCATAAGAACGCGCGACGGTGGGGCGGACGTCTATCTGAGCGAGGACTCCATGATGTTCAATCATTTCGAAGGTGATCGCACCTGCGACCTGCTGGTAGCGGCCGCACGGGCGGCCGACTGGGTCATTTTTCCTCCGGGTTGCCCTACCTGCATCACCAACGAGAGTCAAAGAGAACATCTGCCGCCCGGATTCACTGAGCATGTCAGGTACGTCAGAACCGGCCAAGACCTAATGAACGCGCTTGCCATCGACATACTGGGATAGGCTCAGCCGCCACCGTACCGGACCTGTGCCGCGCTCCGGCGAGTAGCACCTAAACTGTCCAGGTTCGGGACAAGCGGGGCCGTCGGCAGCAAGGTCAGCGAACGAAGCGTTGGAATCGTGCGAGCGCTGCAGCTACGCCGACGAGCGTCGACGGCGTTTACCCCCCGATTCGGACATTTCCGGTCACCCCGTACCCGGACCTCACTTCATCATCTAGACTGTCATGGGTGCCCACCAGCGTGGGCGCCGACCCGGTTGCACGAATTGCACGGTCCGGAGGAAGTCCGGATGGCGCCGCTCCCCCACGGGGCCCGCACAATCAGGCGCTCGTCACCGCGGTCCTGCGACGATTCGGGCACGTGCCCAGCCGCCGCGGGGCCAAGGACTCCAGTTGCACCGGGTGCGTATTCGCACCCGTAGGAGTCCTCATGTCCCAACCCGCCCATCACACGTCAGCGGAGACCGCCGTCTACTTCGACGGCCAGTTCTGGTACTGGTCCTGACCATCGCCACCGGCGGCCGCCTCTACGCCACCCGCCAGGTGCTCGGCGCCCTGCCCAGCGACGCCGAGCTGTACGCCTGGCTGCTCGCGCACGGCAGCGAGCTGATCGATGCGGCCCTGGCCGGGCCCGGAGTCGAGGCCGCCTCCCGGAACGGGACGCGGCGCGTCAATCCCAAGCGCGCCGCCCGCGAGGCGGCCCAGCAGGCGGCCCGGCACGCGCCGTCGACAGCGTCGCAGGAGGCACTGGCGCGGGCACGCGAGGAACAGGGTGCCGCGCGCTCCCGGGCATCGGCCGCCGACCGGCGTCGCCGCGAGCAGGAGCGATACGAGCAGCGCCGTCGCCGGGCCAAACAACGCCACCGGGGTCGCTGAGTCAGCTCGGCCGGTGGGCGACGACGGCTAGCTGCAGCGGCAGCCGGTCGCGCAGCGCCGGATCGCTGAAGCGGTAGCCCTGCGGGCAGCGCTCCATGAGCTCGGGCCAGCGGCACCAGGCGGAGTAGCGGGTCTCGGTCACCTCGTCAAGCACCAGGCCGGCATCGAGCAGGGCGGTGAGGATCTCGCCGACGCCGTGGTTCCACTGGTGGCTAACCGGGTGAGTGACGGCGGGGGCACCGTCGACGGCCTCGATGTAGGAGCCCTCGTCCTCCCAGGTCATGGGATCAGTGCGCTGGAAGTACGGCTCGTGAAGCGTCAGACCATGAGTGGTGTCATCCCCCACTGCCTGCAGGACCGGGTGGTCGTCACGCAGTACCAGGCGGCCGGCCGGTCGCAGCAGTGAGGCGACCACGCGTGCCCATGCCCTCACGTCGGGCAACCAGCACAGCACCCCCAGGGAGGTGTAGACGAGGTCGAAGTCCCCCGCCAGCGCCCGCCGGGCGTCGTAGACGTTTGCCTGTACGAACTCGATGTCGGCGCCGGCTCTCCCGGCGATGGACCGGGCACGGCGCAGCGACTCGCCCGACAGGTCCAGCCCCACCACCCGGTGGCGCCCAACCGGACCAGGCTCACCGTGTCCAGGCCGAGGTGGCATTGGAGGTGGACGACGTCCATGCCGCTCAGGTCGCCCAGGCGGTGCCGGTCCGGGGCTATTTCCGCGGTGATGGCGGTCGGGGAGGCGAGCAGCTCTGCGATGCCGTAGCCGCTGGCCTCATGCAGCACGGCGCGATCGTCCCAGTTGGCGCGGTTGTCGGCAAAGTACTCGGCATGATCTGTGGGGTCGGCTGCACTCATGGCGCCAGTGTTCCACATCCTGTGCCATCGGGAACCGGCCCGGGCGTCATTCAGTCCGCCAGCAGACGGCGCTCGTCGCCGATGCGTCCGACCAGCAGGTAGGCGCACCAGGCGCCGACGATGCCCACCAGCATCACGGCGACCATCGGCACCGCGCTCTGCCCGCCGCCGGAGGAGGCCAATGGCGCTGAGGTGCCGTTCGCGGCCGCCTGCGCGACGCCCAGCAGTGCGCTGGCCACGCCGGCGACGTGCGGCGCCTCCCCCAGGGCCAGGGCGCTGGAGTTGCCGAAGATGAAGGCCTGCGCAGACATCACCAGTAGGAATCCGGCGCACAGCGGCACGAGCGCAACATCGAGCAGCAGCACACTCACCGCGACGGTGCTGATGCCCACGGCGGAGATGGTCAGCCCCAGGCCGATCAGGCGACGGATGCTGGCGTGCCGCACCAGGCGGGCGTTCAGGAGACTCAACAGCATCTGGCTGCCCGCCGTGGCGGCGAAGAACACCGAGAACGTAAACGCGCTCAGCCCCTTGATCTCCTGCAGCACGAAGGATGAGGAGGAGATGTAGGCGAACATGGCGAACCCGGAGAAGGCGGAGGTGAGCATGTAGCCAGGTAGCGGCGGTGGCGCACGAGCTCACCGGCGCCGGCGAGAAAGCGCCGCATTCCGTTGCCGTGCAGGCGTCGCTGTTCGGGCAGGGTTTCGGGCACGAAGACAGCAGCCATGGTGGTCATGAATATCCCGAAGCCGACCAGGCACCAGAAGACGACGCGCCACGAGGCTACGGTCAGTACGGCGCCGCCGGCCACCGGCGCGATCATGGGCGCCAGGGCGCCGACCGCCATGAGGATCGACATGGTGGAGGCCAGGCGTGATCCGTGGGCGACGTCGACGAGCACCGCGCGTCCCACCACGCGGCGGTGCCGCCGCCGAATCCCTGCAGCAGCCGCCCCACCAGCAGCACCCCGATACCGGGGGCTAAGGCGCACACCACCGCGCCGAGTGTGCACACCGCGCCGCCCAGGAGCATGGGGCGCCGTCGTCCGTAGCGATCCGAGGCCGTCCCGCCGACCACTTGTCCCAGCGCCATGCCTATGAAGAAGGCGGTCAGGGTCAGTCCGACGGCGGTCGAGCTGGTTCCCAGGTCCACCGTGATGCGGGGGAAGGCCGGGGAGTACATATCGGTTGCGAAGGGCGGGACGGCATTCTGCACCGCCAGCGCGATGACTAGGCCGGCGGTGACTGCCGCAGGCTGTGACCGGTTCGGACGCAACGGTTCTCCTCGCTCTGGGAATCCTGGGCTGTGTTCTCAGCGGGCCCCGGTGGGGACGGCGCCGCTGACATACCCGTTTTCTACCAGGACCAACCAACGGGAGACCGTACGCGCCCGCGCCAGGGCGTCAGCGGCCGGTTGCCCGGTGGCCTGGGTGGTGACGGCGGCCGCCGGCAGCACAGTGCATACCTGGCTTACCGCGACCGCGGCGGCGTCGGGCAGGCCGGAACGCTCCAGCTCGGCCAGCGCGGCACCGTCAAGCGTGCCCAGAATCCGCGCGCCGTCGGTCACGAGCACCAGCCCGGCCCCGGCGTCGAGCTGCTCGCGCGCGGTAGCCAGAGACGTGTCAGCGGGGACGACGGCGACTGGACGGGTCAAGGTACGCAGATCGAGGCGGGCGGCGGCGCGGGCGCCTCGGCCCAGTCCGAGCACCCGCCAGGAGGTCATGGCGATGGGCCAGGCGACCATGACGGCCAGGATCAGGCTGAAGGAGTCGGGCCGAGTTCCCGCCAGCAGCGGCGCCAGAATCCAACGCCAGACGATGCCAACCACCACGGCCAGTCCGCCGACCGCCGCAACCCGCTGGCCTAGAACGCGCCGGCCGGTCAGCTGCTCGACCAGTGCGGCCAACGCATGCCCGCCATCCAGCGGCAGACCCGGCAGGGCGTTGAAGACGGCCAGGGCAAGGTTGACCCAGGTCAGGGCCCACGCCGCCACGTAGGTGGGCGGGGAGTCGGCCCGGTCCAGCAGGCCGTGCCCGACGGCCCACAGCGCCAGGTTCGTGGCCGGCCCGGCCAGGGAGGTGAGTGCGTCCTTCCAGGGGCGCCACCGGGCCGACGGGCCGAAAGTGGTGCGTCCGCCCCACAAGTACAGCTCATAGCGCACCGGCCGACGGCCCAGCACCGTGCCCACCGCGCCGTGGGCGAGCTCATGCAGCAGGACGCTCACCCCTACGCCCAAGACCGTGGCGGCGACCGCGCCGAACACGGTGGCGACCCCATATCCGGCCAGCGCGGAGGACACCACCGGGTACCAGCTGCCGGCGATGAGCAGGCCCAACAGCAGCGAGGTGGGGGCGATCACCACGGGCGCACCACCGAGTGTGAACAGCGTCCAGGAGTCCGAACGGCGTCGGGCAGCAGATGCGGTCATGCCCCGACCCTAACGGCACGTGCTGTGCGGACACGGCGCGTGCAGTGTCCTCCTGGGGTGACGTTCACCCGTCGGATTCCAGGGTGTCCACGTTGTCTGCCGTGATCCACACAGCCTCGGTGTAGTTGACGGCCTCTACCGCATCGCCCTTGATGAGCTTGTCCATGGTGTCGATGGCGAGGCGGCCGATGCCGGCCGTGTCCTGGGAGACCGTGCCCGCCATGCCGCCGTTGCGGATGGAGGCGACGCCGTCGTCCGTGGCGTCCACGCCGGATACGTGCACGTCGTCCTGTTCGCCGGCATTGGTCAGTGCCTTGAGTGCGCCCAACGCCATCGAGTCGTTCTGCGCCACGATCGCATCGATATGGGTTCCGGTAGACAGCCAGTTCTCGGTGACAGTGAGCGCCTGGGCGGTGTCCCAATTGGCGGTCTGCTCCAAAACGATGTTTACCCCCGGGTGCTCCGCTAGTACCGCGTCATAGCCGGCCTTGCGCTGCAACTGCCCATCCGATCCCATGGGGCCGTACAGGACGGCGATGGATCCCTCCTCACCGATTGCCTCTACGACCTTCTCCATCTGCAGCCTGCCAGCCGCAGTGTCATCTCCACCGATATAGGCGGCGGCCCGATCCTGCTGCTCGGCCTGCTGCACAATGGTCGCGATCGGAATCTCCGCCTCATTGGCCGCCTTGAGGCCCGGGGCGATTCCCTCCTTGGAAACGGGCTCTACCAGGATGCCGTCGTAGCCCTGGGCGACGGCGGACTCGATCTGGCTGATCTGTGTGGCAGCGTCGCTGTTCCCGTCGAACACGGTGACGTGGACGCCGAGTTCGTCTCCTTCGGCGACGGCGGCACCCGCCAGTGTCGTGGTGAATGAGTTAGTCATGTGGCTCATCATCAACGCGATCCGTGTCCGTCCGTCGGATCCGCCCAGCGTGCACGCAGAAACCATGGCCGCGGCCAATACCAACGCGCTGATTATCGCAACTGTGCGCCTCATGATTCTTCCCCCATCCGAATTCGTCCCCAGAAAGTCAGCTCCGCTGCCGCGCCTTCACATCCAAGAGCACCGCGAGCACGATAATGGCGCCCTT
Source organism: Actinomyces ruminis (assembly GCF_002154335.2). Classification (GTDB taxonomy): domain Bacteria; phylum Actinomycetota; class Actinomycetes; order Actinomycetales; family Actinomycetaceae; genus Actinomyces; species Actinomyces ruminis. The sequence continues at coordinate 8,798 of NZ_MTPX02000071.1, forward strand.
GACGACTCGCTGGAAGTTCGCGTCGATACCCAGGATGTCAAGACCGTTGGCGATGACGGCGATCATCAGCGCACCAATCAGGACGCCGACCGCCCGGCCGCGCCCACCGGACATGGACACTCCGCCAATCACCACCGCAGCGATCGCGTCCAACTCGTAGGACTCGCCGGCGGTAGGGGCGCCGCTGATGGTGCGAGACGCAAGCAGCACGCCGCAGAAACCCGCCAACAGGCCGGCGATGACGAAGACCGACACCTTCGAACGCCTGACGTTCACCCCGGAGACCTCGGCCGCTACGGGGTTGCCGCCCACGGCATACACCCGGCGGCCGTACACCGTCCGGCGTAGCACGAAGGCGCAGACGGCGAAGATGACCACGAGGTAGATCGCCATCACGGGGAAGCGCCCGATCCTTGCACTGGCAACGGCCTCGAAGGTCTCGGAGACGTTGAAGATCGGGGCGCCGCCGGACACGATCAGCGCCAGCCCGCGCACTGCGGTCATTGTTCCCAGCGTGACTATGAACGACGGAATTGCGCCGTAGGCGACGCCCACACCGTTGAGCAGGCCCACCAGCGCACCCACCAGTAGGGCGGCAAGGATCGGCACTATGACTGGATACTCGCCGGGGTGGGCCAGCATGGCTGCCACTACACCCGCCAGCCCGATGGTTGAGCCCACTGACAAGTCGATCTCCCCGGAGATGATGACGAACATCATGCCCATGGCGAGGATGCCGTTGATCGTGGTCTGGACGAGGATCAGCAGCACGTTGTTGACGCTGAGGAAGTGGTGCTCAGGAGATACCAGCCACAAGGCGAATACCAGGGCGAGGAACACCAGCAGGATGCCCGCGTCACCGACCGACCATCCGCGTGCTCTCCGTGAGATTGCGTTCATCGTTTCATCCTTCGAATCGCGAGGCGAGCTCCATGATCGCCTCCTGGGAGAATTCGGAGCGTTCCAGCGTGCCGGTGCAGCTGCCCTCCGCCAGAACCATGATTCGATCGCTGAGCCCGATCAGCTCCCCCATCTCCGAGGAGATGAGGATGACGGCCTTGCCCTGCTCGACCAGATCCCCGATGAGCTCATAGATGTCGCGCTTGGCCCCGACGTCGATCCCACGCGTCGGCTCGTCGAAGACGACCACGTCTGGCTCGGTCAGCATCCACTTGGCCAGCACGACCTTCTGCTGGTTGCCGCCGGACAGTTCGGCCACATACTGGTTCGGTGAAGTCGCCTTCACCCGGAGCGACTGCATGTAATGGGTGACGGTTCGCCGCTCCCGCCGAGGCGCGATCAGACCGCCGGAGAACAACCTGCTCAAAGACGGCAGCGTCATGTTCTCCAGCACACTTCCCTTGAGGTTGAGCCCGGTGCGCTTGCGGTCCTCGGTGATCAGGGCGATCCCACTACCAATGGCGTCCGCCGGTCTGCGCAGGTGCACCTCGACGCCGTCGCGCAGCACCGTGCCACCGGAGCGCGGACCGAATCCGAACAGCGATTCCACCAGCTCGGATCTGCCCGCACCCACGAGCCCGCCGATGCCGAGGATCTCTCCGCGGTGCAGTGTCAGGCTGACATCGTGGACGCGGTTCGGCACGCTCCAATGACGTACCTCGAATGCGGGCTCCCCCAGCGGCACCTCCCGCTTGGGGAACACGTCGTCGATGCTGCGTCCCACCATCGACTTGATCAGCATGGGCTCGTCGAAGTCGGCGGCCTCTCCGGTGACCACGTGCTGGCCGTCCCGTAGCACCGTGATCCGGTCCGCGATGCGGAAGATCTCCTCCATTTTGTGGGAGATGTAGATGATGCCCACGCCGGCCTGGCGCAACCGCTGTATCTGCGTGAACAGGTTCTCCGCGTCGTCATCGGTAATCGCCGAGGTGGGTTCGTCCATGATGACAATGCGAGCGTCCACGGACAGCGCCTTAGCGATCTCCACCTGCTGGCACTGAGCGACGGACAGATCGCGCATATAGGCGTCAACCGGTAGCTCGACGTCCATGGTTTCCAGTAGCGCGACCGCCTGTCGGCGCATGCGCCCCAGGTCGGCAAGCCCCAGACGACCGCGTGGTTCGCGACCGATGAAGATGTTCTCGTACACGCGCATGTCGGCCACCGGGTTGAGCTCCTGGTGGATCATCGCGATGCCGAGGTCCAGCGCCTGGCGTGGCGAGCCGATTCGCACGGGGCGGCTGTCAATGAGGATCTGCCCGGCGTCAGCGCGCAGCACCCCGATGAGGATCCGCATGAGCGTGGACTTTCCGGCCCCGTTCTCCCCCATCAGCGCGTGTACCTCGCCGCTGCGTACATCGAGGGAGACGTCGTCGAGCACCTTGATTCCCGCGAAGGACTTGTCGACTCCACGCGCCTCAAGCACTACCTCGCCCATGACCGCTCCCTTGCGTAGACGATTCCGTGACAAACAGCGTAAGTTCCACAATTTGTCCTGTCAATAGATTCATATCGATGTCGGCTTCGCTGTCCACAGGGGCGGCTGACGCCATGGGATGACGTGGGGCTGTGGACAACCCTCCGGTCGAGTCCCATTCATGTCACCGGACGGCGGTAGGTTCACCCACGTGAGTGAGCATCCGAACCGCCCCGCCTCCACCGACCCGACCGCCCGCCCCACGGGTCCCGGAGGGAATGGCCGCCGTCGCAGCACGGGACGTACGGCGCTGTCGCCGTCGCGGGCCAAGGACTTCATGCAGTGCCGCTGCTGTTCCGCCTGCGCACCGTGGATCGCCTCCCGGAACCGGGCTCCCTGGCCACCCACAAGGGCACGCTCGTACACGCGATCCTGGAGCGCCTCTACGACCTGCCGGCCCGCGAACGCACCCGTGAGGCCGCCCTGGACATGCTGCCCGGCCAGTGGGCGGCTCACCGGGACAAGCATCCGGAGGTCATGGACCTGTTCGCGGAGCCCGCCCAGGTCGACCCCTGGCTGGAGGAGGCGCGCACCCTGATCGGCGCCTATTTTCAGTTGGAGAACCCCACACGGCTGGAGCCGGCCGAGCGGGAGCTGTTCGTGCAGACCGAGACGCGCGACGGGTTGCTGCTGCGCGGCTTCGTGGACCGGCTGGACGTGGCCCCCGACGGCGCCATGCGGGTGGTCGACTACAAGACCGGTCGCTCCCCCAGTCCGCGCTTCCAGGAGGAGGCGCTGTTCCAGATGCGCTTCTACGCCCTGGTGCTCTGGCGCCTGCGTGGGCAAGCGCCGGCACGCCTGCAGATCGTCTACCTGAAGGACGGTCGTACACTCACCCATGATCCGCGCCTGCCCGAGCTGGAGAGCACGGAGACCAAGCTGGCGCGCATCTGGGATGAGGTGGAGGACTGCGCCGCCGCCGGTGAGTTCGCCCCGCGCCGCTCCCGGCTGTGCGACTGGTGCGCCTACCAGGCCCAGTGCCCCCTGTTCGGCGGGACCACTCCCGAACTGCCCGCCGACGGCGTCGAGCGGCTGCTCACCGCCAGGCGCGCACCGGCGGTCTAGGCCCGACCAGGCCGGGGCAGTCTCGCAACGTGATACGCCTTTGGCACTGAGCCTTCAGCCGCGCTTAGCATCTCGGCGACGATCATCGACCGCGGTCAGCGGCCGCCGTCAATCTCAATCCCCTGCACGGAAGACGATGCTCATGAGCTCCCAGATCGCAGCCCGCAACCTTCGCGCACAGCGCGGAGCGTGTTGCTGCATGCTCGACCTGGCCAGGGCTCAGTGAGGCAGCAGCACCCGAGTACGTTTCCCTTGCTTCTTCCCTCGGCCTTCCGGCGCTACGGCATGCGTCGGCAGGCATCCCTGGTCAGGACATGGCCCACCACCCGATATTCGCGGGTGGGCTGTGCCTGTCGCCGACGGCCCCAGCACGCCGAAGCAGCCGGCCTACCCGCGTCCTACACCCATGACCGCCCTGCGCGGCGGTCGGACGAAGGACCTCCATGATTCTCACCGGACTACTCGTAGGCGGCGTCCTCGGGCTTGTGCTCCAACGCGGCCGCTTCTGCATCACTGGCGCCTTCCGAGATCTCTGGGTCTCCGGCTCCTGGCGGTGGATGACCGCCTTCCTGCTGGCCATTGCCGTGCAAGCCGTCGGCGTCGTCATACTCACCGCCACCGGCACCATCAGCCCGGAAGTACCCACGCTGTCGGTCGTGGCGACGGCGGTCGGCTCCCTGCTCTTCGGCGTCGGCATCGTACTGGCCGGAGGCTGCGCGACCGGCACCTATTACCGCGCCGGCGAGGGTCTGGTGGGCTCCTGGTTCGCGCTCGTGGCCTACGCAGGCACGGCCGCGGCCTCCAAGACCGGCGTCCTCGCCCCGGTGACCACCTGGGTCAAGGGCCTGTGGACCACCGAGCTCACCACACTCCCGGCCACTGTCGGCCTGCCCGACTGGATCGGCGTGCTCGTGTTGGTAGCAGCCGTCGCCCTCCTCGTGCGGCGGCAACGCCGTCTTGCCTCCGCAAAGCCCGTGTCCTTGCAGTTGACTCCTCAGCGCACGGGACTGAACCACCTGTTGTTCGAGCGCGCCTGGAACCCACTGGCCACCGGCGTGCTAGTAGGGCTGGTGGCCATTATCGCGTGGCCGGCGTCCTGGGCCACCGGGCGCCATGACGGCCTGGGGATCACCACGCCGTCGTCCAACCTCGTCGGCTTCCTGGTGACCGGCGATTACGAGCGTCTCGACTGGGGCGTGCTGTTGGTGCTCGGGATTCTCCTCGGCTCGCATCTCAGCGCCCGTGCCGCGGGCGAGTTCCGCGTTCGCGTCCCCTCCGCCACCGTCATCCGCCGCTCCATCGCCGGCGGCCTGCTCATGGGCGTGGGTGCGGCCTGGGCCGGCGGCTGCTCCATCGGCAATGCCTGGTGCAGACCTCCCTGCTCTCCTGGCAGGGCTGGACCGCGCTCGTGTTCCAGGTGCTCGGCGTGGGCGCGGCCGCATACGTCACCCTCATCCGTCCCCGCAACCGGCGCCGCGCCGCCCGTGCGGCCGCGGCTTCACTCGTGCCGGAACACGTGGGCGACTCCAAGGCCGCGGGCACGCTCGTGACTGGCTGACCTCGCCCACTCAACCCATCCCACCCCATCGAAAGGATCTCGACATGCGCACCGTATTGGAAACCGAGGGCCTGGTCTGCCCGTTCCCCGTCATGGAGGCCGAGGAGGCCATGGCCGAGCTGGAGGTCGGCGACGAACTCGTCATCGCCTTCGACTGCACCCAGGGCACCCAGTCCCTGCCCGCCTGGGCCGCGGACAACGGCTACACCGTCACCGAGTTCGCCAAGACCGGTGAGGCCTCCTGGAGCATCACCGTACGCAAGTAGCCGTCCGGTACCCCGCCTCCCGTCTCGTACATCTGCGGGGCGGGAGGCGGGGCGCGCCGTCACCGACCTGCGGTTCCAGACGCCGTCTTGGCCATACGGTTGGGCCATGGAACACAGGAGGCTCGGGCGCACCGGATTGCGCGTCTCGGCGGTCGGGCTCGGCACGATGACTTGGGGTCGGGACACCGACGAGCTGGAAGCCAAGGACCAGTTGGAGATCTTCCTGGACGCCGGCGGCACCCTGCTGGACACGGCCGCCTCCTACTGCGAGGGCGCCTCGGAGGAGGTGATCGGCGGCCTGCTCGCCGGGGCGGTGGACCGGCACGACGTCGTGCTGGTTTCCAAGGCGGGCGTACGCACCTGGCGCACCGGCGCGCGCTCGACAGCGGCCGATGCCTCCCGCGGCACCCTGCTGGACACGCTGGACGATTCGCTGGCCCGTCTGGGCACCGACCATCTGGACCTGTGGCTGGTGCAGGTACCCGACACGACCACTCCGCTGGAGGAGACCGCCGACGCGCTGCGGATCGCAGTCGCCACGGGCCGCACCCGCTACGTGGGGGTGTCGAACCACCCCGCCTGGGCGAGCGTGCACCTGGCGGACCTGCTGCGTGAGGCGGGCGGACCGGGTATGGCCGCGGTGGAGGTGGAGCATTCGCTACTGGCACGCGGCATCGAGCGGGAGCTGTTGCCGGCGTCGGCGGGCCTCGGCTTCGGCGTGATCGGCTATGCCCCGCTGGGCCGCGGCGTGCTGACCGGCAAGTACCGTGCCACTACTCCCCCGGACTCCCGCGGCGCCTCCCCGCATCTTCGCTCATATGTGGCCCCCTACCTGGGCGAGTCCTATCGCGGAGTGGTCGAGGCGGTAGCGACGGCCGCCACCGGCCTGGACCGCAAGCCCGTGGAGGTGGCCCTGGCATGGGCGCGTGATGCTGCCGGGATGGCGTCCACCATCGTCGGGGCGCGCACCCCCGCACAGCTGCGCGGTGCTCTGACCGCCGAGAACCTGGACCTGCCGGTGCAGATCCGCCACGTCCTTAACGAGGTGACGGCACCCGAGGTTGGCTACCCCGAGCGCTTCTAATCAACCCTCGTAGTCGTCGTCGACCTCCGTGTCGTCGTAGTCGTCGTAATCGTCCTCGTCCACGTCCTCGTCGTCGTAGTCGTCGCCCTCGTCCTCCTCCGTCTCTTCGTCATCCTCGTCTTCGTCGGAGTCGAAGGTGTCGAAGGGCAACTCGATGCCGTAGGCGGTGAACAGGGCGTCGTCGTAGGTGAAGAAGGCGTCCTGGAGGGCATCCTCCGCCGCAACAACGGCCGGGGAGTTCTCATCACCCGTCGCGGCGGCGTCCAGATGCGCCTCAAAGGCAGCGATGAGTCGGTTGAGCGCGGACCGCGGGTCATTCGTCATGTGGGCAAGGATACCGGCTCAACCGTGGACCGCGTCTACCGCCGAGGCCACGATCTAGTTCAGCCCGCGACGCCGCAGCAGCGGTTCGATTTGCGGGTCGCGGCCGCGGTAGGCGCGGTAGGAGACGAGCGGGTCGCGGGAGTCCCCACGGGAGAGGAACTCGTGGCGGAAGCGCTCCCCGGCCTGGCGATTCAGGCCCAGATCACCGTCGCGACCGCCCTCGCCGTCGGTGCGGAACCACTCGGTGGTGTCGGCATCCATGACCTCGCTCCAGATGTAGGCGTAGTAGGCGGCCGCGTAGCCACCGCCGAAGACGTGGGCGAAGTAGGTGGTGCGGTAGCGGGGCGGAACCAGGGAGTCGTCAATGCCGACGTCGGCCAGGGCGGCGTGCTCGAAGGCCTCGACCGCGGTCACGTCGTCGGGCACCTCCTGCGGCTCCAGGGTGTGCCAGGCCTGGTCCAGGACGGCGGCACCCAGGTACTCGGTGGTGGCGTAGCCCTGCCCGAAGGCGCCCTGGCTGCGCAGCTGCTCGGCAAGGAGCGGCGGCAGGGGCGCGCCGGTGTCCACGTGGCGGGCGTAGGAGGCGATGACTTGCGGGTGCAGGGCCCACTTCTCGTTGACCTGAGAGGGGAACTCGACGACGTCGCGGGGCACGTTGGTGCCCGATGCGCTGGGCCAGCGGGTGTAGGCGAACAGGCCGTGCAGGGCGTGGCCGAACTCGTGGAAGGCGGTGATGACGTTGTCCCAGGTCAGCAGGGTGGGGCCGGATTCGGGCTTGGTCAGGTTCAGGCAGTTGATGACCACCGGTTTGCGGCCGGTCAGGTGGCTCTGTTCCACCAGGGAGTCCATCCAGGCGCCGCCGTGCTTGCCCTCACGGGCGTAGTAGTCGCCAACGAACAGGCCCAGCAGGGGCGCATCGTCGCCCTGACCGTCGCGCACCTCCCACACGCGCACGTCGGGGACGTACATGTGGGCGGCCAGGTCTAGGCGCTCGTGGAAGCTGATGCCGTACAGGCGGCCCGCGGCGTAGAAGACGCCCCGCTCGACGACGTTGCTCAGCTCCAGATAGGGGGCGAGGGTGGCGTCGTCGACGCCGAAGCGCTCCTTCCGCTCGGCCTCCTCATAGCGGGGCCAGTCAGCGGGGCCGAAACTCTCGCCGGGCAGCGTGGCCGGGTCGGCGGCCATGCGGGCGGCGTAGGTTTCGGCGTCGCGGCGGGCGTTGGCCATGGCCGGGGGCACCAGACGGGTGAGCAGCTCGCTAACGGCCTGACTGGTGCGGGCGGCGGACTCGGCGGCGACGACGGCGGCATGGTGGGGATAGCCGAGTAGGCGGGCGCGCTCGGCCCGCAGCCGGGCCTCCTCCAGCACGAGGGCGCGGGTGTCATACTCGCCGGACAGGCCGCGGCCCAGCGACCGGTTCAGCAGGGCGATGCGCTCGGCGTGGCCGGCGGTGGTGGCCAGCGCGGGGGTGGCGGTGAAGTTGGCGACGTCGGCCGCGTGCATGGCGTTGGTCGTCAACGTGGCGAAACGGGTGGCAAGGGTGGTCAGGCGGGCATTGATGGCGCGCAGCCGGTCCGCGTCCGCTCCGGTCAGGGCGACGCCGTCGCGCTCGAACTCCTCCACGGCCAGGCGGATGTAGCGGGCGGTCTCGGCGTCGATCTCCTGCCCGTCGGCATCCACCGGGGTCTGGGCGGGGGTGTCCTGGGCGGCGGCGCGCACCTGCTCGTCGAGGGTCTTGAAACGCCGGTAGATGCGCGCATCGAGCTGTAGGCGTCCTCGTGCGCGGCCAGGTCGGGAGCAGGTTCTCCTCGAGCGCATCCAGCTCCGGGGAGTCGGTGGCGGAGGTCAGGCAGTAGAGCACGGTCAG
>NZ_MTPX02000015.1 GCF_002154335.2 Actinomyces ruminis
GCCGCGCCGACCGCCAGCACCACCCCGGCCGCCAGCCCCATGCCCTGATTCTGGCGCCCGGGGAGCCGACCAGCCGGTAGACGACTACGGGCAGGGTCGGCCCTTGGGGCCGGGCCAGGAACGACGTCGCCCCGAACTCCCCCAGGCTGGTAGCCAGGGCGAAGCCGGCGGCCAGGCCTGCGGGCCGCAGCAGGTGCGGCCCATCAATACTGGCCAGCACCCGGCCCGGGCCGGCGCCGAGCGTGGCCGCAACCTCCCGCTGGCGGGGGTCGATCGCCCGCAGCCCCGGCAGCAGGGTGCGCACCACCAGCGGCACCGCGACCACGGCCTGGGCCAACGGCAGGATCCACCAACTCCTGGTCAATCCGATCGGGGCCAGGGTGATCAGGAAGCCGAATCCGACCGTCACCGCGGACACCCCCAGCGGCAGCATGAACACGGCGTCGAGCAGCGCCACGCCGCGGGCCAGCAGGCGCGAACGCGGGTTGCGGGAGAGCACCAGGCACACGGTCACCCCCACCGCCAGGGCGATCACCGTGGCCGCCGCAGCCACGCGCAACGAGTTGCCGGCGGCTCCCAGACCGAGACGAGCAGGGCGTTGTCGCCACCGGTGGTGGACAGGTCGGCGTAGTTGGCGAGCGTCCAGCGCCCGGCGCGCCGCAGTGAGCGGATCACCAGCACCGCCATGGGGGCGAGCAGCAGCCCGGCGATCGTGGCGGCGGTGAGGGCCAGGACCGGGAGGTCTCCGGCGCGCAACGGCGTCGCGGGCACGTCCGTGCGCAGCGCCAGGTGGGCCTCGCGGGCACGGCGGGCCCGCTCCCCCACCCACAGGGCGGCGGCGATCACCACCAGTTGCACCACCGACAGCACGGCGGCGGCCCGCAGGTCCAGGTAGCGGGCGGTGAGCTGGTAGATCTCGGTCTCGATGGTGGCCGCGCCGGTGCCGCCCAGCACCAGCACCACCCCGTAGGCGGTGGCGCACAGCAGGAAGACGGTGGCGGCGGCCGAGGCGATGGCGGGCAGCAGGCTCGGCAGGGTGACGGTGCGCCACGCCCGCCACGGGGAGGCGCCCAGGGTGCGGGCCGCCTCCACGGCGCGCGGGTCGAGCCGGCACCACATGGTGCCGACGTTGCGCACCACGTACCCGTAGTTGAAGAACACCAGGGCGGCGATCACGGCGGTGCGGGTGCCGTCCAGGTGCAGGCCGCCCAGCGGGCCGCCGGTGGTCACCAGGGCGTGGAAGGCGGTGCCGACGACGACGCTGGGCAGCACGAAGGGCACGGTGACCACGCCGCGCAGCAGGTCGCGGCCGGGGAAGCGGCGCCGGTAGAGCACGAGCGCCCCGGGGACGCCGAGGGCCACGCAGATGGCGGTGGCGGCGGTGGCCTGGATGAGGGTCTGGCCGACCACCCGCCAGGTGCGCGGCCGGGCGAGCACCTCGCCGAAGCCGCCCAGGTCGAGGGCGCCGTCGGGGGCCAGTCCGCGCCCGATAAGCGTCAGCACCGGCCAGGCGAAGAACACAGCGAGGAAGGCCAGCGGGACCATGACGGCGAGCGTCCAGCCGATCCGCTCCCCCGCCGTCGCCCGCGGTCCTCGTGTCCCCGGCGTCCCCCGCCCAGACCGGCACTTATTGCGCGCCGCCGTCACCGGCCGGCCTCCGTTCCCACCGTCACCGGGTTCCCACCGTCACTGGCCGACGGCCTGGGCCCAGGTGGTCAGCCACTCCTGCTGGTGGGCGGCGATGTCGGCCGAGTCGACCACGATCGGGTCCTCCGCGGTGGCGCCGAACTGCACCAGTTCCTCAGACAGGTCGCGTCGGGGTCGACCGGGTACATGTACATGACGTCCGGGATGGCGTCCTGCACCTGGCGCGAAAGCATCCAGGCCACGAAGGCAGCAGCGCCGTCGGGGTTGGCGGCCCCAGCCAGCACGCCCGCGTACTCGACCTGGCGAGTGGCGGTACGCGACATGGCGGCGGTGGTGGTGGCGGTGCCGTCGTCGGTGAGGGTGGCGGCGGGCGAGGAGGAGTAGGAGACGACGATCGGGTAGGCACCATCCCCACCGCCGGCGGTGAAGTCGGTGTAGTAGCGTCCGACCAGCCCTCGTCGATCTTGGTGCCGTTGGCCACCAGGTCCTGCCAGTACTGGGCGAAGCCGTCCTCGCCGAAGTGGCCGATGGTGGCCAGCAGGAAGGCCAGGCCGGTGGAGGAGGTGGTGGGGTTGATGGCGACGAAGAGGTCCTTGTAGGCGGGGTCGGTCAGGTCCTCGAAGGTCGTGGGCACCTCCAGGCCGTGGTCGGCCAGCCAGACGGTGTCGACGTTGACGCACACCTCCCCGAAGTCGATGGGCACGAGCGCAGGGGTGTCGTCGACGATGTAGGGGGCCAGGTAGTCCGCGGAGCCGTCGGGCAGGTTCAAGCGGTGTCGGTGTCGATGACGCCCTCGGCGAGGATGCGGGAGGCCATGGTGTTGTTGATGCCGAAGACGGCGTCGCCCAGCGGGGCGTCCTTGGTGAGGATGAGCTTGTTGGCGACCTCGCCGCCGTCGCCGGAGCGGGCGATCTCCAGGGTGTAGCCGGTGTCGGCCTCGAAGGCGGCGACGAGCTCATCGGGCATGTCGAAGGAGTCGTAGGTGACGACGGTGACGGTGCCGCCCGACGCCGTGGAGTTGGCTCCGGAGCCGCCGCTGCCGGAGCCGCAGGCCGCGAGTGCGAGGCCGACTGCGGTAGCGGCGCCCCCGGCGAGCAGCGCGCGGCGGCTGGGGCGGATGGTCGCGAGCCGGTGGGTGCTGTGTGATGTGGCAACGCGCGTGGCTCCGCCTGGGGCGGCCGTCCTGTTGGTGATCATGATGGTCCTCCTGGAGGGATATTCCGGAGGGCCCGGGCGCAGCCGGTGCGCCCGGGGAGATGCTCGACTTCCTTCGCCGGTGCGAACCGGATCAGGTTCGAGGGTCTGCGGCTGCCCGCACTCTCAGCGCCGTGGTCGCGGGCGGGCCGGGCCCGCCGACGACGGGGCGCTCCCCTGTCGTTGTGGGGCAAGCCTAGCGCGACGGCGACGGTCCCCATGGCGGCGCCGGGCGGCTGTGAAAACGCTGCCTGCTGCCCGAGTAATGCACTGGTCCGGGTGCGTCAGCACCCCGCGCGCCTGGGCCGTGTGACAGGATCGGGGGTGGGGTCGGCGACCGGCTCCGCCGTCGTCGCCGTCAAGTATCCAGTCAACGAGCAAATTTCAGGGAGTCACCACCATGAAGAACAGTCTCAGTTGGACGGTTGCCTCCGCCCTGTCCCTCCTGGTCTCCGGGGCCGTTGCGGAGAAGGCCGTGGCCGTCGGGTGGAAGGCCGTCACCGGTAAGCCGGCCCCCAAGGACGAGGAGCAGGTGCTCAGCTACCGGCTTGGCGAGGTGGTCGCATTCGCGGTGATCTCGGGCGCGGTTATGACCTTGACCCGGCAGCTGACGCTGCGCCAGGCCGCCAAGATCCACGTCCGCCGCAGCGGGGTCGTGCCGGGCGCGGGTGAAGCGACGGCGCTGGAGGCCTAATGCCTGACGCGGGGCGTCGGCGCCGTAAACGCTCTCGGCGTCGGCGCTGTCAGTGATTCCGGCGCAGCGGGGTGACGGTGCTGTCGGCCGGCCCGAAGGCCGTCGTCGAGCCACCGGCGGAAGCGCCGTCCCAGTCGGGGATGAAGGGGCTAGGCAGCGGCCTGAACCAGTTGTCGAAGTGCTCGGGCGCGTCGGCGGGCGGGATCAGGCCCATGGCGATAAGCGCGTGGGCGGGCTGGTCGGGGCCGGACAGGGCGTCCACCCAGCCATCCCAGCGATCCTCGTCGATGTCGGCGCCGCGCGAGTCGGCAATGGCGCCGCCGAGATTGAAGATGTCGTGGAGCACGAGGACGTCGGCCAGGGTGCGCGCCAGCGGTTCGCCGACCGCCGGACCCCCGTCGGTCAGGCGCAGTGCCATATCCCGGGCGGTGCCGCGCAGTTGGAAGACGAACTCGTAGTCGTAGCGGGTCAGCCACAGCTGCGGCAGGGTGGAGCCGATGTGGGTCTCGTCGAGCTGGCCCAGGTGGGTGCCGCGGGGCAGCCGGGCCAGGTTCCCGAGGTCTTCGGCGACGGACATGTCGAATAGGAAGGCACCCAGGGCGAAGCAGCGGGCGGTGTCCTCCCCGAGCGTGCGGGCCAGCCGCTGGGAGTACACCTCGGACAGGACGGTGGGGATGTCATCCCAGTCGGGGACGGGGAGGTCGGCGGCGGCCTCGGCGGCAAGTTCCTCGGGATCGAGGCCTTCGAAGGGGTCGTAGGCCTCGTCCGGTATGTCGTATCCGGGAACACCGAAGGCGGCGCCGAGGCCGCCGGGGCCGCCAGCCATGCCCAGTGGCGCCGCGCCGCTTTGCAGGTATTCGCGAAGACCGTCCAGGGCCGCCACGTAGGTGGGCGGCTCCCATTCGAGGGCCTCCCACGCTCCCATCTGCTTGTCGCCCCGCACCTGGGTGCGGCCCGCTTCGTAGTTGCGCCAGGTCTGCTCGGAGACTCCGGCGCGGGCGGCCATCACCGGCACGCTCAGGCCCAGTTCCTGTCGGCGAGCGCGCATCGCCTGGGCGATGTCGGGATCGTCGGGTTCGTGGTGGTCATCGGTACTGCGGCTCGGGCTCATGTCGACCTCCTCCAGGGTCCGGTGCGGCCATGGCTGATTGGGCGGCAGCGGCGTAAGCAGCGCGTTGGCGGCGCGCAGGCGAAGCTGCCGAGCACCCCGTTAACGGCGCTCCCGAGCGGTCTTGTCATCGGGACTCCTGGGTGGTCGCGTTGAGCGAACTCCTGGGCCGCCGTGATCCGCCCGTGTTCCCGCAGGGTACCGAGAGTGTGCGAATGGTGCCAGCACAAGGGCGCCATGCCGGCTCAGCACGGAATAGCGTCCGCCCGGGCTGCCCGCGAGGTGCGTTGCACACCAGACAACCTCCAACGCAACCCCAGAATCTAGACTTTTCCCTGCAATTACAATGATCCACCCAAAACAGCAGAATCCGCTTCCAAGCCTCCCGTGTGCCACGAGCCCGTCGTCGCACACGGGAGACTCCTCAACCATCTCGCAACAAAGCCCAAAACCGCAGAATCAAGCCAATTCCACCCACGCGCCTGAGCCGCAAGCGTGCAAGCCCCTCCAACGGCACCGCCCCTCCAGCAACCCCGCGGATCCTCAAGCAGTTTCGCACCGGCACCAGCCCCGGCATCAGCCGCGCCGTGAGCGCTGGCAGCGGCCGCAGGAGCCGCGAACGCTACCGCACCCTCCCCTGCTCACTGCGCGACGTTGATCGACTTGCGACTAGCCGACTTCAGTCGCCCGGCGCCGAGCACGAGCAACACTCCCGCCAGCCCGATGATCCCCACACAGTGAGGCTGCCTCGAGCAGACCTGACGCCTCGAGGCGGACGCCGTCCTCTCCTCCCCAGACACCAACTCGCGCTCAACCTCTGACGGGGCCGCTGCCGCAGGCGGCTGCCCACCATCCTCCCACCTCGATGCCGCCCCCGAGTCACAGTCTTCCTCCGGACAATCAGAGCCAAAGTCTCCGCCAACACCACGATCGGCCGCGGGCGATTCCAAAATGCCGTCTCGTGCAGCAATCTTCGCCTCCTGATGCCGCAGCCAAACCAACTCATCACTCCGGAGCAACATCCGACGAGCGCGCATAGTCCTAATAGGATGGAACGCACCATACAACCCACGCATCATTACAAACATCCACACACCAACAAAAACCGCAAAAAGTACAACCGCCGAAAGAAATGATCCGACAGGAAATCTAGGCAAACCGTAAACAAAAACGTACACAGTAGTTATGCTAGGCGCAACAATCCCAGCAAAACAATCTAGCGCCTTTTCTGGTCGCAAACGCGATTCTCTAATCCAGCCGAAAGCCACGGCATACGCAAAATAACACACGCAAGCCGCGTCGAACATGGCAACAACAGATAAAACCCCAATGCCACTCACCGCACTCGGGCGGATTATTACAGCACCCTCTACCGGTAAACACAACGCGAACACGCCCAAAACGACCCACGGAACAACGCGCCTCGACTTCCCCCGCTCCTGTACATGTGAGCGAATATCTCGGCCCTCTATCCGTTTATTCACATGTCGATAAAGCCGCTCATATTCACGTCCGATGACACCTAAACGCAGCTCCACCTCTTCCGCCCCATAGTCAGCAATATGCCAATAAAGCCAGACTGGTAGCGCAACAGACCCTACCGCAATCCCCCACAAAGATAACGTCGACACGAGAACAAGCGGAAATTGCGTCATCAATAACGACAGATCAGGCGACCATACTAGACAAACATACAATATCGATAGCCACAGGACGTACATTATAGCCCAAAACGCCAGCGATTTTTCTCTGGAGCCGAGAATAACGGACGCTACAATTTCGCGCCCTCCCACCCTGCGAACCATGACGCGACTTTGAAAACCGGCTATTGCTACAATTCCTGCTTGGATCGCGAAGAACGCTCCCGCAAACGTCACTCCCGTAGCTATCGACCCATCACTCCCAAATGGACAGAGATTAAGCCCATCAACCCCTCCCACACCACCTTCTGTCAGACATCTCCTTCCCGCCTCCCTCAAGTCGGCCAGTTCGTGCAACAAACTCAACCCAGGCACATCGCGATAATCCCTAAAAGCCGCCACAACATAGGGAACTCCAAATGCAAGTATTCCCAGACCTACTATCGCAGTTTGATTGCCGCCATGCTCCCAGATCAGACCGCGCTCGTAGCGATTGTCACGTTTGTTCCGGCGCCGCTTCTTCAGACTTGGGTCCGATCCAAGATCAGTAGGGACTTTGGATTTCCTCTTGCCAGTATCCGTTGCCCGCTCCGAGCTGTTCTCAGGGTTCTTAGCGTTCATGCCCGCCCGCAGCCTAATCTCCAGACCGCTCTCCTTCTTGTCGCCCCCGTCTCCTACAGGCGTCGCGATATGCGGCTGCGCCTCGTCGCCGCGCACGTCTTCGCGTTCGCTCATGATTACCTCGGTTCTCCGCCGGCCGGTCAGGGTCTTGGGCGGGGGCCGGCAGCTCCCACCCACGATCACACTGCCATATGGGTCCGACATGAACTACCAGACCATAGGGCGCTGGCCAAGAAGAAGGACGCGCCTGGCTTAGCGACTCGAGGCGGTCGCACGTGGAATTCTCATCCCGCTGCATCGCTCGCCACCCGCCCCCGCGCTCAGCCGCCAGCCACCTGCTCGTAGACGTGCGGCTCAAGGGCGCGCATCTGGTCCTCGATGGCGCGGGCGAGCAGGGGCTCATCCAGGCGCAGGCCGAGTTCGACGTTCTGTTCCTCCGCACTACGGGACACATTCATACTCGTGACCACCACGATTTGGCGGTCCACCACCACGAACTTGGCATGGTTCCGCGGCCGCTTCCCGTCCTCACCGGCCCACGTACGCATAACGACGGCACCCTTGAGCTCCCGCGCTACCTGCGCAGTGGCGGGCCGCCACGGCTTGGGCTTGGCGTCGGCGACGTCGGTGTCCAAGTACGGCCGCACATTCACCTCTGGCCGCACCGCCACCTCCTTCAGCGCCGCCCACAACGCCGAGGAGCGCGCAATGTTGTAGGTGGAACAGGTCACCGACCCGTGCGCTCGCGTCACTTGCTAGTGGATCAGCCCGGTAAGGTGCCCGCTCACCCCCAGCGCCCCGGGCCCGCCGGGAACTGTCCACACCGGGGTGACAGAGGTCGGGTGAGCCAGCGCACGGCATCGACGAAGACACCCAGGGGATGTCCGGATCGTCGAAGGCGTCGGCGGGACTGCGCAGCAGGCCCTGCACGCGCACGTCGGTGACGGCCAAGTTGGCACCGCGTACCTGCACAACCTGACCAGGTTCGGGCAGGGCTGGAGCAGCATCAGTGTCGGAATCCAGGCTGGAGCTTGCGGTCGCGCCTGTGGACTGGGGTTAAGTCTGCGTAGTCATCAGTGCCTGTTCATGCCGAGGCGTCAAGACATGAACGGGGCCACTGTAGCCGCGGCCACCACCACCTGCATGCATACGGGCACCACCCAGCTGGGCCGAGCCCGTTCCGCGATCCGCCACGGCTGTACCCAGGCGGGACTTGTCTCACCCGCCAGACCTTCGTCTTGTCCCTTCGGCCTTTACACGCCTGCCTCTTGGGCTTGGTTCCACCCTCCCAGCACTCCCGGGTGAGACTCTCAACACTCTCAAGAAGTTTGCGTCAACGAGATATCTCGTCTGAACGGCAACTACTTGCAAATCTGGAAAGTACTTGCTACTGTCGCCATATGAGCACCAGATCGAATCTCACACCCGACCGCACCGCGAGCGTCGGCTCGCGTATACCGGGCATCCCCGGCAGCGCGGGTGCCGCCCACGTCCCGTTGACACCGCCCCCTCGCCCATCCCGCACCGCCCGCCACGATCCCGCGGTGTTGGCCGGCTTAGCCATTGCCACCCTCGCGCTGCTGGCCACCATCACCACAGGCCTCGTCCACGGCTCCGCGGACATGATCAGCGCCGGCGTCATAGGACTCCACGTCACGATCTCCTGGGCGTTGACCCCCTGGGTCACCGCCCGCACAACCACGCCCACTCACACCGCAAAGGAGACCTCCTGTGCCTGACCACGACCTCCACCCCGCCAACCCTCAGCAGACAGGCCTGGAGTCCTCGGACTCTCACCCCTCAGGCCCCCACCTCTCAGAATTCCAGACCCTGAGCCCACAGCAGGCGCGAGACCTGCTGCGCCAGGCCGATCACCTGGGCGCCGCCACCGCCTCAGGGGCAGGGATCCCCTACGCGTTCTTCCTCCTCGGCCTTGGCTCGCTCTGCTCCATGCTGACCATCGCCATCTACCTGGTCAACCTCACCGAGGAGAGGCTGATTCTGCTCCCCCTGAGCGTCTTCCTGATCTGGTTCGCCGCGCTCATCGCCGCCATGATCATGACCGTCCGCGTCAGCAGCCTCGGTTTCACCCGCCGCTGGCGCGTCTCCATATTCTCCTGGGTCGCCGTCTGGGGAGTGGCGGTCTTCGGCAGCACCCTCATTTGGAGCGGTGAACTATGGTTCACCGTCCTCGCGGTCCTGGCACTAATCACCGTGACCGTGTGGGGCGCACTGCGGGAGGTCCGATGACCGGCCCGGCCACAGACCCGACAGCCCCCGCTTCCGGGGACACACCCCAGCACCCGCGCCACCAGCTCGTTGACGCGCTCATGCACCCCGTGCGCTTCTCCCTGGTAGCCGCCCTGGCCAATGTGGAGCAGGTCGACTTCCCCACGCTGCGTGACACCCTCCAAGTCAGCGACTCGGTACTCAGCCGTCAGGCCTCCCAACTGGAGGAGCTGGGGATCATCGCCATCCGCAAGGGCTACGTGGGCAAGCGGCCCCGCACCTGGATGTCCCTGACCCAGGAGGGCCGCTCACGCTGGCAGGCCCACCTGGCGGCGCTCCAGGCGATCGCCGGGACATAACCCGCGCCCCACTACCTGCTCACCCTCAACGCCGCGATCACCAACCGGGGCGTGGACACCGGCGACATCGCTACATCTGGCGCGCCGGCGGCCTCATGGTCGCCATTAGCCTCACTCAGGGTGTCTTCTCGGTGCAGGACACCTGGCCTGCCGCACACTTAAGGCGACCGCACGAATCCCCAAAAACCGGACTTTTCCCGCAATTCCAACGATCCGCCCAAGACAGCAGAATCCGGTCCCGAGCCTCCCGTGTGCAACCGACCCTTCGTTGCACACGGGAGACTCCTCAACCATCTCGCAACAAAGCCCAAAACCGCGGAATCAAGCCAACTCCACCCACGCGCCCGAGCCGCAGGTGTGCAAGCCCCTCCCTCCACCCGGCGCTGGCTGTAGACCCCTGCACCCCGCCGCTTTCACCATGCGGACTCCCCTGAAGCTGTCACAGAATGCACCACTTTTGGATGGCTTCACCGCCAGGATCACGCTGAAACTGCAGGATTCCGCGAACATGGTTGACGCAGGCTGCGGTCGCGGGCTTGAAAGTGGTGCATCCAATGACACCGGACGCCACGCCGCCAGCCGCCGGAAACTGTCAACCAGCCACGAACGCCCACAGCTCCACCCCAGCCCCCACACCCGCGCCCCGGCACGCCTTTTCACCCGCATCCCAGCCGCGCCTTGGTGACGCCTGCGCACCCGCACCCGCGCACTTGCGTAGGCTGACGCCATGAATTGGTTGGTGATTGTCCGCGTCGTGTGCGCCGTCATCGTCGGGGTTACGACGGTGGTCGGCGTGTTCGTCTTCGGCCGCGCCTGCGTGACCATCGCCAACCGCATGGGCGTGGGCCGCCCCGTCCCCCGCGAGCGCCTGCGCCCGGTGGGCCGCCGCCTGGTGCGCATGCTCGGGGAGGTCCTCGGCCACACCGCCTTCAAGGGCCGCCCCTGGATCCGGGCGGCGCACTGGCTGGTGATGGTCAGCTTCCCGCTGCTGTTCCTGACCCTGGTCACCGGTTACGGCCAGGTGCTGGCGGGGCCGCACTGGGAACTGCCGTGGCTGGGCCATCAGCCTGGTGGGCGTGGGTGGTTGAGTCCATCGCCTGGCTGAGCCTGGCGGGCATCATCCACCTGATCGCGGTGCGCCGCATCCTGACCCGCCGCCGTGCCGCCGCGCCCCCCTTCGACGCCGACTCCGCCGGCGGCACCCGCACCCGCACCTCCCGCTTTGCCGGCTCCAGCCAGGGGCAGGCGCACTTCGTGGAAGCGGTCGTTGCCGGCGTGGTGGTCTGCGTGCTGGTGCTGCGAATGCTGGAGCACGCCCAACTGAGCCTCTCCCCCGACCCGGCCGACGCCGCCCTGGCCCACTGGACGCACTTCCCACTGACCGCCTGGACCGGCCCACTGCTGGCACCGCTCAGCGTCGACGCCCTGGCCGCCGCGATCACGGTGGTGGCGACCATCAAGGTCGTCATCTCCATGAGCTGGTTCGTGGTGGTGGGGCTGCAGCCGTCGATGGGCGTGGCCTGGCACCGCTTCCTGGCCTTCGTGAACCTGTACGCGCGCCGCAACACCGACGGCACCAAGGCGCTCGGCCCCGCCAAGCCGCTGAAGCTGCCCGACGGCCAGCCCCTCACCGCCGACACCCTGGACGACCTTGACGCCGCCATGGAGGCAGCCGAAGAGGAGGGCACCGAGGTCAAGCTCGGCGTGGAGCGCATCGAGGACTTCACCTGGAAGGGCCTGCTGGACTTCTCCACCTGCACCGAGTGCGGCCGCTGCCAGGACCTGTGCCCGGCGTGGAACACCGGCAAGCCCCTGTCCCCCAAGCTGTTCACGCTGGCCCTGCGCGACCACCACGCCGCCGCCGCCCCCTACCTGCGGGCGGCGAGCGCGCTCGGCGTCGAACCCGACGCCGTCACCGAGGAGATGCTCGCGCAGCGCCACAGCGCCCGGAGCCCGCTCGGGCGGCTGACGGGCATGACCGACGGCCTGGAGAACGACGACGATCTGGGCCTGGCCCCGGGCAGCGCCCACACCGGTGACGTGCTTGGTGCGCTGCTGGCCGCCAAGGCGCCCCCACCGAGTCGGGCGTGGCTACGCGCCCGGCGCCGCTGGCCGGCGAGGTGATCCCCGCCGACGTGCTGTGGTCGTGCACCACCTGCGGGGCGTGCGTGGACCAGTGCCCGGTGGACATTGAGCACGTCGACCACGTGATCGACGTGCGCCGCCAACAGGTGCTCATGGCCTCGGCCTTCCCCAAGGAGCTGGGCAGATGTTCCGCAAGCTGGAGTCCAAGGGGAATCCCTGGGGCCTGGCGGCGCGCAAGCGCATGGACTGGGCCAAGGGTCTGGACTTCGACGTGCCCGTGGTAGGGGTGGACGTGGAGGACGCCTCCGAGGTCGACTACCTGTTCTGGGTGGGTTGCGCGGGCGCCTACGAGGACCGGGCGAAGAAGACGACGCGGGCGGTGGCCGAGCTGCTGCACACCGCGGGGGTGTCCTTCGCGGTCCTGGGCGACGCCGAGGCCTGCACCGGCGACCCGGCCCGCCGCGCCGGCAACGAGATCCTGTTCCAGACGCTGGCGGCGCAGAACGTCGAGACGCTCAACGAGGCCGGGGCCCAGAAGATCGTGGTGACCTGCGCCCACTGCTTCAACACGCTGGCCCGCGAGTACCCGCAGGTGGGCGGGCACTACGAGGTGCTGCACTACACGCAGCTGCTCAGCCGACTGGTGCGCGCGGGGCGGTTGCGTCCCGTTCCCCCGCAGGCGGAGCCGACGGCGCAGCCGGCCACAGGGGCCGAGGCCAGCGGCGCCCCAACCGTCACCTACCACGACGCCTGCTACCTGGCCGCCACAACCGCATCTACTCCCCGCCGCGCGAGCTACTGGAGGCGACCGGCGCCACCACCGTGGAGATGCCGCGCAGCCACGAGCGCGGCTTCTGCTGCGGCGGCGGCGGGGCGCGGGCCTTCATGGAGGAGTCGATCGGCACGCGCATCGCGGTGGAGCGCTCGCGGGAAGCGATCGGCACCGGCGCCCAGGTGATCGCCACGGCCTGCCCGTTCTGCACCACCATGCTCTCCGACGGCGTCGCCTCCGAGGGCGCAGACGTGCGCGTCACGGACGTGGCCACCCTCATGCTGGAGTCCGTCCACCGCGGCCAGCAGCCGACCCCCGTGTGAGGTCCGCGGCGGCCAGCAGCCGACGCCGGTCGGGCCACCGGCCGCCGCTACGCCCTCCCGACGGCGTCGGCCAGCTCGACATCGTCCCCGCCGGCCCGAACACGACCACCACATCGCCGCCCCGGGCCCGAACCGCCGCCCCCACAAACGCGAAGAGCGCGTTTGCAACGCCGGTTCACCGTCTACTACGCCACTTAGCGGTCTGCTGAAGGCCTCCGAGGTATTCAACAGACCGCTAACCGGCGTTCCAAACACCGAAGTGGCGTAGCAGACGACCCGCCAGACCCGCCTACGGGCACCTCTAGAAGCCCGTCTGGACGCTCACCCCGGCCAGAGCGTCACGAATATCTCCGGGGCGCACGTCTCCCTGCCGCAGGATCGTTGCCCGACCGTCATGAACTTTCACGATTGTCGACGACGCCGTGGTGCCCTGATGCCCGCCCTCGAGGATCAGGTCCACCTCGTCGCCGATCTGCTCGCTCGCGAGTTTCAGGTCTACCAGGACGCCGTCGGCCCGACCGGACAGGTTCGCGGACGTCATCGCCACCGGCCGTCCGATAAAGCTCAGTAATCGTTGCAGGGTCGGGTTCGACACCACCCCCAGCGCCACCGTGCTGCCCCCACACACCAAGAAGTCGGGTACCTCGTCGCTCCGCGGCAGGACCAGGTTGAGGGGACCGGGCCAGAACGCCGCCGCCAGTGCCTGAACTGCGGGCCGGTCCGCTGCGGGTACCCGCGTGTAGCGCTCCCAGTCCACAGGGTGCCGCAGGAACAGAGTCAGCGGAGAGGTCGCCGGGCGGCGCTTGATGGCAAATGCCCGCTCGATGGCCGCCTCATTCCACGCATCTAGCGTCAGCGCTAGGTTCGTGTCCGAGGGTGCCACGATCACGCCCCCGGCCAGCACGATCTGCGCCGCACGCCTAATGTTCTGCTCCGTAGCGGCGACCACCTTCGGATGGTGGAGGCCGGCACTCGTATCAATCATCGGTCATCGCCTCCAAAACCAGGATCAGGGAGTCGCATCGGGCAATTGTCCCCCGCCCTGCAACGTTTACTACGCCGGTTTACCGTTTACTACGCCACTTAGCGGTCTGCTGAAGGCCTCCGAGGTATTCAGCAGACCGCTAACCGGCGTTCCAAACGCCGAAGTGGCGTAGTAGACAGCGCCGCGGCGTCGGCGTGGCCCACCGCTTGCTGGAGTGCCGCCTGCCCCGCACACGTATGTCGGCTGACCGTGCCCGCGGTCTCCATCCGCCGAAACGGCCCGCCGGCGCCACCGCACCGCCTACAGGCCCGCCAGTTCCTTGGCGGTGCTCAGGACGGCGTCGAGCATGTCGGCGGTGAGCCGCCCGGTGAAGGTGTTGCGCTGACTGGGGTGGTAGCTGCCGAGCAGCACCACCGTCTGCCCGTCGGGCCGGGTCAGTTCGGCCCGGACGCCGTGGCCGAACCGCGGTTTGGGGCGCGGCACCGCCCAGCCGGACTCCCGCACCACCCGCAGCGCCGTATCCCAGGCGATGCCGCCCAGGGCAAGCACCACGCGCACCTGGCCCAACAGTTCCAACTCACGGGTGATCCACGGCAGGCAGGTGGCCTTCTCGACCGTGGTCGGCTTGTTGGCGGGCGGGGCACAACGCACAGCAGACCCCAGACGCAGGCCCATCAGCCTCTGCCCATCGCCGGCTGCCCGGGAGGTCGGCGAGGATGCCAGACCGGCGCGGTAGAAGGCAGACCAGAGCCAGTCGGAGCCGTCGCCGGTGAACATGCGGCCGGTGCGGTTGGCGCCATTGGCGGCGGGCGCCAGACCGACCACGAATATGCGTGCGTCCACGGGTCCGAGGCTCGGTGCGGGCCGACCCCAGTAGGGCTCATGGGCGAAGGCAGCCCGTCTCCCGGTGGTGGCGACCTCCTCCCGCCAGGCCACCAGCCGCGGGCAGGCCCGGCACACGCTAATACGCGCGTTGAGCGTGGCGGGGTCGGCCTCGGCGGCCAGGCGCCGCACCTCCTCGGCGTCGCGGGCCACGGGGGTGTCGGCGTCGGCAGGGTCCTCGGGCCAGCCGGTTCCCGGCGGGACGGGCGAGTCGAAGAGAACTCCGGTCAGCGGATGCGGGTCGGGCACGGCTCAGCTCCGGTAGGGGTCGATGTGCAGACGCATGCCGCGCGGGTCACGCACCAGCCCGGCCGTCTCCAGCAGCCGACCGACCACCGGGTCGAGCGTGGAGACGCCATTGAGCGTCTCCACCACGCGTTTGCCGGGGCGGGCCCCTTCGCGCAACGCCTCCCGCGTCTCCGCGGCGACGACGGCGGCCAGTGCCCGCTCGAGCTCCGCCCCCTCGGTGGTGTAGCAGGTGAGGGTGCGCAGCCGCTCGGCCGCGTGCAGCACCGGCCGCCCGCCGCTCAAGACCACGCGCGCCCCCTGCCGTGCGGCCGGGCGCGGCGGCTCCGCGGCATCTGCGGCTCGCGCAGCCAGCTCCGCCGGCAGCGCCGGCTCGGGCCAGGGGACGACGCCGCCCGCAAGGCAGACGGGGTCCTTCAGGTCCAGCACCACCGGCGGGACGCCGTCGGCGGTGTCGACGTCCCGTCCCGCCAGGGCGCGCAACCGGTCGACGCTTTCCCGGGCCGCGAACTGGCTCGGCCCGAGCCCTTCCACGAAGGCACCGCGCAGCACGACGCCGGTGTCCTCCATGCGGCGCAGCACCGGCAGCAGCGGAGTAATGCCGCCCGGGATACCCGCGGCGAGCGCCACGTCCCTACTGACGACGCCGTAGCGGTCGAGCAGGGATTCGACGTCGGCCACAGCCTGCTCCTCGGCCGTGGCCTGCGGCGGGGTGAGTCTGCGCCAGGAGGCCGTCGCGAGCGCGGCGGGTGTCGGGTTATGGCCCGCTGCCGCGGTGCTGCCGTTGGTGGGGACGCCCCCACCGGTCGCGGCCGATGGCCGTAGGGAGTCTGAGCTCGGCAGCGGCTGCGCTGCGGGCGGCATCGAGCGCGGCGATCCCGCAGACCCGGCCGGGCGGGCGCGGTCGGTGTAGTAGCCACTGCGGTAACCGCCGTAGCGGCGAGTACGGCGGCTGTGCACCCGCCGAGTCGGGGCAGCGGTCGGTCGGGGCTGCAGGGCCGTGCGCACGGGTGCGAAGGAGTCGGCCGTCAGCTGCCCGGCGCGAACCAGCGCCCAGTGCTCCTCCACGTCGTACTCGCCTGCGCCGACGACGGCTCCGGCGACGGGCGCCAACGGCGAGTCGGAGGGGAAGAAGGCGATCTCGCCCAGTAGCGCGCCGCTGCGGCTCGAGTCAGTAGACCTTGGCCCAGCAGCCGCGACCGACGGCGCCGGGACGCCCACACTGGCGGCCGTATCCGCACCGGCTGCGCCCCGCGCCCGGCAGACCCAAACCACCTCCCCCGAGGCGATGAGCTCGTCCAGCATGGCGGGTCGGTAGTCGGCGACACGCGCCGGGAAGACCACCGCCTCCCACAGCCCGGCGGGCAGCCAGACACCCTCGAGCGAGGCAATGGCCTCCGCGAGCGCCTCCACGCCGCCCGTCCCGGCCTCTGCATCCGCCATGCCGGCGCGCTCCAGCACGAGTTGCTGCAGGGCGGCGGCAGGCACTGGTTTGACGGCGGCGCGCGCTTGGCCAGGGAGCGGTTGCGCACCCGGGTGAACACCTCGGGAACCATCCAGCGTGCCTGCTCGCCGCCACCCAGGCGCACGAGCGCACCCGCGTCGGCCAGCGCCTTCAGTGCGCTGGCGGCCAAGGACACCCCCAGCCCGAAAGCCTCCGCCACCGCCTCGGCCGTCACCGCGGCGCGAGTGCGGGCATGGCGCAGGACCAGGTCGTCCAGCGGGGGGCGCTCTGCCTGCGCCGCACCGGCGCCGGGGCGCAGCGCCCAGTCGGGCACCGCGGCCCCGAGGGCACCATGCAGCACCGTGGCATCCTCACGCGCGCCAGCACTCGCGCCGCCCGCACGCGCACG
>NZ_MTPX02000075.1 GCF_002154335.2 Actinomyces ruminis
GGGCGGTGAAGGCGCGGGCGAGCGCGGCGGCGACCTCCGCGGGCACGAGCGCGGAAACGTCCCCGCCGTGGCGGGCGACGTCCTTGACCAGCGAGGAGGACACGTGCGCATGCGTGGGGGCGGCAGCCAGGAAGAAGGTCTCGGGGGCGCCCAGCTCCCGGTTGAGCAGGGCCATGGGCACCTCGGCGTCGAAGTCGGTGCCGTTGCGCAGGCCCTTGACGATCGCGTCCGCGCCCCGCCGAGCACAGAAGTCGGCGAGCAGGCCGGGGACCACGGCGACCTCCGCCCCCGGAATGTCCACCAGGGCGAGGCGGGCCAGGGCGACCCGCTCCTCAATGCTGAACAGGCGGGAGGAGTCCTTGGCGGCGTTATGGGCGATGCCCAGGATGACGCGGTCGAACACGCTGGCAGCGCGGCGTACCACATCGACGTGCCCGAGGGTGATCGGGTCGAAGGTTCCGGGGTACACGGCGAGCGTCACGCTGCGAGGCTAGCGGAACGGCCCCGGCGGGTGGGGACGCGCGCCGAAGCCGGGGAGTCGGCGCAGGCACCCGGCCGGCAGCCAGGAGGCCGGCCGAGGGGGCGGCAACCGGGATTACGGCATCAGGCGGGCTGCACGCCCAGCCAGGCCTCCACGACGACCGGCCGGGGCGCGGCGGCGGCCTCCGGGCGCACGTCCGGGCCGCAGGAGCGCGTACCGATGCCGTGGTGCAGGGCGTCCAGGTGCAGCCACAGGTGAGTGTCGGGGCACAGCTCCTCCACGTGATCGGCGGCGGTGAGGTTCTCCAGGCTCCACGGGCTCAGCGAGAAGGCGACCGGGGCCGTGGAGGGGATCACGACGGTCAGGCGCCCGGCGTCGCCGTCGAGTTGCAGACGGCGCAGTCCGGGCCGGGTACCGCCCTCCTGGGGCCGCACCGGCTGCTGCCACAGCGCGGACACGTCGCCGGTGAAGACACCGTGGCGTACGGCTCCGGCGAGGTCCGCGTAGGCGGGCGCGGGGCCGGTGCCGGCCCAGGTGGCGTGGATCAGGTCCGCGGGCAGCCCCAGCCGTACCCCCAGGCGGGGCAGCACGGCGGGCAGGTCCCCGGTGGGGATGATCTGCGTGCGCAACCGCAGCCCGCCGGCCACGGCGGTCAACGTGGTGGTGGTCTCCAGCGCCCATGCCTGCTCGGCTGCGCTGACGCGGCTGCGCACGACGACGGCGTCGTCCTCGACCACGGTGGACACGTGGCGCTCGGCCGCCAGATGCAGGCGGGCCTGGCGCCAGCGGTCGGCCGCCGAGGGGCCCGGGCGGCCGCCGCCCGCACCGAGGTTGGTGCGGCTCGGGGGCACCTGCCAGTAGTCGATGGCTCCGTGGCCCTCGTCGTTGTCGGTGGGGGCGCGCCAGACGGTGGTCAGCGGGCCGACGACGTCGAGCCCGCCCAGCTCCAGGAGCCGCCCGCAGTTGTCCAGGCGGGCGGGCCCTAATTCGATGCCACCGCGCACCCGGACCGGAGGCTCGCAACGGCCTGGGGTTGTCGGGCGGCCGGTTCCGGCCGGCGCGGACGGGGCCGGCAGGGTCGCCTCCCGGGTGGATATGACTCGGCGTCCGGCGGCGTCGGTGCAGGCCACCTGGGGCAGCAGCGGGGCGCCGTCGACCGGATCGACCTGGCGGGGGCCGACGTCCGCCACCCCGGGGATAAGCGGGTCCAGCACGGCGGTGAGCACGTGGACGGCACGGCCGGCGGCCCGGGCGCGGGCAACGGCATCGGCCAGCTCGGGCACGTCCAACAGCGTCTCCTCCCCCGCGGCGAGTTCGGGCAGCGGGCATTCGCCGGAGGCGGCAGCGCCCAGGAGCGTGAGCCCGGCCGGGGCGGCGGCGCCATCCGTTCCGACATGAGCGGCTGCGCCGGGGTCTTTTACGGCCAGAGCGAGGCCGTCGGCGGTGGACACTTCCACAGTCACCTGCCAGGCGAGCGTGAGTGCGGCGGTGGCGCGCGTGTGGAAGCGGTTGCGCACCCGCACCGTGCCGAGGCTCCCGGCCTCGCCCGCCCAGGCGGCCAGGACGGGTGCGACCGCATTGGCCCAGGCGGTGGTGCCGGCGCTGGGCGTGGTGTCGGCAGAGACGAGCCCGTCGCACACGAAGTTGCCGTCGTGCACGGGTTCTCCGAAGTCGCCGCCGTAGCGCAGGGCTCCGGCGGCCTCGGGGCGGGGGTCAACCAGGGCGTGGTCGCGCCACTCCCACACGAATCCACCCAGGTGGCGGGGATTGGGCTCGACCTGCGCGGTGTAGTCCTCGATGCCGCCGGGGCCGGTGCCCATGGCGTGCAGGTACTCGCACATGACGAACGGCAGAGTGCGCACGTGCGCGTTCTGCGCGGGGGCGAGGTTCGCGGCGGCGTGCCCGGGCACGGCCACCGGCGTGCTGGCGGGAGCGTCGACGTCGACGAGCGCACCGCTGACGGTCTCCTGCCCGCGTCCGACGACGGCCTCGACCTCCTCCAGGGTCGGATACATGCGCGAGTGGACGTCGGTGTAGGCGCCGGCGAAGTCCGCCTCGTAGTGGATCAGGCGGCCGGGGTCGCGGTGCTTGATCCACTGGCTCATGGCGGCCAGGTTGCGGCCGGTGCCGGACTCGTTGCCCAGGGACCACAGCAGGATGGCGGGGTGGTTCTTGTCGCGCTCGACCATGCGGCGGGCACGGTCCACCAGGCGTCGCGCCAGGCGGGGTCGTCGGCGGGGTTGCCGCACCAGCCGTGGGCCTCGAAGCCGTGGGTCTCCAGATCGCACTCGTCCATGACCCACAGGCCGACCTCGTCGGCCAGGTCGAGCAGGCGCGGGTGGGGTGGGTAGTGAGAGGTACGGATGGCGTTGACGTTGTGGGCCTTCATGGCCGCCAGGTCGGCGCGCGCCCAGTCCTCGTCGAAGACCCGGCCGCGGTGGGCATTGACCTCGTGCCGGTTGACGCCGGCGATGATCAGGCGCGTTCCGTTGACGCGCACCTGCCCGTCGATCACCTCCAGGCGGCGGAACCCGGTGCGCAGGCGCACGGTCTCCTCCCGGGCGGTGATCACCAGGTCGTACAAGCGCGGGGCCTCCGCGCTCCAGGCCTCGACGGCGGGGGCGACCAGGCGCGCCGTACCGGGGTCGGTCAGTTCGGCGTCCAGGCCCAGTTCGGGTAGCTCGACCCGCACGGGAAAAGCCGTGGGCGGGGCGGCCACGTCGACCTCCAGGGTACCGGCGCCGGTGGCGGGATCGTAGTCGGCGTGGGCGAAGACGTCGTCGATCCTCCCGGCGGGCCGGCGCAGCAGGGTGATGTCGCGGAAGATGCCGGGCAGCCACCACTGGTCCTGGTCCTCCACGTACGTTCCCGGCGACCACTGGGATACCCGCACGGCCACGGTGTTCTCCCCGGGACGCAGGAGCCCAGTCACGTCCAACTCGGAGGGCAGGCGCGAGCCTGGGTGGTGCCGACCCAGGTGCCGTTGACCCACACGGAGGCGAAGGACTCCACCCCGTCCAGGCGCAGCACCTGGAGGGCGCCGGAGTCTTCCAGGGACCAGTCGGCAGGGAGGGTGAAGGTGCGCACGTGGTCCGCGGTGGGGTTCTCGTCGGGCACATAAGGCGGGTCCACCGGAATGGGGTACTGGACGTTGGTGTACCAGGCAGGCCACGCTCGCCTTCGCCGGTGAGCACCCAGTGGGCGGGCAGGTCGATCTGGCCCCAGGGGCCGAGGGCGGCGTCGGCGGGGTCGAAGTCGGGGGCGATGGGTTCGCCGCGCTCGTCCAGGCCCTCGGGGTGCGCCTGGGAGTGCAGACGGAAGGCCCAGGTGCCGTTCAGGCTGAGGCTGGGTGCGTTCGTGTCCTCGGGCGCGACCCAGGCGCGCGGCGGCAGATGGCGGCCGCGGCCG
Source organism: Actinomyces ruminis (assembly GCF_002154335.2). Lineage (GTDB taxonomy): Bacteria > Actinomycetota > Actinomycetes > Actinomycetales > Actinomycetaceae > Actinomyces > Actinomyces ruminis. The sequence goes on from NZ_MTPX02000075.1 coordinate 3,890, forward strand.
GGCCCGGGCACGGTGGGGAGGAGCCAGTCATGGGAGAGTTCGCGCACTGCGTCCGACTGCGGTCCCCGCAGCCCGGTGGCGACGGTTGCTGACGTGTCCGACATGTATTTCCCTTCCGGCCTCGCTGGAACGGCGCCGCCTGTGTGGTCGCGTGTCCGCGGCAAGCCTACTGGCGCCCCGCACAGCCCGGACGAGCTCCCGGCGCGCTCAGAGTGACTTGCATTGTCGCAAACGGTCACAAACGCACTCCCCGCCCCGAATCGCAATTCGCCAATCATTGGAATCATGCGGTTCTGGACTCGACTCGGGCAGCCGAATCCGCCGTTTGTGACCATTTGCGACAATGATCCCGGGGATGGCACCTGCACTGGGGCTTGCGAGCGTCGACAGCCGATCCTCTAGGCTCGCCCCATGACCAGGATTGTGGCCGGGAGTGCCGGCGGACGCCGGATCGACGTGCCCGCGGCCGGCACCCGCCCCACCTCCGAACGCGTGCGCGAGGCCCTGTTCGGCCGGCTGGAGCACTACGGCGTCATCGCCGACGCGCGCGTGCTGGACCTGTGCGCGGGCTCGGGCGCGCTCGGCCTGGAGGCCGCCAGCCGCGGGGCCACCGACGTCACCCTGGTGGACGTCTCCCGCCGCGCCACCCGCATCTGCGACGCAACATCCGCGCCCTCGGCCTTGCCGGGGTGCGCAGCGCCACGGCCAAGGTGGAGGCCTTCCTGGCCGGGCCGGCGGGCGCGCCCGTGGATCTGGTCCTGCTCGACCCGCCCTATGACGTCGACGAGGCCACGCTGGCGGCCATGCTGGCGCCGCTGTCCCGCCGTCAGGACCCGTGGCTGGCACCGGGCGCGGTGGTGGTGGTCGAGCGCTCCTCGCGCTCCCCCGAGCCGTCCTGGCCGGCGGGCCTGCGCCGCTTCTCCACGCGCAAGTACGGGGAGACCACGCTCTGGTTCGCCGAGCCCGACGACGACGCCACGTCCGGTGGAGAGCCCGCCAAGCACTGACCCCTCCCGAGACGCGGCGGCTCACGAGGAAACTGCACCCGCCGTCACGTGGCGGCGGGGCAACAAGGGTCAGTAATGGTAGCGGGCCTGCAAAATGATGAGGTCCTCACCGTCGACCAGGTAGACCAGTCGGTGCTCCTCGGTAATCCGCCGGGACCAGGCGCCGGGTGCCCCGTACTTGAGCTGTTCGGGCTTGCCGATACCGGCGAAGGGTTCGCGCAGGGAGGCGGCGATGAGCGCATTGATGCGCTTTAGCGTACGGCGATCAGCCGTCTGCCAGTAGCAGTAGTCCTCCCAGGCGGACGCCTCCCACACGAGCCTCATGAAACCATCACCAAGCGAGCGCAGCCGCGTGGTTCATCTTCAGTCGTCGAGGTCGAGCTCGTGGGTCTCGACCCGTCCCGCGCGGGCACGCTCATAGGAATCCAGCAGGCGGCGGGCGTTCTCGGGTGAGCGGAAGAGGTAGGCGGTCTCCTGCCAGGCCGCGTACTCGTCAGCCGACATGAGCACGGCGTTGCCGCGGCGGGAAACGATCTCAACTGCGTCCCGGTCCGCATTGACCCGTTCAATCAGCGGGAAGAGGGCGCGCCGCGCCTCGGTGGCACTGATCGACATGGCAACCTCCCAATGAGCGACGCCGAAACCAAGTGGTACAGGTTTATGGTACCGGCTGGTGGAGCGGGACGGCAATGTCCATTACCAATCCCGCCCGCTACGAGCCGCGACACCAGGTCCGCCGACGACGGCGCCACGTCCGGTGAAAAGCCCGCCGCACGCTAAACCTTCCTGAGCCGGGGCCGGACCGATCCGGCCCGCTGGCCCCGCACCGGTGCGCGCCCGGCGCGTCAGGACCGCTCCAGGTAGGCGCCGGCCTCCTCGTCCAGCCGGTCGGCGATGGCGGCGGCCAGATCCCGATGCTCGGCCAGCATCGGGTCGGCGGCGATGATCGTCTCCGCCTGCTCCCGCGCCCGGGCGATGAGCGCACCATCACGGCTCACGCGCAGCAGATCCAGGTCGCTACGCCGCCCCGACTGGGCAGCGCCGAGCACATTGCCCTCGCTGCGCAGCTCCAGGTCGGCCTCCGCCAGTTGAAAGCCGTCGCCGATGTCTCCGAAGGCCTTGAGCCGGTGGTAGGCGGGCGATCCGACCTCCACCCCGGTCACCGCCACGCACACGGACTCCCGCTCACCGCGCCCCACACGCCCACGCAGCTGATGCAGCTGAGACAGGCCGAAGCGGTCGGCATCCAGGATCACCATCATGGAGGCGGCCGGCACATCCACGCCCACCTCCACCACGGTGGTGCACACCAGCACCGGGGTGCGTCCGGAGATGAAGTCCGCCATGGCGGCATCCTTCTCCGCGGCGCTCATCCTCCCGGACAGAGTGCCGATGCCCAGGCCCGCGAGCGCCGGCTCGGCGGCCAGCCGCTGCGCCCAGTCGACGACGGCGGCCGGCGGCCGAGCCGGGGGCGCCTCCTGCACCAACTCCCCGCCCTCGTCCAGCAGCGCGTCCGGGGGCTCCGGCTCCTCCTGGTCGTCCCCGGCGGCGTCGGAGTCGTCGCCGTCGATGCGCGGGCACACCACATACACGCGTCCGCCGGCGGCCACCTCCTCGGCGGCGCGCCTCCAGATGCGTTCCACCCAGGCTCGCGCGTCCAGGGCACCAGCGTGGTGGTGACCGGCCGGCGGTCGCCGGGCAGCTCGTCGAGCACGGCCGTGTCCAGGTCCCCGAAGATAGTCATGGCGATGGTGCGTGGAATGGGGGTGGCGGTCATGACCAGCAGGTGTGGGGTGCGCTGGGTGCCGGTGACCGGGTCGGTGACGCCGCCGCGTTCGCGCAGGGCGTCGCGCTGGGCGACGCCGAAGCGGTGCTGCTCGTCCACCACGACCAGCCCCAGGAAGGGGATCTGCACGGTCTGGGACAGCAGGGCGTGGGTGCCCACCACGATGGTCGGCTCCCCGGCGGCCAGGTCGGCCAACAGCTGGCGACGCTCAGCGGTCGAAGTGGATCCGGTCAGCAGGCGGACGCGGGTGGCGCGCGGTGCGCCGTCGAGCATGCCCGCACGCCCGAGCGGCCCCAGCAGGGCCTCCAGTGAGGCGCGGTGCTGGGCGGCCAGGATCTCGGTGGGTGCTAGCAGGGCGGCCTGCCCACCGGCGTCGACCACCTGCAGCATGGCACGCAGGGCGACCAGGGTCTTGCCGGATCCGACGTCGCCTTGGAGCAGCAGTTGCATGGGGATGGTGGAGTTCAGGGCCTCGGCGATCTGTCTACCACGCGTGCCTGCCCGGCGGTGAGCGTGTACGGCAGGGCGGCGTCCAGGTCGGCCAGCAGGGATTCCTTGCCGGGAAGGGGCCAGGCGACGGCCGTATGCTCGGCGGCGTGCTGAACGCGTCGCTGCACCAGGGCGGCCTGCAGCACGAAGGCCTCCTCGTGGCGCAGGCGGCGGCGGGCGTCGCGCCACTGGCTGGCGTCCTCGGGGGTGTGCACCCACCGGTAGGCGGTGTAGGCGTCCACCAGGCGCTCGGCGGTGCGCACCGGCTCGGGCAGCGGCTCGGGGACGTCCGCGGGGCCGATCTGGTCCAGGATGGTGCGCACGGCCCGCCCCACCAGCCAGGAGGGCAGGGACTCGGTGCCCGGGTAGATGGGCATGGGGCGGGCCAGCAACGCCTCGCGTTCGACGTCGTCGAGCTCGTCGAGTACCTGGAAGCGGGTGCTGGCCAGTTGCAGGCGACCGTGGTGCAGCCCGACCTTGCCATACAGCAGCACCGTGGTGCCGGGGGCGAGCTGGGCGGCGTGGTGCTGCATCTGGCCGGGGTTGCCGAACATCACCAGCCCCATGGTGGTTACCCCGTCGGTGACGGTGGCCTCCATCAGGGCCGGCGGCCGGCCGGAGCGGGTGCGGCGGGCGGCGGCGTGCACGACCTGCGCCTGGATCGTGGCCTGTTCGCCGTGCTTAAGGGTGCGCAGGTCGGTCAGGTCCCCCCAGGTGTCGTAGCGACGTGGGAACAGGCGCAGCAGCCCCCGTGGGGTGGTGATGCCCTGCTTGGCGAGCTGGGTGGCGGTGGTCTTGCCGATCAGCCGGTCTAGGGGGCGGTCGAGCAGAGGCACGGCGCCGCGCGGGCGGCGGGCGCGACCGGGGGTGGCGGTCATGGGCGGCTCACCCGATGGCGAGCAGGACGTCGGGGGTCGACTGGGCGCCCGCGTGGACGACGACCTCAATGCTGTCGGGGAAAAAGCCCTGCCGCTCGGTGTAGCGGGCGACGGCCGCGGCGGCCATGGCGCCGACGTCGGGCAGGGCGTCACGGCCGAGGATGACGGTGACCAACTCGTCGTCAGGGCGCAGTGCGGCGGTCAGGGTGGCGGCGACGGCGTCGGCCTCGGCGTCCGGGCCGGTCAGGGCGGTGGTGCGCACGGCCGCGGCGACGCCGCCCGCCCGCGTAGCCAGCTCGCCGAGTTCGGTGTGCTCTGTCTGCCCGGCCACGGCGACGGCGGCCGCCAGGACCCGGGCCTCGTCGTCGGTGTCGCAGACTAGCAGGCGCAGGCCTTCGGGGACGATGCGGGCGGTCTCGCCGTCCCCGGCGCCGCGCACGGAGGAGACGGCGGAACGGGCGGCGAGGAAGCGGGCCGCCTCGTGCGCGCTGGCGGCTGCCTGCGGGTCGCACGGCAGGACGATGGCCTGGGTGGCGCCGAGGTCGCCGGCGGCGCGGACGATGCCGTCGCGTTCGGGGTCCAGCACCACGACGGCACCGGTGCGGGCGAACTGCTCAATCAGGCCGGGAGCACGGGTGCAGGCGATGACCCCGACGCGGTGAGGGGCGGGGCGCGTGACACGGTGCGGGCCGTCGGCGGGTGGCGTGGTGGCGGTATCCGGGTCGCGTTGGGCGCGGCGGGCGGCGAGGCGCTCGAAGGAGACCACGCGGCCGTCGGCGGGGGCGGAGGTGGGCAGGGGCGGCTCGTCGGCCTCCCAGGCGGGGGCCAGCGCGAGCGCTGTCGGGTGCAGGTGGTGGATGCAGACTTGGCGGGCGCGGCCGCGGCGGGGCAGGGCGGCCCGGGGGGTGTCGGTGTGGACGTGGACCTGGAACATGCCCACGCCGAGTGCATCGGGGGTGCCAACCACACCCACGGAGTCACCGATCGTCTCCAGGTCGCGGCGCAGTTCGGTGGCCTGGGCGGCGGTGGCCTCCAACAGATACATGACCTCGAACTCGCCGGTGGAGAAGGAATCGGCGTCGTCGCGTGCCCCGGCACCGTGGGCGGCGCCGGCGACCAGATCATCGAGCATCTGCCGGGCCACGTCGGTGCAGGGCAGCGCGAACGGGACGGACACGGCCGTCGCGCCCGGGGAGGCGGGCCTCGTCCCGGAGACGGCGTCCGCGGGGCCGGCGTCGATGGTGTCGGACAGGCAGGTGTACATGAGCATGAGGGCGGCCCCGCCGGCGTCGACGGCGCCGTGTCCCAGACCTGCGGTCTCCACCACGGACTCCTGAGCGCCGAAAGCGGCGGAGGCGGAGACGGTCGATACGCTCGCCGGAGCGGCGGCGGTGGACTCCACAAGGGCGGCGCGGGCGCCGGCGGCGGCGTCCTGAGCGACGGTGAGCAGGGTGCCCGCCACCGGCCGGGATACGGCGGCCCAGGTGGTGGTGGCGATGCGCTCATAGGCGTGTACCAGCTCGACCGGGCGCAGCACCGTGGGGTCGGGAGCCTCGGCGCACACGTCCGCCAGGGCGGCCAGCACCTGAGAGATGAGCAGACCGGAGTTGCCGCGGGCGCGCGGACGGCGCCGTCGGCGGCGGCGCGGGCGGCCTGGGCGAGGTCTGCGCCGGGCGGCAGAAGCGCCAGGGCGTCGCAGGCGGAGCGCACGGTGAGCAGGACATTGGTGCCGGTGTCGGCGTCGGGGACCGGGAAGACGTTGAGGAAGTTGACCAGCTCGCGGGTGGACTCGGCGACCGACCGGGCCGCGTTCAGCCAGGCATGCAGCAGCGGCGCGGTGATGCCGGATGCGCCGGCGTCACCGGCACCTGTGCGATCTGCCACGCCACTCCTTCCCTGTGCTCGTTGCCCGCGCAATGCCGAACCGCGTCAACGGCCGGTGCGCCGGGACTGGCGCACCGGCGACTGCGGACCTAAGGTCAGATTAGTGGTTAACGGGGCTTTGTGCTGCTGCGGGCGCCGCGGCGTGTGCGCGAGTCCATACCCGCTCCGCTTGGGGCGGCGGGCCGTTTCCGCTAAAGTGCTGGAGTTGCCCGCGACCCGTGTCGCCGGGCGGTAGACCCGGCGCCGGGCAAAAGGCTCGCGCGCTTACACCAAGAAGATTCAGGAGTGGAACCGTGGCTGCTGTGTGCGACGTCTGCGGCAAGGGCCCCGTCTTCGGCAAGAGCGTCTCGCACTCCCATGTGCGGACCAGCCGCCGGTGGAACCCGAACATTCAGCGTGTACGTGCTCTCGTGAACGGCACCCCCAAGCGCCTCAACGTGTGCACGTCCTGCCTCAAGGCCGGCAAGGTAACGCGCAACATCTGAGCGCGTGCCGCCCGCTGGCAGGGCACTTGAGGCCGCCGTCCCGCACCCGCGGACGGCGGCCTTCTCTTTCGCCCTACCGACCTGGGTTATCGGTGCGAGCGTGGTGCTTTAGACCGGCGTGTCGCGGGGATGCCCGCTGCCGACCTCCCCGGTTTGGACCGCTTGCCCCTGTTTGGACCGCGTAAGTCTGTTTGGACCGTCGTTGTGTGCCGCGTGGGCGGTCCAAACCGACGTAAGGGGTCCAAACCGACGTAAGGGGTCCAAACCGACGTAAGGGGTCCAAACTCGGGACGGTGCGGCGTCGATGCGCAGTCGATGCAGGCCTGGAAGCAGGCATGGCCGGGAGCGGAGACAGGAGCAGGCGGCCCAGCATCAGGCGACCCGGCGACCGAGGTTCGGCGGGTGGTGTGTATCCGCCGCTGGGCGTGTAGTGGTGGTGGAGCCGGGCTTCCCCCTCTCATCGGGGTATGGCAGACCGGCCAGGGCCCTTGCCCGTGTGAGACGGTGTCCTCACCGCCCGGAGCGTGTTTACCCGCGAGAGTCAAGCACCGCCCCGGATTAACCTCCCAGACCACAACCACCCCGACCCTCCCACACCACACCAACCAAAACCCCGACCCCAAGCAAACCCGCTCACACCGACAACTCGCCACCGGGTCTCGAAGCTATGCCCGCAGTGCCCAGAAGGCGACGGCGGCGGCCGCCGCCACGTTCAGCGAGTCCACTCCCCCGGCCATGGGAATGCGCACCACCGCATCGGCGGCGGTGATCGTACGGTGACTGAGTCCGTCGCCCTCGGCTCCCAGCACCACCGCCACCTTTCCCTCCGGATCGGTGCATGCCGGGGCGGCGGCGAAGTCGTCCAGACCTATCGAGTCATCGCTGAGGGCCAGGGCCGCCACCGTCCAGCCGCCCGCGTGCAGCTCATCCAGGACGGGCCAGCGCTCAATGCGCGTCCACGGCACCTGGAAGACGGTGCCCATGGACACGCGCACGCTGCGCCGATACAGCGGGTCCGCGCAGCGCGGGGTGACCAGCACCGCGTCGATCCCCAGCGCGGCGGCGCTGCGGAAGACGGCACCCACGTTGGTGTGGTCGACCAGATCCTCCAGGATAGCGATGCGCCGCGCCCCCGCCCCGCCACGGGCCCCCGCCAGCAGTTCGGTCACGCCGGCAAGGGCAGGGCGGTGCATGGCCGCCAGCGCGCCGCGGTGCAGATGGAATCCGGTGAGGGTCTCCAGCGTCTCCTCCGGAGCGATGAAGACCGGCACCTCACCGCCGTCGTCACGCCCGCCGCAGCCGGCGGCCGCAGCGATCACCGGACGCATCTGCTCCCAGTGCCGCGGCGCCATGAGGAAGGAGCGCGGGGTATGCCCGGCAGCCACCGCACGGGTGATCACCTTGGTGGACTCGGCCATGTACAGGCCGCGCTCGGTCTCCAGGCGACGCCGCAGCGCCACATCGGTCAGGCGGGTGTAGTCGGCCAGGCGGGGGTCTGTGGCGTCCTCGAGTACCTCGAGCGGGATGATCACAGGCGGTTGCCCCGTGCGTCTCGGCCCACCGCGGCCAGCAACGGGTCGGCCTGAACGGCGGGCTCGTCCTCGCCCTCCGGACCGGCGAACTGGCTCTGGTACAGCTCGTAGTAGGCGCCGCGGGCGGCCATGAGGGTCTCGTGGTTGCCCTGCTCGACGATGTCGCCGTGCTGCATGACCAGGATGGTGTCGGCGTCGCGGATGGTGGACAGGCGGTGGGCGATCACGAAACTGGTACGCCCCTGCCGCAGCCCGACCATGGCCTTCTGCACCAGCAGCTCGGTGCGGGTGTCCACCGAGGAGGTGGCCTCGTCCAGCACCAGGATCTGCCGGTCGGCGAGGAAGGCGCGAGCGATGGTGATCAGCTGCTTCTCGCCGGCGGAAACGCCCGCTCCGGAGTCGTCGATGATCGTGTCGTAGCCGTCGGGCAGGGAGCGCACGATGTGGTCGACGCTAGCGGCCCGGGCGGCCTCGCGCACCTGCTCGGCAGTGGCGTGGGAGGCGCCGAAGGCGATGTTCTCCCCGATCGTGCCCTCGAACAGCCAGGTGTCCTGCAGCACCATGCCGATCTGCTCGCGCAACTCGTTGCGAGACAGCTCCCGGGTGTCCACGCCGTCGAGCGTGATTGACCCAGCCTGCGGGTCGTAGAAGCGCAGCAGCAGGTTCACCAGGGTGGTCTTGCCGGCCCCGGTGGGGCCGACGATGGCGACGGTCTGTCCAGGCTCAACGGTCAGATTCAGGTCGGTGATCAGTTCCGTGTCCGGGCTGTAGGAGAACTTCACGTGGTCGAAGACGACGCGGCCGGCTACCCGCTCGGGCAGGGCGCGGACGGCGGTGTCGTCCTCCTCGGGGGCATCCATGATCTCGAACAGCCGCTCGGCGCTGGCGGCCCCGGACTGCAGCAGGTTGGCCATGGAGGCGAGCTGGGTGATCGGCTGGGTGAACTGCTGGGAGTACTGGATGAAGGCCTGTACGTCGCCCAGCGTCATCTGCCCATTGGTGATCTTGACGCCGCCGATCACGGCGATGATGACGAAGTTCAGGTTGGAGACCACGCGCATGGCGGGCTGGATGGTGCCGGAGATCCACTGGGCCTTGTAGGAGCCGTTGTACAGGCGGTTGTTCTCCTGCTCGAACAGGGCGTTGAAGGTCTCCTCGGAGTTGAACAGGGCGACGGCCTCGTGTCCGGTGAAGGCCTCCTCCACCACGCCGGACACGTCGCCGGTGGCGTCCCACTGCTCGGTGAAGTGCGGCTGGGCGCGGGAGGCGATCAGCAGCGTGATGATCAGTGCCACCGGCAGGGTGGCCAGGGAGATCAGAGACAGCTGCACGGAGACCGTCAGCATCATGGTGAACACGCCGATGACGGTGATGATGGAGTTCAGTGCCTGCGAGAGGGTCTGCTGCAGGGTCTGGGTGATGTTGTCGACGTCGTTGGTGACGCGGGAGAGCATGTCGCCGCGGGAACCATGGTCGATGTAGGACAGCGGCACCCGGTCCAGCTTGGCGGCCACCTCGGCCCGCATGCGTCGTCCGGTGCGCTGGATGACGCCGGCCAGGATGTAGCCCTGAGCCCAAATAAACAGAGCGGACAGCAGGTACAGGGTGAGGGTCTGCAGCAGGATCACCATCAGGGCGTGGGTGTCCAGGCCCTGGCCGACGACCACGTCGTAGGCGGAGAGCATGTCCGCGTAGGTGTCCTGGCCGGCACTGCGCAGCACCTGCGCCAGTTCGTCTCCGGACAGTCCGTCGGGCAGCCCGAAGTTGGCCAGGAGCTTGCCCAGCACGCCTTCGAAGATGACGTTGGTGGCGCGGGCCATGACCTTGGGGGCGGCGACGTTGAGCACCACCGATCCTGCGGTCAGCACTATCACGGCGAGGATACGCAGCCGCTCGGGACGCAGCTCGTGCAGCAGACGACGCCAAGTGCCGCGGAAGTTCTTCGCCTTCTGGTTGGGGGCCCGCCGGGGCCCAGGTCCGTGGCTCATGCGGCCTCCTCGGCGCTGATCTGGGATAGGACGATCTCTGCGTAGGTGGGGCAGGTGTCCATGAGTTCGTTGTGGGTGCCGATTCCAACCACGTGGCCCTCGTCGAGGACCACGATCTGGTCGGCGTTGCGCACCGAGGCGACGCGCTGAGCGACGACGACGATGGTCGCCCCGCCGGTGGCCTGCGGCAGTCCGGCGCGCAGCCGGGCATCGGTGGCGTAGTCCAGGGCGGAGAAGGAGTCGTCGAAGACGTACACGCCCGCCCGGCGCACCAGGGCCCGGGCGATGGCGAGGCGCTGACGCTGGCCGCCGGAGAAGTTGACGCCGCCCTGGTCCACCTCGTGGTCCAGGCCGTCGTCGAGGGCCTGGACGAATCCGGCCGCCTGTGCGGCCTCGAGGGCGTCCCACAGCTCGGCGTCGGTGGCGTCCTGCCGGCCGTGCAGCAGGGTGGAGCGGATGGTGCCGGAGAACAGGTAGGCCTTCTGGGGGACGGTGGCGACGTTCTCCCGCAGCTCATGCGGGTCCAGGTCGCGCACGTCGACGCCGTCGACGCTCACCGATCCGTCGGTCACGTCCAGCAGGCGCGGCAGCAGGTTGGCCAGGGTGGTCTTGCCGGAGCCGGTGGAGCCGATGAAGGCGGTGGTGGTGCCGGGAGCCATGTCGATGTTGATCTCGGCCAGCACGCGGGAGTCGGCACCCGGGTAGCGGAAGGTGACGTTGTCCAGTTTCACGCGGCGGCCCCGGGTACCGGCAGGGCCGCCGGATGCGGTAGATGGACCGGGTTCGCGGGCGCTTGATGGCGGGATCCACGGCCATGACCTCCTGGAAGCGACCGGCGGCGACCTGGGCGCGCGGCAGGATCGTCACCAGCATGACGGCGATCATCACGGAGAAGAGGATCTGCATGATGTAGTTGAGGAATGCGGTCAGGTCGCCGACCTCCATCTGCCCGTCGTTGATGCGCAGCCCGCCGAACCACATCACGCCGATGGAGGCGAGGTTCATGATGACGGTCACCGACGGCATCAGGATGGCGAACAGGCGGCCAATACTCATCGAGGTACGCGTCAAGGAGTCATTGGCTTCGGTGAAGACCTGCCTGCGTTCCTTCTGTCGCACGAAGGCCCGGATAACCCGCACGCCCTGAATCTGCTCGCGCATTACCAGGTTCACCCGGTCGATGCGGGACTGCATGACCTGGAAGTGCGGTAGCAGGCGGCTCATGAGCGTGCCTACCACCACCAGCAGCAGCGGGATCAGCACCAGCAGCAGGGCGGACAGCGGCACGTCCACTCGCAGCGCCATGACGGTGCCGCCGACCAGCATGATCGGCGCCATCAGCATCATGGTGCTGGCCATGAACACGACCATCTGCACCTGCTGGATGTCATTGGTGGAGCGGGTGATCAAGGAGGGTGCGCCGAAGCGGGAGACCTCTTCCAGGTTGAAGCGCTGGACATGGTTGAAGATGTCCCTGCGCATCTCGCGGCCGAGTCCCATGGCCGCCCTGGAGGACAGGTAGGTGCCGATGACGGCAACGATGCCCTGAACCACGGTGATGGCGAGCATCTGCCCGCCGAGAGACCAGATCTTGTGCGTGTCTCCCGTGACCACGCCGTCGTTGATGATGTCGGCGTTGAGGGTCGGTAGCGATAAAACTGCGATCGTCTCGATGATCTTCAGCAGGAAGACGATCGCCAAGGAGCCCGCGTAGGGCCTGAGGTAATGACGAAGTGTCTTAAGCAGCACCTGGAGAGGCTACCGCGCACCGCCCCCGGAGCAGGCGCCTATTTCACTGTCGGCACAGGGTTGGGGCGCGTCTCACGCGCCCCGGCCCGACGGCGGCACATCGTCGGACGCCTCGGCCTCCTGGGAGGCGGAGGCGGCCTCGCCGCGGGCCTGGGCGAGCGCCTCCTCGGGGGCCTGCAGGCTGGTTTCGGCGAGGTCGCCGGCGATGTCAAGCGTCGTCTCCATGCCGGAGACGTCCACCTTCACGTCTTCGTCGGCGTCGGTGTTGAAGGCGGCCGAGCCGGGTCCGCCGGCGGCCGACTTGCCGCCCAGGGCGCCGGCAATGCCGTCCAGCGCGGCGGTGAACTCGGTGGGTACGATCCACATCTTTGACGACGACCCGTTGGCGATCTTCGGCAGGGTCTGCAGGTACTGGTAGGCCAGCAGCTTGGGGTCGGCGTTGCCGCGGTGGATGGCGTCGAACACCTGCAGGATGGCGCGGGACTCACCCTGTGCCTTGAGTATGGCGGACTGGGCCTGGCCCTCGGCGCGCAGAATCGCGGACTGCTTGTCACCCTCGGCCGTGAGGATCTGGGACTGCTTGACGCCCTCGGCGGTCAGAATGGCGGCGCGACGGTCGCGCTCGGCGCGCATCTGCTGCTCCATGGCGCCCTGGATGGAGGCGGGCGGGTCGATGGACTTCAGCTCGACGTTGGACACGCGGATGCCCCAGCGGCCGGTGGCCTGGTCCAGCACACCCCGCAACTGGCCGTTGATCTGGTCGCGGCTGGTGAGCGTCTGCTCCAGATCCATGGCACCAATGACGTTGCGCAGGGTGGTGACGGTCAGCTGCTCGATGGCCTGCAGGTAGTTGGCGATCTCGTAGGTGGCGCGCTTGGGGTCGGTGACCTGGTAGTAGATGACCGAGTCGATGGACACTACCAGGTTGTCGGAGGTAATCACCGGCTGCGGCGGGAAGGAGACGACCTGCTCACGCAGGTCCACGGTGGTGCGCACCCGGTCGATGAAGGGCACCAGCAGGTGCATGCCGGCACCGTATTCGGCCTGGAACTTGCCCAGGCGCTCAACGATGATGGCGTAGGACTGCGGGACGATCTGCACCGCCCGGAACAGGGCGACGATCACCAGGAGCAGTATCAGTACAAGAATGACGAGGATCGCGGTCTCTAGCACCGTTGGGCCTTTCGGTCGGTTGTGATCGGCAGCTTACGCGAATGTGCGGCAAATCGTTACTGGCCGCGCTGGGTTCGGGACGGCTATTGGGGGACGACGACGGCCACGGCCCCGTCAATGGCGACCACGCGTACGCCCGCCCCGGGGTCAACGTGCCCGGCGGAGTTGGAGCCGTAGGCCTCGGGGGTGTCGGCCAGCCGGGCGCTCCACTCCTCGCCGTCGAGGTTGATGCGGCCGTCGCGTGCGTCGATCACGGTCAGGGCGGTTGCGGAACGGCCGATGCGGGCCTCGGCGTTGGTGCGCATCTCGGGGGTGGTGGCGGCCAGGTGCCGCTTGGCCCAGGGACGCACGGCGAGCAATAGCAGTGCCGCCACCACCGCGAAAACGATCGCCTGCACCCACACCTGGGCGCCCAGGGCGGCGGCCAGGGCACCGCCGAGCGCGCCACCGGCGAGCATGAGGAACGTCAGGTCCGCCGTCGCCGTCTCGATGACGCCGAGCACGAGGGCGGCTCCGATCCACCAAAGCCAAATCATCATGTGCTCCTCTGGTGTGCTTGTAGGTGCGCCCCGGCGGGCCGGGACGGGGCTATGGATAGTTCAGGCGCCGCGGGCGGTGTAACGGCCGCGGTCCTTGGTGATCTCCAGCGGGAGACCGAAGGTGGCGGTGACGACCTCGCCGGTCAGCACCGCGTCCAGCGGCCCGGCGGCCACGGTCCGGCCGCCCCGCAGGGCGAGCCCGTGGGTGAAGCCTACGGGGATCTCCTCCAGGTGGTGAGTGACCAGCAGCATCGACGGGGCGCCCGGGGCGGCCAGGATCTCGGCCAGCGCCGCCAGCAGCTGCTCACGGCCGGCCAGATCCAGGCCGGAAGCCGGTTCATCTAGGATCAGCAGTTCCGGGTCCGGCATGAGGGCACGGGCGAGTTCAATGCGCTTGCGTTCCCCGGAGGACAGGTTCGCCCAGGTCCGTTCGGCCAGGTGGCCGGCGTCGAGCGCGGTCAGCAATGCCCGGGCGCGCTCAACGTCGAAGTCGTCGTACTCCTCGCGCCACACGCCGATGCTGCCGTAGGAGGCGGACAACACCACGGAAAGCGCTGTTTCACCGCCCAGGACCCGGCCGGCCAGGGCCGCGGAGGCCAGGCCTATGCGGGGCCGTAGCTCGGCCACGTCGACGCGCCCCAACCGTTCGCCGAGGATGTCTACCGCGCCCGCGGAGGGGAACAGCCTGGCCGCGGCGATACGGGAAATGGTGGTCTTCCCAGCGCCGTTCGGTCCCACCAACACCCAGTGCTGTCCCTCGTCCACGTGCCAGTCCACGTGGGACAGGATCTGGGTGGTGCCACGGTGGAGCGAGACGTCGTCAAAACGGAGCACGCTGGTCATGTGCTCACCCTATCCTGCGCGGCACTGCGCGGTCCCACCACTTGGCGCTAAGGTGCGGCAACGTGGACCCCCTTGCGCTGCCCGTCTCCGTCCTGCTGGCCCTGTGGGCACCGCTGCCCTCCTCCCAGGGGCGGGCCGTGGTACAGGGGCCCGACTCCGTACACGAGGCGCTCGACGACGCCTCCCCCTGGGGGCTGGGCCGCCTGCCTCTGGAGCAATGGGTGGCCGACTTCGGCCCGCTTGCGCGGGCAAACGCGGTGCTGCCCTCCCCCGCTGACCCGCTGCCGGGTCTGGCCGCCGCCGTCGAGGTCGGCGAGGGCGTGGTACTCGAGTCGGTCACCGGCAGGCGCGTACTACTGGTGCCCTGGGCGACCGGCGCGTCGGTGGCCTGGCAGGTGGAAGAAATACCGGCGCCGCTGCCGCCGGCGGACGCCTCCCAAGCGCGGCGCGACGTGCACGGCGCCACCGAGGCGGCGATAGACGCGCTGATCCAGTTGGACTTGGCCCGCGATCGGCCCGACCTGGCCGACACGCTCAACGATGTGATCACCGCCGTACTCGACCCGCGGCTCCTGCCGCCCAGCCTGGACGCCCGCCGCCGCACCCTGCTGGAGCGCTCCCTGCGGCTGCGCACGATCTGCACCTTGGCCCTACAGGACGACGGCGCCGCGGCGACGGCGCTGCAGGCCGAACGGCGTGCCGCCATCCTGCGACCGTTATTGGCCACCGCCCGTCAGGGGGTCGCCGCCGCCACCGAATGGTGGGCGCGCTGAACCGACCGCCCCGTAATCAGACGGTGAACGTGACGGCATTCGGGTCGTGAGCGTGGAAGGCGACATCGAGCGACACGGGACCGTCAGCCAGGACGATCCGCTGGGCCTGATGATCCCACGAGCCCAGCTGCATCAGGCGCACCGGTACGTCCACCTCCCGAGTCGTTCCGGCGGGGACCTCCAACGTCGCGAAGCCGAGCAGTTGGGTCTCCTCGGCGTGTGCCCCGCCGCGGCCGTATACCTGGACGACCTGGATTCCGTCTTGCGCCCCGGCATTCGTCACGCGTGCGCGGACGGAGAGTACACGATCGGCACCTTGGCCGGTCGAGGCGGTGACCTCTGCCCCATCCAGACGGTAGGTGGTGTAGGACAGGCCCCAGCCCAGCGGGTAGGCCGCCTCGACGCCGAGTCGATCGAGCAGGCGCTGCCCGTGCCAGCGGTCGTAAGTCACCGCCGTCCACTCGCGATCGAATGCAGGCAGGTGGGCCTCGCTGGTGGGGATGGAGAAGGGCAGCCGCCCGGAGGGATTCGCTCGACCGGTGAGCACATCGGCCAGGGCGTGTCCGCCCTCCATGCCGGCGTACCACATCATGAGAATCGCTGGGACGCTGTGGCGCCAGTTCTCCATCATGATGGTGCCGGCTCCGACGAGGGCGACGACGGTGCGCGGGTTCACGGCCGTGACGGCCTTAATGATCTCCTCGTCGACGTCACGCAGAGTCAGGCGAGAACGGTCGCCCCCGTAGCCGGCGGTCATGATCACGTTGGCCTGCCCCGTCGGCACTTCGGCGCCATCGGGCAGGGGCGGGAAAAGACTGGTCAGTACCGGGTCGTTCATCGTGTCACCGCCGACCCATTCGCCCTCGTCGTGCTTGTCGAACCCGGCGACGATGATCGCTACGTCCGCCCGGGCCGCAGCACCGGCGGCAGCGTCCGGGTCGTCGTCCTCCACCAGGAGGATCTCGGCGTCCGGGTAGGCCGCCGTGATGCCCTCCAGCGGGGTGACGTGGCTGGGCGGACGCACCATTGACGAGCCCGAGTCGCCCATGTTCTCGGCGGTCGCCAGTCTGCCGATGACGGCGATCGTCCGCAGGCCCGCCCCCAACGGCAAGACCGGGGCGCCGTCTACCTGGTCGTTTTTCAGCAGTGTCATGGCGCGCGTGGCGGCCTCGCGGGCCAGGGCGCGGTGCTCGGCGCATGCCAGCAGGTCCGCATCCTCGGGGACGTGGTCCCGCGAAGCGTAGGAACGGATCTGGGCGGCCAGCAGCCGCACCCCCGCACGCCGCACCATCTCCCAACTCGTCTCACCCCTCTCAAGCTGCCGTCTGAGGTCCCGGGCGCGCTGCTGAGCGAAGGGCTCCTCGAGGTCGAGCCCATTGTTGAGCGAGGAGGCGGCATCCCGCAGCCCCCAGATGAAGTCGGACACCGTGATGCCGTCCCAGCCCCACTGCTCGCGTAGAACCTCGTGAAGCAGGTAGTGGTTCTGCCCCGCCCACTGTCCGTTGACGGAGTTGTAGGCGCTCATAATGGCGGCCACGCCCTCGTCGACGACCCGTTTGAAGTGGGACAGGTACTGCTCGTGCAGTGTCGCCTCGTCGATGGTGACGTCCACCTGGAAGCGCTTGTTCTCCATGGAGTTCAGGGCGTAGTGCTTGGCGCAGGCCATGGCATGGCGCTGGACGCCGCGAGTGAGGGCGGCACTGAACTCGCCCAGCAGGCAGGTGTCCTCGCCGTAGGTCTCCTGAATACGGCCCCAGGCGGGGTGACGGGGCAGGTTGATGCACACGCCACCGAAGAAGTTGCCTCCCACGGCACGCACCTCGGTGCCGATCACGCCGCCGATGCGTTCCTCGAGTCCGACGTCCCAGGTGGCGCCGCGAGCCATGGACACCGGGAAGGCGGTCCCCCGTCCGGCTACGCAGCCACGTGGACCGTCCACGAAGCGCGTGCCGGGAATGCCGAGACGGTCGACGGCTCCGTGAACATAGGGGACGGTGTTGTAGCCGACCTGCATCATCTGGGCCATGCCCTCCCAGAAGGGCTGGTCGCCGTCGAGCAGCCCCAGGCGCTCGTCGTCGGTCAGCAGATCGTGCAGGGCGGCAGCCTCATCAAAGGGATCGGCCCCGGACTTGACCGCCTCTACCGCCTTGGTGAATTCCGTTGCCGTGGTGGCCTCCGCGGCTGCCGTCATAACACGTCTCCATCGCTCCGTCGCGCTTCCGGCTGCTGTGCCGGACGGAGCCACCCTATACGTATTTGTTTAACAGATCAACCATTATGGTCCGGGGCGCTCATCCGCGCTCCGATGGCACTGAGGGCTCCGCCACCCGTGAACGGCGGCGGAGCCCTCAACATGATGCGACCCCCTGGCGGGCCGTCAAGACGGCGGCATCAACGCGGGTTGGCCAGCGCCCAGCGGTAGACCTCCATCGTCCGCTCGGCAATCGCGGTCCAGGAGAAGTGCTCCTCCACCCGCTTGCGCGCGGCCACACCCATCTGCTGAGCCTTGTCCGCGTCCATGACCAGTTCGGTCAGCCGGTCGGCCAGGTCGGTGGCGAACTGCTCGGGGTGGATGGGGGTGCCGGTGCCGTCTTGCAGCTGCTCGATCGGGACCAGGTAGCCGGTCTCGCCGTCGACGATGACGTCCGGGATGCCGCCGGTGGCCGATCCGACCACGGGCAGCCCCATGGCCATGGCCTCGAGGTTCACGATACCGAGAGGCTCGTACACCGACGGGCACACGAACACGTCGGATGCGGCCAGCACGGCCTGCAACTCGCGATGCGGGAGCATCTCCTCGATCATGATCACGCCGGTGCGCTGCCCCTGCAAGGCGGCGACGGCGGCGTCCACCTCGGCCTTGATCTCGGGCGTGTCGGGGGCGCCGGCGCACAGGATGACCTGGACCTGCTCGGGCAGCTTCTCCACCGCGCGCAGCAGGTGCGGCAAGCCCTTCTGCCGGGTGATGCGGCCGACGAACACAACGGTGGGCCGGGAGGTGTCGATGCCGTAGCGGCTGCGCACGTCTGCCGCCAGCGCCTCGAACTCGGCGTCGTCGGGACGGGCCCAGCCGGCCAGGTCGATACCGTTGTGGACCACCTTGACGCGCTCGGGGTCGACGTTCGGGTAGGACTTCAGGATGTCGGCGCGCATGCCGTTGGACACGGCGATGATCGCGGAGGCGCCCTCGTAGGCCTGCTGCTCCGCCCAGGAGGACAGGGCGTAGCCGCCGCCGAGCTGTTCGGCCTTCCAGGGGCGCATGGGCTCCAGGGAGTGAGCGGAAAGGACATGTGGGATGCCGTAGAGCAGGCCGGCCAGGTGCCCGGCAAGGTTGGCGTACCAGGTGTGAGAGTGGACGATGTCGGCGCCCTCCACCCCGGGAACCATCTCCAGGTCCACGCCGAAGGTACGCAGGGCGGCGTTGGCACCCTCGAGCTCGGCCACCTCCGGGTAGCCGGTCACGCCCGCGTCGGCCCCCTCGGTGCCGGGCTCGCGAGGACCGCCGAAGGCGTGCACGCGCACGTCCGCGAGCGGTCTCAGCACCTTGGCGAGCTCGTTGACGTGTACGCCTGCACCGCCGTAGATGAAGGGCGGATATTCCTTGGTCAGTAGGTCGACTCGCAGTCCGTCACTGATGTTAGTGTCTTCGGTCACAGCGCTCTCCTTCTTGGTCGTGCACCCGTGCACATCCGGCGGGCCTTGTCGCACGTCACACAGTATCGCCGACCGGGGTTCGCCGCGCAGCTTTTGCGCCACGGGGTGATCGGCCGATTCAATCGCTTTCAATCGCTCGAATCCCCTCCCAAGATGACGAAAATCACCGTAAGGTGGCCCCATGGCTTCTCCTCGCGTCCTCGCAATCATCCTCGCCGGCGGTGAAGGCAAGCGCCTGATGCCGCTGACGGTCGACCGGGCCAAGCCCGCCGTGCCCTTCGGCGGGATCTACCGGCTGATCGATTTCTCGCTGTCCAACATGATCAACTCCGGCTTCCTGAAGGTGGTCGTACTCACCCAGTACAAGTCGCACTCACTGGACCGGCACATCTCCAAGACCTGGCGCATGTCGGACATGCTGGGCAACTACATCGCCCCGGTGCCCGCACAGCAGCGCGTGGGCAAGCACTGGTTCCTAGGCTCGGCGGACGCCATCTACCAGTCGCTGAACCTGGTTGAGGACGAGCGTCCGGACTACGTGGTCATCACCGGTGCGGACAACATCTATCGCATGGACTTCTCCCAGATGCTGGAGCACCACATCGCCTCCGGCCTGCCGTGCACCGTCGCGGGCATCCGCCAGCCGCGCGAGCTGGCGGACCAGTTCGGCATCATTGAGTCCGACCCCGACTCTGCCGGCAAGATCAAGGCCTTCGTTGAGAAGCCCAAGGAGACTCCGGGTCTGCCGGACTCCCCCGACGAGGTGCTGGCCTCGATGGGCAACTACATCATGAACGCCGACGCCCTGACCGAGGCCGTCACCATCGACGCCGCCGACGAGGCCTCCAAGCACGACATGGGCGGCAACATCGTCCCCTGGTTCGTGAATCAGGCGCCGCCGGCGTTTACGACTTCAAGGACAACGAGGTCCCCGGGGCCACCGAGCGCGACCGCGACTACTGGCGCGACGTTGGTACCGTTGACGCCTTCTATGAGGCCCACCAGGACCTGATCAGCGTCACCCCCGTGTTCAACCTGTACAACAGCCGCTGGCCGCTGTTCGCCGGTTACACCAATGCCATGCCGCCGGCCAAGTTCGTCTACGGGCATCACGAGCGCCTGGGCCACGCCGTCGACTCCATCGTCTCCCCCGGCGTGATTGTCTCCGGCGGTGAGGTCATCTCCTCTGTGCTCTCGCCGGAGGTGCGGGTGAACTCCTGGTCCTCGGTGCGCGAGTCGGTGCTGATGGACGGAGTGAACGTCGGCCGCAACACGGTGATCAACCGCGCCATCCTGGACAAGAACGTCGTCGTCGAGGAGGGCGCCATGGTCGGCATCGACCCCGAGCACGACCGTGAGCGCGGCTTCACGGTCACCGAGTCCGGCATCACCGTCGTCGCCAAGGGACAGCGGGTCGTGCGCTGACCAGCCGCGCCGCCGAGACACGCGCACCGTCGCCCCGGGATTCTCACGATCCCGGGGCGGCGGCGTCTGTGACGGAAGCGCATTGACTAGCATCCTGGCCATGCACTCCCCCACGTCCCCGTCCGCCCAGTCGACCGGCCTGCCGCGCGTGTCCGGCGCGCGCGCGAGCGGGGAGCTGGCCGCCCTGGGGCCCGGCCTGCTGGTCATGGATGTGGACTCCACCCTGATCGAGCAGGAGGTGATCGAACTGATCGCCGCGCGGGCCGGTACCCGCGAGCGCGTCGCCGAAGTGACCGCGCGGGCGATGCGCGGTGAGTTGGACTTCGCCGCCTCTCTGCGGGAGCGCGTTGCAACGCTCGCCGGGGTTCCGGAGACGGTGTTCGCCGAGGTGCTGGAGGAGGTCGAGCTGACCCCCGGCGCGCGCGAACTCATCGACGCGCTGCATGCGCGCGGCTGCCGGGTCGGGGTGGTCTCGGGCGGATTCGAGGAGGTGGTGTGTCCGCTGGCGAACAGCCTGGGAATAGACCATGTGGCCGCCAACCGGCTGGAGGTGGCGGACGGGGTGCTCACCGGCCGGGTGCTGGGGCGGATCGTGGACCGGCAGGAGAAGATTCGCTGCCTACACGCCTGGGCCCAGGCCGACGGCGTGCCCATGACGCGCACCGTGGCGCTGGGTGACGGGGCGAATGACCTGGGCATGATCGCCGAGGCGGGGCTGGGGGTGGCGTTTTGCGCCAAGCCGGTGGTTACCGAGGCCGCGCCCGCCGCGGTGCACGTACGTGACCTCACGGCGGTGCTGGACCTGCTCTAGCGCTCTTGCTCTTCCTGCGCCCAGATCGGTAGAAACAGCCGCCGAGGTCGGTTGATGCAGGGCGGCGGGCCGACCCACCGGGCTCAGCGCGGAGCCGTGACGATTTCGCTCAGGTGTGCGGTCTGGGGGCCGAGCCCCGCCCAGCTGACCGGTATCTGCAGCAGAAGCGCCGTTGCGGTGGGGATACCGAAGGAGACCTGGTTGGCCAGGTCGTCGACGGTGTCGTGCAGCATGTGCGCCAGCACCGAGACGGTCGGTTCATGCCCGACGACGAGCACGTGCCGGGTCGTCTCCGGCAGTGGCTGCAGCAGCCGCAGGATGCCGCCGGGGCCCTGGTGATAGATCTCGGGCTCTACGCGGGTGAGTGCGGGGCTCAGGCGCTCGCGCATGGGGCCGGCGGTCTGGCGGGCGCGGGCGGCCGGGGATACCAGCAGCAGGTCGAGGCTGGGCACCCGCCGTTCCAGGGCGTGGGCCAGTTCATCGGCGAGCAGACGCCCACGCGAGGTGAGCGGGCGTTCCAGGTCGGTGGGGGCGTTGTGGGACGCCTTTGAATGCCGGACCAGCACGAGGATCTTGCCGGAGGAGTCAGTCGTCACGCGGCTACCCTACCGTCAGCGGCAGGGTGGCACCGCCGTCGGCGTGAATCACCTGCCCGGTGGTGGCTGGCAGCCAGTCGGAAAGCAGCGCCACAGCCGTACGGGCGACGGGAGCCGCGTCGTGCCGGTCCCAGCCGAGTGGTGCCGCCGCCTCCCAATGAGCGGCCAGCGTCTCCATTCCCGGGATGGCGGAGGCGGCGGGGGTTACCAGCGGCCCGGCACTAATCGCGTTCACGCGCACGCCCGCCGAACCGAGTTCCACGGCCAGGGCCCGCACACTCGCCTCCAGCGCAGCCTTAAGCGGCCCCATCCAGCCATAGCCGGGGTGAACATGCCCGGTGTCGAAGGTGAGAGCCACCACCGCCGCGCGCGGGGCGAGCAGGGGACGCGCCGCGTCAATCAGTGCCGGCAGGGAGACGGCCGAGGTGGTGAAGGCCGTCGTTAAGCTCCGCTGTCGCGCGGCCCCTACCGTGGTGGGGGCCGCGTCAGACTCGCCGTCGGGGCCGGGACGGGCGGCGGGCAGCAGGCCGCCGAGCAGGTCGCGTCGGCATAGGCGATGGCGTGCACGACGCCGTCCAGCCGCTCCACCCCGGCCCGCCGCAGGCAGGGTGCCAGGTTGGCAAGGCCGGCGGGGTCGGTGACGTCCAGCGGCGCCACGACGTCGATGCCGTGGCGGCGGGCGACCGCCCGGGTGAGCGCAAGCGTACGCGGGTGACCGGTAAGCACCATGCGCGCCCCCTGTTCCCGGGCGGCGACGGCAATGGCGGTCGCGATGGAGGCGGGACGCAGCACCCCGGTGACCAGGACGGTGCGGCCGTCGAGTAGACCCGCGGGCGGGGCCGGTTGCTCGCTCATGGCACCAGCCTCGCATGCGGCGGCGCCCACCACCCGGATGTGCCAGCATGTGCCGGTGAGCGCATCGCCCGAACCGATCCTGCCGCCGACCGACCTGTCCGCTCCGGGGGCGCACTCCCCCGCGGACACCGTCCGCCGCACCGCCGTCGTGCCGCCGTTGCGCCTCGGCCCACTTCAGATCGACACGCCGGTGGTGCTCGCTCCCATGGCGGGAGTGACCAACGCGTCATTCCGACACCTGTGCCGCCGCTACGGGGAGAAGGCACTGCCCGCAGCGCTGTGTCCCGCGCTTGAGGGGCCGGTGACCACCGCGGACGGCGGCCTGGCCGCCCCGGCTGGCCTGTACGTCACCGAGATGGTGACCACCCGCGCGCTGGTGGAGCGCAACGCCAAGACCCTGGCCATGGTGCGCACGGACCCCACGGAGCGGGTGCGCTCCATCCAGTTGTACGGGGTGGATCCGGCCACAGTAGCCGCGGCGGTGCACATTCTGGTGGCCGAGGACCTGGCCGACCACATCGATTTGAACTTCGGCTGTCCCGTGCCCAAGGTGACCCGCAAGGGCGGGGGTGCCGCCCTGCCGTGGAAGCGAGATCTGTTGGCGGCGATCATGCGCGCCGCCGTACAGGCCTCGCAGTCCGCCGTAGCCGCCGCCCATCGGCCGCGGGAGGTGCCGGTGACGGTGAAGATGCGCCTGGGGATCGACGACGCCCACGAGACCTTCCTGGACGCGGCCCGCCTGGCCGCGGACGCCGGCATCTCCGCCCTGACGCTGCACGCGCGCACCGCCCGACAGCACTATGCGGGCAAGGCCCGCTGGGACCAGATCGCCCGGCTCAAGGAGGCCACCAGTCTGCCGGTGCTCGGCAATGGGGACATCTGGAGCGGTGACGACGCTGTGGCCATGTTTCGCGAGACCGGCTGCGACGGGGTCGTGGTGGGGCGCGGCTGTCAGGGGCGGCCCTGGTTGTTCGCCGACATTGTCTCCGCCATGCACGGGCGGGCCGCGCGCACCCGCCCCGACCTGGACGCGGTGATCGCCGTGATCAAGGAGCACGGACGACTGCTGGCCTCAGAGCTGGGCGAGGACCGGGGCGTGCGCGATCTGCGCAAGCACATCGGCTGGTATCTGAAGGGTTATCCGGTCGGGGGCGCGGCGCGCGCCGAGCTCGTGCGCGTGTCCTCACTGGGTGAGCTCGACGCCGCCCTGGCGCGGATGCGGGAGCGGCTGCCCGAGGTGGTGCCCTACCCGGGGCCGGCTGCGGAGGGCCCACGCGGGCGCGCCGGTAGCCCGCGTTCCCCGCACCTACCCGACGGCTGGTTGGACTCCCCCTACCTGGATGAGACGGATCGGGCACTGCTGGCCGACGCCGAACTGGACGTCTCCGGCGGCTGAGCCGACGCGGTGCGCGCGACCCCCCTCGGTGGCTCGTTACCGCTGCCTGCGCCGCCGCAACTCAGGCCTCGGCAGGCTCACCGGTGCGGCACAGCACGGCGGCGATCGCCGTCGTCGCCGGGATGGCCAGCACCAGGCCGATGGAGGACACCAGGGTGCGTACCACCTCCTCGGCGATCTCGCCCGAAAGCAGGGTGTCGGCCAGCGAGCGGTCGATCAGGGAGGCCGCCAGGATGAGCGGCAGGGCGGTGCCGGCATAGGCGAAGGCGAGGGTGTAGACGGTCGAGGCGATGTGATCGCGACCGATCCGCATGCCGCCGGTGAACAGACGGGCGCGGCCCAAGGCCGGGTTGGCGGCGTGCAGCTCCCACACGGCGGAGGCCTGGGTTATGGTGACATCGTTGAGTACGCCCAGGGCCGCCACCACCATCCCGCAGGTGAGCAGCGCCTGCAGGTTGATGCCGCTCACCATCGAGGTCAGGGTCAGGGCGGTCTCATCGGTGGCGCCGGTCAGGTTGGCGACGTCCACGCCCCACAGGGACAGCAGCACGGTGATGACCACGCCGGCGAAGGTTCCCAGCAGCGCAGTGGTGGTGCGCACGGAGATGCCGTGGGCGACGTAGACGGCCAACAGCATCATCGCCGAGGCCCCCACCAGCGTCACCCACATGGGTGACGCCCGGTCCAGCAGCGCCGGGATCATGAAGCCGAGCAGGACGCCCGTGGCCAGCAGCAGGCCCAGCACGCTCAGGGCCCCCTTGCGCCCGGCGACGGCGACAACCAGCACCAGGTACACCACCGCCAACGCGGCGACCGGCACCTGGCGAGCGTAATCGATGAACACATACGGGGTGCCGGAGGCGAGCGCGGCGGGCGTGTACATCACCTGCAGGCGATCGCCGACGTCGGCCGTGGCCAGGGACTCGGCGGGGATGTGCACCGGCATGATCAGGCCGGCACCGTCGCCGGAGGTGATTTCCGCGCAGACGGCGTCGACCAGCAGGGAGTCGTTGGACACGCCCTCCAGCGCGCTGCTGGCATCGGCGCAGGCGGCGGTGTCCAGGGAGGTGATGGTGGCGGATTCGAGGGTGGCGCCGTCGGCGGTGAAGGGCTGGGAGCCGACCAGGGAGTTGTCACTCGGCCACAGCACAATCAGGCCGATAAGCGTGGCCACCACCAGGGGCACGACGATGGCGGCCAGTATCAGGCGCACTCGCCTGATCTCGGCCGTTCCCAGGCTCAGGGGGCCGGAGTGGCTGTGCAGCGTCCGGGAGGCGTCCGCCTCGTTGGTGGACGTGCTTGCGTGCGCAGTGTCGGTGGACGTGCTTGTGCGGGCCTCGTCGGTGGCGGCCGGCTTGTCGTCGTTCACGCCGCCATAATGCCCGCCGGAGGTGTCGAACCGCGGGCACCGCGCGGGTACGTCACCCTAAGGCGGCTGCCCCCGGCATGAACCGGTTTGAGACACCTCGGGCGGCACGCGTCTGCCGACCAGCTGCCCGTCGCCGCCCAAATACGACCTCGGGCCGCGTTGCACGACCTCGGTGCCTGTTGCACGACCACCCGGGGGTCGTGGAACACACACCGAGGTCGTGCAGTGCGAGGCCTGCGGCACCGCAAAACGAGAAGCCAGCGGTCCAGGAGTATGACCAGGCATGGACCACCGGCACGCTCCCGCGGAGACTGGCCAACCAAAGCGCCAAAACCCACAGGCGCCATTAGCGGCACCCCCGACAACCGCTTGTCCACAGTCGGCGATGCGAGCAGTAGCCATCGCACTCACCTTGGGCGAATGGTGGAGCCATGCCCACCTCGCCCGACCAAGCTCGCAACCATGATCTGTTTCCCGCACTGATTCACACCGGTCGGCATGACCGCGCCGGCGTCGAGGTCCCCCGCTCCGCGCTGCGGCTTACTCCCGGCATTCACTGGGTTCCCGCCCCCGACGCGAAGCGCTGGCAGCACCGCTACACCCTGTCCCTGGCACGTGCCATAACCGCGCAGACCACGCACCGCTCCGCGCGCTGTCTCACCCACGCATCCGCCGCCCTTGTACTTGGCCTGCCGATGATGACGCAGGAGCCGGACGTGTACCTGGCGGTTCCCAGTACGCCCAAGCGAGTTGGCACGCCGCTGCCTCTGATCAGAGTGGCTCCTGCCGGACCACCGCGGTCGAGCAAGCACGAAGACTTCTACTGCCGGCAGGTCATGCTTTGGCGCCGACACCTGGACCTGTCGGAGGAAGACATAACCGTGGTCGGCGGCCTGCCGGTCACCACCGTCTTACGTACCGCCTTCGACTGCGCCTTCGATGAGCCCGCACACAACGCCCTAGCCATAGCCGATGCGGCCCTGCGGCTGTACTGTCGCACGCACCACAACGACCGCAGCCTGGATGCGCAGGCCGAGGCACGTGCCCGCGGCATTTGGCAAGAATGGCTTCAGCAGTCCGCACGCAGACACGGAGTCGCACAAGCGCGGGCCGTGCTGGGGGCGGCGACGCCATTGGCCGACTCGCCCGGTGAGTCCGTCATGCGCTGGCTGACTCTCGTGCTCGGACTTAGGCCGCCACAAGTGCAATACCTTGTGGATACCGGAGCGAACCGGTGGTGGCTCGACCTGTGCTGGCCCGAACACGGGATCGTCATCGAGGTTGACGGCCGGATGAAGTACAACACCCGAGAAGACGCCTGGCAGGAGAAACTGCGTCAGGACTCCATCCAGTCCCTGGGCTGGCGATTCATACGAGTGACTTACGGAGAGTTCCGCGATCTGCGCGCGTTGGCAGGCAAGGTGCTCGCGGCCTTCCCGGCCGGGACCGTCGCCTCACTCAGACCCAACCGTGATCTGCTGTGGCCGGGTACGAGGCTGGAAGCGGGGCTGCACGAAGGCTCCCTGCTAGGAATGCGCCGACGCTAAACGCAGTCGCCCCACGCGTGCTCCCCGAGCCGAGCCGACGCCGGGCACATCTCATGCACAGCACGACCCCCGGCTGCGTTGCACGACCTCGGTGCCTGTTGCACGACCACCCGGGGGTCGTGGAACACACACCAGGGTCGTGCAATGTCACAAAGGTCGTGGAACGGCCGCGCTGCCCGGCCAGACGCCAATCAGGCGCCGGCCGGGCAGCCAGCATCTAGTTGGCCAACAGCGGACTGTTCAGCAGCCGACCAGGCGCTCGGCGAGGTAGCGCTCCACACCCTCGAGCGGGATGCGCTCCTGGGCCATGGTGTCGCGCTCGCGCACCGTCACCGCACCGTCCTCGGGCGACTCGAAGTCGTAGGTGATGCAGAAGGGGGTGCCGACCTCGTCCTGGCGGCGGTAGCGGCGCCCGACGGCGCCGGCCTCGTCGTACTCGACGTTCCAGTTGCGGCGCAGCCGGGCGGCGAGCTCGCGGGCCGGGCCGGTCAGTTCCTCCTTGCGGCTCAGCGGCAGCACGGCGGCCTTGACCGGGGCCAGGCGCGGGTCCAGGCGCAGCAGCACGCGCTTGTCGACGCCGCCCTTGGTGTTGGGCGCCTCGTCCTCGGTGTAGGCCTCCACCAGGAATGCCATCAGCGAGCGGGTCAAGCCCGCCGACGGCTCGATCACGTAGGGGGTCCAGCGCTCGTTCTTCCCCTGGTCGAAGTAGGACAGGTCCTTGCCGGAGTGATCGGCGTGAGTGGACAGGTCGAAGTCGGTGCGGTTGGCAATGCCCTCCAGCTCGCCCCACTCCCCGCCGGCGAAGCCGAAGCGGTACTCCAGGTCGACGGTGCGCTTGGAGTAGTGGGAGAGCTTCTCCTTGGGGTGCTCGTACAGGCGCAGGTTGTCCTCGCTGATGCCCAGGTCCGTGTACCAGGCCTTGCGGTAGTCGATCCAGTACTGGTGCCACTCCTCGTCCGTGCCGGGCTCGACGAAGAACTCCAGCTCCATCTGCTCGAACTCGCGGGTGCGGAAGATGAAGTTGCCGGGCGTGATCTCGTTGCGGAAGGACTTGCCGACCTGCCCGATGCCGAAGGGCGGCTTCTTGCGGGCGGCGGTCATCACGTTGGTGAAGTTGATGAAGATGCCCTGGGCGGTCTCGGGGCGCAGGTAGTGCAGGCCGGCCTCGTCATCGACCGGGCCGAGGTAGGTCTTGAGCAGGCCGGAGAAGGCCTTAGGCTCGGTGAAGGCGCCGCGGGTACCGCAGTTGGGGCACACGAGCTGGTCCAGGGTGACGGTGTCGGGGTTGTCGATGCCGTGCTTGGCGGCGTACGCTCCTGCAGCTCGTCCTCGCGCAGCCGCTTGTGGCAGGAGGTGCACTCGATCAGCGGGTCGGTGAAGGCGGCGACGTGGCCGGAGGCGACCCAGGTCTCCCGCGGCAGGATGACGGAGGAGTCCAGGCCGACGACATCGTCACGGGAGCGGACCATGTACTGCCACCATTGACGCTTGATGTTCTCCTTCAGCTCCACACCGAGCGGGCCGTAGTCCCAGGCCGAGCGGGTGCCGCCGTAGATCTCGCCGCAGGGGAAGACGAAACCACGCCGCTTGGCAAGGTTGATGACGCGGTCGAGCGTTGAGGGAGTTGCTGCCACTGTGTTTCTCCGTAGGTCCTGGTGTGTGCTCTCGTCAGCTGCCGCCCGTGTCCCGCACGCGGTGGCGCGGACGAACGGGCTCAGTCTAAGGGGCGTCGCGAGTGGGATTTGACGCCCACCCCACGGCTAACTGAGAATGGTTCCCATGAACGTTTCTTTGCGCCCGCCCCGCCTCCCACGTACGCGCCGCCCCCTGGCCGCCCTCACCGCCGCCGCACTCGGACTCGCCGCCCTGTCACTGGCCGCCTGCTCCGCCGATTCCGCCGACGACGGCGCCGCCGGGGACACCCTGTCCGTAGCCGCCTCCTTCTACCCGATCCAGTACCTCACCGAGGCGATCGGCGGCGAAAACGTGACCGTCACCTCCATCACGCCCACCAATGTGGAGCCGCACGAATACGAGCTCGCCCCCAAGGACGTCACCGCCCTGTCCGGCATGGATCTGGTCACCTACGTCCCCGGCTTCCAACCCTCGCTGGACGACGCCTTGGCGGAGGTCTCCGGCCCTGCCGTCCTCGACCTGTCCGACGCGGTCGACCTGGTTAGCCACGACGGCGCGGGGCACGACGACGAGGCCGACGACGCCGAGGCCGTATCCACCGACCCGCACTTCTGGCTCGACCCGGTGCGCATGCAGTCCGCGGCGCAGGCCATTGAGACCGCCTTGGCCCAGGCGGACCCGGACCATGCGGCGGACTACGAGCCAACCTGGCCGAACTCACCGAGGCATTGAGCGCCTTGGACGCGGACTTCTCCGCCGGTCTGGCCCAGTGCGAGCGCACCACCTTCGTGACCGCTCATGCCGCCTTCGGCTACCTGGCCGATCGTTACGGCCTGACCCAGGCGTCCGTGTCCGGCATCGACCCCGAGTCCGAGCCCAGCCCCGCCGAACTGGCCGCCGTTAAGCAGATCGTGCAGGAGACCGGGACGACGACGATCTTCACCGAGGAGCTGGTCTCCCCCAAGACCGCCGAGGCACTGGCCGCCGAGACCGGCGCCACCACTGCCGTGCTCAACCCACTCGAGTCCGCCCCCGAATCCGGGGACTACGCTGAGGCCATGTCTGTCAACCTGCAGGCGCTGCGCACCGCGCTGGCCTGCGAGTGAACACGATTCCCATCATCGTCGTTTTGACCCAAAAGGACCTCATGACCTCCACCCCGGCACCCGCGCGGGCGAGTAGCCTCAAATTGAAGTGGCCGATGCTCCGTAGTGCTCGGCTCCAACCTGATCCTGGACGCCGTCGACCTGACCGTGCACGGAGGCGAGTCGGTCGCGCTGCTGGGCGCCAATGGATCGGGCAAGTCCACGCTGGTCAAGACGATCCTGGGCCTGCTGCCGACCCGTGCGGGAACGGTACGGCTGTTCGGCCACGACGTCACCGAGCGCCGCACGGTGCCCTGGGAGCGGGTCGGGTACGTGCCCCAGCGGGTCGGGGCGGCCTCGGGCGTGCCGGCCACCGCGCTGGAGGTGGTCCGCTCGGGACTGCTGTCCCCCGGGCGCCCCTTCGCCGACCGCGGCCGAGCCGCCCGACGGCGCGCTTTGGAAGCGCTGGACGCCGTAGGTCTGGCGGACCGGGCCCAGGACCACGTACAGGTATTCTCCGGCGGCCAGTCCCAACGCGTGCTCATTGCCCGGGCCCTGGTGCGCTCCCCCGAGCTGCTGCTGCTGGACGAGCCCCTGGCCGGCATCGACCGCGCCTCCCGCGACTCCCTTGCCGTCACCCTGGCCGAGCTGCGCGGCCGGGGGCTGACGCTGCTGACCGTCCTGCATGAGATGGGCGAGCTGGCCGACGTCGTCGAGCGCGCCGTCGTCCTGGCCGAGGGACGCGTGGTCTTCGACGGGCCGAAGGGTGAACTCGTGCATGACCACGCCCGCCACGACGAGCTCGGTCACGACCATCCTGACAACTGCGAGCACGAGCATGAGCACGGCAGCACCGAGCCGGCCGTCCACCACGCCCCGGTGCTGACCACCTCCGTACGGCAGGCGGGGGGCGTCAAGTGAACGACTTAATCACCGCACTCGGCCAGATGCTGGCCAGCCCGCTGATGCAACGGGCCTACCTCGTCGCCGTGCTGGTCGGACTGTCCGCGCCGGTGGTGGGTACCTATCTGGTGCAGCGGGGCCTGGCACTGCTGGGCGACGGCATCGGCCACATCGCCCTGACCGGCGTGGCACTCGGCTGGATCGCCGGGGCGGCCGCCAACGTGACGCCGCACGACGCCTGGGCGATACCGGGGGCCATTGTCGCCTCCGTGCTCGGCGCGGTATTGATCGAGGTCATCCGCGCCCGCGGCCGCACCCGCGGGGACGTGGCCCTGGCGATCCTGTTCTATGGCGGCATCGCCGGTGGCGTGATCCTGATCAAGCTGGCCGGAGGCACGACGACCAACCTGACCAGTTACCTGTTCGGCTCGATCGCCACCGTGTCCGCCTCCGACACTCGCTTCACGGTGGCGCTCGCCGCCGTGGTGCTGGTGGTAGGGATCGGCCTGCGCGGGCCGCTGTTCGCCCTGTGCCACGACGAGGAGTTCGCCCGCTCGATCGGACTGCCCACCGGGGCGCTGAACGTGACGGTGGCCGTGGTGGCGGCGCTGACCGTATCGGTGTCCATGCGCGTGGTCGGGGCACTGCTGGTGTCGGCGGTGATGATCGTGCCGGTAGCGATCGCCCAGCTGGTCTCCTACTCCTTCGGACGCACCATGCACCTGGCCATGGCGATCGGCGTAGTCGCCTGCGTGCTCGGACTGACGATCACTTACTTCCTGGCCGCCTCGCCGGGCGCCATGATCGTGGTGCTACTGGTGTGTACCTATGCCGTCGTCGCCCTGGTCAGTGGCCTGGCGCGTACCCTCCGCGCCGGGCGCAGGCGCCATCCGGGAGTCAGCGACCGCAGCGGCGGCATCGCTCGACGTGACCACAGTGAACAGGAGGTGACCGCATGAGTCTGAATGCGACCGGAGGTAACTCCACGCGTCACCGCGCCACCTGGCAGCGGGCCGCCGTGGCCGACATGCTGGCACGCACCGACGAGTTCCGTTCCGCCCAGCAGATTCACGCCGCCCTACAGGCCGAGGGCACCAAGGTGGGGTTGGCGACCATCTACCGCAACCTGACGGCCATGGCCGAGTCCGGCGAGGTCGACCAGGTCCGCAGTGCCGACGGGGAGATCCTGTATCGGGAATGTGAGCGGCCCGAGCACCATCACCACATCGTGTGCCGCTCCTGCGGGCGCACCGTGGAGGTGGCCGGCGGCGAGCTGGAGGAGTGGATCCGGCGGGTGTCCGCCGAGCACGGCTTCACGGACATGGAGCACACGGTGGAGTTCTTCGGCCTGTGCCCCGCCTGCTCCCGAGACCGACATAAGTGACACACCGAAACCGGTAGCAGTGACGGCGCGGCGTCAGGATTGGGACGGCCGAGCCACCTGGTCGACGGCACCGCCGAAGCGGCGCTCCCGGTGCGCGTAGGCCTCGCAGGCGCGCCACAGCTCGGTGCGGTCGAACTCGGGCCAGGGCAGGTCGGAGAAGTACAGCTCGGCGTAGGCCGAGGACCACATCAGGAAGTTGCTGGTGCGCTGCTCCCCGCCGGTGCGGATCAGCAGGTCCACGTCCCGCATGTGCGGGGAGTACAGGTAGCGCTGCACGGTCTTCTCGTTGATCGACGCCGCCCGCAGCCGCCCCGCCTCCACGTCGCGGGCCATGGCGCGGGCGGCGTCGGCGATCTCGGCCCGGCCGCCGTAGTTCAGGCACATGTTCAGCACCATGGTGTCGTTGCCGGCGGTGATGCGCTCGGAGCGGCGTACCTCCTTGAGCACCGACTTCCACAGCTTGGGCTCGCGCCCCACCCAGTTCACGCGCACGCCCCACTCCAGCAGGTAGTCGGTCTGGGCGCGCAGCACCGAGCGGGTGAAGCCCATGAGGAAGCGGACCTCGGCGGGTGAGCGCTTCCAGTTCTCGGTGGAGAAGGCGTAGACGCTCAGCTCCTTGATGCCCAGCTCGACGGCGCCGGCGATCACGTCCATCATGGTCGACTCCCCCACCCGGTGACCCTCGGTGCGGGGCAGGCCGCGGGCGTTGGCCCAGCGCCCGTTGCCGTCCATGACGCAGGCGACGTGTGCGGGCACGGCCGCCGGGTTCAGCGCCGGTGGGGTGAGCCCCTCGCGGTGCAGGGGGATGACGTCGAGCGGGCGCGGGTCCGGGGCCGTGCCCGCAGCAGGGGCGGAGTCCGTGACCTCAGTCATGTCAGGCCCTTTCTACGAGGGAGAGGGAACGCAGGCGCCGTTCCAGGTGCCAGGTCAGGTAGGCGGACACGCACCCGGACGCCTGGGCGCGCTCGCGCGAACTCGCGGCGTCGGCCAGCCCCCAGTTACCCGAGAGCAGGGCGCCGAGCAGGGCCATGGCGCCCGGTTCGACGTCGACGGCGCCGGCGGGCCGACAGGCGGCGCAGACGGCGCCGCCCGCCTGCACGTGGAAGGCGGTGTGGGGCCCGGGGGCACCGCAGCGGGCGCAGTCGTAGCACGACGGCGCCCAGCCGGCCAGGGCGAGGGCCCGCAACAGGTAGGAGTCGAGCACGAGCCCCGGGGCGTGGCGGCGGCGTGCCAGGGCGGACAGCGCCCCGTACAGCAGCAGGAACTGCTGAGGGGAGTCGGTCGTGCCCAGGTCGCCGTCGTCGCGGGTGAGGCGCTCGGCGGTCTCGGCCATGGTCTCGGCACAGGTGAACATGGCGTAGTCGGCGGCGATGGCGCGGCCGAAGGGGTCGATGGTCTCCGCCTGGGTGACCACGTCCAGGTTGCGTCCGGCATGCAGCTGCACGTCGATCATGGAGAAGGGCTCCAGGCGGGCGCCGAAGCGTGAGGTGGTGCGACGCACGCCCTTGGCGACGGCGCGCACCTGCCCGTGGGCGCGGGTGAGCATGACGATGATGCGGTCGGCCTCGCCCAACTTGTAGGTGCGCAGGACGATGGCCTCGTCCCGGTAGAGCCTGTTCCCCAACGGCGCCCCCGGTCAGCGCATGGCGCGGTTGACGGCGGAGATCACGGCCTTGAAGGAGGCGGTGGTAATGGAGGGGTCGATGCCCACGCCCCACAACACCTGACCGCCCACCTCACACTCGACGTAGCAGGCGGCGCGGGCGTCGCGGCCCTCGCTGAGGGCGTGCTCGGCGTAGTCGAGGATGCGCACCTGCACGCCGGTCTGCTCCAGGGCGGTGACGAAGGCGTCCAGCGGACCCGAGCCGGAGGCGGTCAGCAGCTTGCGCTCGTCGCCGTCGGAGATGGTGACCGTCAGGATCGACTCGTCGTCACCGACGGCGGTGAGGGTAGCGCCCTTGAGGCTGTAGCGGCCCCAGGCGGGCAGGTCGGCGCCGGGGGCGGCGGCGGCGGGCAGGTACTCGTCGGCGAAGATCGACCACAGCTCGTCGGCGTCGACCTCGCCGCCGAAGGTGTCGGTGTGGCGCTGGACGATGTTGGAGAACTCGATCTGCAGGCGGCGCGGCAGGTCGAGGTTGTGGGTGGTGCGCAGCAGGTAGGAGACCCCGCCCTTTCCGGACTGGGAGTTGACGCGCACCACCGCCTCGTAGGAGCGGCCGACGTCGTGAGGGTCGATGGGCAGGTAGGGCATGGACCAGGGCACGGCCACGTCGGCCTCGGTGTCGGTCATCCCTTCGGCAACCTTGGCGGCGATCTTCTCGGCGCGGGCGGCGAAGCCCTTCTTGATGGCGTCCTGGTGGGAGCCGGAGAAGGAGGTGTACACGAGCTCACCGACGTAGGGAGTACGCGGGGGCACGTCCATTTGGGTGGACTGCTCGACGACGCGGCGCACCTCGTCGATGTCGGACAGGTCGAGCATGGGGTCGACGCCCTGGCTGAAGAGGTTGAGGGCGAGGGTGACAAGATCGACGTTGCCGGTGCGCTCGCCGTGTCCGAACAGGCAGCCCTCCACCCGGTCGGCGCCGGCGAGCATGCCCAGTTCGGCGGCGGCGATGCCGGATCCGCGGTCGTTGTGGTTGTGAATGGACAGGCACACGGCGTCGCGGTGGGAGAGGTTGCGGCTCATCCACTCGATCTGGTCGGCGTAGACGTTGGGGGTGGCACGTTCGACGGTGGCGGGCAGGTTGAGGATGATCTCGCGGTCGCCCTCGGGCTGCCACACGCCCATGACGGCCTCACAGACCTCCAGGGCGTATTCGCGCTCGGTGTCCACGAAGATCTCCGGGGAGTACTCGTAGCCGAAGATGGTGTCCTCGGTGAGCACCTTCTCCGCCCGGGCCATGACCTGGCGGGTGCCCTCGATGGCGAGCTCACGGATGTCGTCCTTGTCCATGCGGAAGACGACCTCGCGGAACAGCGGGGACAGGGCGTTGTACAGGTGGACGGTGGCGCGCGGGGCGCCGACGCAGGCGTCCAGGGTGCGATCGATCAGGTCCTCGCGGGACTGGGTGAGCACGGAGATGGTGACGTCGGCGGGAATGGCGTCGTCCTCCACCAGGGAGCGCACGAAGTCGTAGTCGGTCTGGGAAGCAGCGGGGAAGCCGACCTCGATCTCCTTGAAGCCCATGCGCACCAGCAGGTCGAAGATGGCGCGCTTGGCGGCGGGGCCCATCGGCTCGATGAGGGACTGGTTGCCGTCGCGCAGGTCGGTGCTCAGCCAGCGGGGGGCGCGGGTAATGCGGTTGTTGGGCCAAGTGCGGTCCGGCAGGGAGGTCTCGACGGTGTCGAGGAAGGGCCGGTACTTGGCGAAGGGCATGCCGGAGAGCTGCTGGGGTGCGGGGCGAGCGGTACGCATGGGTATGGATTCTCCTGAGCGGGTGTGCTGGTTCCCGGCGCCGATGCCCGGCGCACCGGGTTGGCTGGCTACGCGAAAGGGCGCCGCGGTCGGGGTGCCGGCCTGTTCAGGCCCCGCCGCGGCGACTAAGCAGGAGGTTCCGCTCCCGAACGGAGGTCGCGCGCACGGGGACACCGTACCGCGAATCGACGGTCACGCCACGCCGGATCACAGTGTGGATGGCGCGACGACGAGCGACTTTCGTAACTCACAACCACAGCACTTGTCATGTATTCACGCAATATGTAGTAGATCTGCTATATTCAGTAGCGCGTCTACCAGGAAGGAGTGGACATGTCCCCCATCCCGCCCGTGATCAGCGCCCGGGGCGTCGACTTCGCCTACGGCAAGAATCCCGTGCTGCACGATCTCAGCCTCACGGTCCAGTCCGGCGAGGTCGTGTGCCTGCTGGGCCCCAACGGCGTCGGCAAGACCACCCTGGTGGAGAATCTGCTCGGTTCACTGCGGCCGCACTCGGGCAGCGTCCGCGTGTTTGGCGCCGATCCGCGGCGCGCCGACGCCGCCTTCTGGGCGCGGATTGGGCTGGTGCAGCAGAACTGGTCCGATCACGCCAAGTGGCGGGTCAAGGATCAGTTGGAGTGGATCCGTTCCATGCAGCTGACGGCATCAGTGCGGGTGGCGGACGTGGCCGAGGTGCTCGACGCCGTCGGCCTGGCAGACAAGGCAGACTCGCGCCTGTCCCGGCTCTCGGGAGGGCAGCGGCGCACGCTTGACTTCGCGGCGGCGCTGCTGGGCCGCCCGGAGCTGCTGATCCTCGACGAGCCGACGACGGGACTGGACCCCGCCTCCAAGGCGCGCCTGCACGACCTGATCATGGACCGCGTCGACGACGACGCCACGGTCCTGATGACCACGCATGACCTGTCCGAGGCCGAACGCCTGGCCTCCCGGGTGATCATCATGGCGGCGGGCCGGATCATTGCCGACGGCACCGTGGCTGAGCTGCGCGAAGGACTCAGCCGCGAGGCGGAGGTGACCTGGGTGCAGGACGGCGAGCACCACGTACACGCAACCGCCGCCCCCGAGCGATTCCTGCAGCAGCTGGACCTGGACGCGATCAGCGGGTTGACCGTCACCCGCCCCACCCTGGAGGAGGCCTACCTCGCCCTGGTCTCCCAGCCCGCGGAGGCCGAGCAAAACGGCACAGATCATCTGACCATCCGGAGAGATCCGGCAACCACCCCCACCGCCAAGGAGCCCAGGACATGACCCCCACTCGTTCCCTACCCCTGTCCGTACTGCGCGCGGCGGCGCGCCAGGCCTATGGCGACCTGCGCCCCAACCTCGGGGGAGCCGGTGCGACGTCCACCCTGTTTTCAGTGGCCGCCGTATTGGTCGTCTCCCGGATAAGCGATGGGCCACTCCAGGGACTCGACTCTACTAGTGCCTTCGGTACCATGTTCGCGGCCGGCTGCGTAGGAGCTTCGCCAGTCTCATCATGATGCAGGTCGGAGCGGAGACCTATACCGACCGCATCGGTGGCGCACTGTTGCGGGTGCGCATCCTCCCACACGGACCACTCACCTGGGCGATAGGCAAGACGCTGTCCACCGTGGTGCTGCTTTTCATCATGCAGGCGATGATCCTTCTAGGGACTGTCCTTTTCATTGATGTCGCGATGCCCTCTATCGGGACGGCACTGCTCTGCCTGCTTATTGCCGTGCTGGCCTCGATGGCGTGCGCGCCGCTCGGGTTCTTCCTCAGCGTGTTTATCCGCGGCGTTTACAGTTACATGGTGAACATGGTGGTCTGCCTCGCGCTGTTCGTGGCCGGTTGCTGCTACCCGACCTCCGCGCTGCCAGGCTGGGTGCAGGGCATCCAGGCATTGCTGCCCACCTACTGGTCCGGACACCTGACCCGCTGGGCGCTCGTGGACGACCCGTCCTGGGAGATCGGCGGCAGCTTCCGTCCGGCACTGGCTGCCGGGGTGCTGCTGGCCTGGGTCGTTGTCGGCTTCGCGCTGGTGCCGCCGGTGATTCGCCGCAGCTTCCGCAAGGAGACGATCGGCGGGCTGAGCCGCGCACAGTCTAAGCTCCGCTCGCAGAGTGGGCTGTGAAATGTCCGGAGAGGTCGTTCACAACAGGATCGCCGTGCTGCGCGCGGACCGCAAGGTCAGCAGGCGGCAGCTGGCGGAGGCGCTCGGCGTCCACTACCAGACGGTCGGCTACCTGGAGCGCGGAGAGTATGCGCCGTCCCTGCACCTGGCGCTGCGCATCGCCCGCTACTTCGACGTGCCCGTGGAGTCGGTCTTCTCCCTGGAGGAGTTCCCGCCGCTGAGCTGAACACAAAACCAGCACACCGGTTCTACCACCAGACTCCCACCGTTTGGCGACTAGTGGTAGTATGTTGGGTATGAAAGTGAGTGTGAGTCTGAGTGAGGCGGATCTAGCGCTCCTAGACGAGTACGTAAACCGGGAAGGTCTTCCTTCAAGATCAGCGGGAGTCCAAACGGCCATACGTCATCTTCACCGGGAGAACCTGCGTGGGGCCTACATGGAGGCATGGAGGGACTGGGCGGAATCCCCAGACTCATCCGAATGGGACATAACGGTCGCCGACGGGCTCGACGGGAACGACGATGCTGCGCGGTGAGATACGGATTATGAACCTCGATCCCGTGATAGGCAGCGAAGCAGACAAGCGCAGACCTGCCGTCGTGGTGAGCAACGACGATGCCAACACGGCGGCCGCGGTTCTCGGCCGAGGTGTTGTAACGGTGGTACCAGTCACGAGCTCAACCGAGCGTGTTCTCCCGTTCCAAGTCCTTCTTCCCGCGGAGTCAACCGGGCTGTCATTGGACTCCAAGGCACAGGCAGAACAGGTACGTTCCGTGGCGGTTCAACGCCTCGGTCAGGTGGTAGGACACTTGCCGGCAGAGCTCATGACCAAGGTTGATGCCGCATTAAGACTTCACTTAGCCCTGTAGGTCACCATCCAGAGTGTTACGTCAATGCGTGTCCAACTCACTGCCCGAAGACCTCGAGGTAGGCCCGCTCGGCCCCGCCGTTACGCACGTCCACCGTGGCGGCCACCAGCCCGTCCTTGAGCAGCACCACCCGCTCACAGAGCTCGTCGAGCACGCTGAGGATGTGGCTGGACATCAGGGCCATGCCGCCTCCTGCCAGGTAGTCGGCCAGGGCTCGCCTGAACACCAGCACCCCCTCCACGTCGAGCCCATTGAGTGGCTCGTCGAGCACCACCACTTGTGGGGTGCCGAGGAAGGCGCAGGCGATCCCCAGGCGCCGGGTCATTCCCTGGGACAGGTGCCGTACCTCGGTGTCGCGGAAGCCGGCGCAGCCGAAGCGGTCCAGCTGCTCCTCCAGCGCAGTGTCGTCCAGGTCCAGGCGGCGCATGGCGGCCTCGAAGCGGCACGCCTGCCGGGCGGTGAGCTGCGGGAACAGCCGGCTGTGCTCGGGCAGGAAGCCACAGGCCTCGGCGGGCAGGCGCCGCCCCAGTTGGCGGCCATCCAGCCGGACGGTACCGGACTGGAATTCGTTCACCCCGCACAGCGCGTCAAAGAGCGTGGTCTTGCCCGCCCCGTTGGGGCCGACGACGCCGAGCACCTCTCCGGGCGCCACCCTCAGGTTCACGGGCCCGGTGCCGCGGCCGCCTCGGTAACGGCGCTGAACATCAATGATTTCAAGCATGTTCGCTCCCGCGCAGTAGGTAGGCGGCGGCCGGGAACACCACCAGGGGTAGTACCGGCACCGAGGTGATCAGCAGGCCGCCAAGTTCCGCAGCGGGGAGCATCCGGTGCCGCCGGGTGTAGGCGGTGGCGACATCGGCCAGCGCGACTACCAACAGCGCCAGGTATACCAGACAGGCCAGCAGGTGGACGGTGTCGGTACGGGTACCAGCCGCCACACCGACTGCCCCCGCTGCCAAACATTCGACTATTAGCAGCGGCAGCACCAACGCGAGCTTGGCGCGCCGTAGCTCCGCGTCGGTAATGGCGTAGCGGCTCCTGGCATAGCGGGCGGCAGCGGTGTCATCGACCTCGGCGAGAACGCCGATCACCGTCGCAGCCAGGTAGACGCCCGCGACGAACACGCCGACGACGGCCGACTGACCGAAGCGTCCCAGTGCATATGCGCTCAGCAGGCCCGTGGCCGCCGCCAAGAGCAACGGCCACCGGGATGCCGAACACAGGTAGACCACGCACAGCGAAGCGAGACGGTTCCGCGGCCTGGCACCAATCCGCAAAGGCTCCATGGGGATCCCGGGTGCGATGTCGGCACGCCCGATCCGGTCCGCTGCCGCCGTCACCAGCGCCGTCGCCGCCGTCCACGCCGCCAGCAACAGACCGAAGCGGCTCGCGTCGGACCATTCCGGGAAGCCCAGTGCGAGCATTCCACACGCGGCCTCCAGCACCGTCAGGGGCATGGCCGCAGCCGCGTACAGGACGAGGAAGTCCGCCGGCCCGAATCCGTAGTAGCGCAGCGCCCCACGCCTGAGGGGATCAAGATCCCGCAGCAGCGCCGAGGCGTTCGTCCCCGCGACAACCACGCCGACTCCCGCCACCGTCGCCGCCTGAGCGGCATTGCCGATCACCGTGACTGCACCCCGTGTAGCAGCCCAGATCAAGACGCAGACCAGCACCACCTCCAGCGAGCGCACCGCCGGGGTGAAGACCACGCCGGGGCGCCGCAGCCTACAGGCAGCGCCGATCAGGGTCAGGACTCTCACAGGGGCATCCTTACCGATCCGATGCGCTTCACGCCAGCATGGGGAACAGGCCCCAGTAGGCGATGGCGACCAGCAACAGCACGGCCCCGATCAGCACCCCAGTGAGCAC
The DNA here is from genome assembly GCF_002154335.2 of Actinomyces ruminis. Taxonomy (GTDB): domain Bacteria; phylum Actinomycetota; class Actinomycetes; order Actinomycetales; family Actinomycetaceae; genus Actinomyces; species Actinomyces ruminis. Next base: position 43,946 of record NZ_MTPX02000075.1, read on the forward strand.
GGCCGCGGCGGGCACGGTCAGCCAGCGTCCCTTCTCGCCGCGCTCCCGGTTGGCCTCGTGCGCGGCGGCACGCATGAGCCGAGCCCGATAGGTGAGCTTGACCAAGATGACCACGGCCACAACCGCCACCAGTTGGACCGCCACCCAGCCGCCGTAGGAGAACCAGTGGTTGGTGCGGTAGCTGGTCGCCAGGGAGGCCACGCCGAGTATGTAGACCACATATAGCGCCCAGGCCACGGTCACGCTCAGACACAGAGAGACGGACCAGCGGCCAATGGGGTCGGGCAGGTGCAAACCGCGGCGCCCGCGCAGCCGGGGTACCTGCCCGAGGAACCAGCCGATGCCAGAAAGCACCATGAGCCCGAAGCCGATGATGAGGGTGGCGAGCATCAGGTCCCCGGAGGCGTACCAACGCGTGGAATCGGGCGTCTGCGCCCAGTAGGCCTGAGTGGGCGTGGCGCCGGCGACGTGGGGCTCGGCGTCGGCGGTGTCCGGCAGGCCCGCCACCCAGCGGGCCAGGTCGCGGGTCACCCCCGGCGCCAGCGAGCCGTCCGTGGTAATGCCGAGCTTGAGACCGTGGTTGGCGCCGTCGTAGTAGCGGACGGTGAGCTGGTCATTGCCCGCAGCCTGCAGCGCGTTCCAGACCGTGGTCGGCCCCTGCACCAGGGGCATGGAGGCATCGGCGGTGCCGTAAAGCATGAGGATGGGGACGGTAATGGTCTCCAGGTAGGCCACGGAGTCGAAGTCGGCGTACTCGAAGCCGCCTCCGGGGATTTTCGTGGACCCGAGCACTCGCGGTATCAGGGTGAGCATGGCCTCAGGGACACCGACGTTGCGCATGTAGGTGTCGACGGCGAGCGCGGCCTGCTCGCGCAGCCGCACCACGGGGGCACTGGCGAGGATCAAGAAGGCTACCCGGTCGTCCTCGGCGGTCAGCACCACCCCGGGAATGGCGCCCTCGGACTCGCCGTAGATGCCGATGGCATCGGGGTCCACACCGTCCAGGGCCAGCAGGTAGTCGAGACTGCGCTGGTAGTCCGCGGCCATGGACAGGTAGTCGCGTTCGGTCGTGGAGTAGTCCTCCATGGGTTTTGAGGGAACCAGCGTAGTGACGCCGGCGGAGGCCAGCGACTCGGCCTGCTCGGTGAACCCCCAAATGCTGTGGGTGCCGGCGCCGTGCATGAAGACGACGCCGGGAGTGTCTTCGTCCACACCGATGGGGCGGCGCAGCAGAGCGGGTACCTCCTCGCCGTCGGCCTGGGTGATGGTGACGGTGGTGGTCTCGACCTCGTAGGTGCCCACGGCGGCAGTGGTGACAGTCCCGCCGATGGTGGTGTCGGTGGTGACCGGGGTGAGGGAGTCGGTCACTGGCTGGGGGTTCCAGCGCGGCCCGGCGAGGGTGCCGACGAGGCTGAGGCCGAGGACGGTGACCACGACGCCGCCGATGGTGCGGTGGTCGGTGGATACCGCGAGCACCAGGCGCCCAGGCCGATGGTCAGCATGATTTCCCAGATCTCCCGACGACCGGTTCCGAGCAGTCCCATCAGTGCGGCCACGCCGATCGCGGCCGCCAGCACGATCAGGGTGCGGCGCCGCTCGGTGCGCCACAGCCAAGACAGCAGCGTCCAGGCGCGGTGGGGGAATTCGCGCAGCCAGGCCCAGCCGGAGCGCAATTCGGCCCTGGTAATGCGTGCGGGCTGGGCCTTGGGGCGAGCCCGCCGCGGCGAGACTGGCCTAGTGCGTACGCGCTGCGGTGACTCGGTCTCAGGGCGCGAGGGTGCGTCCTCGCCGGACCGGTCGTCGGATTGTCGGGAAACCGGGAGCATGGGCGGATGGGCCTTCAGAATCCGAGTCTGGCCAGGGCCTTCGGGTCGGACTGCCAGTCCTTGACGGTGCGCACATGCAGGTCGAGGTAGACCTTGCGGCCTAGGAGCTGCTGGATGCCACGGCGGGCCTCGGTGCCGATGGCCTTGAGGTTGGCGCCGCCCCGGCCGATGACGATGGCCTTCTGCGAGTCGCGTTCGACCAGCAGGCTGACGCGCACCTGCAGACGGTTGCCGGTGCCCTTGATGCGGCCGGCATTCTCGGTGGTGGCCGGGTCGACGATCTCGTCGACCACGACCGCCAGGGAGTGTGGCAGTTCGTCGCGCAGGCGCTCAAGGGCGGCCTCGCGTACCAGTTCACCGACCATGACGGCCTGGGGCTCGTCGGTGACGGAGTCGGTGGGGTACAGCGGCGGGGAGGGCGGCAGGTGGGAGGTTAGGACCTCCTGCAGGACGTCGATCTGCTCCCCCTTGAGGGCGGAGACGGGCACGATGTCCACCCAGTCGCCGAGCTCGGCGACGGCCAGGAGCTGCTCGACGAGCTTGGGGCGGGAGACGGTGTCGGTCTTGGTGACGACGGCGACGACGGGCTTGCCCAGGTCGGCCAGTTCCCGGGCGATGAGGCGGTCGCCGGGGCCGATCTTGTCGCCCGCGGGGATGCAGAAGGCAACCACGTCCACGCCCGTGAGTGTTTCGCGCACGAGGTCGTTCAGGCGCTTGCCGAGCAGGGTGCGGGGACGATGGAAACCGGGGGTATCCACCAGCACCAGTTGGCTTCCCGGCCGGCTGACCACGCCGCGCACGTTGTGACGGGTGGTTTCGGGGCGGCCGGAGGTGATGGCGATCTTGGTGCCGACCAGCGCATTGGTCAGGGTGGACTTGCCGGTGTTGGGGCGGCCGAGCAGGCAGACGAAGCCGGCGCGGAAGTCCTCGGGGTAATCGGGCACGGCGATGTGTGCGCGGGTGGGGTCGTCGGCGTCCGGATCTTCGGGCAGAATGGGGAAGCCGTCGGCGTCGGTCATGTTGGTCATCGCTTGTGCCTCACTCTTCTAAGATTCCTCTGAGTCTTCGGTTTGGTCGGGGGCGGCCGGGGCCGGCGCGGCGGGGCCGGCCTCGCTGCGGGAGGCCAGCAGGGTGGCGACCTGGCGGCGTCGTCCGGTGCCCTCCTCGGCCACCAGGTGGATGCCCTGCACGTCGCCGCTGGCGCCGGGCAGCGGCACCCGGCCGATGGCCTTGGTGAGCAGCCCGCCGGCGGTGTCGACGTCGTCGTCCTCGATCTCCAGGTCGAATAGTTCGCCGAGCGCGTCCAGCCCCAGGCGGACGGGTACGCGGAATATGCCCTCCCCCAGGTCCTCGGCCACCGGCTCGGCGTGGTCGTGCTCGTCGGTGAGTTCGCCGACGACCTCCTCCAGCAGGTCCTCCAGTGTGACCAGGCCGGCAATGCCACCGTACTCATCGACGGCCAGGGCGATGTGGAAGTGTCCCAGCTGCATCTCCCGCAGCAGGTCGTCGGCGAGCTTGGTTTCGGGCACGTAGACGGCCTCGCGCACGAAGGAGACCACCGGCCGCTCCTCGTGCTCGGGGTGTTCGGATAGGCGCCGCAGCACGTCCTTGAGATACAGGATGCCGCGCACGTCGTCGGCGTCCTCCCCGATCACGGGCACGCGCGAGTAGCCGGAGCGGATGAACAGGCGCATGGCGGCGGAGGCGGGCTTGTGCTCGTCTATGGTGACCATGTCGGTGCGAGGCACCATCACCTCACGCACGAGTGTCTGGCCGAGTTCGACCACCGAGCGCATCATCTCGCGGTCCTCGTCCTCGATGGTCTCGGAGTCGCCGATCTCGTCGATCATCTCGCGCAGGTCCTCGGTGACCTCGGCGCGCGCCTCGGCTTCGGTGCGGGTGGAGGTATGGCCGAAGCGGGACCGAAGCCAGCGCCAGGGCGCCCCGAGGGCGTCGACCCGCTCCAGCACGCCGGCCAGCGCCAGGAGGGTGCCTTCGGGGTTGCGGCGTCCCGCCGAGCGGGGGGAGGCACCCACTAGCAGGCCGAGCAGCACCAGGTTCAGGGCGATGGCCACCAGCAGCACCTGCCACCACCGGTCGAAGCGACCGGCCACGCCCAGAGTCACCAGGATCGCGGCCAGCATGTCAACGCCGGCACGCAGGGCGGCGAGGGTGCCGAGCACCTGGTCGCGCCTCGCGGTCAGGACCACGACCCTCTCGGCACCACGGCGTCCGGCCTCCACGAGGTCCTCGGCGGCGGCGCGAGTCATGCGGGTCAGGGCCCCCTCCCCCGCCGACAGCACCATCCCGAAGCCGAGGACGACCACCGCCGCGAGCAGCAGCAGGACGGTGGGCGGGGTGGTCACTTGCCCCGCTCCGCCAGGAAGGTAAGCAGCAGGGTGCGCTGGAGGGCGAACATCTCCTGCTTCTCCTCCGGCTCGACGTGGTCGTAGCCGAGCAGGTGCAGGATGCCGTGGACCGTCAACAGCAGCATCTCCTCCACGGCGCTGTGGCCCGCCTCCAGGGCCTGCTTCGCGGCCACCTGCGGGCACAGCACCACGTCGCCCAGGGTGCCGGGCGGGGTCTCGTTCTCGGCGGTGCCAGGGCGCAGCTCATCCATGGGGAAGCTCATCACGTCCGTGGGCCCCTCCAGATCGAGCCAGCGCACGTGCAACTCGGCCATGGGCTCGGGGTCGATGAACAGGATGTTGAGCTCGGCCAAGGGATTCACGTGCATGGCGGACAACACGTGGTCGGCCAGGGCGGCGAACTCGGCGGCGTCGATGGACGTGGTGGTCTCGTTGATGACCTCGGTGGTCATGGGCGGTTCCTGTCTCGGAATTCGGAGGGGGTACGACGGCGGGCGCCGTCGCGGCGGGTTGCGGGCTCGCCGAGCCGAGTGGCGCGGTCGGCATGCTCGGCGTCGTAACGGGCGTAGGCGTCGACGATCTGGCCGACGAGCCGGTGACGCACCACGTCGGCGGCGGTCAGCTCGCAGAAGCTGATGTCGTCCAGGCCGTCGAGGATGCGGCGCACCACCCGCAGCCCGGAGGGACGGCCGCCCGGCAGGTCGATCTGGGAGACATCCCCGGTGATCACCATCTTCGAGCCGAAGCCCAGGCGGGTCAGGAACATCTTCATCTGCTCGGGGCTGGTGTTCTGGGCCTCGTCCAGGATGATAAAGGCGTCGTTGAGGGTGCGCCCGCGCATGTAGGCCAGCGGGGCGACCTCAATGGTGCCGGCGGCGATCAGCTGCGGCAGGGCCTCGGCGTCGAGCATGTCGTGCAGGGCGTCGTACAGGGGCCGCAGATAGGGGTCGATCTTGTCGGTGAGGGTGCCGGGCAGGAAGCCCAGATTCTCCCCCGCCTCCACGGCCGGGCGGGTGAGGATGATGCGGGAGATCCGCTGACGGGCCAGGCGTCGACGGCCTTGGCCATGGCCAGGTAGGTCTTGCCGGTGCCGGCGGGGCCGATGCCGAAGGTGATGGTGGAGTTCTCTATGGCGTCGGTGTAGGCCTTCTGGCCGAGCGACTTGGGGCGGATGGAGCGCCCGTGGGTGGTCAGGACCTCGTCGGTGAGGACCTCGGCGGGGCGGGCGGAGGCGTCCAGCAGGCTGATGGCCCGGTCGACGGCGTCGGCGGTCAGGGGCGTGCCGGCGCGGGCGACGTCGATCAGTTCGGACAGCAGCACGATCACGACGTCCACGCGGGCGGCGGCGCCGGTGACGGTCACGGTGGTGCCGCGCACGTGGACGTTGACGTCGGGGAAGCCGCGCTCGACGGCGCGCAGTACCTCGTCGCGGGCGCCCAGCAGGGCGACGGGGGCGAGGTCGTCGGGCAGGGTCAGGGTGCGGGTGACGTCGGCCGGGCCGGTGGGGCCGGCGGCGTTGTTGGTCTGGTTGGCGGTCAAGTTGCTGGTATTTGAGGAGGTCATCGCCGCCGTAGCGGCTACTGGTGTGATGGGCGTATTCGTCATCTTGGCGTCCATGCTACCGGCCAGCCGCAGCTACGTGCCGAGGTCGGTAGACGTTACGTGCCCAGGTCGGTACGCTGCCCAACCGCGGCGCTCCAATCGAGCTAGGGTTGTCCCTTTGTTCAGCGGCAGCGAAGCGCGCGATCGGTAAGTGCGAAGCGGGTGGTTGCGCGGCGAGACGAGGCCTCCGCGCGCACGAGTATGTGTGGCGCAGGATATAGCCAATGGCTGAGTTCCTTACTCTCGGAACTGAAGGGCGCGTCGCCATCAACGAGGGCAAGACCCTCGAGCTGAAGCGCGACCTGTTTTCACCCGACGGGCCGCTGCGGGCGATTGTCGCCTTCGCGAACTCGGCGGGTGGGAGGCTCGTCATCGGTGTTGCGGACGATGGCACGGTGGTGGGCGTCGAAGACCCGCTCGCCAAAAAGGAACGCATGGCCAGCCTCATCGATGACCGGATCTCACCCCAGCTGGTCCCGGCGATCGATCTGGTGATCGTCGGCAGACAAGACGGTGCTCGTCGTAGACGTGCCGCTCAGTACCCGTCGGCCTCACCACATCACCAGCCAGGGTGCGGAAGCCGGCGTCTACGTACGCCTCGGTTCCACCACGCGGCAGGCGGACCTGGCGCTGGTGGCCGAACTCGAACGCAACGCCCGCGGTATCGCCTTCGCAGACCTGCCCGAACCACGCGCCACAGTGGAGGACCTCGATTTGCAGGTCCTTTCCGAGCTGCGCGGACGCACCACGTCTGTCGACGACCTTTTGGCACTCGGCCTCGCCGTCAAACAGGGCGAACAGATCGTCCCCACCAGTGCAGGCATTCTCGCCGCCTGCCCCGACCCCACCCGCTTCCTCCCCTCCGCCTGGGTCCAGTGCGGGCGCCTGCGCGGCCCGCACGGCGCCGACATCTTCGAACAGACCGGGATTCACGGACCCACGCCCCTGGCCATCGACCTCGCCGTGGAGTTCCTGCTCAAGCACGCCTATAAGACCGCGGCCTTCGGCTAGGTCCGGCGCCGGAATGTTTACTCGATCCCCATCGAGCCGATCCGCTAGGTGATCGTCAACGCCCTCGTGCACGCCTCCTATGCGGAACGCGGCACGCCCATCCGCATCGGCTTCTACGACGGCCGCATCCAGGTGGATAGTCCGGGACTGCTGCTGCCGAACACGACCATCGACGACATGCGGCGCGTCTCCCGCCCGCGCAACCCCACCCTCGCACGTGTCTTCCGCGAAGCCGGGATCATGGAGCAGTGGGGCACCGGCGTCCAGCGCGTCTTCGAACAGGTGGCCGGGGCCGGCCTGCCCGAGCCCGTGGTCGAAGAGATCCAGGACCGTATGAGGGTCACGATCTACGTGCCCAGCCACGACCCGGCCAAGGTCAGTGAGCAAGCAAGCAAATCGGGCGCGGATGGCGGTCTCCCAAGCGAGCGGGTCGAGTCACCAAGTCGGAGCACCAAGTCACCATGTCGGAGCACCAAGTCACTAAGTCGAGTCACCAAGTCAATCAGACATAGGCCCTTAAGCCTACTCAAATAGGGCTGAGCAACGAGGCGCGCAATGTGCGTCGTCATCTCGACCCTCTGCTCGGCGCCGGGTTGGTCGAACGCACGATCCCGGACAATCCCCAGAGCCGCCTTCAGCGCTACCGGATCACCGACGCCGGCCGCACCTACCTGAGCACCCTCACGGGAGATGCCGAATGAGGCTCTTCCGGCTTGAGGATGTGGTCGGTGGCGCCAGCCACAGCCGACGGCCCACATCGGGGCCGCCGGCGCTTGCGCGCCAAGCTGAGCGACATCAGGCCCGGTCCGATGCTGCACATTGCCCGACGTGGCTGGATCGCCGCAGCGCGTCCGCACACCGGAGCTGTCCGAGCCAACTTGATTGATACCCGTTTTTCCTTGGAAGCACGCGAAAATCGCTTCTCGTCCCAAATCGGGTGGCGCCGCTCCCGTGTGCAACCGACTCCTCATTGCACACAGGAGCACTGTCATGACACCAGGTCCCCAGATCAAATCCGCACAGTATCGCGGTTTCATCCTCGGGGCTCGCTTCTCGAGTGTGCAGACCCACGACAGAAGCGAGGACGACGCCGCCCGGGTAGGCCATTATCGCTACCTCCATCGTCGAGCAGGTACGTGGCAACGCGAACACACTCCCAATCAGGAGAGCCAATAAGCCCGACCGCCCCAGCTACGCCGCCGCCCGCAGCCGCTTCTTACCGCACCCGCCGCGGCACGGTCAGGGCGGCCACGGCGAGGATCGCCACTCCCGCCCCGGCAACGAGTCCCAGGTCGGCGGCGAACGCGGCGGTCGGCGCGGTATTCGCGCTCAGCTCGCCGACGGCTTCGACGGCCCAGCTCATCGGTAGCACATTGCTGCACAGTTCCAGCGCGCGCGGCAGCTGGTCGCGGGCCACCAGCAGCCCGCACAGGAAGATCTGCGGGCCGATGACCACCGGGAAGAACTGCACGGCCTGGAACTCGCTGCGGGCGAAGGCGGAGACGAACAGCCCCAGCGCCACGCCCAGGAAGCCGACCACCAGCGCGGCCAGCACCACCCACCTCCAGGAGGCGGCGATCTCCACACCCAGGCACCAGGTCGCCACCGTGCACAGCACCAGGGACTGCCCCGCCGCCGTGGCGGTGAAGGCGGTGGCGTAGCCGAGCAGCAGGTCGGCGCGGTGCAGCGGCGTGGTCCACAGCCGCTCCAGCGTCCCGAAAGAGCGCTCGCGCAGCATGGCCACACTCGTGACCAAGAACATCACCAGCATCGGCAGGATCGCCATCATGGCCACCGCGATCCGGTTGAACAGCTGCTCGCCGTGCGGATAGTCGTGGTAGACGAAGTACAGCAGGGTCAGCAGCGCGGCGGGGACGATCATGATCAGCCCGAGCGTGCGGCGGTCGGCCACCAGCTGTGCCAGCACACGGCGGACGGTGGCGGCGTAGGTGCGCGCGTTCACCGGCGTTCCTCCCCGCTGTGGTCGCCCACCGGGATTGCGCCCGCCTGTGCGCCGGCCGCCATCCGCTCCGCCCGCCGGACCACATCGAGGAAGGCGGCGTCGAGCGTGTCGGCGCCGGTGCGCGCCAGGAGCTCGGCGGCAGTAGTCGAGGCCAAGAAGCGCCCCTCCCGCATGAGCAGCACCCGGTCACAACGGAAGGCCTCGTCCATGACGTGGCTGGAGATCAGGAGGGTCGCGCCCGCGTCGGCCAGGTTCCGGAACACCTTCCACAGCCCCTTCCGGGTCAGCGGGTCCAGGCCGACGGTCGGCTCGTCAAGCACCAGCAGCTCCGGCCCGGCCACCAGGGCGCAGGCGAGCGAGACTCGGCCGACCTCGCCCCCGGAGTAGGTGCTCACCCGCCGGTCGGCCAGCGCGGTCAGTCCTACCGCGTCCAGCACCTCCTCGAGGTCGCGGGCGCGCGCTCCTGCAAGTGCGGCGAAGTACCGCAGGTTCTGGCGGGCGGTCAGGTCCCGGTATACGGCCGCCGCCTGGGTGACGTAGCCGACCCTCCCGCGTGCTGCGGGCGCGCCCGGCCGCTCCCCCAGGACCCTCGCCTCACCGTCGTAGCGCTGTACCCCGACGAGCACCCGCATCAGCGTGGTCTTGCCGCAGCCCGAGGGGCCGAGCAGGCCGGTGATTGAACCGGGGCCCAGCTCCAGGTCGAGGCCGTGGAGGATCTCGCGGCCGCCACGTGAGACTCGCAGGCCGCGCACGCGGACGGCGGGCCCAGACGTATAGGCGCCGCTGGGAGCGGGTCGGCCAGCCGTCGTACCCCACCCGTTTTTCATCATGTGATGAATATAGAGCGTTCCTCGCCACTGGACAAGGAATAGGGCTCACTCCGCGGGCCGCTCCTGCACCGTGGACTCGTCCACGTCCTCGGCAAAGCCACCACTCGGTTCACCTAGGTCGCCGGTCAGGTAGTGCTGGATCACCGGACCGACGGCGGCGGCGAGTTCATCCGGTTCCGCGGCGGCGACGGCGTCAAGGCGGGCGATCCAGCGCGTCATGCCCAGCCCGACCAGGTGTCCGGCAATCAGCTGAGACCGCAGCCGGACCCGATCGGGCGCCACACGCTCGACCAGCGGAGTCACCAGGGCACCGACCACGAGGTCCCGGATGCGGGCGATCACACCCTCGTTGGTAAGCGCAGCGCGCACCACTGCGGCGAAACGGTCCGCCCCCATGCGGTCCCACTGGGTCACGAACAGGCGCACCAGTGCGGTTCCCTGCCGGGATGCGGGCAGGTGGCGCACTTCGTCCAGTACCGCAGGATCCATGGCGGGCCCGTCCGGCCCGTCATAGACGGCCTCCACGAACAGGCGCGAGCGCTCCGGGAAGTAGTGGTGCACTAGGGCGGGGTCGACGCCGGCCGCGCGGGCGATACCGCGCAGCGAGGCGTTATAGCCGTCGCGGGCGAAGGCGGCGCGGGCGGCACCCAGAATTGCCTGCCGGGCATCCGGACTTCCGGCCCGTCTACGACCCCGCGTGCTCATCTCGCCCCTCCTGCACCACTGTTGATGAGTCGAAGGATACGTTCGGGCTCCTCCTACCGCCGGATTTCAAGAGACCGCTGCCACCGCCGACCCGGCGTCGGTTTCCAAAAGTGTCCATCCGCCGCCACTTTCACATGTCGGCGCAGCAGGCTCTTCGGCAAGAACGGCTCCAGAACAGGGAAAACTGTGAATCGTGTTGTGGACAGTAGCGTAAAAGTGGCGGCGGATGGACACACTTGCACGGGAAACGCCCATCCCAGAGTCACAAACCGACTGCCCCGCCACGTCGCACACGAGCTTGCCGGCCTGGTGGCCCTGGGCGAGCCGGGCGTAGGCGGCGGGCACCGCGCCAAGCGGCACTACCTCGGCCACGCGGGTGTCGAGCCGGCCGGTGGCAGCCAGTTCCAGCAGCTCGGCGAGCATGGCGGCCAGGTCCGCACGGTCACGGGCGGTGCCGGCGGAGTAGGCGGCGCCCAGGGAGACCTCGTGGATCGAGGGCGAGATCGTGAATCCCGGGACGGCCGACAGATCGGGACGCCCGCCGATGAAGGCCAGACCGCCGTTGAAGGCGAGCGCACCCAGATTCGCGGTGGCCGAGGCCGAGTCGAGGGTGTCGAGCACCGCGTCCACGCCGCGTCCCTCGGGAGTCAGCGCGCGAGCGGCCGCGGCGACGGCGTCGGGACCGCCGGCGGCGCGGTAGTCGATGACCTCGTCGGCACCGAGGGCGCGGACTGCCTGCACCTTGGCGGGCGAGGCGGTGGAGAGCACGCGGGCACCGAGGTGGTGGGCGATCTGCACGGCGTAGCCACCCACTCCCCCGGCTCCGGCGGTGATGAGAATGGTCTGCCCGGCGGCCAGGCGCAGGCGGCGGGTGAGGGCGTGGTAGGCGGTCATGCCCGCGCAGGGAAGGGCGGCGGCGTCAGTGGTTGGGACCGCGTCCGGCACGTGTGCCAGGCGAGTGCGTCGACGACGACGTACTGGGCCAGGCCGCCGGGACGCCGCAGGTCGTGGTGCAGGGCGACGCGATCACCGACGGCGAGGTCGGGGCGCAGCGCGGGGGCGCCGTCCTCGGCAGGGGCGGCGACGCCGGGGCCGAGGGCGTCGACGACTCCGGCCACATCGAGGCCGAGGATGTGCGGCCGGGCCCAGGCCGGGTTGCCGCCGCGAGCGACCTTCCAGTCCACGGGGTTTAGTCCGCACGCCTCCACGCGCAGCCGGACCTGGCCGGGACCGGGCTCGGGGACGGGCAGCCGCCCCAGGCGCATGGCTGCGGCGAGCTCGTCGGGCCCGGCCGGACGGTCGAGCAGTAGGGCGGTCATGGTCTCGGGCATGGTCTTATCCTGAATGTTCGGCGGCAAGCAAGGCCAATGTGCGGGCCGTCGGGCGCGCCCGCCCCGCCGCCTGCACGGTACGCCAACATCGTATCGCCGCGCCCGTAGCCCGCTCCCGGCGCAGGACGTCGATGCACCCGAATTCATGTCAGTGGAGCATGCGACCTTACAGGCATGAATCCTTCGCAAATCAGCAAAACAGGCGCACGACGGCATGCGCAGTACGCTGCAGCCTTAACCACCCTCATCCGTCAACGTAAGGTTGACGGATGAGGGTCACTCGGTCGGTCCTCAAACACGGTGTCTCAGCCGATGACGTCGTCCACGCCTGGGAGAACGCGCTGCGACTGGCGGAGTACGAGTATGACGGGGAGGAACGATTACTCGTGATTGGTCCCGCAATGGATTCGAGTCTGCTCGAGTTGGTCGCTGTTTCCTCAGCCGCACCGGCTCGCATAATCCATGCAGACCGTCTACGGCCGAAGTTCTACGACTTTCTGAAGTAATTCCCATGCAGCGAACAACTACGACCAGTTCTCCGGATGCCGGCCTACAGTCTCTCGACCCGGCTGGCACGCCATCACGCGACGCCACGCACTTCCGGCGCATTATCGCCGCGAAAAAACACGCTATCGATGCGGAACAGGAGCTGGCTCGCGCCGTCGCCGACGCTCGTGCCGCCGGTGAGTCATGGACAGTAATAGGCGCCGCCCTAGGCGTCTCGAAGCAGGCCGCGCACAAGCGCTTCGGCCACTCGTCCCCCCGCTAGCGACCCCTCTCACCCCCACAGGCCGGCGCGCTGGGCGAGGACCGCGAGCGCGACCGGCCCGGCCGACGCCGTGCGCAGCACATGCGGCCCCAGGCGCACCATGGTCGCCCCGGCGTCCTCCAGCGCCCCCACCTCCGCGTCGCTGATTCCGCCCTCGGGCCCGACGACGACTGCGAGCACCGGAGGCTCGCCCGCATGCCCCTGCGGGTCGTCCCCGGCCGCGCCAACCGGTTCCGACGACGCAACGTCCACTCGTGCTGCCTCCGGCAACACCACCTCACTGATCGGCCGGGTTGCCTCCTCATGCAGGATCAACACCATCCCACCAGCAGCGCGCACCCGGCGCGTCCAGTCGACCAGTTCGGCGGTGGTGTGCAGCTCCGCGATCTCGGGCACGCGGGCTCGACGCGCCTGCTTGGCGGCCTCCCGCGCGGCGGCCTGCCAACGCTGACGCCCACGGGCGGCCTTCACGCCGCGCCACACCGCCACGCAGCGCTCGGCCCACCAGGGCACCACCAGTTCCGCACCCACCTCGGTGGCGGTCTCTATCGCCTGTTCATCCCGTCCGCCCTTGGCCAGAGCCTGCACCAGCACCAGCGTCAGCCCCGCGTCGGGCTCCTGGACCCGCTCCACCACCTGTACGCCCAGGCGTTCCCGCCGTCCACCGTCGGCGGCCGTGTCGGTCACCTCACACAGCAGGCGCAGGCCTCGTCCATCCACCAGGTCAACACGTTCCCCCGGACGCAGGCGCCGCACGGAAACCGCATGATGCGCCTCCGGACCGGTCAGCGTGAGTCGAGCCCCCGACGTGGCGGTGGCAGCCGCCCCGGCGGGTTCGAGTGTTTCGGGTGTGATGAGGAAGACGGGCGCAGTCACCCTTACAGGGTACGGTTCCCGGCCCATTGGTGCCGCGGTGCTAGCGTCACGGAACATGACCGATCCATCGTCCCTCCCGTCCCCCCGGCCGCCCGCCCCAGGATCCGAACCGGCCGTGCAGGCATCAGCCGCCCCCACCGCCACCACCGTGGAAGACTTCCGCCGCAACCTGGCCGCCGTGCGTGCCCGCATTGACGCCGCCGCCCACGCCGCCGACCGGAACCCCGCCGAGATTCGGCTGCTGCCGGTGTCCAAGACGGTGCCCGAGGAGCGGCTGCGGGCCGCCCACGCCGCCGGCATCACCCAGATGGGTGAGAACAAGGTGCAGGAGGCCAAGCGCAAGGCCACCAACCTGGCCGACCTGGGCATCCACTGGGCGCTGATCGGGCACCTGCAGACCAATAAGGCCAAGGATGTGGCGGCCTTCGCGGACGAGTTCCAGGCGCTGGACTCCCTGCGCCTGGCCGAGGCCCTGGACCGGCGACTGCAGGCGGCTGGTCGCGGCCTGGACGTGTACGTGCAGGTCAACTCCTCCGGGGAGGCCTCCAAATTCGGCCTGGAGCCGGACGCCGTGGCGGACTTTCTGGCGGCTTTGCCGGTCTACTCCTCCTTGCGGGTGCGCGGTCTGATGACACTGGCCGCCCACACCGACGATGCCGAACGCGTCCGCGAGTGCTTCCGCATCATGCGCACCCTGCGCGACGCCGGACTGCAGGCCGGCACCGTCGGCGACGGGCAGCTGTCCATGGGTATGAGTGGCGACTTCGAGCTGGCCATCGCCGGCGGCTCCACCTGCGTGCGGGTGGGACAGGCGATCTTCGGAGCACGCCCCACCCCAGATTCACTGTACTGGCCCACGAACGGCGCCTGACAGCCCGCTGCGGGCCCTGCCCGGACACGACCGGCTGCGCGGCGCGTCCGTGAGCGGCACCTCAGCGACCGGAGAACTTCTCCTTGAGCTTGCCCATGACGGACTCGTCCTTGGGCGGTGCGTAGCCGTCCTCCCCGCGCAGGGAGGCCAACTCCGCCAGCAGTCCGCGCTGCCGCTCGTCCAGGCGGGTGGGGGTCTCCACCACGATCTGCACGCGCAGGTCACCACGGCCGGGGCGACGCAGCCGCCCCACGCCCAGGCCCGACAGGACGATCTCGTCCCCACCCTGGGTGCCGGCGCGCACAGAGACATTGCGTTCGCCGTCGAAGGTCTCCAGCGGAAGGTGGCTCCTAGGGCGGCGGCGGTCATGGGCACGCGCAGCTCGGTGTACAGGTCGTCGCCCTCGCGGGTGAAGGAGTCATGCTCGTTCTCGTGGATCTCCACGTACAGGTCGCCGTTGGGTCCTCCGGCGGGGCCGGCTTCACCGCGCCCACCCATGCGAATGCGAGTACCGGTCGACACCCCGGCGGGGATGTTGATGTCGATCGGGGTACGCACGTGCTTGCGGCCCTCACCGTCGCAGTCCTTACAGGGCGAGGCAATGACGGTGCCGTACCCCTGGCAGCGTGGGCAGGGCGTGGACGTGACCACGTTGCCGAGCAGGGAGCGCTGCATGCGCTGGACGGAGCCCTGCCCGTTGCACTCCGCGCAGGTCACCGGGGAGGTGCCGGGGCTGCAGCAGGAGCCGTGACAGGTCTCGCAGACGACGTAGGTGTCCATGGTCACGGTCTTGGTGGTCCCGAAGACGACCTCGGCCAGGTCCACGTCCAAGGCCAGTAGTGAGTCCTGGCCGCGGCGGGTGCGGGAGGCCGGGCCGCGGGTGGCGGCGCCGCCGAAGAAGGCCTGCTGGAACAGGTCGGAGAAACTGCCGAAGTCTCCGGTGAAGCCGCCGCCGAAGCCGTTGTTGCCGTGCAGGGCGTCCTCGCCGCCCAGGTCATACATCTTGCGCTTCTCGGAGTCCGAGAGCACCTCGTAGGCGGTGGAGACCTTCTTGAACTCGTCCTCGTGCCCCGGGCCGGCGACGTCGGGGTGCAACTGGCGGGCCTTCTTGCGATAGGCCTTCTTGATCTCCTCGGCGGTGGCCTGGCGGGTGACGCCCAGGACGTCGTAGTAGTCGCTCACGCTTGCTGGTGTTCCTTCGTGGTGGAGTGGTGTCGAATTCTCGGCGGGACGGTTCAGTTCGGCATGCTGCTCCCCGCCCCGGTCAGGAACCGGGACAGATAGCGGGCGACGGCGCGTACGGCCGCCATGGTGGCCGGGTAGTCCATGCGGGTGGGGCCGATAACGCCCAGGTGGGCGACGGCGTCGCCGGGACCGTAGGCGGCGGAGACGACGGAGGCCTCGGCCAGGGCGTCCTCGTGGGTCTCCGAGCCGATGCGCACGGTGGTCCCCGTGTCGTCGACGTCGTCGCGGTGGGCGGCGTCCTCGGAGGTGAACAGGCGCAGCAGCACCACTTGTTCCTCAACCGCGTCCAGGAGTGTGCCGATGGCGGTGAAGTCCAGTGAGCGGGCGAGGTTGGCGGTGCCGGCGACGACGATGCGTTCCTCGGCGTCGGGCCGTAGGGCAGCGACCAGTTCGTCGGTGACGGCGGCCAGGACGGTGCGCTCATCTGCAGGCGCCTGCTCGGCCAGGGCGGCGAGCACCGGGACCACCTCGGCAGCGCGGTGCCCGACCAGGGCGGTGTTCAGCCGCAGGCGCAGTCGCTCCAAGACGGCCGGGTCCACCAGTCCGTTCGGGCCGTGGCCGGACAGGCTCACCGTGCGCTGCTCGACGCGACCGGTGTCGGTGATGATAACCATCAGCAGGCGGGTAGGCCCCAGCGCTACCAGTTCCAGGTGACGCAGGGTGGTGCGGCGCAGGCTGGGGTACTCGACGACGGCCAGCTGACCGGTCAGTTGGGCCAGTACGCGCACGGTGCGGGCGACCACCTGCTCCAGGTCGACGGCCCCGGACAGCAGGGCGTTGATGGCGGCCCGCTCGGGGGCGGACAGGGGCTTGATGCGGGCGACCTCGTCGACGAAGCGGCGGTAGCCTTCTCGGTTGGGACGCGGCCGGCACTGGTGTGAGGCTGGTGGATGTAGCCCTCGTCCTCCAAAGTGGCCATATCGTTGCGGATGGTGGCGGGAGAAACACCCAGCCGGTAGCGCTCCACCAGGGCGCGCGAGCCGACCGGCTCGCGGGTGCGCACGTAGTCGGTGACGATGGCGGACAACACCTTCAGCCGGCGATCGTCCGACATGGGGTTCTCCTTCCTCGTCCGCGGTGGGCGTGCGGGGTGCCGCAGCGCCCGCTGGCTAATGCGCCGTCGGGTTGGCCGGCACCGTTAGCACTCCCGGGTCGCGAGTGCCATCCTACGCCGCGCCGCGGCGCGTAATCAGGGCCGAGGGCGTGACCTTCCCCTACCGTGCCCTGAGTGAACACGCCCCCGCCCCGCCGTTCCGGCTCCCAACCCACCTCCGGCACCCGTAGCGGCGTCGTGCCCGGGGCGACGGCGGCACGCCGTCGGGCCCTGCGCGAGCAGGCGGCCCGCCAGCAGGCCGCCGCGCGTCGTCAAGCCGATCCGGAGGGAAAGGTCGGGGCCGCCGCGTCCCCCGGACGGTCCGCGACGGGCCGTGGCGGCCGGAAGGCTGGCCCCACTCCCCCGCCCGCGCGCCCTTCGGTGAGCAACCGTTATGGCGGAGATGTGCTGGCGGTCGATCCGCACCGGGTGGGTCCGACGGCGGTGCGACCAGAGTCCGTACACGTGGCGGTTACCCGCGGCATGGTCTTGGAAGACCGCCAAACCGGGTTCGTGGGGGCGGCGGTGGCCGTGGAGAAGTCGGGCGGCAAGCATCTGGTGGTGCTGGAGGACAGACGGGGCGTGCGCCGCGCCTTCCCACTGGGACCGGGCTTCTGGCTGGAGGGTCGGCCCGTGATCGTGGAGGCGCCGGCCCCGCGCAAGCGTCCTCCCGCCGGGCCGGTCAGCGCCGGCGGGCGCAGGCTCACCGCCTCGGGCTCCTACGTCGTCGAGGGCGAGCGGGCCCGGGTGGCGCGGGCTTCGCGCATCTGGGTCGAGGGCAAGCACGACGCCGAGCTGGTGGAGAAGGTGTGGGGCGACGACCTGCGTCATGAGGGCGTGGTCGTGCTCATGCTCGATGGGGTCGACAACCTCGAGGAGGTTATGGCCGAGTTCGGCCCTTCGCCCGAGCGGCGGGCGGGCGTGCTCGTGGATCATCTGGTGCCCGGCTCGAAGGAGTCGCGCATCGCCGAGCACGTGCGGGCCATGCCCGGCGGCGAGAACGTACTGATCCTGGGACACCCGTATGTGGACGTATGGCAGGCGGTTAGGCCCGAGCGCGTGGGTCTGCAGGCCTGGCCGCAGGTTCCCCGCGGCACGGACATTAAGCACGGCACGCTGGAGGCACTGGGGTGGCCGCACGCCAACCAGGCTGACATCGCCCGCGGCTGGCAGCGGATCCTGACGACGGTGCGCTCCTACAAGGATCTGGAGCCGAGTCTGTTGGGGCGCATGGAAGAGCTGATCGACTTCGTTACCGCCCCCGGCACCCGCTGAAGGCGCCTGTGCGCGAGTAGGTAGAGCTTACGTACCGAAGTCGGTAGAGGTTCCCAGGCCGATCCGCCAGGGCAACGCAGCGCGGGTGCGGGCACCTTCCTGGCCGCAGCGCGTTTCTCCCCGGGTTCGGCCGGACCGGCCACGCGCTGCGGCTGTCTATCCCACATAGTCGACGGCGCCGGCACGGCGCTCTCACAAGCGGTTCACAGCACGGTCTTCAGTTGTCGCACAGGCAGGAACGGTTGCATCCTGTCCGTCACCCTGACGCCTACTGGAAGGAATCCGACGATGATGCTCTCGCGACGCACACTCATGGGAGCGGTGCCGGTGGCGACACTGCTCGGGGCCGCGGGCCTGGCCGCCTGCTCCGACGACTCGGGAAACTCCGCCAGCGGCTCGACCGCCGCCACACCGGCAGCGACCACCGACGCCTCTCTCACGCTTGACTCCGCCGCCTGGAACTATGACGCCGACGGTGACGTGTACTACCAGCTGGGCCTGTCCTACGTGGCCTCCCCACAGGACACCAGCTACGAGACCCTGGGCGTCTTCGTGCCCGGCGCCTACCTGTCCGCCACCGACAACGGCGACGGTACCTTCACCGCCGAAGTCGCCTCCGACGGCGCGGTCGGCGGCTGGACGGCGGCGACGGCGCCGATCGTGCTGCCGGTCAACACCCCCGGCTACGCGGCCCAGCAGCCGCCCAGCGAGTACTCCTATGACACGGTCTCAGCCTACATGGAGGCCGGCTTCATCTACGTGCAGGCGGGACTGCGCGGCAAGGACTCCACCACCGACGCGGCCCCCGGTAACGCACCCTGGGGCGTGACAGACCTGAAGGCGGCGGTGCGCTACCTGCGCTACAACTCCGCCGCCCTGCCCGGCGACCCGGAACAGATGTACGTGTTCGGCCACTCCGGCGGCGGCGCCCAGTCCGCCGTGATGGGGGCCTCCGGTGACTCCGCCCTGTACACCCCCTACCTGGAGGCGCTCGGCGCGGCCACCACCGACACCGACGGCGCTGCCCTATCCGATGCGATCGCCGGCGCCATGTGCTGGTGCCCGATCACCAGCCTGGACGCCGCCAATGCCGCCTACGAGTGGAACATGGGCCAGTTCGCCACCACCGACACCCGCGCGGAGGGCACCTGGACGCAGGCCTACTCCCAGGATCTGGCTGCCGCCTACGCCGGCTACCTCAACGGCCTGGGGCTGGTAGACGCCGATGGCAACACCCTGACGCTGGAGGAGTCCGAGGGCGGGCAGTACCTGGCCGGCTCCTACTACGACCATATGGTCGCGGTGGTCGAGCAGTCCCTGAACGACTTCCTGGCCAACACCGAGTTCCCTTATACGCCCAACAGCACCGAGATGGCCGGCATGGAGTCCCAGGGTGGCTCCGGCGCACCCGAGGGCGGTGCCGGCAGCCCCGACGGGGCGGATGGCGACGCCTCTGCGCTCCCCTCCGGGTCCCCTGGAGACGGCGAGGCCCCCGACGGCGCCCCGACGGACGGCGCGAGCGGCGGTCCTGGGGGCGCCACCTCCGGTGCGGGCGGCCCCGGGGATGGTTCCT
Organism: Actinomyces ruminis; assembly: GCF_002154335.2. GTDB lineage: Bacteria > Actinomycetota > Actinomycetes > Actinomycetales > Actinomycetaceae > Actinomyces > Actinomyces ruminis. Next base: position 63,285 of record NZ_MTPX02000075.1, read on the forward strand.
CGACGGATTCATCCGAGTCGGTCACCTATGAGACCGTGGAGGACTACATCGCCGCCTTGAACGAGGACGTTGCCTGGGTCTCCTACGACTCCTCGACCAACACGGCCACGGTCACCGGGCTGGAGGGCTTCGTCACCAGTCAGAAGACGGCGACCAAGGACGTGGGCGCACTCGACGGCGTCGACCGCGGCCAGACCGAGAACACGGTCCTGGGGGTTGGAGACACCACGCTACACTTCTCCGAGCTCTCCCGCGACGTTATCTCCGCCAATCAGGACACCTATGCCTCGCTGACCAACTGGTCCGACGACTACGGCGCGGACGGTTACGACTCCGACTTCGCACAGACCGACGCGCAGGGGATGGACGTGCTCACCCGCGAGCACATGTACAACCCCATGTACTTCCTGTCCAGCGCCTATGAGGGTGCCGGCACCTCCACGGTGGCGCCCAACTGGCGCATCCGCACCGGCATCACCCAGGGCGACACCGCCAGCACGGTGGAGGTGAACCTGGCGCTGGCGCTGCAGGCGGCCGGCCAGTCGGTGGACTTCGGGACGATCTGGGGTCAGGGGCACACCATGGCCGAGTTGACCGGCACCGGCGAGGAGAACTTCATTTCCTGGGTAGCCGAGCGGGCCGCCTCCTGACGCAGCAGTGGTGCGGGCCCGGGCACCAGAGGGTGCCCGGGCCCGCACGTCGTCGGCAGGGTGGCGTCGTCAGGCGTCGGCCAGTGCCAGGCGGCGGCTGGAGCGCAGCAGCCGAGCGTTGTTGGCCAACAGCGCGATCACGATGATCACGCCAACCAGCTTCGCCCACAGCGAGCCGGCGATGAACAGCAGGACCATGGCCACCAGGATCGGCCCGAGATACATGTAGGCGCGAACGATATAGCCGCCGAAGGACGGCATCTCCACGTCGCGCGCCTCGGCGACGGACTTGACCATGAAGTTCGGTCCGTTACCGATGTAGGTCAGCGCCCCGCACAGCACGGAGCCGAGCGAGATGGAGCGCAGGTACAACTCGGGCACGCCGGCAATCGTGGCCCCGCCGGGGTGAGCCACCTGGCCTGCCATCTCGAAGAAGGTCGCGTAGGTGGGGGCGTTGTCCAGCATGGAGGACAGCCCGCCGGTGAATACGAAGAAGGTGATCTCGTTCAGCGGCAGGCTGCCGGCGATCTCGTCCAGGTAGCGCAGTGCCGGGATCATGGTCAGGAAGATGCCGACGAACAGGGCGGCGACCTCGGCGATCGGTCCCCACTCGAACTGGTTGTCCTCAAAACGGGCGCGCTTGTCACCCAGCTTGTAGGAGGCTCCTGCGGCGGCGAGCATGATGATCTCCCGCACGGGGATCCAGTCCATTACGGTGGCGTGCCCCGCCTCGATGGCCTCGGCGTCGATGGAGGGGGCGAAGGCGACGGCGGCGATGATGACTACGAACCAGATCAGGTTGGAGGCACCGCGCAGTCCGAGGGGCTCGATCTCGGTCTTGTCCGCGAGGATGTCGGCCGCGGGCTCCTGCGAGTAGTACCAGGTGTCCAGGGCGAAGTAGCTGGCGAGCAGCATGGCGTTGACGAACAGCCACTCGACTGCCAGGTTGAAGGTCCAGGTGAAGGGCACGCCGCGCAGGAAGCCGAGGAAAAGCGGCGGGTCACCGAGCGGAGTCAGCAGACCACCGCAGTTGGCCACCATGAAGATCGTGAACAGCACGGTGTGTACGCGGTACTCGCGCTCGCGGTTGGTGTTCAGCAGCGGACGGATCAGCAGCATGGCGGCGCCGGTGGTGCCGACGAAACTCGCCAGCAGCGCGCCGATCGCCAGGAAGATCGTGTTGTTGCGCGGGGTGGCCTGAATGTCACCTTTCAGGAAGATGCCGCCCGAGACGACGAACAGCGCCAGCAGCAGCGAAATGAACTGTATGTACTCCACCACGGCGCCGAATACCGGCTCCCAGCCCAGGGCCAGCCACATCCAAACCGCGACGGGGAGCCCCAGGACCAGGGCGACCGTGAGCTGGCTGGAGTTCTTCTCCCACCAGTGAGAGGTCGCCGGTACCAGTGGGAACACCGCGATCGAGGCGAGCATGACGACGAAGGGCAGTATGGACCACCACTGCAACTGCACGTGAGACTCCTAAGTTCGGGGCCGGTATGCGGGCCGCCCCATCAAAGATGCGACGACGCTAACGCCACCCTATGACGAGATCCATCCCGCATCGCGAGACATCGGCGCGTCCCGGGCACAAGGTGACCGGAAGCACGCCGATGTTCTGGCCCCGCGGGCGCCAACGACGCGACGCAGGTCAACCCTGGCTCGGGTAGCGAGCCACGTCCCGCCCCTGGACGCGCACGTAGGCGTAGGTGGTCATCAGCGCGACTAGCGGGCCGGTGATGATCCAGCCGATCACGGTGATCGCGCCGGCGACGTACAGCAGGAAGCCGATCAGCGCGAAGGGCAACAGCAGGCCGACATTATCCGACAACAGGCGCATGGAGTAGCGCATGGCGGCAGTCACCCCCAGGTTGCGCTCGACGGCGGCGTACGCAACGAAGCTGAACAGATAGCCCAGGATAATGCCGGGGATGATCAGGAAGATGGTGCCGATCAGGATGGCCAAGCGCGACAGGAGGATGGCAAGGAAGGCCTGTAAGAAATTCGGAAAGGTGAAGACGTCGCGGAAACTCGCCTTGCGGCCGGAGGACGTCAGGATCCCCACGTGCGCCAAGGCGATGGGGCCGATCAGTATGGCGGCCAAGGAGATGATGTTGCCGCCGGGGATTCCCAGGCCGTAGCTGTGCTCGACGCCATTGACCGTGTAGCTCGCCTCCACGCCAATACCGGTGAGCACCGTCCAAAGGCCGAACCCGACCAGCAGGACCACGGGGTTGTCGGTGATGCGGGACCAGGCCCATGACAGCCCGTCGCCGACCGTGATGGCGGGCTGGGCCGGAGACGGGTAACCGTAGGGCTGGGAGGCTCCATAACCGTTGCCCTGGCCGGTGTTTCCGTAGTTCCCGTAACCGTTGTTCTGGGGTGCTCCATAACCGGGCATGCCTGTGCTCATGACTCCAGGATGCCAAATCGACACCTTGCGTGTCCCGCCGAAACACTGTGGAGACCGCCACGCCGGTGGAGCGGTGAGGGGGCAGACCGAACAGGAACGACCACATGGGCACGACACGCGGTTGCAGGTTCCGATCCAACGAGGTGACCACGAACTCCGAGTTGCTGGGATGCTCGTCTCAGGGGCAACTGGCCTTCAGCCTCATACCGATCACCGTTCCCCCGACCCTCGACGGTATTCGCACCTGGGTGTTCCTGTACAACTTCGACTCTCAAACCGGCGTGCTGAACATGGAGGTGTCGCTGCCGTCAGCCTTCGCGGAGAGGTTCATCACCGCTTGGCAGCAACGGATTCTTCTTCCGTCGGTCGGCACCTTCGAGAGCGCGGGCACAGATCTGTCCGACGTCCTCCCGCCCGCGACAGTCAACTTCGAAATCAAAGACGTCGGCTGATGTCGATTGCTGCCGACCGCGTACGCCTGGCACGCGAACTCGGCCACCTGCTCCTGCACGGGGCGACCCGAACAGGCGAAGCAACTGACAGGGGCGCTAAAGGAGGAGACGAACCGATTCGCCGGCGAGTTGCTGCTGCGTCGCGACTCGGTGCGCGCATCCACGGGCCTCGCTCCATCACTCGGTTTGCTCTTGCGTCTCAAGGAACGCTTTGGGCTCTCGGTGATGGCGACCGCGCGAGCACTCGCACACCTGGCCGACCAGCTCCGCCGCGAGCAGGTTTCGGCCGCACGCTGGGCCGTATTCATCGGCCAGCGTCCAGGAGACCTCTCCGCCTTCGCCTTCGGCCAGCTCCTGGTACCCGCCGACGGCGGTGGCGCATCGGCCGACGGAACCGTCGAGAGACCAACGCTTCGGCTGGTGCAGGAAGAGATGATCCAGTAGCGATCGGCTACTGGATCATCTCTTCGGCTCGTCCCACATCCCCAGGCATGCGGCAATACATTCGCGGATGACGGCTAGTACCTCGCAACATGCACTCACCACACTTTTGTGTTGACGACCACACCCGGCATGTCTAAGCTAACGCCCGTGTCGGCGTGTTCCGCGAACGGATCGATCACACCCTGAATCGGACACCAAGTGAGATTCATGAGGAGCAACAATGCGTACCGGGCTGACGCGTGCCATCGCCATCGCGGTCCTTGGCATGATCCTTGCGGCCGGAAACACTACCGCAAGCGTCGCCACCGAAATCAACAGCACCGCGGCAGCAACCATAATCACTACTGCGCATCGCACAGCGTCCCCCACGAGCGGGGTTGCACCGGCAGTTGCTAATCTCATCATGCCCGCAGCAGCTACGAGCCGCCTCGTCGGAGGCGGAACATGGAACTAACTCTAAAGACACCTCACTGCGCTGCAACGTCTACTGGGATACTTACTGACAAGCAGACAAACGGCCGGAGCGAGCGGCAGTCAACTGACCATCCACCGCATCGACCGTCCGATTACTCCTAACCACGCAAGGTAGCACCTGGACGAGAACCATGCGAACGTCCTTATACGCCATCCTGGCCCTCATCATGGTCTTGATACCAACATCAACCACAGTCGACTACACACGCAATCAGGAGCAGCAACACCTGCACGCGGCCGAACGAATAGGAACAACGTTCGAATGGCCGACGGCAGTCGATGTCGCGGAACCCGAGGAGGCACTTGAAACGCTCTCAACAGCAGCCACCGAGTCGGGAGTCAACGCCTGAGAACGTCAATCGATTCCGCCGGGCGCGATCGCAGGCATATCCACTACTACATTTACTTGGGCACCCAAGACACGCAACTATTCCACATCATCAAGCTGAGCCACGGCACCTGGCCCTCCGCATCCGGCCTGCGGCACGGACAGACCGCCACTACCACAGAACCGACCATGCCCGGAGTGGTGGGCGTGCCGAATGTCGTAGCGAGGCGATACGATCTCAGCATCGAGCCTCTCGAGGCCGCCTATAACAGGCTGCCCGCCGAGGGCACTTACACCGTCGAGGCGCCTACGCGAGACGCTCGAGACCATTTTCTTCAACTCGTTGCCGGAGCACTCACAGACCTGAGCGGAGAGGAGTACACACCCACCGACTTGAACCCGCTGGATCCGTCCGAGATCAACAACGGCCAGTCACGAACGACCGCATCCAGGTTCTTCTTGTACGCGCCCTACCTATTGACACTGATCGCCGCAACGCTGATCCCCGCCACGGTAACACGGTCAGGCAGGCGACTCGGAGTACTATCATTGCACGGCTACCCCGATAATCGCATTTGGTACACCACTACCGGCAGACCCACGCTAATAATGCTGGGGGCGGGTCTCACCGCCACCGTTGTTCTCGCGTTAACAGTTCCCGAGATGAATGGAGTCCTGGTTCGCACCCTGTTCCTGCGATACATGTCCGCATCCGCCGCCGTACTACTGACCACCTATGGCGTCGGCATGGCGGCGATAAGGAGGTTCAAGGTGTCCGACCTCGTAAAAGGCCGCCTCTAAGTCACCGTCGCAACTCACATCCAGTAACGACTATCAGCAAATCAGTAGAGAGAACCGATGTCAGCCCATTCGACCCCGCTGTTTCTGTCGTTGACCGTAAAGACACTGGCAACCACGATGCTGATAATCATCATCTCGCAGGCGTCCGCATCAATTCTTGATTCGCGGGATGAGCGACAGCACCTGTCCGAATGGGGAGACACGGACGATTACGGAGTACTCTTCCCCTATTATGTGGGCGCTGACGAGCAGGAAATCGATTCCGGCGGCTACGCAACCGAAGTGACCGTCGCGAGTGAACTGTACCCCATGCTGGACCAGGCCGGAGCGTTGTACATCGAATCGTTTAGCTACGAACCGAATTACTCTCCGCCCGACGATCCGATAATGCAGTCGCTGACCGTGAACCTAAACTACTTGGCCCGCTACCCAGTATATGCGGAAGACGGACAACCACTAGAGATCGACCCCTCCGAGGACTCCTGGATCGTCGCCGCCCCCTCAACTCTCAAAAGCCAGGAGGAGCACATTCTTCAGACGTACTACGTGTCTCGCAACGGGACCCCTGAAGTAGAAGGCGTCATTCAGGCCGATGAGCACATGGGCCTGCCCGTGCCCGAGGATCTACACGAACAGGACGTCACCATTATTTGGACCGCACCCGGACAGGACGTATTCACATTCAACTCCAAGATCTCCCCCGAATCTGGGAACACGGTACGGGATCCCATCATCGAGATCATGACGCCTTCCAACAGCCTCGTCGGTGACAGGCTGAACTCGATTACCGGCGATCCCGACACCGCTCTCAAGATCTTCACCGACGGGGATCCGGAGTCCGCATACGAGGGACTCCTCCCTACCCTGCAGGAGCTCGGCCTTGACGATAATTTCAAGCACCTGGTCACCACGAGCGACGCCCAGCGCTTCGAGCTCGCGCTCGATGAGCGCGAGCTGTTCTGGAACACCGCGACTGCGGGTTCTTCGCTGTTCGCGCTGGTGGTTGTGCTCGGTGCCTCCGCGACCGTCATCTACTTCAACTCGCAGTACCGCGTGATCGCCGTGCTTCGATTGCATGGGGCATCATTGATGCGGACGTACTCCGGCTTGCTCCGCATACTAGGAGGCACCTGGCTGCTCGCACTCCTATTCACGATCGCCCTGGGCTCGCTCAGCTCCCTGGGCCTTCCACTACCCTACCTCAGCCCTTTGCAATACACCCTTGACGCGCTCGGCGCTCAGGGGCTTCTGCTGGTGGCGGCCGTGTTGTGCGCCGCCGCGGCGGTTGAAGCCGCGATCGGATTCCTCACTGCGCTGGTCACCGAGCGCATAAGCCTGACCAGACGATTGAAGGAGCTCTGAGATGTCCTCCGTAACAAGCACTCAGACCACGCCGAGCGGGGTGCAGAGCAGCGTGGCCGTTGATGTTCGTAACCTCTGCAAGCCTACGGCAAGCACCGGGTCCTGAACGACGTCTCGTTCACCATCGGCGGCGGGCAGATGTTCGCCATCACCGGCCCCTCGGGCTCGGGCAAGTCGACACTGCTCAACATCCTCGGTTTGCTGGAATCACCCGGGAGCTGTGACGTTCTCCTGAATGGCTCCCCTTCACCGCGTCCCCGCACCCGCGCCGCCAACCGTTTCATCCGCTATCAACTCGGCTACTTGTTTCAGAACTACGCGTTGATCGATCATGAGTCAGTCGAGAGCAATCTACGCATCGCCCTCACCTACGCCGACACCGAGGGCCGGGCCAAGGCCGATCTCATATCCGAGGCTCTGGCCGCAGTGGGCCTTCCTGGCTTCGAATCGCGCAAGGTTTATACCCTTTCCGGAGGCGAGCAGCAGCGCACCGCCATCGCGCGACTGCTGCTCAAGCCCTGCAACATCATCCTGGCAGACGAACCCACCGGCTCCTTGGACAGCGCAAACCGGGACGCGGTACTCGATCTATTGAAGGAACTGCGGGATCGAGGGAAGACGATCGTCGTGGCCAGCCACGACGAAGCCGTAATCGCCGCCTGCTCCGACACCGTTGATCTCCAGCCCTAGGCGCCGTCCGACAGGCCCGGGAACACGTCACTCAACTAGCCCGCGAGTGACCGTGTCGGCCATGAGCCGCCCGCGCAGGGTTAGCACGGCGCGGCCGGCCATGGCGGCGGCGCCGTCAAGCAGCCCCTGGGCCACGTACTGACCCACCACGGGCACGAGCCGCCGCGGGGCGCCCGACGCCGTCGTCTCCTCCCCCAGCCGCGTCAGGCTCCGCAACTCCAGGCCCTCACGCATGCGAATGCCGAGCATGACCCGCTCCAATTCTCGCGAATCAGCATCGACTACCTCATGCCCCGCGACGGCAGCCGCCCGTCCGCCACCTGCCCGGCCCAGGCCACCGGGTGCTTGACGTTCCACAGGCGCACGTCCCCCAGGTGGCTGTGCGCCCCCGGGCCGGCACCCCACCAGTCCCAGTCGCGCCAGTAGGCCTGGTTGTGCAGGCACGCGTGCCCGGGCCGCGCCCAGTTGGAGATCTCGTACCACTCGTAGCCGGCTCGCCCCAGCACCTGGTCGGCCAGTTCGTACTTGGCGGCCTCGTCGTCGTCGGTGGGCAGGGGCAGTTCGCCGCGGCGCACCTGCGTCCACATGCGGGTGCCCTCCTCAATCACCAAAGCGTAGGCGCTCAGGTGGTCCGGGCCGATCTCCACCGCCGCCTCCAGGGAGCGGCGCCAGTCCTCCAGGGACTCCCCCGGGGTTCCGTAGATCAGGTCCAGGCTGGTCGCCAATCCGACGCCCCGCGCCCAGGCCACCACCTGTGGCACCCGCTCGGGGGTGTGGGTGCGGTCCAGGGTGCGCAGCACGTGCGGCACCGCCGACTGCATGCCGAAGGACACCCGGGTGAAGCCGGCCTGCGCCAGGGCGGCCAGGTAGCGTTCGTCAACGGTCTCCGGGTTGGCCTCCGTGGTCACCTCGGCGCCGTCGACCAGCCCCCAGGTCTGACGCACCAGGGTCAGCATGCGGGCCAGGTCCCCGGCGGGCAGCATGGTGGGGGTGCCACCGCCGACGAACACGGTGCGGGCCGCCCGCTGCTCCAGGCCGGCCCGGTCCATGCCGGTGCGGGCCAGGCGCAGCTCGTCGGCGAGCGTATCCACGTAGTCACCCGCCGACGCCCCGCCACCCATGGCCAGGTTCGTGTAGGTGTTGAAGTCACAGTAGCCGCAGCGCACCCGGCAGTAGGGCACGTGCAGGTACACCGAGAACGGCCGCTCCCGCAGCGTCTCCTCCCCGGTGCCCGACGACGTCGCCCGGACCCGTGCGGGCAACTCGCCCGCTCCGGGCAGGGGTTCCCCGTCGGGCTGAGCCGGACTCAAAAGGGCACCGCCTCACGCCGGGGAGGCACCCAGATCTCCCCCGTGCGCACCGCGGTCAGGTCACGGATGGTGCGCCCAGCGCGGGTGCCCTTGTCCTCGAAGCGGGTCAGCACCCGCCCCGCATAGCGTTGCGACCAGCCGCCCCGCACACCTGCGGGAGAGCCGGGATCGGGGCCGTTGCCGAGGCTGCCCTCCTCGGCGGTGTCGGCGCCCAGGTCGGGTTGCGCCCCGGCGTCGGGGTAGCGGAAATACGGCCCGGTGGAGTCGGACTCAATGCCCTCGGGCAGGGCGGAGGCGGCCTCCAGCACATCGCGCATCTGCCAGGCGTAGTCCGCCCAGTCGGTGGCCAGCCGCCACACTCCGCCCGGGCGCAGCACCCGGGCCACGGAGTCGGCGAAGGCGGAGTTGACCAGGCGGCGCTTGCGGTGGCGGGGCTTGCGCCACGGGTCCGGGAAGAACACCCACACCTCGCTGGCGCAGCCCACCGGCAGGGCGGTAGCCAGCAGCTGAGCGGCGTCGGCGGGCACCACCCGCAGGTTGCGCAGGCCCGCCTTGGCGGCACCGGCCACCAGCTTGGCGATCGCCGTCTCCCAGGCCTCCACCGCCAGGTGATCCACCCCCGGGTGGGCGGCGGCGTGGGCGAGGATCGCCTCACCCGAGCCGGAACCCACCTCCACGATCAGCGGGCGCAGCTGGCCGACATGGCCGAAAGCGGCGGCCGGGTCCAGACGGAAGGCCGGATCGACGGTGCGGATCGCGTCGGCGCGCGGCACGTCAATGACGTAGCGGTCCCCGTAGCGTTCCAGGGCGCGGACCTGTGATTCGGTCAGGCGGCCCCCGGCCCGCGAGTACGAGCGCACCCGGGCGCGAATGGCGTGCGAGCGGGGAGGGTGCTGTTGGGGCACTGGACCGGTTCCTCCTGGTTGTGTTCGAATTCGCTCCGGCAGCTCCTGCCGTGGCGCTGCCGGCTCAGGCGACCGGCTCGTGGGCTGCGGTCTGCGCGTAGTGGATGGCGGATACGCCCGCCTCCCCCGGCGTCCGGGCGCACCTGCTCCGGGGCGCAGACGACACCGACGGTTCCCGCCGGGTCGCCGTCGTGGAAGGGCGAGGGCTCGTCCGCATGGCGGCCGTCCGCGCCCGCGTGGGGGCATCCAGGCGGCGCGCCAAGGTGGAGGTCAGTTCCAGACCGGAGCGTCATCGGTCAGAGCGGCCTGAACCGTGCCGGAGGTGACCGGAACGCCGTCTATCCGCTCCGGGGCCCGCTCGTGACCGCTTGCCTCACTCATCTGTACGCTCCTGACCGCCGTGTCCGCCGCTTGCCCACCCTACTGCGTACCATCCGGCCGACCGAGGGGTTTGCGGCTCGCATCACTTTCCGGTGGGCTGGTCCGCGCCCAGCACGGCGATGAAGGCCTCCTGGGGGACCTCCACGCGGCCGACGGCTTCATGCGCTTCTTGCCCTCCTTCTGCTTCTCCAGCAGCTTGCGCTTACGGGTGATGTCGCCGCCGTAGCACTTGGCGAGCATGTCCTTGCGTAGGGCGCGAATGGTCTCGCGGGCAATGATGCGACTGCCCACCGCGGCCTGCACGGGCACCTCGAACTGCTGGCGGGGAATCAGCTCCTTGAGCCTGCGGGTCATCTTCTGCCCGTAGGAGTAGGCGGAGTCCTTGTGGACGATGGCGCTGAAGGCATCCACCTTCTCGCCGTTGAGCAGAATGTCCACCTTGGTCAGATCGGCGCTCTGGGTGCCGTCGGGCTCATAGTCCAGGGAGGCGTAGCCGCGGGTGCGAGATTTCAGGGCGTCGAAGAAGTCGAAGACGATCTCCGCCAGCGGCAGCCGGTAGCGCATTTCCACACGCGTCTCGGACAGGTAGTCCATGCCGAGCATGGTGCCGCGCCGGGCCTGGCACAGCTCCATGATCGCGCCGATGTACTCACTCGGGGTCAGGATGGTGGCGCGCACCACCGGCTCCTGGACGTCGCGGACCTTGCCCTCGGGGAACTCGCTGGGATTGGTGACCGTGTGCACGCTGCGGTCCTCCATGGTGACCTCGTAGACCACGGAGGGGGCGGTGGAGATGATGTCAAGGCTGAATTCGCGCTCCAGGCGCTCGCGGATGATCTCCAGGTGCAGCAGGCCCAGGTAGCCGCAGCGGAAGCCGAATCCGAGCGCCACCGAGGTCTCCGGTTCGTAGGTCAGGGCGGCGTCGTTGAGCTTGAGCTTGTCCAGGGCGTCGCGCAACGCCGGGAAGTCGGAGCCGTCCACGGGGAACAGTCCGGAGAACACCATGGGCTTGGGGTCCTGGTAGCCGGACAGCGGCTCGGTGGCCGGTGCGGCGGCGGAGGTGACGGTGTCGCCGACCTTCGACTGGCGCACGTCCTTCACGCCGGTGATCAGGTAGCCGACTCGCCGGCCCGCAGCCCCCGGGTCGGAACCGGCTCGGGGCTGATGACGCCGATCTCCAGCAGGTCGTGGACGGCGCCGGTGGACACCATCTTGATGCGCTCGCGCTGGTTCAGGGCGCCGTCGACCACGCGCACGTAGGTGACCACACCCCGGTAGACGTCGTACACGGAGTCGAAGATCATGGCACGGGCGGCGCCGTCGGGATCACCGCTGGGGGCGGGGACCGTCTCGACGATCCGGTCCAGCAGCTCGGGCACGCCCGCGCCGGTCTTGCCGGACACGCGCAGGACCTCCTCGGGCTCGCAGCCGATGAGGGAGGCGATTTCCGCCGCGTGACGGTCCGGCTCGGCCGAAGGCAGGTCGATCTTGTTCAGCACCGGATGATGGTCAGGTCACCCTCCATGGCCATGTACAGGTTGGCGAGGGTCTGCGCCTGGATGCCCTGGGCGGCGTCGACCAGCAGCACCGCGCCCTCGCAGGCGGCCAGCGACCGGTTGACCTCATAGGAGAAGTCGACGTGCCCCGGGGTGTCGATCATATTCAGCGCGTAGGCGCGTGTGACGCCGTCGGCGCCTGCGACCGCCCAGGGCATGCGCACGGCCTGGGACTTGATGGTGATGCCGCGCTCGCGCTCGATGTCCATGCGGTCCAAGTACTGGGCGCGCATGTCGCGTGGGGCGACGACGCCGGTGGCCTGGAGCATCCGGTCCGCCAGGGTGGACTTGCCGTGGTCAATGTGCGCAATGATCGAGAAGTTGCGGATCTGGGCCTGCTCGGTGGCCGCGGGGGCGACGGCAGCGGCCTGCTCGGACGTGGGGATCGGTGACACAGAAGCCTTCCATTACGGCGCCTTCGGACCTGAGGCCTGGGCGCAGGACAGAAACCTGGACCAAGTCTCCCACGTGCCGGGCGGAATGCCGCGTCGGCACAGGTGTGATGCCCGACGGCAAGCCTGTCACCTACCGCCCCCACGGATCACCAGCCACCCGCGCCCCAAAGGACGCTCAAGAACCAGCGTGGCGTTACCAAAATCAGTACTCATCGGGTTGGAAATGTTCTTAAGGTCAATGTCCTCCAGCCCATCGGTCTTTGACACATGCGTCGCCTCTGAGTGCTTTTCAATAAGATCGCCAGACACCGCGGTGTAAGTCTCCGTATATTCGCGGATGGCCTGGTCGCTGGCGGTGAACTCGATGATGTACCCCCACCCGCCCGGGTAGGCCTCGGCAAAGTTCACCGCGGGCTCCACCGACACCACCTCAGCACCCTCCGGCAAACTACCACCATCGATCGCCAGGATCTCATCCAGGTGCTCCACATCCGCCGGGCACGGAGCCCCCACCTGCACCCCAGCAGCACTCGCCGACGCAGACGCCCTAGCCTCGGACCTCTCAACCTGCACACTAGAAAGAAACAAGTACCCCACCGCAAAAAGCACCCAAAACGCCCCAATCCCCACCAACACGGCAACCACAACAAGCAACTGCCGACCAGTCACCTCCTCACCACCCACAACCGGCCGCCTAACCCTCACGACCCGCTCCCATGCAACACCGAAAAACCACCCGACATGTCATACTCCTGAGCCAAACCAGCGCGATGCAGTTCCTGGAGCTGGCTATCTTTAACGTTGAAAGGACCGATCTGCGTCGACTTGTCCCCGTCCCAGTTGTACCGGTCCGCCACGTGAACACGGTAGTCATAGGAATAGGTCCACTCCGGATTGTCGGCCGTGGGTGGGTAGACCGTGACAGTCCCATCCGTCGCGTAGTTACAGCCACCCGTGGCATAGAACCAGTTCTGATCCTCCTCCGCTCTGATGTAGTACCCCTCCCACTCAGTGGTGAAGGGGTAGGTGACCGGCCCGGTCACGCCCGAGACCTCAGCATCATTACGCGCCGCCTCCGCCATAGCTTCAACGGCTTGCTGCGTTTTTGTATTCAACCCGTCAACATCTTCCAGCATACGGTCGGCGTCCAGTTCCTGCGGTTCCCCGCTGTTCCCCAGGTAGTGCAGCAGGTTTCTTGACGCGTCCGGCCAGTCCGAGGCCTTGGCAACCGCGCCGATCATGGCCGCATCGTGGACAAGATGATCAAACGGATCCGCTGGCCGACTCCCGTATTGCCCGGACCCCTCCTTGGCGGTATCCCCCGGATAGACCCAGGGGGTCACCCCCGGCATTTCAGCATGTTCTCCAGGTACCGGGTCGCCGAGCTCTGTCTTGCCCTGCGTCTCGGGATCATTATTCCCACTCCTGCGGTTGCTCTCCGTTTTCCTATCGCTGTCATCCGTCTTCCTGCGACTGTCCTCTTTGTCCCGAGGATCAGTCCACTGCCGTCCCGACCGGGCCTGGTCCGGGCTGTCATAGCTCGAGCCAGCCAGGACGGTGGCATAGTCCTCATCGACCTGAGTGGCCAAGGTCAGAGTAGAGGAGACCATCTCCTCCAGCTCGACGGCGTGGGCCTGGGCCCGGGCGGCCTCCACCATGGCCCCGCCCAGGCCCACGGCGACCATCCTCACCGGGCCTACCGCCGCTGCCACGGCGCTTCCGGTGGCCTTCTCTGCACCGCTGTCAGCCGCCTCGGCCAGGGACACCGAAACCGAGCCGTCAGCGCCCAGCGTCAGGTAGGGGTGCTCAGCAGCGAAGTCCTGGCAGGCCAGTACCCTGCGCCGTACCTGGGTCACACCCTCGCAGGCGTCGGCGGTGGCACGCGTGAGGACTCCGATCCGCTCGGTCATCTCGGAGTGAGCGGCTGTGCACCGGTGCAGCGCACCAAGCGCGGCCTCCACGCTGGGGGCCCGCGAGATCACCCGCGAGCTCGCGGCTTGCGCATCATCCCCCATCTCCGCCATGGAGGTATGCAGTCTCCTCAGCCCATCCGAGGCGTCGGCCAGCGGCTCAGGGGCCCAGGTCAGGACCTCACTCCACGTCGTCATCTCACATCAGCCCCCTGGCGCGCGCCCACTGGTTCGCTGAGGCCGATGGCACAGCAGCCCCCAGTGCTGCGGCCCCCTGGGCCACGAACTCGTCATTGCACCGGTGGGCGGACGCCAGGTCCCGGACGCCCTCACCCACATTCCCGTAGCGGCTTCCCAGGGACGTCCTGCGGCTCTCCAGCCTGGCCGCGGCGGTTCCGGCACTCCCCGAACTCAGCGAGCCCGGCATGGCCGCGCCGATGCTCTCGAAGGGACCAGAGGTGTCCAGGGCGCCGACCGCGTCACGAAGCTCCTCCAGGGAGGAGGCCAGCATCTCCAGATCACCGCCGACGATATGGATATCCGCATCCGCCACGAAAACCTCCAGAGCTTCAAGGAATTAGGCCGCCCGCAGAACACCCATAAGTGAACCGGACGCAAGACAACCACTGTGACCTGCCCGCGTCAAGAGCGTGATCACAATGAGCGCACCGCCCGGACGGGACAGCCCACTGTCTTGCTCCTCACTGACGGAACCACGGCCGCACCACCTGCTCGAAGCACTCCAGGGCGGCGGCGATGGTGCGGTCCATGTCCAGGTACCGGTAGGAGCCCAGGCGCCCGCCGAAGGCGACCCGCTGCGCTTCCAACTCGGCCGTCAACTGCCGGTAGCGGGCCAGCCGCTCGCGGTCCGTCGGCGTACCCACCGGGTAGTAGGGCTCGTCGTCGGCGGTGGCCATACGCGAGTACTCCCGCATAATCACGGTGGCGTCGTCGGAATGGGAACGCTCGGGGTGGTAGTGGTGAAACTCGTGCACCCGCGTGTAGGGAACGTCGGCGTCGGGGTAGTTGATGACAGCGGTGCCCTGATGGTCGCCGGTGGGCAGGACGAGTGTCTCGAAGTCGAGAGTGCGCCAGGTCAGCGCGCCGCAGCGGTAGTCGAAGAACCGGTCCACGGCGCCGGTGTAGACCACCGGCGCCCGCCCCACACAGGCGTCACGGCGCAGCGGACCGTCGTCCGCCAGGAAGTCCTCCCCCAGCCGCAGCTCGATGCGCGGGTGGTCGAGCATCCGCTCGATCCACGCCCCATAGCCGCTGGTGGGGATACCCTCGTAACGGTCGGAGAAGTAGCGGTTGTTGTAGCTCAGGCGCACCGGCAGACGGGTGATGATGGCGGCGTCCAGCTCGGTGGGGTCGGTCTGCCATTGCTTGGCGGTGTAACCGCGGATGAAGGCCTCGTACAGGGGACGACCGATCAGGCTGATGGCCTTCTGTTCTAGGTTGGCGGGTTCTCCGGTGATCTCGGCAGCGTGCTCGGCAATCAGCCCCCGGGCCGCCTCCGGGCCAAGGGCGGTGCGGAAGAACTGGTTGATGGTGCCCAGGTTGATGGGCAGCGGGTAGACCTCACCGGCATGATTGGCGTAGACGTGGTGGCGGTAACCGTTGAAGGCGGTGAACCGGTTAGCGTAAGCCCACACCTGCTCATTGGAGGTGTGGAAGATATGTGACCCATAGCGATGCACCTCGATGCCGGTGTCCGGGTCCCGGTAGGAGTAGGCGTTGCCGCCCGCATGATCGCGGCGCTCGACCACGACCACGTGCACGCCCAGTTCCTCAGCGGCGCGCTGAGCGATCGTGGCGCCGAAGAGCCCCGAACCGACCACCACTAGATCCGCTCGCATCGTTTACGCCCTCCGTCGTCGTTCGGCAGGATCGCCTCGCCGATCGGCCACCGATCGTGAACGCCTCCAGGACCGCAGCCCGCCTACGGCGCCGGTACACTAGCATGGTTGTAACCGTTACTTTCGGTGCTCATGAGAACGCTCGATTCTGATGTCTCTCTGACCGTCGCGCACCCCTGTGCCGTCGGTATCAGCGCCCATGCACCGTAACCCGCAGCCGCAGCCGCCGATGAAAGTGAATACGAGCATCCACTCCACACTCCGCATTGGCGTCGTTGAAGACGACGCCCGCCACCGCCGCGTCCTTTCCGACTATCTCGCACGCTTCGGCCACGAGCGGGGCCTGGAGCTGCAGGTCTCCACTTTTGAGGACGGCCAGGCCCTCCTGAACGGCTTCCGCCCCGTCTACGACATCCTCCTGCTGGACATCCGCATGAAGAGCACAGACGGTCTTGCCCTCGCCCGGGCGGTACGTCGCACCGACCCGGATGTCGTCATCATCTTCATCACCGTTGCCCAGCAGTACGCGATCAACGGCTACGAGGTCTTCGCCCTCGGCTACCTGGTCAAGCCCTTCCCCTACGCCTCCCTGGCACGTGAGCTGAGCCGCGCCGTGGATGTGCTGGAGCGACGGGAGACCGCCGACGTGGTGCTGAAGGACGGACAGGGGCTGAGGCGCGTTCCCGTACGCGACATCGTTTACCTGGAGTCCTCCGGTCACCGCCTTCAGGTGCACCTGACTGACGGCACCATCACTATGACCGGTTCGCTCAAGCAGATGGAGCCGCAGCTGGTGCCGCACGGGTTCTTCCGGTCCAATTCCTGCTACATCGTCAACCTGCGGCACGTGGTAGGGGTACGGGAGCAGGAGTCCGTGATGAGTACCGGCCAGACGCTGCGCATCTCCCGGCCCCGTAAGAAAGAGTTCATGCGCGCCCTGACCGAGCACGTTTCCGGAACGCTCACGTGATCCAGGATGCGCTGCCGGACATCCCCCGGCTGTGGACAGCATTGGCCGAGTGGGGCGCATGCCTGCTGTATGTGCTGGCCACCTGGAGGCCGCAGGACTCTCGACGCCGCGGCGTGGTGGTGATGGCTGCGGCCCTGCCGGCGTTGGGCGTCTACCAGGCGCTTGCTGAGCGCCTGCCGATCTCATTGTGGCTGTTGGGCATGCTGGGGGCGGTGACCGCCATGTGGGGGGTGCTGCATCTGGCTCTGAATGGGTCGCTGCGGAGATCCACCTACCTGGTGGTGCGGGCCTTCGTGGCCGCCGAGTTGGTGGCGTCCCTGGAGTGGCAGTTGGAGCTGTTCATCCTCCACGACCGCGCCGGCACGGTCTGGGCCGCGCCATTGACCATCGCCGTTGACGGCGTCGCCCTGGGTGTGGTCTACCTGCTGGAGCGTCCCCGGTTCCGCACCGACGTGGTGCCAACCGTCGCCACCGTGGCCGGGGCGGCCGCAATCGCCGCCATTACCTTCGCCATGTCCAACCTCAGCTTCCTGAGCACGGCCACGCCCTTCTCCGGACGGCTGGGGTCAGAGGTCTTCTACATCCGCACACTGGTGGACCTGTGCGGCTTCATCATCCTGTACGCCCAGCGGGAGGTCGACCTGCAGAACCGTGCAAGCGTCGAGCTGGCCACCTCTGAGGCGCTGCTGCGCTCGCAGTACGAGCAGTACCTGACCTCCAAGCGGGCGATTGACATCGTCAACCGCAAGTACCACGACCTGCGGCACATGATCGCGTCGGTGCGCGCCGAGCCGGATCCCACGGTGCGACTGGATCGGCTCGGCGAATTGGAGGCGTCCGTGCGCCCTTACGAAGTATTCGTGCGCACCGGCAGCCCCGTGCTCGACGTCATCCTCACCGACCGGGAGCAGGCCTGTCTGGAGGCCGATGTCACCATGACCACGATCGCCGACGGCGCCGCGCTCACCTTCATGACTGCCGCGGATCTGGCCACGCTGGTCGGCACCGCCCTGGACCACGCCCTCGAAGCCGTCGCTCGCATCGATGACACCGGTGACCGCTGGATTCGTCTGGACGTGCGCACCCACCGTGGCTTCGTCCTGCTGGAGGTGGAGAATCCGGCAGCGGTAGCGGCGGTCGAGACGGCCGCCCGTAAGCGTCGTTCCGCCGCCGGAACGGGTGCGGGGTCACGCGGATCGGGTCTGAACGCCATCCGGGCCGCGGCGCAGACCTACGGCGGCCAGGTCACCGCCGGAGAGAGTTCTCAGGGCACCTTCCTGCTGCGCGTACTCCTGCCACTGCCCGCCGATTCTCCCCACCGAGACCGGCACTTGTAGCGCATCGGGACCGGCATCAGTGACGTGCCCAGTCGCAGACGTTCGCCCATCACACGTCCCAGGTATCAGTGACCGGATACCAGTCACCGGATGTAACAACCTCAGTTCAGGGCGAGCACCCGGCGGGCCACCTGATAGCCGGCCACCGGCACCCAGTTGCCGGGGCGTCCGGGTAGCGTCATCAGCCGTCCCATTGCTGAAGCCCGCACCCGCCGCGCTATATCCGGCCGGGTGGTGTCCAGGCGCTCCCACAGCTGCTGCTTGATGGCCAGGTTGCGCGGCGTGCGCGAGCGCAGCGCCATGGTGGTGATGACCACCGCGCTCATGGTGTAGATGTGCACCAGGTAGCGCAGGAGGGCCTCCGGGACCTCGCCCGCGCGGGGCATCGCCTCCAGCATGAGCGCATTGACCCGGTCGTGCTGATCCAGGCGTGCCACGATCACGTCGTCGGCGACTGACTGCCCTGCCCGACCCACCGTGTAGTAGTACAGGTCGAGGTCCAGGTAGATCAGCGTTCTCACCTGCCGCAGCGGCTCGAAGGCGAACAGGTTGTCCACGTAGAAGCAGTGCTCGGGCAGTCGCAGCCCGGAATGCTCCAGCACCTCCCGCCGGTAGGCGAGGGAGTGCATCATCAGGTACTGGTCGGGGCGGAAGCGTCCGACGTCATTCCAGTTGCCGATGCGCCCGACCGGGAGCAGTCCCCGGAAGCGCACCACGTGGCGGCCGGGTCGGATTCCACGGGGGCCCCGGCGGGCGGGGCCGTGGCTCAGGCGGTACCAGGAGGGTGTGCCCTCGCGGACGTACACGAAGTTGGTTACTACCAGGTCCGGCTCGGTGCCCTCCTGCCGCCAAGAGCGCAGGGCGGCCAGTAGGGCGCGCAGAGCTCCAGGGTCGATGGCGTCGTCGGCGTCACACACCTTCAGCCAGGTGCCATGTGCCGCGGCGACGCCGGTATTGATGGCACCGCCGTGGCCCTTGTTGGCCTGGTGGATGACCTCGATGGCCGTGTGCGCCTGGGCGTAGGCGTCGGCGAGGGGACCGGTGCCGTCCGTGGCGCCGTCGTCGACGACAATGATCTCCAGGGCACCGCCCCCGTCGTCGGCGGCCACGAGACTGGACAGGCAACGGCCCAGACAGTCCTCGGCGTTATAGGCGGGGACAACGACCGTCAAAAGGGGGCTGGCGGGCACCGCGCGGGTCTCCTTGATCTACGGAGTCGGCCAAGGTATCGCGGTTGCCGGGCAGGTGCCCGACCCGTACCCGGGCCCTCCTGGTGTTTAACGTGTATGACACTACCGGACCGTGGCCCGGCTCAGCGTGCCGACGTTGCCTCGGCCCCCTCCGGCTGCGCATCCGCATCCTCGGGCACGCGCTTGAAGATGACCTTGAAAATGGGGAAGAACACCCAGAAGGAGATGGCCGCGTTGATGATCATGGTGACCACGTCCGCAACGGTCTCGCCGGTGGAAGCACCCAGCGCGCTCTTGCACCAGGAGTAGATGGGCTCCTTGTACAGCACCTGCAGCGCGGCGGCGACGATGGTGATGACCACGTAGGCGACGGCGTACCAGAACGCAGCCTTCCAGATCGAGGAGTTCGACTTGAAGGTGATGGAGCGCTGCGCGAAGAAGTTGATGACCTGGGCGATCAGCAACGTAATCTCCACGGCCAGGAAGTAGGCCAGGCCGCCGCCGGAGCCGTCGGCCTGGATGGGGCCGGCCACGTAGTCGAACAGGTAGACGGGACTGCCGCCGGAGGAGCCGACCGGCAGGAACTGGAAGGTGGTGCCCTGCAACGAGGTGAATCCGAAGATCCACCGGAATACCGGCATCAGGATGAGCTGCAGCACCGTGACGCCGTTGGACAGGATGAAGAAGACGATGAACTGGGCGATGGTCTCGTGGCGCTCCTCGAAGCGGCGCCACCAGGCGGCGATCGTTTTCATTAGAGGTCTCGGTCTCTCTTATCGGGGGAACTGGATGGATGGGCCACAGGCCTTGGGGCGCGGATTCGAAGGCGGATTCAGCGAGGGGAATCGAGCTGCCGCTGGGTGGTCTTGTCCTGCCTGCGGTTGCGGAAGAAGCCGCCTACGACGGTGCGCGCCCCGCGCAGGCCGTGGCCGCCCACGAAGTCGACGATGCCGTCGACCATCTCGGCCGATACCAGGCCGCCGGTCATCTTGCCCATGGCGCGCAGCGGCATGTTGAGCATGAACAGGATGTTCAGATCGGGCTTACCGGAGGCCTCGGCCTTGGCCTTGCGCCGCTCCAGCACTTTGACCGCCATCCGGCCGATGCGACTGCGGCCGTGGGCCAGGTCGGAGACCGGGCTGTTGGGGCCGATCCGTCCGGACGTATCCGCCTGTGGCACCGGGCGTCCCAGCAGGGCGGCGAACTCGGCATCGGTCGTCTCGGTGACGGTGCCGTTCAAGTAGTGGCCCAGGGCCGGGTCGGCCGGGGCGATCGGGTCGCCGTCCACCTCCCAGGTGGTCTCGAGCGGCAGGTCCTCCACGTTCCGGCCCACTCGCACCGTCCAGGTGCCCGCCGGGCGCACCCAGCGTCCCTCATTCACCGAGTAGCGGCGGAAGGTGTAGTCGTCGAAGGGGATAGTCACCGTCACCGTCTCCCCCGCCGCCACGGGCACCTTGGCGAAGCCTTCAGCTCCCGGGTCGGTCCCCACACGCCCGCGGGGGCGGTGACGTACAGCTGCACCACCTCGGTACCGTCCACGGCGGAGGTGTTGGTGACCGTCAGGTGCGCGCCGCCCTCGTCCACGCTCAGCCCGGCATATTCGAAGTGGGAGTAGGACAGGCCAAACCCGAAGGGGTGGGCCACCGGTGTGCCGGTGGTGCTGTAGTAGCGGTAGCCGACGTAGGGGCCGTCCTGGTACAGGGCGAGTTCCCCGGTGGCCGGGAACCAGGCGGAGGTGGGGTTGTCCTCGTAGCGGACGGGGTAGGTCTCGGCCAGCCGGCCGGAGGGGTTGACCGCTCCGGTGAGCACCCGCAGTGCGGCGCTGGCGCCGGCCTGCCCAGACAGGCTGGTGTGTACCACGGCCCGGGTGTGTTCCTCCCAGGCGGTCTCCACTGCGGAGCCGGCCGACACGACGGCGACGATGTTCGGGTTGGTCCGGTACAGGGCCTCCAGCAGCCGCGTCTGGACCTGTGGCAGGCGCATGTGGGAGCGGTCCAGGCCCTCGGATTCGGACAGCTCGTCCAGCCCGATGCAGGCCAGGACGACGTCGGCCCGTGCGGCCAGGGCGACCGCCTCGTCGAGTAGGGCCTGGTCGGGGGCGCCCTGCCGGTCGTATCCCTGGGCGTAGCCGACCAGTTCCAGCTCGGCGGCGGCGAGCTCGTCCAGGAGGTTCTCCAGCCGGGTCGGGTTGATCTGGGAGGAGCCGGAGCCTGGTAGCGGGGTGTCTTAGCCATGTCACCGACGACGGCGACGCGCGTGCCGGGGGCCAGCGGCAGGACGCCGTCCTGGTTGCGCAGCAGCACCATGGACTCCTCGGCGACCCGTCGGGCCAGGGCGTGATGGGCCTCGACCTCGATCCGGGGACGGTCGGCCGCAGCGGTGCGGGCCGAGGGTGCGGAGGAGGCCATGGCAATGACCTCTGCCGCACGGGCATAGACGGCCTCACGGCTGATGCGGCCCGCCTCGACGGCGGCTACGACTTCGCGGGCGGAGTGCAGACCGGGCGCGGGCATCTCCAGGGAGGACCCGGCCGCGGCGGCCGCGGCGGCGTCGTTGGAACCGCCCCAGTCGGAGACGACCAGGCCGGTGAAGCCCCACTCCTGGCGCAGGATCTCGGTGAGCAGGTGGCGACTCTCGTTGGCGTAGGTGCCGTTGACCCGGTTGTAGGAGCTCATCAGGGCGCGAGGGGCTGCCTCGCGCACGACGATCTCGAAGGCGGTCAGGTAGATCTCCCGCATGGTGGCCTCGTCCACCACGGAGTCGGAGGCCATGCGGCGCAGCTCCTGGCCGTTGACCGCGAAGTGCTTAGGGGTGGCGGCCACCCCTGGGACTGGATGCCCCGGACGAGTCCGGCGGCCATACGACCGGTGAGGATCGGGTCCTCGGAGTAGTACTCGAAGTTGCGTCCACACAGCGGGGAGCGCTTGATGTTCATTCCCGGCCCCAGCAGCACGTCGACTCCGAGGGCGAGTGCCTCCTGGCCCAGCGCCGCGCCCATCTGCTCGGCCAGCTCCGGGTCCCATGAGTTGGCGACCGTGGCCGCCGTCGGGAAACAGGTGGCGGGCTCCGAGGCGGCGATGCCGAGGTGGTCGCCGCTGCCGAGTTGCCGGCGCACTCCGTGCGGGCCGTCGGAGAGGACGAAGGAGGGTAGTTCCCGTGCGGGCAGGGCGCGCGAGTCCCACTCCGAGGACCCCGAAAGCAGGGCGGCGGCCTCCAAGAGGGTGAGATCCGAGGCGGTGGTAGTCACGGCATGCTCCTTACCTTGACGGGTAGTTAGGATGGCGGGGAGTTGTGCGCGCGGGTTCGGGCAGGTCGCCGGTGGGTGGGGGCGAGGACAGCGTCCTCGCCCCCACCCACCGGGGTATCGATCGCTACTTCTCGGAACTCTCGACGGCGACCGTGGCCTCGGCCCGACGCTTGCGGTAGCGGCGGATGGCCAGCGTCTCAAGGGCGATCAGGCCGATGCCGAGAGCCGCCAGCACACCCCAGGTCAGGTACTCCCAGGAGGCCCGCTGCACCTCCGGCTGGCCATCCTCGTAGATCCACGAGTTGGCCACCGTGTACAGGATGTTGTGCGCGGACTCCCGCATCGCCTGGACGGCGGCCGCGGAGTCGGTGGTCTGGACGTAGTTGACCGTGATGTCCGTGGTCGCAAGCATCATGTCGCCACCGTTGCGGACAAGCTGGTCGGCGTTCTGGTAGCCGTAGCCACCGAAGTAGTCCGTCAGCGTCATGCCCCGGAAGCCCCACTCATCGCGCAGGACGCTCTCCTGCAGGCCGGAGTGGGCGCCGGCGTAGGTGGTGCCGATGTAGTTGAAGGCGGTCATGACCGCACCGGCACCGCCGTCCTTGATCCCGATCTCGAAGGGCTTGAGGTAGATTTCGCGAATCGCCTGCTCGTTTGACCAGGTGGCCAGCATGTTGGTGCGGTTGGTCTCCTGGTCGTTGAGGGCGAAGTGCTTGATGAAGGCGTACACCCCCAGTTCCTTGGCCCCCTGAATCTCCTGGGCATTCTGGGTGCCGGCCAGGACCGGGTCCTCGGAGAAGTACTCGAAGTTACGGCCGGCGTAGGCGTAGCGGTGGGTGTTGGTCGCCGGGGCGTACCAGCCGGCGACGTCCATGTCGTGCGCCATGGTGCCGATGGCGGTGCCGAAGTCGTGCGCCAGCTCCTGGTTCCAGGTGGCGGCCACGGAGACGGCGACCGGTAGGCCGATGGAGCCGACACCGGTGAAGTTGTTGTTCAGTGAGGCGGGGCCGTCCACATCGGACACACGCACCTTGCCGACGGAGTCGACGGCCACCGAGCCGTAACCGCCGTTGGCGATCAGGTTGTTCATGTCGGCGACGGACAGCTGGTCAAGCAGTTGGTCCCACTTCTCATCGTCGTAGTCCAGGCCGTACATGTCGCCCAGGACCAGGCCGTTGTCAGCGCCGGTGACGGGCATCTCGGCGTCGGGGTTCTCCGCGGCGTCCTCGGCGGCAGCGTCGTAGTTGGAGGTGTTGATGAAGGTGTCCTTGTAGTCCTCGCTCAGCTCGTAGGAGGCGGGGGCGGCGGTGGCCTCGTCATAGTTGGCGAAGGCGTCGGCGCGCGACAGGTAGGTGACGTCTCCGGCGGCGGCATCGAACTGGTTCGTGGCGGCTACGGCGTCACCGTTGTGCGTGTTGTCGTCGGAGTCGTAGGTGATGGTCTCATCAACGGTGATCGTCTGGGAGTCGATGACGGTGTGAGAGTCCGAGCGCAGGGAGATCTCGTAGTCACCGGCCTCGAGGACATAGGCCTTGGCCGAGTCGGCGTCGTAAGAGGCCATGTCATCCTCGTCGAAGGTGAGGGTGAGCGTCTCCGAGGCGCCCGGCTCAAGCAGCGTGGTCTTGCCGTAGGCGGCTAGGTTCACGGCAGACTTCTCGATGCCGCCGTTGGTGTAGGGCGCGGTGTAGTAGGCCTCGACGACGTCCTTGCCTGCCACGTCACCGGTGTTGGTGACGGTGACGTCGAAGGAGATCGTGCCATCGTCGGCGTAGGTAACCTCGCCCATCTCCTGGGTGAAGGTGGTGTAGCTCAGGCCGTAGCCGAAGGGGTAAACGACCTGTTCGTCGTAGTCAATGACGCCCTCCACGGCGGCAGTCTCGTACCAGCGATAGCCGACGTAAATGCCCTCGACGTAGTTGACGAAGCCGGGGACCGTGGTGGTGCCGGTGAACTTGGAGGTCTGGGCGTACTCGTCCATATTGGTGTAGTTGAAACCGCCGAAGTTGTTGGCGGCCGGCGAGGACTTGATGTCGTACAGGAAGGTGTCGGGCGTCTTTGCAGACGGGTTCACCTCGCCGTCGAGGATGCGGCCGAGCGCGTTGAAGCCGACCTGCCCGGCGGGCAGAGCCCACACGATGGCATCGACGTCGAGATCGTCGGCAAGCTCACCGAGCTGCATGGCATTGGCGGCGTTGATGACGACTACAACATTCTCAGAAGTGGACTTGGCCAGTTCGATGAGGTCCTTCTCCGGGTTGGTCAGCTCCAAGTAGCCCTGGCCGTCCTCGAAATCGGGCTGGGAGGTGGAGTTGTCCGTGTAGGAGAAGGCGTCGTTGGCAGCTACCTCGGCGTTGACGTCCTGCGGCAGGTCGAAGCCCTCACCGCCGGAGCGGGCGATGACCACAACAGAGGTGTCGGAGAAGGACTCGATGGAGGAGGTGATGGTGTCGGTGTAGGCCTCCGCGGTCGGTTCAGGGAGTGTCCAGTCGGCGGCGTGCATGCCGATCTCGGGACGGTCGGCGCGATACTCCGTGTACATCGCAGTCAGGTCGTCATTAGTGGTGAAGCCGGCATTGTGTAGGCCGTCCAGCAGGGAGGTGGTGGGGTTGTCCGCGTTCAGCGAGCCGGAACCGGTGCCACCGTAGACCGGGTTGGTGGAGGCCCAGCCGAGCACGTTGATCGCCGATCCGTCCTCGAGCGGCAGGGTGGCGTTCTCGTTCTTGAGCAGGACCATGCCCTCATCGGAGATCGTATTGCCGAGCTCCTCAACGGTTGCCTTGGTCTCGTCGGTCAGGGTACCGGAGCCGGAGGACAGGTCCAGAACGGTTTTCAGGCCGCCATACATCATTCCGGTGACGGCCACTGCCACCACGACCACCGCGGCGATCCAGGTGGTGGAGCGCACGAGCTTGCGGGTCGGTTTGTTGAGCCTGCGTACGGCAATGGTGATGACGAGCGCCGCCAGCAGCGCCACGCCGATGGCGATCAGCTGCGGCCGCAGGCTCACCACCACGTTCCAGACGTCGTTCCAGTTGATTGCCAGCACTGTCGGGACACCTCTCTGTGGTCCTCGCATGGGAATGCAAGGGGATGGGGATGCTCACGGACGGGCCTGGCTCCGATCAACCCATGACGCATGGGCGGCTCGGAGCCGCGACCTGTCTGTGATTAACATGCGGTCTAATTCGAACCGATGTCAGCGCGTGATGTTGTCTCAAGCGCTCGATCTGTCGGTTCGGGCGCATAACCTGTCTAAGCCACGGCCCGAGATTACGGAACTGCCCCGGAGGATCCATGGACACCGCACGCATACTCATCATGATTGCCACCTACGCTCTCACCATCATCATGGTGGTGTTGACGCTGCCCCTGCTGCACGGCGGCGCTCGCCCGGACAAGGCCCGCATCACCGAACCCGTGCCCGGGGCGGGGACCACCACCTATGAGTACCCCATCCAGCGCCCCAGCGTGGCGGTCAATATCGGCCTGGTCAT
Source organism: Actinomyces ruminis (assembly GCF_002154335.2). GTDB lineage: Bacteria > Actinomycetota > Actinomycetes > Actinomycetales > Actinomycetaceae > Actinomyces > Actinomyces ruminis. Next base: position 89,453 of record NZ_MTPX02000075.1, read on the forward strand.
CCTGTTCGGCGGTGGCGCGTTGTTCCTCGTTATCCTCGCCCTGCCCGTCGTGTATGGTCTGCAGACTGCCGGGATCTTCGCCGCGTTGGCGCTCCTTAGCGTCGGTTACGGCTGTTACTCCCTGGCCGCCTACCGCAACTGCAGCCTCATCGATGCTCCTACGCTGATCGCTGGCACCGACTGGCGCGGCCGCGCCATACAGATACCCCACCAGGAGATCGCCTCGTTCTCGACCACAGGTCAGTACTCGTCCGTCGTGCAAGATCAGCGCGGGCGGAAACTGCGGCTCAACATGAACTGGTTCTCCGCACCCAACCTGGCCCTCTACCTGCTGCGGGCCACCGCGGAGGGGCGCTTTCCGGGCAAGCATCCGGAGGATCCGCGGGAACTCAACCGGGGCCTGAACCGGGTGCAGTCCGCGCTCAACTTCCAATGCGCCAAGCCCTTGCGTCAGGTCCTGCTCCAGGGACCGGCCGCCAATCCGGGAGCCTTCCGCCGCGACCCCACCGCACCGGAGGGAACCGGCTGGACCGGCCCGGAGTATGAGGCATGGACCGGGGCGGTCAGCACCATCTTCTGGAGCTAGCTCCCGGCCCCCGGCGCGGGGCGCGGACAGCCCACTGTCCGCGCCCCGCGCACCGTCCGGTCGGGTTGCTCGGTCAGTCCTTGATCACCGAGCCGTCCAGGTGCAGGCCGAAGCCGTAGTCGTAGGTGTTGCCGATTGAGTCCGTGTAAGGAGTCAGATCCTTCGGTACGTCCTCCTGGTTGGCCTCCACGGTGTCCATGTCCGCGGGGAACTGGATGGGCAGGCGCCCGTTGGACTCGTGCAGCCCGAGCGCGACCCGGATAAGCGCCTCATCGGCGACGCCGAAGCCGACGACGATGGCGTCAGCACGCGCCTCGAACTCCGTGTGAATCACCGGGTTCGTCGCCTTGAGCGCGACGACGACGGGTATGTCCCTGCCCGAGGCCTCTACCGCGTCGGCGGCACGGTTGAAGGCGTCCAGGTCGGCGCCGTTGGAGATCGCGGAGCTGGCGCCGTAGTAGGAGCGGTTCTCCCGGCTGCCGTCGTCGAGCAGGTCCCCGGAGACCGAGGTGCGCCGGACGTTATCGCCGTCCGCCGTGTAGGTGCCGTACTGGAGGGACAGCGGGTACCAGGTGCCCGCCTCCTCGTCCCAACCCGCCTTGGAAAAGCTGGTGCCGTTGATCGGCGAGCGCATCCCCACCAGCACCAGGTCCACGTCGCTGAGGTCGGGGGCGGTGTAGCCGGTGACGCGGCCCTCGGAGTCATACTCGACCTCGTCGGTGACGACCTTGCCGAAGTACTTGCCTGCGGCCTCGACGTCGATCGAGGGCCCCTCGGTGTACTCGGCCTCGCTGAAGGCGCCGTTGAAGCCGGTGTCGTAGGTCTGCGGGATGTAGACCGTCTTGTCCGACCAGTCCCCCTCCGGGTCCAGAGTGATGGCCCCGTCATTCTTGAGGGTAACAATGGAGTTCAGCTGCGCCTCCTGGCCGGCGGCCACCTTGTCCTGCGAACCCACCTGCGCCTGGGAGGCAGCCAGGTCCAGGAAGGGATTGTCGAAGGCGCCTATGTTGAAGGACATGGTCAGGATGCGGGAGGCTGACTGCTGCCAGCGGGTGCGAGCATCCACCTCCAGCTCCCCGGCCTCGTACGCCTCCTGCCACAGGTCGTAGGCAGCCAGGACGGGTGCGGCATCGTTGTTGCCGCCGAACATGTCGGTGCCGTTCTTGATGATCTCGAAGTGCCGCTCCTCGACGCTCAAGTCCTCCGCTCCCCAGGCGGTAGCGATGACCGGCTCGTCAGGGTCGGTAGTGGCGCGGGTGACGCCCCAGTCGGTGACGACCACGCCCTCGTAGGAGTTGTCCTCGCGCAGCGCGGTGAGCTTGCCGTCGTCGTAGGAGGAGCCCATCCGCTGGGCGTACTCCGGCTCGCCGTCGGCGCCGAGGGTGATGGAGTAGGAGGTCATCACGGCCGCGGAGTCCAGGGCCTGCTGGAACACGGACCAGTGCTCGGCGGAGTTGTCGCCCACCATGACTTCGTACTTGCCGGCGTTGGTGTGGGACTCGCGCCCGCCCTCCCCGGCGCCGTCGCCGGGCCAGTGCTTGATCATGGTGGCCACCGAGTCGGTGCCCCAGGTGGCGTCGCCGTCATCGGCGTAGGTGCCCTGGAAGCCGGCGACGTAGTTGGCTGCCATGGCCCCGGCCATTTCGGCGTCCTCACCGAAGGTGCCGGACACGCGCAGCCACCGGGGCTCGGTGGCCAGGTCGATCTGTGGAGACAAGGCGGTGCCGATGCCGAGGCTCTTGTACTCCTGGGAGGCCATCTGCCCGAACTGGAGCACCGTGTCGGGGTCGAAGGTGGCGGCCAGCCCCAGCGAGCTGGGCCAGCTGGAAATCTCGCCGACCTCGGTGAAGGAGCCGTCTCCGGAGGCGTCCGAGCGCGGGTCGGAGGAGAAGTTGACGGGGATATAGGGGGTGTCGGCGGAGCCCAGGGTCTCCACATAGGCCTGCATCTGGTTGACCCACTGCACGTTGGCGGTCACGTCCGAGCTGCCCGCGTTGAGCACGGCCCGCAGGTAGGACTCGGACAGGTACTCCTGCTGCTCGGCCGTAAGCCCCTCCTCGGGGGCGCGCTCGTGGGAGGAGAAGAGCATCAGCCCGCCATCTGCTCCTTGGACAGGCCGGTGGCGTAGTCGGCGGCGCGCTCGCTGCCCTCCAGGCGCCAGTCCTCGGCCGGGTCGAGTTCGCCGTCACCATCTAGGTCCTTGAAGGCGTAGGTGTACTCGCCGTCGGTCTGCTCGATGATGGACATGCCGCCGTCGGCCGAGTAGCTGAGCACCTGGCCGCCGTTGGGGTTGACGACCCGGGTGAAGTGGGTCTGTCCGTCGTCCAGTTCTTGCGTGATGTAGGTGTTGCCGTTGTTGTCCAATCCGGGGGATGCGGTCGCATCGGCGGTGGATCCGCCGGAGGCGCATCCCGTCAGGGCCAGGGCTGCCGCGACGGTTGCCACGGTCAGACCCCTTCCGTATGTGATCTTCATCGATCTCTCCTTGCAGGGTTTCACAGGGACATCCACCATCATATGAGATGCAGATCACCCTGACGGAGGCGCGGGCGTGATCTGTCAACCGCGACGCATAACCTGCACCGAGACCGCGGCGCTCCCGAACACGCCGCCACGGTCCCGCGATTTGAGACACCCGGGCCAGCTTTTGCCCGCCGACGGGAACGCCCCTACCCTCACGCACGCGACCGCCGTCGGGCGGTGGAGACAGCAAGGAGGCACCCATGCGCACCCCCGCCGAATCAGACACCGTCCTGCCCGGGGCGGCCCCCACCGCCAACCGCGTGCCCACCGGGCCGCTCGGACCCGACGCCCCGGGCTACACGCCTCCCCCGCCCGGTGCGGACGTGCCGCGCGAGACGCTCCTGCCCGCCTACTTCGGGCGCTTCGGCGGCCAGGAGGTCCCCGCCGAGCTGCTGCCCGCCCTTGACGAGCTCGAGGCCGCGTACGCCGAGGCCGTAGCCGACCCCGCCTTCGAGGCGGAGCTGGAGGATCTGCGCGCCACCTACCTGGGCCGGGAGACCCCCATCTTCGAATGCCGTCACCTGCCGCTGACCGGCGGCGCCCGCATCCTGCTCAAGCGTGAGGACCTGGCCCATGGCGGCGCGCACAAGGGGAACAACGCCCTTGGCCAGGCACTGCTGGCCAAGCGCATGGGCAAGCGGCGCCTGATCGCGGAGACCGGCGCCGGCCAGCACGGCACCGCCACCGCCATGGTGGCCGCGCTGATGGGCATGGAGTGCACCATCTACATGGGCGCGCACGACGTCGAGCGCCAGCGCCCGAACGTGGAGCGCATGAAGCTGATGGGCGCCACCGTGGTTCCGGTAGCCGCCGGGCAGGCGGGCCTGAAGGACGCGATCGACGCCGCCCTGGCGGAGTGGTGCACCCGTCTGGAGGACACCTTCTACCTGATGGGGTCGGCCACCGGACCGCACCCCTTCCCCACGATCGTGCGGCACTTCCAGCAGGTCATCTCCGCCGAGTCCCGCCGCCAGGTGCTCGCGCGCTACGGCACTCTGCCCGACGCCGTGATCGCCGCCGTCGGCGGGGGGTCCAATGCGATCGGCGCCTTCGCCGCCTACCTGGATGACCCCTCCGTGCAACTGATCGGCGTGGAGCCTGCCGGACGAGGCCTGGCCACCGGTGAGCACGGCGCCCCCATCAACGCCGGCCGCACCGGAGTGCTGCACGGCATGCGCTCCTTCGTCATGCTCGATGACGACGGCACCGTCCTGCCCTCCCACTCGGTCTCCGCCGGGCTCGACTACCCGTCGGTGGGACCCGAGCACGCTTATCTGGCGGACACCGGGCGGGCCGAGTACGTGGCCGTCACCGACGCCGAGGCGCTGGAGGCCTTCCGCCTGTTGAGTCGGCACGAGGGCATCATCCGGCCATGGAGTCGGCGCACGCGTCGCCCAGGCGCTCAAGCTCGCCCGCGAGCACGCCGAGCGGACGCCCGGCGAGCCCGCACCGCTGCTGCTGGTGAACCTGTCCGGCCGGGGCGACAAGGACATGGACGAGGTGCGTGAGCACCTGACGCTCTAGAGCCGTCCGTCTCAAATTCTCGTCACCGATTTGGCACTGCCGGGCTCCCGTTCTACTGTTCCCCCATGACCGCGTTCCGTACCCGCCAGTGGTGGTGGCTCCCCAATGGGCGAGCCACTCACGCCGCATAGCCGGCGCCGGATCATAAGAGCTCGCCACCAGGCGGGCTCTTCGCATTCGGGGCGGGTTCTGCCGGTGGCACGAACAGGAAGGCACCCCATGACGCTTCCCCCACCCGCCGTGCTGACGCGGTCGGTGCGCTACCAACACGACGGCGGCGCCCTGCTGGATCATTTGGCGCGCCGCGGTCTGATCGCCACCGCGCCGGACACCGCCGGGAACCCGCGTCCCCTCGACGCCGTGCTGCTGGAGTCCGTCGACATCGCCACCAAGGTCTCGCGCACCACCATCGCCGTCCTGGAGGCCTCGGCCCGCCTGACCTGCCAGGGACGGAGCGTCGTCGCCGAGGCGCTCCCCCAGGCGCCCGCCGACGGCGCCGCCGCCCTGGACCGCTTGCGCACCGCCCTGGCCGAATATGTCACCGCCGACGCCGACCAGACGCTCACCCTCGCCTTCCCGGCCGCCCCGGGCGACGTGGAGGAGCGCGACCGGCTCAAGGCCATCTCCACCATTGAGCCGCTGCGCGCACTCGCGGCGACCGAGGTCGACCACCCGCACCTGCCACTGGAGGCGGGCGTGTTCGCCTTCGACTACCTGGCCACCTTCGAGGCCCTGCCCGAAGTGGCGATGGGCGCGAATACCTGCCCCGACTACCTCTTCTACGACGCCCGCATCATCCTGGTGATCGACCATCCCACCCGCACCGCCACGCTGGTGGGCGCCTCGGTGGACACCGCGGGCCTGGCCGCTCGGCTGGAAGCACTGGGCGCCGCCGCGGACGCGCTCGCCGATCAGGCCGCGGCCGTCGGGCAGGAACCTGTGCTGGCCCCCGCGCGCACCGGCCCCGATGGCGTCGGCCGCCCGGCGCTGCACGCCGTACCCACCCAGTCCGACGCCGAGTACGCCGCCGTGGTGGAGACCATGAAGGAGTCGATCGCCGCCGGCGACGTCTACCAGGTGGTGCCTGCGCGCGGCTTCGCCCTGCCGTGCCCGGATGCGCTGGCCGCCTACCACGCACTGCGCGAGTCCAACCCGAGCCCGTACATGTTCTACGTGGGCGCCCCGGACTTCGAGCTCCTGGGCGCCTCCCCGGAGTCCGCCCTGCTGCACTCGGCCAAGACCGGGCAGGTCGCCATCCGCCCCATCGCCGGCACTCGCCCCCGCGGTCTTGCCCCCGACGGCGCCGTGGACCACGAGCGGGACACCCGCCTGGAGCTGGAGCTGCGCACCGATGCCAAGGAGGTCGCCGAGCACGTCATGCTGGTGGACCTGGCCCGCAACGACGTCGCCCGCGTGTCGGTCCCCGGCACCCGCAGTCGAGGACCTGCTGCGCGTGGACCGCTACAGCCGAGTCATGCACCTGGTCTCGGAGGTGTCCGGGAAGCTGGCCCCGGACCTGGACGCCCTGGACGCCTTCCGCGCCTCCATGACCATGGGCACGCTCACCGGGGCCCAAGCTGCGCGCCGCCGAACTCATTCGCGGCGCCGAGGGGGTGCGCCGCGGCAGCTACGGCGGCTCGGTCGGCTACTTCCGGGGCGACGGCGAGCTGGACACCTGCATCGTGATCCGCTCCGCCTTCGTGCGCGAGGGCACGGCGCTGGTGCAGGCCGGGGCGGGGGTGGTCGCCGACTCGGTGCCCGCCGCGGAGGCCGCCGAGACCGTGCACAAGGCCAGTGCGGTGCTGGCCGCTGTGGCCGCCGCCCAGGGGGCACAGCTAGTCATCGACTCCGGCGCGGGCGACGCCCCCGTCCCCGCGGCCACGGCACCTGACATGGGGAAAGGGGGGCGCTGAGATGCACGTGGTCCTGCTCGACAACCGCGACTCCTTCGTCTACAACCTGGTGGACCAGTTCGCCTCCCTCGGGGCGGGCATCGAGGTCTACCGCAACACGGCCCCGGCCGCCACGGTGCTGCGCGCGCTCGCCCCCGATGACGGCGGCACCGCCCACGCCGGGGGCGAGCGTCCGGTGCTGTGCCTATCCCCCGGTCCCGGCCACCCACGCACCTCCGGCAGCCTGATGGAGCTGATCGAGGCCGCCCTGGAGCGCGGCATCCCCACGCTCGGCATCTGCCTGGGCTTCCAGGCGATCGTCGAGGCCTGCGGCGGAAGCATCGGGCGGGTCGGCCCCGTACACGGCCGCAGCGTGCGCGTGGAACTGACCGACGCCGGCCGCACCGACCCGGCCTTCCAGGACCTGCCCGACGGCCGTCTGGATGTGGCCCGCTACCACTCCCTGGGCACCCGCGAGCTGCCCGGGGCACTCGCCCCGCTGGCGGTGACCGGAGCCGACGATCCCGCCGGGCCCGGCGTGGTCATGGCGGCCCGCCACCGCACCCGTCCCGTCGTCGGTCTCCAATTCCACCCCGAGTCGGTGCTGACGCCGCACGGCCCCGGCATCCTGCATGCACTCACCGCGGATCTGGCCGCCGCGGCCTCCGCTTGAAGCCACAGCCATCGAACAACCACACGATTCATCTTTGAGGAGCACACCATGACCCCCGCACCCGCCGAGAACAACGCCATGCATACCCCGGCGAATGCCCCCGCAAATTCCTCGGCCGCCGCAATCGCCGACGCCGAGGACGCCCACCGCCTGCTGCGCGGCGTCATCCAGGGCAAGCGCCTGAGCCAGGACGAGACCGGCATCGTCTTCGCCGCGCTCGGCGCCGGCGACCTGTCCGCGGCCGAGACCGCCGCCCTGCTGGCAGCCCTGCACGCCCGCGGCGAGACCGCCGACGAGGTTGCCGGCGCCGCGAGCGCCTTCCGTGAGGCGGCTCGCCCCTTCCCCGAGGTCACCTTCCCACTGGTGGACGTCGTCGGCACCGGCGGCGACGGGGTGGGCACCATCAACATCTCCACCGGCGCCGGCATCGTGGCCGCTCCATGGGCGTGTCGGTGGCCAAGCACGGCAACCGGGCCGTCTCCTCCAAGACCGGGGCCGCAGACGTCGTCGCCGCCCTGGGCCTGCCCCTGGACGTGTCCCCCGAGCAGGCGGTGGAGATCCTGGCCCGGGACCACTTCACCTTCCTGTTCGCCCAGGCGTACCACCCGGCCATGCGGCACGTCGCCCCGATCCGCAAGGCCCTGGCCACGCCGACGATCTTCAACGTCCTGGGCCCCCTGCTCAACCCCGCCCACCTGACCTACCAGCTCATGGGCGTGGCCGACCCGGACATCCTGGACATGATCGCCGAGACCATGGTCAAGCTGGGCCGCAAGCGCGCCCTCATCGTGCACGGCGCGGGCACCGATGAGATCGCCGTCCACGGCACCACCCAGGTGCGCGAGGCCACCCCGCGGGGGGTCAAGGCCTACGAGGTCACGCCCGAGGAGCTGGGGGTATCCACCTACGCACTCGACGACATCCTGGGCGGTGAGCCGGAGGAGAACGCCGCTCTGCTGCGGGAGGTGTTCTCCGGCCGGGGCGAGCCGGCACACCGTGACGCCATCGCCGTCAACGCCGGGGCGCTGCTGTACCTCGCGGGTCCTGCCGACAACCTGGCCGACGGCACCCGCATGGCGCTGGACCAGCTGGCCAGCGGCCGGGTGGCCGAGCACCTGGCCTCCATGACCAAGGCCGACGGCGCGGACGGTGAGGCCCGATGACCGCCGACCGCCCCGATGCCGGACTCTCCGAGCGCCCGCAGCGGCGGCCGGTGGACGAGCGGCTGATCGCCACCGGCACCGTCCTGGACTCGATTGTGGCCTCCCGGCGCAAGCGCCTGCCCGAGCTGCGCGCTCGCTTCGGGCACCTGCGCGCCGAGGAATTGGAACCCTCCCAGCACTCTTTCGCCGACGCGCTGCGCACCCGCTCCGGCGAACAGGCGAGCCCGCGTCCCGCCCTGATCATGGAGTGCAAGTCCGCCTCTCCTTCGCGCGGCACCATCCGTTCCAGCTATGACCCGGCGGCCCTGGCCCGCGCCTATGCGCCGTGGGCGGCGGCCGTGTCGGTGCTGACCGAGCCGGACCGTTTCAACGGCTCCTTCGAGGATCTGGCCGCCGTGCGCGGCGCGGTGGATGTGCCGGTGCTGTGCAAGGACTTCATCGTGGACCCTGTGCAGGTGCTGGCTGCCCGCAACCTGGGTGCGGACGCGATCTTGCTGATGCTGTCGGTGGTCCCGGACGATGTCTACACCGAGTTGGCACAGCTGGCTCACGACCTCGGCATGGAGGTGCTCACCGAGGTGTCCACGCCGGAGGAGATGCACCGGGCCGCCGCGTTGGGGGCGCAGGTGATCGGCATCAACAACCGCGACCTGCGCACCCTGGCCACCGATATCTCCCGCACCGAAGAGATGGCGCCGCTGGCGCCGTCCGGCGTGGTGCTGGTGGGCGAGTCCGGAGTAGAGACGGCCGAGGACGTGCGCCGCCTGGCCGGGCAGGTCGATGCCCTGCTAGTCGGCTCGGCCCTGTCGTCCGCCCCGGACCCGGGCGTGGTGGCGCAGGTGCTGGCCACCGCCGTGCCGGTGCCCGCCCGGGGTGGAGCACGTCCCGGGGCGGAGGACGCCGTCGAGCCGGATGCCGCCGGCGCCAGCGACGCCTCGGCGAAACGGGAGCACGCCGACCACACCCACCCGCGGCTGAGCGCTACTTCGGCCCCTACGGGGGCCAGTACGTGCCCGAGCTGCTGATCCCCGCCCTGGACCAGCTAGAGGACGCCTTCATCGACGCCCAGTCGGATCCGTCCTTCGCCGCCGAGCTGGACGAGCTCATGCGCCGCTACCTGGGGCGTCCCACCCCGGTGACCGAACTGCACAATCTGCCCCGCGAGGGCCATGCCCGCATCTTCCTCAAGCGGGAGGATCTGGTGCACGGTGGCGCTCATAAGGGCAACCAGGTGCTGGGGCAGGCGCTGCTGGCCAAGCGCATGGGCAAGACCCGCATCATTGCCGAGACTGGCGCCGGTCAGCACGGCACCGCCACCGCCATGGTGTGCGCGCTGCTGGGCCTGGACTGCACCATCTACATGGGGGCAACCGACGTGGTGCGGCAGGCCGCCAACGTCGAGCGCATGGAGCTGATGGGGGCCCGTGTGGTGCCCGTGGCCAGTGGCGCCGGCACCCTGAAGGATGCCGTCAACGAGGCGCTGCGCGATTGGACCGCATCCTTCGCCACCACCCACTACCTGCTGGGTACGGCCGCCGGGGCGCATCCCTTCCCCACTATCGTGCACGAGTACCACCGCTGCATCTCCCGCGAGGCCCGCGCCCAGATCCTGGCCCTGACTGGCCGCCTGCCCGACCAGGTGATCGCCTGCGTGGGCGGCGGCTCGAACGCGATCGGCATGTTCTCTGAGTTCATCGACGACGTCGGTGTCGGGCTGATCGGGGTGGAACCTGGCGGCGAGGGGCTGGACACGCCCCGCAACGGCGCCCCGATCAACAACGGCACCACCGGCATTCTCCACGGGGCGCGCAGCTACCTGATGCGCACCCCCGACGGGCAGGTCGAGGAGTCCTTCTCCGTGTCTGCGGGCCTGGACTATCCGGCGTCGGACCCGAGCACGCCTGGCTGGCCGACTCCGGGCGCGCCCAGTACGTGGCCATCACGGATGACGAGGCCGTGGAGGCCTTCCGGCTGCTGAGCCGCTGGGAGGGCATCATCCCGGCTCTGGAGTCGGCCCATGCGCTGGCCCAGGCCCTCAAGATTGCACGCGATACGCCTGCCGAGGCGCCCACGCCGCACCTGCTGGTGTGCCTGTCGGGGCGCGGGGACAAGGACCTGGAGCAGGTGCGTATGCGCCTGGGCGGCAGCTTCTCCGAGGACTCCGCCGTCGCCCGTGCCGCCGCCATGGTCGAGCAGATGGGCAAGCGCACCGAATACCTGTCGCTGGCCCGTACCGAGAGCCACGGCAATGCGGCCGTTTCCGCCGCCGCACCCGAGGAGGCCTGAGATGAGTCGTTATCCCGCCATGTTCTCCCGCCTGGCCGACGCCGGGGAGGGCGCCTTTGTGCCCTTCGTCATGGTCGGCGACCCGACCCCCGCCGCCTCCGAGGCGATCATCGAGGCGCTGATCGACGGCGGTGCAGACGCCCTGGAGTTGGGCGTGCCCTTCTCCGATCCGGTGGCCGACGGACCGACCATTCAGCGCGCCCATCTGCGGGCGCTGGGCGCCGGGGCGAATCTCACCGACTGTCTGGAGGTGGTGGGCCGGGTGCGCGCACGCCACCCTCAGTTGCCCATCGGCATGCTTATCTACGGCAATGTGCCCTTCGCGATCGGCCTGGAGGAGTTCTACCGCCGCTGCGCCGCCGCCGGCATCGACTCGGTGCTGCTACCGGATGTGCCGGTGCGCGAGTCCGAAGAGTTCTCCGCCGCCGCAGATGCCGCGGGCATCGACGCCGTCTACATCGCCCCGCCGTCGGCCTCTGCACAGACGCTGGACGCGGTGGCCAGGGCCTCACGCGGCTACGTGTACGCGGTGTCCCGAGCCGGAGTGACCGGCACCGAACGGGCCTCCTCCACGGTAGGGCTCGCGCAGTCAGTTGCGCGGCTGCGGCAGGACGCGGCCGCGCCGGTGATGCTGGGCTTCGGCATCTCCGCACCGGCGCAAGTGGCCGAGGCGATCGAGGCGGGAGCGGACGGGGCGATCTCCGGCTCGGCCGTGGTCAAGATCGTGGAGTCGCATGTCCCGGCCCTGGCGGCGGCTGCCGCCGAGGCGGGCACCGACTCGCAGCAGTACACCGCCGCCATGCAGGCCCTCCAGGCCGAGCTGCGCGACTTCGTCGCCGCCATGAAGGCCGCCACCCGCTAGTCCGGCGAGACGGAGTCGGCGAACAGTTCTTCGACCTCGACGACGCCGGTGCGCAGTGCCAGCAGCACCAGCTGTACCCGGTCGCGCGCCCCGGTCTTGGCCAGCAGGTGGGTCACGTGCGTCTTCACGGTCGCCATGGACAGCCACAGCCGGTCGCAGATCTCCTGGTTGGTCAGACCCCGGGCGATCAGGCTAGCACCTCCTCCTCCCGCCGTGTCAACCCAGCCGGCAGCGCCGTGTACCGGGACTGGACCCCGGCCTGCATCTCCTGGCTGGTGCGGACCGCGGTCAGCAGTCGCCGCGTCGGCCCCGGCGAGATGACCGAGTCGCCGGCGTGGACGGTGCGCAAGGCCTCCACCAGGTGCTCCGGCGGGGTGTTCTTCAGCAGGAATCCTGCGGCGCCCGCCTCGATGGCGCCCATGACGTAGCCGTCGGTGTCGAAGGTGGTGAGTATGACGATGCGGCCGTGTGCTCCCGCCTGAATCAGGCGTCTGGTGGTGGCCAGGCCGTCGAGGCCGGGCATCTGTACGTCCAGCAGGATCACATCCGCGGGATCGCGCTGCGCCCGCCGCAGTGCCTGACAACCATCCGTGGCCTGCCAAGTGATCTCCATATCCGGTTGCGCACCCAGCAGCATGGCCAGTCCCGCGGTGAACAGCGGTTCGTCGTCCACCAGCGCGACTCTGATGGTGCTGCTCATATGTTCTCCTCTGTTCGTACCTCTATTTGCGCCTCGGCACCGTGCGGCGCCGCCGGTGCGACGGCGTGGACGCGCCAGCCGCCCTCCGCCAGCGCCCCGGCGCACAGCGCCCGCCGACCGCGCCATGCGTTCACGCATGGTGGTCAGCCCCGTTCCCCGCCTGGCCTCGTGGTCCGCCGTGTTGGGGCCAGCCGACGCCGGCTCCGCGTTCTCAACGACGACGTCGACTCCCCCGCTCTCCGCCCGCACCCAGACCGTGGTCGGGGCGCCGTCGGCATGCCGCATCGCATTGGTCAGCGCCTCTTGGACACAGCGGTACACGGCCTCTCCCACCGGGGCCGGCGGGTCGAAGTCGCAGTGCAGGTCGAGGGTGAGTGGCAGGCCCGCCCGCCGTGCCCCAGCCACCAGGCCTGGCACGTCATCGAGGGCCGGGGCCCGGCCGATCGGTGGCCTGTTCCCGTCCGACCGCGCCGAAAGGTGAGCCGGCGAGGGCTCATCGACGTCGGCACGCAGCATGTCGACCAGGCCGTGCACCTCGGCAACGGAGCGCCGGCTCGTGCGCCCGATCACGGCGAGCGCTTCGGCGGCGGCATCGGGGTCGGTGACCAGGACGGCCCGGGCGCCCTCGGCCTGCATGGCGATGACGGACAGTGAGTGCCCCAGCAGGTCGTGCACGTCTCGCGCGATGCGCTGCCGCTCGGCGTTGACCGCCAGGCGGCGTTCGGCCTCCTGGCCGGCGGCCAATATTCCGGCGCGTTCCAGGGCCTGTTCGACCCGCTCGCGCGAGCGTCGTCGCAGCAGGCCCGTCAGGACGGCGACGGTGATGAATGCCCAGGTGACCGCCAGGACGATCAGTCGGGCCCCCGGGTGGGCGGGTCGATCAGCTTCTCGGCACGCAGGGCGCCGACCGTACCGCCCAGGTACCCCAGGGCCGCCAAGGCCCAGGCGCGAGGACGCGGCACGCGGCTGGTGCAGGTCTCCGCCGCCACCAGGCAGGCGACCACCGCAAGGATGGAAAGCCCGTCAAAGATCAGCACGTGGACGGTGAGAGCCACGCCGATCGCGGCGACGGCCGCGGTCGGAGCGAGGCGGCGCAAGGCGATGGCCACGCAGCACACCGCGAGGATGATGACGTATGCGCCAGAGTCGAACAGTGCCGCGCGCAGGCCTGCGCCGGTCGGCGTCTCCAGGAGCGTGGGCGGATTCCATGCGCATACATAGGCCAGGCCGACGGCCAGCAGCGTGTCTGCCGCACCCGGACGGCTCCGCGGGAGATGCCGCCGAATACCGCTGAACGCTCCCGGTGTCGACGGACCCGCCGCCTCGTCGTCGTTCATCTCTGTCTCCGCCTCTCCGCCCGTATGCGGGAATGCCCCTCAGCCGGGCCGCCATCCGGTATGCGACGGTAGCGGCACGGCGGGAGTCGGGTCGTCATACCCGGGTATGAGTGCAGTGGTGGGTTCGGTCTCGAGTTTCAGACCCGGGCCCGATGTCATGGGCGGCGTGCACCGGAATGCTGCCAGGCATGGACACAGCCACCTTCCCCCGCCCCGGGCCCGCCGCAAGAGACGTCGCAGCGCGGCAAACGGACGCCGTCGTCACCACCCACGCCCTGACCAAGACCTTCGGCAGGGGCGCCGCCGCCCGCACCGCCGTAGACCGCCTCGACCTGGTTATCCCCCGCGGCGTCGTCTACGGCTTCCTGGGTCCCAACGGCTCGGGCAAGTCCACGACCATGAAGCTGCTGCTCGGCCTGCTCACGCCGACCTCCGGGAGCGTCCGCCTGTTCGGATCCCCGCTCGACCGACGCCACCGGGGAGCGCTCATGGCGCGCATCGGCTCCATGATCGAGCAGCCGCCCGGCTACGGGCACCTCACCGGGGCCGAGAACATGCGCCTGGTACAGCGCATGCTGGGACTGCAGCAGGCGCAGGTGGAGCGGGCGCTGGAGCTGGTGCGTCTGACCGAGCACCGGGACCGGCTGGTAAGGACCTATTCGATGGGTATGAAGCAGCGCCTGGGCATCGCCATGGCGCTGGCCCGCGAGCCCGAGCTGCTCATCCTGGATGAACCGACCAACGGGTTGGACCCCGCCGGCATCGAGGAGATCCGCAACCTGCTGATGTCCTTGGCGGGCGAGGGGGTGACGGTGTTGGTCTCCAGTCACCTGCTCGATGAGATCGACCGCATGGCAGGTGTGCTCGGCATTCTCTCGGCCGGCAGGCTCGTCTTTCAGGCACGCGCGCCGAGCTGATGCGTCATTCGGTGCCGGATCTGCTCCTGGTCACCCCCCGCCCGCAGGCGGTTGCTCCGGGGCTGCTGGCCGGACTCGGGGGTACCGAAGGGGCCGGGCCCGCGCCGGATGGCAGGAGCGTCATGACTCCCACACAGGCGGGCGTGCGCATTCATGGGCTGGCGCCCGACGCCGTCGCCGAGCTGGTGCGGCGCCTGGTGGCGGAGGGCGTGCCCGTGCACGAGCTGCGGCGCGAGCCGCAGAGCCTGGAGGACGTCTTCATGGACCTGACCGGCGGAGCGAGGGTGCTGTGATGAGCAGGTCGCCCAGAGCCATCGCCCCCTCCGTCGGTCTGCGCGAACGCGGTGGCTCCACGTCTCCGTCCACTGCCGGGCAGCGCCTCTCCTTCGCCGCCTCCGTCCGGCTGGAACTGGTCAAGATGCGGCGTCTGCGCCTGGCGGTGGTCGTCGTCGTACTGGCGGTGATCGCCGTCCTGTTCGCCGCGCCGTTGTCCGAGTCCTCCCGGGCGGGTCTGGATGATCCGTCCGCGCGTCCCTGGGAGGCGCTGCTGCTGCAGTACGCGTTGGTGAGCGCCCTGTTCTCCCCGATCCTGGTGTCCGTCACAGCCAGCCGACTGACGGACATTGAGCACGACGGTGGCTGGTACCTGGCGGCGACGGCGGGCCTGACGCCGGGACGGCTGTGTCGGGCCAAGCTCGCCGCGTTGGCGATCGTGCTCGTGCCGACGCTCGCGCTGCAGACGGTGGCGCTGGTGGGTGTGGCCCGCGCCGTCGGCGCCACCGTGCCGCTGCCAATCGGGGTGTGGGCCGGATACACCGTCGGGCTGATCGCCGTCGACCTGGCCGTGTGTGCGCTGCATATCCTGCTCGCCGCCGTCGTCGACAACCAGATCCTGTGCGTGGGGATCGGCCTGCTGGGGGCGTTTATCGCCGTGTACATGTTTCTCGCGCCGCAGTGGTTGGCGCGCCTGCTGCCGTGGGGCTACTGGGCGTTGATCTGCCCCGTCACCCAGACCGGCACTCACCTGGGCGAGGTGGCGATCGTCATGCCGGCGCTGAGTTGGATTTCGGGGTTCCTGTGCCTGGCCGCCGGCTGCTTCCACGTAATGACCGCCCGACTTGACCGGATGGAAAGGTGATCGTCATGCCCGCGCCCTCCCCCTCCGAAGGCTCTGACGCTGCCGCACGTGCGACCCGCTCCGGCGTACCCGGTACCTGCCGCGACCGCCCCATGGGGCGAGCCTGGTGGCCCGCGCTGTTGGCGGTGGAGGCGCTCAAACTGCGCCGGTCCCCGGTGTGGTGGATCGTGGTGGCGCTGCCGGTGCTCGCCGTCGTCTCCGGATCCGTCAACTTCGCCATGAACCAGGGGGCCCTGACGGCGACCTGGGAGTCGCTGACCAGCCAGGTCACGTTGTTCTATGGCCTGTTCTTCTTCTCGGTCGCCGTCGCCCTGATCCTGGCAGCCGCCTGGCGCCCGGAGCACCGGGGCTCATCCTGGAACTGCATGGCCACGATGCCGCACTCACCCGCAGCGGTCGCCTTGGCGAAGACCGCGGTGGTACTGGTCCCGGTGCTGGTCATGCAGATGCTTCTGGTCATCGCCACATGGCTGTCCGGGCTGGTGTTCCTACACCTGGACGGGGGCGTACCCGTCGGCTTCGCGGTCTCGGCGCTGCTGGCGGTGGTGGCCGCGGTGCCGCTGGTGGGCTTGCAGTCGACCCTGTCGATGCTCATGCGGTCCTTCGCCACGCCCGTGGCCCTGGGACTGGTGGGAACAGTGATCGGCATCGCCGTGGCCTACCAGTCGCGGACGGTGGCGGGGCTGTGGCCGTATTCGTTGGTGACGCGGGCGCTGACGCTCGGTTCTGGCGCAATAACCGATGCCGGCGGCCTGGACTGGGCCGGCATCGGCCCCGTCCTGGCCTGGTCCGCGGTGGGCGGCGCGGTCTTCTGGGCAGTGCTGGGGTACATGGCCGGACGAGCAACGCCCCGGGTTTAGCCGAGTCGGCTCTCCGGTAGGGTCTGCCCATGCCCTCCCCACTGCTCAAGCGGATCGCCCGGATCTTCACCTCCGCCGCCAAGGAGACCATCACCGATGTGCTCGAGGAGGAGCTGGCCACCCGGGAGAACTCGCGCAAGCGCAGCCCCTCCCGGCCCACGGCGGAGCAGGCCGGCGCGTCCAAGCGTGCCACGTCTACCGCCGCCCCGGCGCCTGCCCGCAGCTCCCGCGCCGGCGCACACGCCGGCATCGACGTCTACGACGTCGCCACTCTGGGCCTGCCGAAGTTCGTCTACTCCCCCGACCCGGACGGCGACGCCGACCCCGGCGAGGTGGTTTGGACCTGGGTGCCCTTCGAAGAGGACGCCACCCAGGGCAAGGACCGGCCCGTGCTCGTCCTGGCCCGGCACGGCAAGCGGCTCGTCGTCGCCCAGCTGACCAGCAAGGACCACGACCTCGACGCCGCCCAGGAGGCCCGCTGGGGACGCTACTGGCACGACGTCGGCACCGGACCCTGGGACCCCAAGGGCCGCCCCAGCGAAGTGCGTCTGGATCGTCTGCTGCTCGTCGAACCGGGCGTGGTGCGCCGCGAGGGCGCCACCATGAAGCGCTCCACCTTCGACGGCGTCGTCGTCGCCCTGCGCGCGCACTGGGCCTGACCGCCCGCCAGAGCCGGCCACGGCGCGACGCACCTCACGTCGTCGGGCGGTTTCCGACCGAGAATCGCCGACACATCCGGTGCTAGAGTGCACCCGGACCTCTGGCCTGGCCGGCTTCGGGGTCCGGCGACCGGGCCTGCCGGGTGCTTCCACCACCTCAAGTCCGCCCGCGGCGCCAACCCTCTCTCCGGCCATTGACCATTCAGACACCAGAAAGCTTCACTCACAGTGGCGAACATCAAGTCTCAGATCAAGCGCATCAAGACCAACGAGAAGGCCCGCCTGCGCAACAAGGCCGTCAAGTCCGAGCTCAAGACCTACGTGCGTCGCACGCGCGAGGCCGTTGAGGCCGGTGACAAGCAGGCCGCCGAGGAGCACCTGCGCAAGGCCTGCCGCAAGCTGGACAAGGCCGTCTCCAAGGGCGTCATTCACCGCAACCAGGCCCGCAACCGCAAGTCCAAGCTGGCCAAGCGCGTCAACGCCATGTGACCTGTCGCGCATCTAGCTGCACGAGGAGGGGCGTCTCTCACCGGAGGGGCGTCCCTCCTCTTTTTTCTGCCTCCTTCCTGGGTTAGCGGCGCGATCGTGTTGCTTAAGTGCTGCGTGCCGGGAGGATGGGCGCCGGCAGCCTCCTCCCCTGTTTGGACCGCTGTCCCCTGTTTGGACCGTGTAAGTCCATTTGGACCGCTTGCCCCTGTTTGGACCGCCGTTGTGTGCAACTGGGGCGGTCCAAACGACGTAAGAGGTCCAAACCGACGTAAGGGGTCCAAACTCGGGGTGGCGCGGCGCCATGAGCGGCTGGGCTGGAGGTGCGTCTGGCCGGGCGGTGGCAGGCAGGGGCGGGCGGCCCGGCACCAGGCGACGCGGCGGCAGACGCCACGACGTCTCTCACGTACGCGTTCGCCTCTCACGTACGCGTTTTGGAGGTTTGCCCGTGCCAGAACCCCGTAGAACTCCAAAACGCGTGCGTGTGGCGGAAAACCGTACGTGAGGCAGAAAGTCGTACGTCAGGCGATGCCCGGGTGCCAGCGTTGAGTGCCGGGAGTGATCGGCGCGCGCCTCGGCGCTGTCAGCACCACCCCTAATTAGCGGCGCTCCGTGTTTGGGGACGTGGTCGTTCAAGCTGAGGCTGCGGTGGAGTGATCATATTCGGGCCTGGGAGGCCGTCCTCGGGCACACAAGGACGTCGTCAGCACCGGACGGGCCCCATCCACAGCGGCCCCGCGTCTCGCGGCCCACCCCCCTCCACAGACCCCGGAGTTTGACCGGGCGCGTCGGGCTTCCATCCACCGGACCCGTTCTATTGGCAGCGGCCGATGGCGTTACGATTCGTCAGGCCGGCGCCCTCCCGCTCGGCCGCACCATTGAAGCGACCGCGAGGAGAACGCATGCGTATCGGGTTTGATCGGGACAAGTACCTCAAGATGCAGTCCGAACGCATCGCCCAGCGGCGCGCCCAGTTCGGCGGCAAGCTGTACCTGGAGTTCGGCGGCAAGCTCATCGATGACATGCACGCCTCCCGCGTACTGCCCGGTTTCACCCCCGACAACAAGATCGTCATGCTCGCCGAGTTGGCCGACGACGTGGAGATCATCGTCGCCGTCAACGCCAGGGACTTCGCCCGGCACAAGATCCGCGCCGACCACGGCACCTCCTACGAGGACGAGGTACTGCGCCACGTGGATGCCTTCCGCGACTACGGGCTGTATGTGGGCAGCGTCGTGATCACCCAGTGGACGGACGACAACCAGCAGGCCGCCGAGTTCAAGCGCAAGTTGGAGAAGCTCGGTATCACCGTCTACCGTCACTACCCCATCCCCGGCTACCCCAACGACGTCGCCCGCATCGTCTCCGACCAGGGGTACGGGCGCAACGAGTACATCGAGACCAGCCGCGATCTGATCGTCGTCACCGCACCGGGGCCAGGCTCGGGCAAGATGGCCACCTGCCTGTCGCAGATCTACCACGACCACATGCGCGGCATCGCCTCCGGATACGCGAAATTCGAGACCTTCCCCATCTGGAACCTGCCGCTGGACCACCCGGTAAACATCGCCTATGAGGCCGCCACCGCCGACCTCGACGACGTGAACATGATCGATCCCTACCACCTGGCCGCCCACGGCGTGCAGACGGTCAACTACAACCGCGATGTCGAGGTGTTCCCGGTACTGTCGCGCCTGTTCGAGCAGATCATGGGCTCCTCCCCCTACGCCTCCCCCACCGACATGGGGGTCAACATGGCCGGCTACTGCATCAGCGACGACGAGGTCTGCCGGGAGGCATCCAAGCAGGAGGTCATCCGCCGCTACTACAAGGCGCTGGTCACTGAGAAGCGGGACATGCTGGAGCCGGTCCAGTCCGGACGCATCGCGCTGCTGATGAGCAAGCTCGGCATCGCCAAGGAGGACCGTCCGGTGGTGGTACCGGCGCTGGAACTGGCCGAGGTGACCAAGGCGCCGGCGGCCGCCATCGAGCTGCCGGACGGGACGATCGAACTGGGCAAGACCTCTCCGCTGCTCGGGTGCTCCTCGGCCATGCTGCTCAACGCCCTCAAGCGTCTGGCCGGCATCGACCCGCAGGTGGACCTGCTGGCCAAGGAGTCGATCGAGCCGATCCAGACGCTCAAGACCCGTCATCTGGGCAGCCGCAACCCGCGCCTGCACACCGACGAGGTCCTGATCGCGTTGGCGGTGTCCGCCAACGGGGACACCAATGCCGCCCGGGCGCTGGACCAGCTGGGCAGCCTGCGCGGCTGCGACGTGCACACCTCGACCATCCTCGGGAGCGTCGACGAGGGGATCTTCCGCGCGCTCGGCATCCAGGTGACTAACGAGCCGGTCTTCGCCACGAAGTCGCTCTACCGGAAGAAGTAGTGCGGTATATTTCGCCGCAACGAGACAATCTCGTGTGCTCTGGGGTCGGTGTAAGTCCGAACCGGCGGTGACAGTCCGCGACCCGTCCGCATCCTGCGGTCGGCTGACCAGGTGAAACTCCTGGACCGACGGTGAAAGTCCGGATGGGAAGTGCACACGGGACACATGGTGTCGCGCCGCGCGCCACCTGCCCGCTGGCCGCCGCACCCGTGTGTCCTCTCCCTCAGCGCACCCGAGGGAGAGGAACGCATGACCTGGTTCACGTCGGCAGAGACGGCCGCGATGCACCGCGCCATCGCCATTGCCGCCTCCCCCGATGCCCCCGCCGGCCCCAATCCCCGAGTCGGCTGCGTCATCCTCTCCGCCGCGGGCCGCGTCCTCGCCGAGGGCCACCACCGCGGCGCCGGCACCGCCCATGCCGAGGTCGACGCCCTGGCGCACCTGGCCGCATCGGGCATTAGCGCATACGGCACCACCGCCGTCGTCACACTCGAGCCCTGCAACCACTACGGCCGCACCGGTCCGTGCGCCCAGGCGCTCCTCGACGCCGGGGTCACCGACGTCATCTACGCCCAGGACGATCCCACCACGCAGGCTCGCGGCGGCGCGGCAGCCCTCGCCGCCGCCGGAGTCCACGTCCGGAGCGGTCTGTGCGCCGACGAGGCCGCCCAACTCAACCGCGCGTGGCTCCTCGCCGTGACGACCGGTCGCCCCATGGTGACGTGGAAGCTCGCGGCCACCCTTGACGGTCGTATCGCCGCCGCCGACACAACCAGCCGCTGGATCACCCCTCCGGCGGCCCGCCACGACGCCCACCGCCTGCGCCGCCAGTGCGACGCCATCATGGTGGGCACCGGCACCGCCCTCGCCGACGACCCGGCCCTGACCATCCGCGACGAGGCGGGGCAGCCGGCTCCGCCCCACCTCCAGCCGCTGCGCGTCGTCGTCGGCTCGCGGCCCATTCCGTCCACCGCGCAGGTACTCGCCGACGACAACCACCTCCTACTGCCGGACCACGACCCGCACGCCGTGCTCGCCGTCCTCGCCTCCCGCGAGATCCGGCACGTACTCCTGGAGGGCGGCCCGACTCTCGCAGCCGCATTTCTGCGCGCCGGCGTCGTCGACGAGGTGGTCGCCTACGTGGCGCCCGCGCTGCTCGGTGCGGGACCCGCCGCTGTAGCCGACTTCGGGGTGTCGACGATCGCCGACATAGTGCGGCTCCGCCACCCCCGGGTCCAAGTTCTCGGCGAGGGCGACGATCTCGCCATCCGCCTGGCCGGCGACCCCGATCCCGGCGGCCCGGAGCGAACCGCCCATCCATCACCCCCATCCACCACCACGCCGAGGAGAATCGCTGATGTTCACAGGAATTGTTGAGGAGCTCGGACGAGTCGTCCGGCTCGACGCCGTCGGGGACTCCGCCCGGCTCACGGTTGCCGCGCCGGTCGTCACCCGGGACGCACGGGCAGGTGACTCCATCGCTGTCAACGGCTGCTGCCTGACCGTCGCCGAGCTGCACGACGGCGCCTTCACGGCGGACCTCATGGCGGAGACGCTCACCCGCACGAACCTGGGTGCCGTGGCCCCCGGCGAGCGGGTCAACCTCGAGCGGGCGCTGCGCCTGGCCGACCGCCTCGGCGGACACGTCGTCCAAGGTCACGTCGACGCCACCGTCTGCGTCATCGACCGTCACCATGGGGAGCACTGGGACCTCGTGCGCCTGGCCCTGCCTCGGAACCTCGCCCGCTACGTCGCGGTCAAGGGCTCGATCGCCGTCGACGGGGTCTCCCTGACCGTGGTCGACGTCGACGACGGCGATGCCCGTTCCAGTGACAATCCGGCGCCGGTCGGACCGGCCTTCAGCGTCGGTCTCATTCCGGAAACCCTGCGCCGCACCACGCTCGGCGCGAGGGCGGCGGGCGATCGGGTCAATCTCGAGGTCGATGTCATGTCGAAGTACGTTGAGCGGCTCCTGGGGGCTACGTCCGACGAGGGGGCGGCGTAAGCATGCGCAGCGACACCCGTGTCCGCCTCGACACCGTCGAAGACGCCCTGGGCGCGCTCGGCGAGGGCCGCATGGTAATCGTCGTCGACGACGAGAGCCGGGAGAACGAGGGAGACCTCATCTTCCCGGCACGCACGGCCACGACCGAACAGCTGGCCTTCGCGATCCGTCATTCGACGGGCATCATCTGCGCGCCGACGACGGCGCAGGAGCTCGATCGCCTGGGCATCCCCATGATGACCGAACACAACACCGATCCCAAGCGAACGGCCTTCACGCTGAGCGCCGATGCTCGCAACGGGATCACTACCGGCGTGAGCGCGGCCGACCGGGCGCGCACCATTCGCGTCCTGGCGGACCCTGACTCCGTACCGGCCGACCTCGCCCACCCCGGTCACGTCTTCCCCCTGCGCGCATGCGAGGGCGGGATCCTCGCGCGCCGCGGACACACGGAGGCCGCCGTCGATCTCATGCGCCTGTCGGGTCAGCGGCCGGTCGGCGTTCTCGTCGAAGTAGTCAACGACGACGGCACCATGGCGCGCCGCCACCAGCTGCGGGACTTCGCCGATGCGCACTCCCTGCCCATGATCTCGATCGGCGATCTGGAGCGCTACCGGTGGCTGCATGAGGAGCTCGTCGAGGAGGTCGTCACGACTCACCTGCCCACCGCCCTTGGGGAGTTCCAGGCTCACGCCCTGCGCAGCAGGGTCGACGGCGCCGAGTACCTCGCGCTCGTATGCGGCAGTCTCGCGGATGGTGAGGACGTCCTCACCCGGGTGCACTCGGCGTGCCTGACCGGCGACGTCCTGTCCTCCCTGCGCTGCGACTGCGGGCCTCAGCTGCACGCCGCCATGGAGGCGATCAGCACCCGTGGGCGCGGGGTCCTCGTCTACGCCTCCGACCATGAGGGGCGCGGCATCGGGCTCATCGACAAGCTGCGCGCCTACGCCCTCCAGGAGGGGGGAATGGACACCCTCGACGCCAATGTCGCGCTGGGACTGCCCGCGGATGCGCGCAGCTACGCCACCGCCGCCCAGGTGCTGCGGTTCCTCGGCGTGCGCTCGGTCGAACTCATGACGAACAACCCGGACAAGGTCACCGGCCTGGAGCGTTACGGGGTGCGCGTTTCGTCCCGGCGGGCGACACCGACCTTCGCCAACGGGGAGAACCTCACCTACCTGCGCACCAAGCGCGACCGCATGGGGCACCTGCTCGCGGGTCTCGAGCCCGGCGATATGCCGCCCCCTGCGGCGGCGCTCCGCCCCGAGGCGGCCCGCGCCGGCGGCCTGCCGACGCACACCGACCCCAACAGCCACGAGCACGAAGGAGCAGCACAATGAGCGGAACCGGGGCACCGGAGCAGAGCGCGCCGCAAGCGCGAGGCATGCGGGTGACGGTCGTTGCCGCGCAGTGGCACGAGCAGGTCATGGCCGGCCTGCTCGCCGGAGCACTGCGCGCCATCGAGGACGCCGGGGCGAGGGCGCGCGTCGTGCGGGCGGTCGGCTCCTTCGAGCTGCCGATCCTCGCCGCTGCCGCCGCCCGGGGCGGGGCCGATGCCGTGGTCGCGCTGGGCGTCGTCATCCGCGGCGGCACTCCCCACTTCGACTACGTGTGCCGGGCCGCCACCGACGGGCTGAGCCGGGTCGCCCTCGACACGGGGGTGCCAGTGGGTTTCGGCCTGCTCACCTGCGACAACGAGGCCCAGGCGCTCGCCCGCTGCGGTGGCCCCGGCGCCGACGAGGACAAGGGCTACGAGGCGGCGTGCGCGGCCATGAGCACGGCAATCACGCTGGCCGCCATCGCGCGAAGCTGAGTTCCGGGCAGCCCGCACCGACCCCCACGCCCCGGGAGCGGGCCCAAGCCTAGGAGGACTGCTTGGGCAATCGCCCGCGGCGGGCGTCGCAAATGGTGATCACCGCGCGCTCGACGGCGTATACGGGGTCGCGCGCGGCGCCCTTGACCTCGGCGTCGGCGCGGGCCACCGCCTGGATCGCCACGGCCAGGGCGTCGTCGGACCAGCCGGACAACTCGCGGCGGGCGCGCTCGGCCTGCCATGGCGCCATGCCCAGGTCGCGGGCGGTCAGTCCCCTGCGGCCGCCCATGGCGGCGACCCGGGCCAGTTGGCGGATCTTCATGGCCAGGGCGGCGACGATAGGCACCGGGTCGGTGCCGGTGGCGAGCGCATGCCGCAGGGCGGTGACGGCCTTGGCGACGTTCCCGGCCGCGGCGGCGTCCGCGACGGTGAAACCGGTGGCCTCGAAGCGACCCGCGTAGTAGGTGTTGACGGTGCCGACGGTGATGGTGCCCTGGGTATCGGCGATGAGCTGCTCGGCGGCGGAGCACAGCTCCCGCAGGTCGGTTCCCAGCGCGTCTACGAGCGCGCCGACGGCGTCGGGCTCCATGCGGCGTCCGGCCCTGCGCACGTCTGCGGCGACCAGGGCGCCTTGTCCTTGGGGGACTTAACGGCCTGGATGGTGCACACCGGGTAGGGGGACTTGGCGAGCGCGTCCAGGAGCCGCTTGCCGCGCTGTCCCCCGTTGTGCCGCAGGATGACGGCTACGTCCGGGGCAGGCGCGGCGACGTAGGCGAGCAGGTCGGTCAGCAGCGCGTCGGTCATCTGCTCCAGGGCGGGAATGAGCACGAGCTTGGGCTCGCCGAACAGGGACGGGGACACCAGCGTGTCCAGCTGATGCGACTCGTAGGTTGCAGCCTCGATGGTGGTGACTTCGGTGGCCGGATCCTGCTGACGCGCCTGGGCCAAGAGCCGGGAAACGGCCCGGTCGGCGAGCAGCTCCTCCCCCGCCCGGATCAGTACGATCGGAGCGAGATTCACCTCGTCCCAGGCGGGTCCGGCGGGGGCGCGCCGGGCGCCGCGGGCGCCGCGGGCGGGTCGGGAGGTTGCCATGGCTCATAGCCTGCCACGCCCGGGCGGGCGGCGCCGACGACGCCAGTACAGCAGACCGATGACCGCCGCCTCGCCGGCCGCCAGGAGCAGTGCCCCACCCAGCTGTCCCGGCCAGGCAAGCGCCGCGCCCGGAAGGCGGGCGAAGGCGCGGGCCACCAGCGCCAGCCAGGCGCACGACGCCGTCGCTGGCCAGGCAATGACGGCCGCAGCCTGCGGCCACAGCGGCGCCACCAGGGTGGCGAGGATGCCGCAGACGGTGGCCACAGGCACGGGCGGAGCCGCAACCACGTTAGCCGCTACCGACCAGATTCCGACTACCGGTTGCAGCAGCACCAGCACCGGGGCGCAGGCCAGCTGGGCGACCAGTGGCAGGGCCACCCCCGCGGCAAGCGGGCGGGGCAGGCGCCGGGACAGCGCGGCGGTCAGCGGGGCGGCGCCGAGCAGGATGCCGGCGGTGGCCAGCACGGACAAGGCGAAGCCGTAGTCGCGGGACTGCCAGGGGTCGAGAAGCAGCAAGACGATCACGCCTACGCATAGGGCGGGCAGGGACGCGGAGCGTCTTCCCGCGGCCACGCCCAGTAGCATAACCGCGCCCATGGCGGCGGCCCGCAGCACGGACCCGTCCGGGCGCACCAGTACCACGAGCCCGGCCAGGATCAGGCACCGACGCCGGCACGCGCCCACCGGGGCAGGACGCCCAGCCCGGCCAGGACCAGGCCCATGATTATGGCGACGTGCTCCCCGGAGACCGCCGTCAAGTGAGTCATGGATACGGTGCGCATGTCCTCGCGCACCTGGGTGGGCAGGGCGTGGTCGTCGCCGAGAGCGACGCCGGGGACGAGAGCGCGGGCTCCGGTCGGCCAGGTCATCCGGGTCCCGCCCCGGGAGCCCGCCGTGGTGGGCTCCGGCCCGACGGCGGCTATGAGCCCGTCACGTAAGGAGGCAACGGTGCCGAGCACTCCGGTGGCGGGGCCGATCACGTCCACGGCGGCGTTGGCGCCGATGATGGCAGCCTCAGCACTGCCGGGGTCCGCGGGGCGCAACCGCGCCTGCACGCGCACGGGCGTTCCCATGGGGATCTCCAGCCAGTCCGCGTCGCCCAGCACGGTCGCGGACAGGCGCGAGGGGACGCCGTCGACGGTGTCCACGGCAACGGCGGTCAGGACGGTCGTCCAGCGTGCGGATGCGGTGGCGCGCGGCGTGCGAGTGACGGTGCCGGTCAAAGTGACGATGCGCTCCTGCGCAGCGGCGCGGGTGAGCGGATCACGATCACGGGCCCAGGAGCCGGCCGCAGTGGCCGTGAGCACCGCTGCCGCAGCCAACGCCAGGACCAGCAGCGAAGCCGCCACCGATCCGATCGCGGAGCCATCGGGAACGTCCGCGCCGGGCCGGGGGTCGCGGCGGTGACGGGGCGGGCGGAAGCGGGCAGCGGCTATGGCCAGTGGGATCGCCGCTGCCGCGGCGCCGACCGCGCCCAGGGTCGGAGGAAGCCAGGGGCGTTCTCCGTGAAGACCGACCGCCCAGAAGGCGGCCGCCCAGGCGCCGACTGCGGCCGGGGCCAGGCGCAGATCCAGCGGTGGCGGGGCGCTCTCACTTACTGCGTGACGGGCACGACGGCGCGGGGACAGGCGGCGCAGGGTGGCGGTGTCGTCCCAGGGGGCAGTCGTGCTGCGGTACTGGCGGTACCGGCGCGGACCGGAGGGCGTGGCGCTGCCGTTGGGCGTCATACGGTTGCCTCGTCCCGGAGGGACTCGAGCTTGGCCGCACCGATGCCGGAAACGGCCGTCAAGTCCTCGATGGAGGAGAAGGGGCCGTGCTCGGTGCGGTAGTCGACGATACGCTGTGCCAGCGTGGGCCCGATGCCCGTCAGTCCCTCCAGCTCGGCGGCGGTGGCGGTGTTGATGTTGATATGGCCATCGGTGGAGATTCCGGTCCCGCCGCTGCCCGCGGCGGTACTCGCACCCGCCGGCTCCGTACCATCGTCCGGGTTCCAGCTGGAGGCGTCCTCCCCCTGGTGTGGCACGCGCACCTGTTCGCCGTCGGACAGGACGCGGGCGAGGTTTAGCTGGTCGGTGTCCGCGTCGGGTAGGGCGCCGCCAGCGGCGGTGATGGCGTCGACAACGCGCGCCCCCGCCGGCAGCACCACCACGCCGGGGCTGGTGACGGCGCCGGCGACGTGCACCACCACCTCCCCGTCCGCCTCACCGGTGGGCGCGGCGGTCCCCAGCGGGTCGGGGACCGACACCGTCGCGGGGGGCAGGCGAAGCCGTGCCGGCGTCGGTGCCGCTGGCCTGGGGCGTGGGCGCGACCAGCACGGTGCGCAGGGCGAGGGCAAGTGCCAGTGTCACCAGGCGACGCCGATGGTGATGGCGGCCCTGGGGGCGAGAGCGAGTCGGCGCGGGCGTCGCACCGGCTCGATCGGATCGGTGGAACAGGCGATGCGGACGAAGTCCGCCAGGGGGCGCTTGCCCACCCGCTCCGCCACCCGTTTGCCACTCATACGCCGACGGTAGGGCGAACGGGGCCGGCCCGTCTCGGGGCCTGTGGACGGTGTCGGCGGCGGGTGCGGCGAACGGTGCCTGTGGACGGCGGCGGGCCGTGGCCTAGCGCGGCGGGTCCAGGTGTGGGGCGACGACGATGCCCAGGGCGCCCGGTCCCAGATGGACGCGGCTGGCCGGGTCGGCAGGCGAACGCATGATGGACTCGACGACGGCTCCGGCCTCCACCATGGCGTCGGCCAGGTCGTTCTCCAGGGCGCGCCCGTCGGCCGGGTCGTCGCCGTAGTGCACGGCCAGTCGTACGGGTGCGGCGGGTGGTCGCGGGCCGGTCAGGGCGGTTCCGCCGGCCGCGCGCACCGCCTGCGCAATCAGGTGTCGGCGGGCGCGAGCGGCCCCGCGTACCATCTCGACGACGCCGATTCCCTCCGGTCCGGTGGTCAGGATGGGACGTACGCCCAGGCTCCGCCGGCGAAGGCGGTGGCCCGGTCGATCCTGCCGCCGCGGCGCAGGTGGGACAGGTCTTGGACCAGAAAGAACAGGCGGGAGCGCGCTACGGACTCGCGGGCGCGGGCAGCGCCGCGGCGGACGTCGTCGGCCTCGGCGGCGGCCAGGGCGGCCAGTCCCAGGGCCCCGCCGGAGGCCCCGGAGTCCAGCACCGTGACCGTCCCCCCTTGAGCGGCCAGTTCGCGCGCCGCCAGCCGGGCGTTTTCTACCGTGCCCGACAGGGAGGCGGTGACGTGCAGCGCGAGCACCTCGTCGCCGTGCTGCGCGGCCAGACGGTAGGCGTCGGTGAGTTCGGCGACCGACGGGCGCGCCGTCGTCGTCGGCGCGTCATCATCCGCGTCTACGGTGTGCAGGGGGACGACGACGATGCCGTGCGCCTCCGCGAGCGCGGGGGGCAGGCAGGCTGCCGAGTCGGTGACCACCGTGAGCGACATGCTCGAAGCGTATGCCCCCGGCGCCGACACCCCGGTGACCGGCGGAGGCCGCTGCTGCGCGTGTCAGGTCCGGAGCGGCCTGGCCGCAGCGAGGGCGAGCGCGCTCAGGCCCGAGAGATCATCGAGTCGATGCCACTGGCAGCCGCCGGTGTCGGACGACGCCGGGACCAGCGGCGGCAGCTCGTCCGCCAGCGCTACATCCGCCACCACCCCGTAGTGGTGGAAGTCAATCGGGTTGCCGCGTGAGTCCTCGGTCACGTGCACTTCCACGCGTCGCAGTCCCTTCGCCGTGAAGGACGAGACCCCCAGTTCTTCAGTCAGCTCACGCAACAGCGTCTCCTCCCAGTACTCGCCCGGCTCAGGTCTTCCGCCCGGCAGGTCCAATAGCCCCGTGTAAGGTCCGCGCGTCTTGCGGACACAGAGCATGCGAGCGTCCTCGACAATGCGGGCGTAGACACCGAAGTGACATTGACTCATGCCAACCATCGTGTCATGCGCGGCAGCAACCGACCTCGCATCGATAACACACGGCCGCATACGATGCGGGCATGACGAGCAACACACCGGACCCCGCCGAGATCGCCCGCCTCAAGGCCGAGGCGGCACAGGCGGCCGCGGAGGCCGCCGCGGCGAAGGCGGCCGCCGCCCAGGCCGCTCTGGAGGCGGCGCTGGCCGCCCAGACCGGCGCCGAGTCCTCACCTCCAATGGCGGACGCTCCGACTCAGCCGCAGGAGTCATCGTCCAGTGCGGCGGAACCGCCTGTCACGGAGCCGCCGGCTCCCGATGCACCGGCGCCGCCGGATGCCCCGGCAACGGAATCGGAAGCCGTATCCGCGCACGCCGCCCGCGTGCGCGACGGCTACGCCTTCTCCGGCCCCGTGCTGCCCGTGGGCACCTACCTGGACTACCCGACCGATGACCGTCCAGATTCGAAAGAGATGGCACCGGAGCCAGCCCCGGTGCCCGGCGTGCGTGTGGGGATTCCGCTCGGGTTGCTCAACCGTCACGCCCTGGTTGCCGGCGCCACCGGCACGGGCAAGACCCGCACGCTCCAGCTGCTCGCGGAGGGGCTGTCCGCCGCCGGCGTGCCGGTGTTCCTGTCCGATGTCAAAGGGGACCTGACGGGACTGGCGGAGGCCGGCGTCACCTCCGACAAGCTTGCGGCGCGCAACGCCTCCACCGGCCAGGCCTGGGAGGGGCGGTCCTTCCCGCTGGAGCTTTTCACGCTCGGAGACGCGGGCACCGCTGCCGACCATCCCGCCGACGCCTCGGCCGTGGCGGGCGTTCCGATCCGCACCACGGTGACGGCCTTCGGACCGGTGCTGCTCTCCCGCGTCCTGGGCCTGAACGACACTCAGACCTCCGCATTGGAGCTCGTCTTCCACTGGCAGATGCTCAGGGGCTGGCGCTGATCGACCTCAAGGACCTGCGCAGCGTGGTCGACTATCTGACCGCCACGGAGCAGGGCAAGCAGGGGCTGCGGGGCATCGGCGGGGTCTCCGCCGCGACGGCCGGGGTGATCCTGCGGCAGGTCTCCGCCCTGGAGGCCGCAGGGGGGTCGGTCTTCTTCGGAGAGCCGGCCCTGGATGTGCGCGACCTGCTGCGCACCGCCGCCGACGGGCGGGGCATAATCTCCTCCCTGGAACTGGCGGACATCCAGTCTCAGGGGCGGTTGTTCTCCACCTTCCTGATGTGGCTGCTGGGCGAGCTGTTCGAGGTGCTGCCGGAGGTCGGTGACCCGGACCAGCCGAAGCTGGTGTTCTTCTTCGACGAGGCGCACCTGCTGTTCGACGGCGCGTCCAGCGCCTTCCTGGAGGCGGTCACCCGCACTGTGCGGCTCATCCGCTCCAAGGGCGTCGGGATCGTGTTCATCACCCAGTCCCCCACGGATGTGCCCGAGGCCGTGCTGGCCCAGTTGGGCAGCCGTATTCAGCACGCACTGCGCGCGCACACGCCGGCCGACGCCGCCAAGCTGAAGCAGGCCGTGGCCACCTTCCCGGTCTCGCCACTGGATCTGACTCGAGTACTAACCAGTCTGGGCACCGGACAGGCGGTGGTGTCGGTACTGGACGAGAAGGGGCGGCCGGCGCCGGTCGCGCCCGTCGTCGTGGACACCCCGGCGGCGGTGATGGGTCCGGCGCAACCCGTCACCATCCAGTCGCTGCTATCCGCCTCCGCCCTCATCCCCAAGTACGCCACCGCGGTGGACAACGAGTCCGCCTACGAGCTACTGGCCAGGCGCGCCGAAGACGAGGCCGCCCGGCAGGAGGCGGCTCGCGCCCAGGCCGAGGCCAAGGCGGCAGCGGAGAAGGCCGCGCAGGAGGCCGCCAAGGCACAGGCGAAAGCCGAGGCCGCGGCCGCCAAGGAGGCGCAGCGCCGGGCGGATCGGCTGCAGCGGGAGGCAGAGAAGGCGGCCGAGCGCGAGCAGCGGGCCCGGGAACGAGCGGCCGAGCGGCGCCAGCGCGAGGTGGAGAAGCTGATCGGCAGCGCCGGCCGCCAGATCACCCGCTCCATCCTCGGCAACATCCTGCGCGGCCGCTGACTCTGGCACGTAATACGTCGACGCGCCTACCCCATCTGCACCATCTGTACTAGTATTAGCAGTACAGACGGTTTGTCCTCACCCTCTTGAGAGTTCGCAGCATGGACCTTGAAATCGATCCCCTATCCCCCACTCCGATCTACCAACAGATCCGTGACCGGACCGTGGAAGGAATTGCGCGCGGCGAGCTGAGATCCGGGCAGCGGCTGCCCTCCGTGCGCGCGCTCGCGTCGCATTCGCCATAAACCCCGCCACTGTCTCCAAGGCATACGATCTTCTGCGTGCCGAGGCCCTGGTCGTCACCAGCGCCAAGTCCGGCACTGTCATCGCCCCTGCCGGCGACTGGAACGAGGCCGCGACTTGGCAGTCGCGTCTGCGCACGCTGCTGGCCGAAGCTCGCGCACACGGTATGACCGAGCAGCGGATTCTCGCCGCCGCAGCCCACCAGCTCGACACGCTCTCACCCGTGGGGAGCGAGCGGTAATGCTGGCTTACACCGTCATCATGATCTTGATGACCGTCGTGCTGGGCCTGGCGCTCTGGGCGACTCCGTCCATCTCCCGGGACACGGTTCCGCTGGGCGTTTCCGTCCCCGCAGACCGCGTCCGCGACCCGGTCGTGCGCCGCGCCATTCGCTCCTGGCACAGATGCTGCCTGGTAGGTGCCGCCGTCGCGGTGGCGGCGATTGCGCTGCTGCATTCGAGCGGCGTCTCCGCCAGCCGCCCGGGTCTACCCGGGATCGTCATGTTGGCGCAGTTGGTACAGCATTTGCGTCCTGGACGGTCGTGCGTCTGCCCATCATTGAGGTCAAACGGCAGGAGGGCTGGTACGAGGGTAAGCGGGTGCGGAAGCTGGCCACGATCGCTGCCACCGAGGAACCCGCCAACAGCGTGGCCTGGTACGTCGTCTCGGTGCTCTTGCTGTTGGTCGCCGCGGTCTTCGTACTGCTGCGCTACGACGCGCTTCCCGACCCGCTGCCGATCCATTGGGGGGCCGACGGCACCGTCGACGGCTGGGCACGGCGCAGCCCCCTGCAGGTCCTGCTGCCTGCGGTCATCGGGCTCGGGCTGATCGTCCTAGTGGCCCTGTGCGCCAGAATCATCCACCGCAGGTTGCTGCGGACCACCCCCGTCGACGGCGACCGGGGCAGGGCGCGCCGTCTCACCACAACCCAGGCACTCCTAATCACCCGGGCGATGGGCCCTCTCGCCCTCGCCACCAGCGCATCCTTCGCCGGCATCCTGGTGCTACCACTTATGAAACCGCCGACCGCCGCGCGCTGGTGGCTGGCTGTCACGGTGGCGGTCACCTGCCTGCTAATCCTGTGGATAATCGCCGATCTGATCCGACTGTCCCGACGATTCACGCGCAGGCTCACACCAATCGACGCCGACTCCCCCGACGACGATGCGCTCTGGCTCGGCGGGTTGTTCTACATCAACCGTGCGGACCCCTCGCTGCTGGTGCCCAAACGCGCCGGCGTCGGCGTCGATCTGAACTACGGGCACCCGGTGGGACGGGCGCTCGCAGTGTTCATCCTGATCGGCCTGATAGTCGCCATCGGCGTGTGCATCGTGGCGTGACCGGGCACGCTCCCGACGGCGCCCCGCCCCTCACTCGGGGACGACGGACACCAGCTTGGGGGCGCGCACGATCACCTTGCGCACGCCGCGGCCGTCCAGCGCGCGGACCACGCCGGAGGCGGCCAGGGCCAGCTTCTCCAGCTCGGCGGCGTCGATGTCGGGGTCGACCTCCAGGCGGTCGCGGACCTTGCCCTTGACCTGCACCACGCAGGTGACCTTCTCGGCCGCCAGGAGCGCCTCGTCGGCAACCACCGGGAAGGGCTCGTGGGCGAGCGAGCGCTCGTGTCCGAGGCGCTGCCAGATCTCCTCGCAGATGTGCGGGGCCACGGGCGCGGCCATCAGGCCAGGGCCTCCACCGCCTCGCGCGGCACGGTCTTCAAGCCGGTGAGGTGGTTGTTGAGCACGATCAGCTTGGCGATCGCCGTGTTCAGGCGCAGACCCTCGTAGTCCTCGCGCACGCCCACAATGGTGCGGGCCACCAGGCGGCGGGTGGTCTCGTCGGCGGGGGCGTCGGCAACCGTCACCTCCCCGGTGGCCTCGTCGACGACGTTACGCCACAGCCGCTGCAGGAAGCGCTGGGCGCCGGCGACGGCGCGGGTGTCCCAGGGGCGGTCCTGGTCGAGCGGCCCCATGCTCATCTCGTAGACTCGGAAGGTGTCGGCGCCGTAGGCGTCGTACATCTCATCCGGGGTGACGATGTTCTTCAGGGACTTGCCCATCTTGCCGTACTCGCGGTTAACGGGCTGCCCCTGCCAGGTGAAGACAGGCTTGCCGTCCTCGTCCTGGGTCTCCTCCACCTCGTCGGCCGGCACGTACTGCCCGCGGGCATCGGTGTAGGCGTAGGCCTGCACGTAGCCTGGTTGAACAGCCGGTGGTAGGGCTCGGAGGAGGATACGACCCCCAGGTCGAAGAGCACCTTGTGCCAGAAGCGGGAGTAGAGCAGGTGCAGGACGGCGTGCTCGACACCGCCGACGTACAGGTCGGTGCCGCCGGAGGTGTTGCCGGCCTCGGGACGCGGCCCCATCCAGTAGGCCTCGTTGGCCGGGTCGACCATGTGCTCGGCGTCGGTGGGGTCGATGTAGCGCAACTCGTACCAGCAGGAGCCGGCCCACTGGGGCATGGTGTTGGTCTCGCGCCGGTACTTGCGCTTACCGTCACCGAGGTCCAGCTCGACCTCCACCCACTCAGTCGCCTTACCCAGCGGCGCCTCCGGGGAGGAGGCGGCGTCGTCGGGGTCAAAGGTGCGCGGGGAGTAGTCGCTGACCTCCGGCAGCTCCACCGGGAGCATGGACTCGGGCAGGGCGTGGGGGCGACCGTCCTCGTCCCAGACGATCGGGAAGGGCTCGCCCCAGTAGCGCTGGCGGGAGAACAGCCAGTCGCGCAGGCGGTAGGTGACGGCGCCACGACCGTAGCCCTTTTCCTCCAGCCAGACGGTCATGGTGGCCTTGGCCTCGTCCTTACCCATGCCGTTCAAGTCAATCTCGGCGTTGGCGGAGTTGATGATCTCTCCGTCCCCGGTCCAGGCGGCCTCGTCTAGGGAGAACCCCTCCGGCGGGGCGATGGTGGCGATGACGTCCAGGTCGTAGGCGCGGGCGAAGTCCCAGTCACGCTGGTCACCGGAGGGGACGGCCATGATGCGCCGGTGCCGTAGCCCATCAGTACGTAATCGGCGACGAATACGGGCACCTGCTTGCCGTTGACCGGGTTGGTGCCATACAGGCCGGTGAACACGCCGGTCTTGGTGCGCTCCTCGTCGGTGCGCTCGGCCTCGGTGGCCTTGGCGGCGCGGGCCCGGTAGGCAGCCACTGCCTCGGCCGGGGTGGCGTAACCGCCGGTCCAAGCCTCGCGGGTTCCCTCGGGCCAGGACTGCGGCACGGTCAGAGCGGCGGCGTCCTGCTCCTCGGGGCCCCCGACAGGCCGCCCAGCAGCGGGTGCTCGGGAGCCACCACCATGAAGGTGGCGCCGAACAGGGTGTCGGGCCGGGTCGTGTATACGGTCAGCTCGTTCTGGGCGGCGCCGACGGCGTCCGCCCCGGGCAGGGCGAAGGTGACCTCGGCGCCCTCGGAACGACCGATCCAGTTGCGCTGCATGGTCTTGACCTTCTCGGGCCAGTCCACGGTGTCCAGGTCCTCGGCCAGCCGGTCGCCGTAAGCGGTGATGCGCATCATCCATTGGCGCAGGTTCCGCTTGAACACGGGGTAGTTGCCGCGCTCGGAGCGGCCCTCGCTGGTGACCTCCTCGTTGGCCAGGACGGTGCCGAGCCCCGGACACCAATTGACCGGGGCGGAGGAGACGTACGCGAGCCGGTGAGAGTCGACGACGTCGGCCTGTTCCCCTGCAGTCAATTCCGACCAGGGGCGCCCGTCCGGGGTGGACACCTGCCCGGCGGCGAGCTTGTCGACCAGCTCGCTGACGGGGCGGGCGGCGCCGGTGCCGCGGCCGTCGCGGCGGGGGGCGTCGGGGTCGAACCAGGAGTTGAACACCTGCAGGAAGATCCACTGGGTCCAACGCACGTAGTCCACGTCGATGGTGGCCAGCGAACGGCGCGAGTCGTGGGACAGGCCGAGCCGCCGCAGCTGACGGCGCATGTTGGCGATGTTGGCTCGGTGGAGATGCGCGGGTGCTGCCCGGTTTGGACCGCGTACTGTTCGGCCGGCAGGCCAAAGGCGTCGTACCCCATGGTGTACAGGACATTCTTGCCCGTCATGCGGGTAAAGCGGGCGATGACGTCGGTGGCGATATAGCCCAGCGGGTGGCCCACATGCAGGCCCTTGCCGGAGGGGTAGGGGAACATGTCCAGCAGGAAGAACTTCTCCTTGGCGGCGTCGGGTCCGGCCAGCGCGCCGGCGGGGTTGTCGGCGTGGAAGGTGCCCTCCTTCTCCCACCGGTCCTGCCAGGCGGTCTCCAGGCGTCCGGCCAGGGCGGCCGTGTACCGGTAGGGCGTGGCGTTCTGCTCGGCGGTCTGCTGGGCCCGACTGTTCTCCGTCATCGCGGGGGCGCTCCCTTTAGCTCGTGTGAATGGGGCGGGGCCGCGGTGCCGTCGGCAGGTAGGCCGAACGGCGCACGGCCCCGTTGCTGCGGGTCAGCCTATCCCCCGCCCGGCCTGGTGCCGGCGTCGGTCCGACTGGTGGAGGCGCGACGCCGGTCACGTGGAACGCCCGGCAGGCGCGTGCGCGGGGCGGAACCGGTCTCAGGTGAGGGCCGGGGAGCCCAGGGAAGCCGGCACGTTCTCGCCCCAGCCGTCCTCGCGCAGGCCGGCACGCAGGCGCTCCATGGCGGCATCGAGTTCGGCGTCGGGCACGTCGTGGCGCGCAGCTGCGGGCGCTACATCCGCCTCGCCGCGGATGGGCAGCACATGCAGATGCAGGTGGTCGATCTCGTAGCCGACCACCATGACGCCGGCGCGCGCAGTACCGAAAACGCGCGTCTGGGTGCGGCCGATGCGCTTGGCGACGACGGCGAGGTGGGCGACGAGTTCGTCCGAGGCATCCACGTAGGAGGCAACCTGCTGCCGGGGTACAACCAGGACGTGCCCGTCGGTATGCGGGGCGATGGTAGCGAAGGCGACGCAGAGTTCGTCGGCCCAAACGAAGCGTCCAGGGATCTCGCCGTTGATGATCTTGGTGAACACGGATGGTGCGGGGCTGGTTGTGTCGGTCACAGCCCCAGCGTAGATGATCATGCTGCTTGTCTGCCGACTCCGGGCGCGCCAGCACCCACAAACTCCCTGCCGGAACGACGGCGTCCTGTCCCTCCCCCGCCGGGTCGACCACGGGCTGCACGGCACGCACGCTGCTGGTGGGCCGGCCACCGTCGGAGGCGTCGCGCCCGACGACGACGATACGAGTGTCCAGCCCGATGCCCGCGCGAGCCAGCCGCTTGAGGAGAGTCGAGTCGTCGCGGATGCGGCCTACCACTCCGGACTGCCCGATCCGCAGTGTTTCCAGGGCGCACAGGGCGGGAAAGACGACGCTGCCGTCCGCCGCCGGGATGGGGTCGCCATGCGGGTCCCGGTCCGGGTGGCCCAGGGCGGCGTCAAGGGCGGAAAGCAGCCGGTCGGAGACGGCGTGCTCAAGCACCTCCGCCTCGCCGTGGACCTCATCCCACCCGAAGCCGAGCGCCGCCACCAGATAGGTCTCCAGCAACCGATGCCGGCGCACCATCCCCTGCGCCAGACGCCGCCCGCGGTCGGACAGGGTGACCGCCCGGTAGGGAGCGTGCTCCAGTAGCCCCGCCTCCACCAGGCGGGCCACATTCTCCGAGGCGGTCGACGGCGCCACCCCCATGCGGCGGGCCAGGCCGGTGATGGAGGCGCCCTTGCCGCCCCATTCACTGGCCGCCCACACGGCCTTGAGGTAGTCCTGCGTGACGGCCGAGCTGTCGGCAGGGGTCTGAGCGGCCGAGGTCACCTGAGCATCGCCACCCAGCCGTCCCAGAACGCCACCAGCACAATCACAGCGATGACGGCGTACATGGCCCCTGCGATCCACCAGCGTCCGGCCAGCAACCGACGGGAGGCGGCGCGCGGCAGGCCCAAGTGCCCACCGGCCGCGGCGCGTCCCCACGTGTTGGTGGCGATCGGGATGGTTACCAGCCAGATCAACGTGCAGAATGGGCAAAGCTTGCCGAAGGTGAGCACCGATACGGTCAGAAACCAGGCCACGAAGCCGATGCCGCAGACGGTGCCCGCTACCAGGCCCCACCACACCCAACGCGGCAGTCGTACCCCGGTGGCGAGCAACATCCCAATCAGCGTCAGCAGGGCGAAGGCCATGGCACCGACGAAGGAGTTAGGCACGCCCAGTAGGTTGCCCTGCCACGCGTTCAGGGAGTCCCCGCAGGAGACCAAGGGGCTGACGTCACAGACGAGGGCGGCGTCGGGCTCGCGCAATTGGCTGATCTGGCTGGCGATCAGTTCCCAGCAGGCGCCAATACCGATCAGGGAGCCGATCACGAGCAGTGCGGCATAGGAGCGCGGAGCACCGGTGGCGGTGGAATCAGCTCGGTGCCGTCTGTGGACGACTCCGGCGGGGTCGCGCCGGCCACACCGTCCGTGAGGCCGGATTCGCCGGCCAGATAGGCGTCGAGTTGCTCCTCGCTCATCGCGTCGATCATCGCGTCGACCTCGGCCTGTGTGGGCACGTGTGCCATCGCCGGATCTCCTCAGCCTCTCCCGGGGTATGGGCCTACCCCGGTCTCCGGGGCACGCCCCCCATTGTGCCTCACGGCCGTGACACTACGAGCCGGCGTTGATCACTCCGGCCGGCGGCGGGACCGAACCTTGTGCAGACGCGGCCTAGTTGGCGGCACCGCCCGCGTTTTGATCGGCTGAGTCGCCGGTCGCCTGCACATCCTGGTCCTCGGCCTCCTGCGCGGCGGGCACCGCCTCCCAGGCCCCCACGGTTACCGAGGCATCCGGGTGCAGGGTGACTGTGCGCCAGGCGAGCAGGTCGCCGTCGACGTTGAAGGACAGCACGTGCAGGTAGGCGTCGTCGGTGACCTCACCGATGGAGGTGCCGCCCTTGCCGGCGCCGGAGACCAGCTGGGCGACGGCGAGGTTCCCGCCGTCGGTAGTGGTCATCCCCCGTTCCTGGTGAACATGACCGGCGAGCAACAGCGGGGTGCAGCCGTCCGCGATCAGCGGGCCGAAGGTGTAGGGCTGGTGAATGAGCACCACGTCGGCCCGGTTGCCCGCCTGCTCCGCCTGGCAGGAGGCCTCGGCCAGGCGGGCACCCAGCCCGGTCGCATCCTCATCACCGCGGGGAACGGTGCCGCTGGCGGAGGTGCGATCGGGGTCGACGTCGCCAAGCACGCTCAAGCCGGCCACCTCCTGCACCGTGCCGTCCGTGACGGTCCATCCCTGGGCACGCAGCCGCTCGGCGGTGGATTCGGAGTCGTGGTTGCCGATCGTTGCTACCCGAGCGACGCCAGCGGGGACGGCGTTGGACAGAGCATCCACGCAAATCGACTCGGGCTGGCTGCCGGTCATGGTCAGGTCCCCGTCATCCATGTGGATGTCGCGCCGGCGAGCTCATCCAGCGTGCCGGCGAAGGCGATGACATCGAGGTTGCAGTGCAGATCGGTGGAGAGCACCGCGGTGGTGGTCTCCTCTTGGTTTACCGCCCAGCTGCCGGTGACCGGGGTGGTGGGGGCCGCGGTGGCCTCGGCTTCGGGGGTTTCCGTCGGCAGAGACGCGACCTCGGGAGTGGACACCGCCATCGGCGTGGTGCCGCGGGCGGAGGCCGTCTGAAAGGCCTCTGCTACGGCGTCCTCATCCACCGCGCCGTCGACGGCGGTGACATCGACCGCACCATCAACGGCGGCGGAGGCCCGCCACGCGACCCGCAGGTTTTGCTCGGCAGCCGTGTAGAAGGCCGTGTTCTCCTCCAGGAAGGAGGTAATGCGGGGACCATATGCCTGCACGATGTCGGCGACCCGCCCGGACAGGCGCGCGTTCTGAACCGGTGTGCCCGCAAGCACTTCCAGCCGGGTGCCCGGCTGCGGGCCACTGCGTACAGCCGGCACGACGACGGCGATCGCAACCGCGGCGACGGACGCGCACGCCAGCACCTTGGCGTGGCGGGGTAGACGGCGGAGGTTGCGACGAGGCGGACGCGGGCCGGCCAGGCGCCCGAGAGCCACCAGACTCAGCAGCACCGACTCGATCAGGCCGGCACGCCGCAAGGCGTCGTCGGCCAGCGCCCGCAGGCCGCGCTCAATGGTCAGCTCGGGGTGAGCGACCAGGGCTACGTATGCCGCCCCATCGGAGCTGAGCACCTGGCCGAGGGTGTCGGCGGAGACGGCGTCGGGATCGGGCTCTCCGGGAATCTCCCCGACGACCACCTCAACCCCGAGTAGGCCTGCCGGAGAGTCCATGGTGACGGATCCGAGCGGGCCGAGGTCGACGGTGAGGGTGGAGTCCAGGGTGACCGACCAATCGGCCTCGTGCGGTCCCAGGGGCGAGGACGCCGTCGCAGTGGATATCCCGATCACCAGTGAGAGCATGGCGCTCAGGAGCAGCAGCGCGGCCGTGCGCACGCCCCTGCGGAACCGGACCGTGCGGGAGCGCCACCAGCGGCGGAGACCGGCGCGCAGCTGATCGAGCCCGCCGGTGAGGGCGTCGCGGGTGACCCGCTGAGCCTTCGGCACGCTAGTCAGCTCCGCTCCCCCGCCGCGAGGCGCGCGGCCAGGTCCGTGACGAAAGCGGCCGTGTCCTCCCAGGTGTCAACCGCCTGGCACGGCACGCCCAGCGCCTTGACCGGGTAGTCGTTGCCCTCCGGGTCCAGCCGGTCGCCCACGAACAGCATCTGTTCCAGGGGAATGCCGGTAACCTCGGCGAGCCGGTTCATGCCATAGGCCTTATCGATACCCTTGCGGGTGATGTCCACGCTGGTAGAGCCGCCGGAACGGACCTCCAGGTCCGGCAGCAGTACGGCGACGGCGTCGCGCAGACGTCCCTTCTTCTCCCCCGTAGGGTCCCAAGCCTGTTTGGCGTCCAACGGCGCCTCCTGGCCCAAGGCGGAGAAGGTGATCTGACTGCCCCGATTCTCCAGGGCTGGCCCCCAGGTGTGCTCCTCCCACAGCCCCAGGCGGCGGGCCTCCGCCTCAACGACGGCGCAGGCCTGCTCGACCTGGGCGGGCGTGAGGTCATTGGCGTAGACCTGTGTCCAGTCGCCGTCGTTATGGGTGTAGTAGCGCGTGCCGCAGGTGGGCATGAGGTGAAGCCGGCCGAGCTCGTCGTCGCTAGCATTCAGACGGGTGAGCACCTGCGCACGGAACTGCCCGATCTGCCCACCGGAGATGATGCACACGGGCACGACGTCCAGTAGGGCACGCAGCGCGACGGCCATCGGCTCGGGCATCGGCGACTTGGAGGGGGCGAGAGTCCCATCCAGGTCGAAGGCGACCAGCCGGGGCGCAGCGGATGTGTCAGCGGCGGCGGGCCGCAGCATAGTTGAGGGCATGGGGTGCATTGTGGCGCACGTTTGCGCTGCTACGAAACCGGGTCCGGGTGTCGGAGTGTCCTCGCACCCTCACCGTTCGCCCTGCGGGTGCTTGAGGTGCTCGTGGGCAGCAGCCAGAGCGGCCTCCCGGGCCTCGACGTCCTCGCGGCGTCCGCGCACAACCAGGGCCGTGACGGAAACTGCCAGACCACCCCAGATAATCACGATGGCGACGAGCATTACGGCGATTGCCGGTCCGGTCATCTCAGTTCACCTCCTCGAGCACGTCCAGGTTTAGGGGGGCGTAGTCATCGACCGGCGTGCGCCACGGCATGCGTGTGAACACGATCGTGGCAACCACGACGAGGAAGATCACGCCCCATCCGAATACGCCCTGCAGGCCGGCGGAATACGCGTCATAACCGTTGGTCGCGTAGGACCAGACGTTCTGGACGAACATGTAGCCCAGCAGCAGGGGGGCAATGACGGCCACCAGCACACGCCACCAGCCGCCAATGATTCGGGTGTCGGAGACCAGGTTGAGATGGCGCTGCAGCTCCTTCAGACGGCGCAGCACCAGACCCAGGCCGACGCACATGACGATGGCGGATCCGACCACGCCGATGTAGTTGATGTAGGCGTCGACGATGTCCAGGTCCCACAGTCCCGAACCGGTGCTGAACAGGACGAATGACAGTGCGGCGCTGGGCAGGCCGGCCGCCAGCGTGGCCTTGCCGTTGGTCAGCCCGAGCTTCTCGCCGATGGCCGGAGCGACCACCTGCAAGATGGAGATGAAGGAGGTCAGACCCGCCATTGAGAAGGAGGCGAAG
The DNA here is from genome assembly GCF_002154335.2 of Actinomyces ruminis. Taxonomy (GTDB): domain Bacteria; phylum Actinomycetota; class Actinomycetes; order Actinomycetales; family Actinomycetaceae; genus Actinomyces; species Actinomyces ruminis. Next base: position 130,693 of record NZ_MTPX02000075.1, read on the forward strand.
AACAGGACGCCGAACAGGGCGCCTCCAGGCATCTGGGAGATGACGGTCGGGAAGGTGATGAAGGCGAGGCCAACGCCCTGGATGCCCTCCAGGTCGGCCACCGATACGCCTTCGACATGGGCCATGTACCCCAGCGTGGCGAACACGCCGATGCCGGCGAGGATCTCGAATGAGGAGTTGGCGAAAGCAGCGGTGAAGCCGGTGCCCACCAGGTTGGAGCGGCGCTTGAGATAGGAGGCGTAGGTAAGCATGATGCCGAAGCCGATGGACAGGGAGAAGAAGATCTGTCCGAAGGCTGCCACCCACACGGTGTAGTCGGTAAGCCGGCTCCAGTCGGGGGTGAACAGCGTGTTCAGACCGTCGGTGGCGCCGGGCAGCAAGATCGCCCGAATCACCAGGATGACGAACATGACCACCAGGACGGGCAGAAAGACCCGGTTGGCGCGCTCCACACCGCGAGATACGCCGCGGGCCACGACATAAATACCGAAGGCCCATACCAGCGCCAGTGGGACGGCTACCCCCAGGATCGGAACCGGTGAATACGCCGGGGTGGAGGGATCTGCCAGGCTGGTCTGACCGATGTAGTCGCTGAAGAAGCCGGCGGCATCGTCTCCCCAGGCGTTGGTGAAGGAGAACACCGTGTAGCGCAGCGCCCAGGCGACGATCACGGCGTAGTAGGTCATGATGATGAAGCAGATGAACACCTGCCACCAGCCAAGCCATTCGAACCGCTTGGATACCCGGCGGAACACGGCCGGGGCAGAACCGCGGAAGCGGTGTCCGAGCGCGTAGTCGAGAAAGAGCACGGGCAGACCAGTGAACAACAGGGCAATGATGTAGGGGATCATGAACGCGCCGCCACCGTTGGTGTAGGCGGTGCCAGGGAAACGCCAGATGTTGCCCAGACCGATCGCGGATCCGATAGCGGCCATGAGGAATCCGAGCTGCCCACTCCACTGCTCGCGTGGGGGCATCTGTACGGAGGTTGAGGATCCGGGGCTGGATGGCATTAATAACCTTCCGGGTTGTGGGAAGCCGGCAAGCCGGCCGCCTGTGCTGAAGACGCAGGCCTAGAATCGGTAGGACGATAGTCGCAGACGCAGCACATGCCTATGACGTCCCGCCATCCGGACGGAGTGTCCTGCGGGACACCGCCAAGGCCTCTCCGCCCCGAGCTTGCGCGGCGTGTGCGAGACTGGTGCGTCGTGCTCACAGTACTGCTCGGCGCCGCCAGAGCTGCTGCCAGCGCGACGTGGACTGACAACTGAAAGGACAACGATGGCCACGCCTCACATTGCCGCCGAACCCGGCGACTTCGCCCCTGCGGTACTGATGCCTGGAGATCCGCGCCGTGCGCAGCGAATCGCGGAGGGACTGCTGGACGATGCCCGCCTGGTGACGGATGTGCGCGGTATGCTCGGTTTCACCGGCACCGTGGACGGCAGGCCGCTGTCGGTGATGGGTTCGGGCATGGGGCAGCCGTCCTTCTCCATTTACGCTACTGAACTGTTCAGCCAGTATGGGGTTGAGCGCATCATTCGCGTAGGCACCGCCGGCGGCATCGGCAAGCAGGTGCATGTGGGTGATGTCGTAATCGCAACCGGGGCCCACACCGACTCGGCAATGAACCAACTGCGCATCCCCGGCGTGAACTTCTCCGCCGTCGCCGACTTCCGCCTCGCCATGGCCGCCTACCGCGCTGGCCTAGAGGCCGGTATGGGCGAGCGTCTGCACGCTGGCACGATCATCTCCCGCGATCACTTCTACTTCACGCCCGAGGGCCAGACGGAGCGCCTGTCCGCCTACGGAACGCTATGCGTCGAGATGGAGGCGGCCGCCCTGTACGCAGTGGCGGCCGAGTTCGGCAAGCAGGCGTTGGCCGTGTTGACCATCTCCGACCACCTGCTGGACCACTCCGGTGACATGACGGCGGCCGAGCGGGAGACTCGTTTCCAGGACTCGCTCCGACTTGCGGTTGCCGCCGCTCTGAGCTGACTCCACGCCGTCGTCGGGCTTGCTCGTGCTCAGCCCGAGACGGCGCAGCAGCGGCGGGCCGAGCGCCAGTTTCGGGTGCTCAGCCCGCCGGCTGTGCATGTGTACGACTGGTCGCGCACCAAGCCGTTTAGCGCGGATCCGCGCCGGCATCTCCTGCGGCGGCTGCGGCCAGCGCGGTGACCACCGCTGCGCGGGCGTTACCGCCCGGTGTGGGCAGCAGGAGGATTCCCATACGTCCCACCACGCGCTGCATGCCTGCGCCCATATGCTCGGCAACGATGGTGTCCACCCGGTGTTCGTTAAGGAACCGGACGATGCGGGCATGATGTGAGCCTTCGGTGCCGGCGTCATGAGCGACGTCCCAGCCGACAGGGAACTCCTGCCACCGAGTGATCGCCCCGTCCGAGACGCTTGCCACCGCGACACGTGGCGCGCGACCGAAGCGGGGCTCAACGCGACCATCCGTCGTGACGGGGACGAGGACCGTTGATGAAGGGCCGATCATCGGCTCGGTGAAGGAATCACTCATGACGCCAGCGTAAACCCCCGGATCCGCACGAGGGTCTTGGCAGCGTGTGCTGGCTCAGTCGTGTTGTTCGCGCGAGGCCTGGTAGGCGGCACCGACGATGCCCGCGGTGTTCAATAGCTGCGCGGGAACGATGGGAGTCTTCAGGTCGAGCCGCGGCAGGAACTTCTCGTGCTTCTTTGATACGCCCCCGCCCACGACGAACAGGTCCGGCGAGAACAGCATCTCCACGTGCGAGTAGTAGCGCTGCAACCGTTTGGCCCACTTCTTCCACGACAGGTCCTGAAGCTCCCTCTGTCCCGAGGAGGCGCGCTTCTCCGCGTCGTGACCGTCGATCTCGAGATGGCCGAGCTCCGTGTTAGGCACCAGGGTGCCGTCGACGATGATCGCGGAGCCTATACCTGTTCCGAGAGTGGTCACGATGACCGTTCCGGCAACCCCTTTGGCGGCGCCAAAGGCGACCTCGGCCAGGCCGGCCGCATCTGCGTCATTGAGCGCCGTCACCGGTCGCCCGAGGTGAGCCTGCATCAGTTCATTCAGGTTGATGCCCGCCCATGAGTCATCCAGGTTCGCGATGAAGGGAATAGCGCCGTGCACGATCGGCGCTGGGAAGGCGATGCCGACGGGTACGTGCGCGCTGATGCCCAAGCCGTCGAGCAGCTGCTTGCAGACCTCCGCGACGGCGTCGGGCGTAGAAGGCTGCGGCGTCTCGATCCGAATGCGGTCACCTATGAACTCGCCGGTATCAAGATCCACACGGGCGCCTTGATGCCCGAACCGCCGATGTCAATCCCGCACGCAACCGAAGTCATCGCAGCCTCCTCCAAGCCCGCCTGTCATCTGCAGTGCGAGGATATCGGAGCCGACCAGACGCCGGTGCGGGTTTGGTTGGTTGTGTTTGTGGGTGTGGGTTGGTGCGTGTGTCGGCGGTGTCCTACTCTCCCGCCCGCCTGTCGGGGGCAGTACCATTGGCGCTGGGGGGCTTG
>NZ_MTPX02000062.1 GCF_002154335.2 Actinomyces ruminis
CGTGGCCGCCGCCGCGGCTTCGGCCTGCGCCGCCGCGGCGGCCTCGACGTCCTGCTTGCGGATGCGTCCGCCGACACCGGTGCCGGTGACGGTGGTCAGGTCGACGCCACGCTCGCGGGCGAGCTTACGCACGATCGGGGTGACGTAGCCGGCCGACGGCGGCGCGTCCGGAGCGGCTGTCTCCACCGCCACGGGCGCCGCCGCGGGTGCGGGTGCCGGAGCGACGGGCTCCTCCTGCGGCGTCGAAGCGGCAGGGGCGGGCTCGGCGGGCGCGCCACCGGCCTCGGCCGGGTCGCCCACAATGGCCAGCACGGCGCCGACCTCGGCGTTCTCGTCCTCGGCGACACGAATCTCCAACAGGGTGCCGGCAACCGGAGACGGAACCTCGGTGTCGACCTTGTCGGTGGCCACCTCCAGCAGGGGCTCACCGACCTCGACGGTGTCTCCCACGGACTTCAGCCAGGAGGAGACGGTCCCCTCGGTTACCGACTCGCCCAGCGCGGGCATCTTCACGGACTCAGCCATTAGAGCTTGCCTTCCTCGTTGGTTTGCTGGTTGCTGGTTCAATTCAGGTGGACGGACTATGCGGTCAGCCGTGGTTGTGCAGCGGCTTGCCGGCCAGGGCCATGGCGGCCTCGCCGATGGTCTCGTTCTGGGTGGGGTGGGCGTGTACCAGGGCGGCGACGTCGTTGGCATCGGCCTCCCAGGACACGATTAGCTGTCCTTCGCCGACCTGCTCGCCCATGCGGGTGCCGATGGCGTGGAAGCCGAGGATGGGGCCGTCCTTCAAGGACACCAGCTTCACGAAGCCCTGCGTCCCCAGGATCTGGGACTTGGCGTTGCCGGCCACGTTGAACTGGCTGGTGACGATGTTCTCGGCGCCGTGCAGCTCGACGGCGCGCGCCTCGGACAGTCCCACCGAGGCGATCTCCGGTTCGCAGAAGGTCACCTTGGGCACCTTGACATCGTCGACCGGCTCGGGATCCAGGCCCGCGATCCGTTCCGCGACGGCGATTCCCTGGGCGAAGCCGCGGTGCGCCAGCTGTACGCCGGGCACGATGTCACCGACCGCCCACACCCCGGGCACGTTCGTGCGCCCATGGGCGTCGGTGAGCACGAAGCCGCGATCCATGGCCACGCCCACCTCCTCAAAACCCAGGTTCGCGGTGGCCGGTCCGCGTCCCACGGCAATGAGCAGCACCTCGGCGTCAATCGTTGCGCCGTCGGCGGTTAGCACCTGCACACCACCCGCGGTACGCGCAACCGACTCGAAGCGGGTGCCCACGTGGAAGTTGATGCGCCGCTTACGGAAGGCGCGCTCGAGCTGCTTGGAGATCGCCTCGTCCTCATTGGGCACCAGGTGCGGCAATGCCTCGATGATGGTGACCTGGCTGCCCAGGGAGGCCCAGGCCGAGGCGAACTCCACCCCGATCACCCCGCCTCCCAGGATGACCGCGGATGCGGGCACGTGGTCGAGCTCGAGGGCCTGCTCGCTGGTCATCACCGGCCCGGAGATCTCCTGACCCATGGTCTTGGAGTAGGAGCCGGAGGCGAGGACCACGTGACGGCCCCGGTAGCGCCGGCCCGCCACCTCGATCGCGTCCGGCGCGACCAGGCGGCCCCAGCCCGTGATCAGGTCGATGCCGCGGGAGGAGACCAGGCCCTGCAGACCCTTGTACATGCGGGCGATAATGCCGTTCTTGTACTCCTGGACGGCGGGCATGTCGATGCCCTCCAGGGCCGCCCGGATACCGACGGCGGAGGCCTCCCGAACCGCATCGGCGGTCTCGGCGGCGTGCAGGATGGCCTTGGTGGGCACGCAGCCGCGGTGCAGGCAGGTGCCGCCCACCTTGTCCGCCTCGACCAGCGCCACGCGCAGCCCGAGTTGGGCCCCGCGCAGCGCCGCGGCATAGCCGCCGGAGCCGCCCCCGAGCACCACCATGTCGTAAGCCGCGTCGTGAGCGGTTCCGGTCCCGTCGATCGCACCTGCGTGTGTCACGTGCTGGTTCCCTTTCAAAGTCGGCCGTGAGCGGCGGTGTTGTTCGGCGGCCAGCAATGGCCGCGGTCCCGCGAATGGGGACTAGGGTCCCGGGTAGCCTACGGCATGGGTGACCTTCGCGGCGAGCGCCTGGTCTGCTTAGTCGGCGGCGTGCTGCGCGCCCGTGATGCGGTCCTCCAGGAAGGTCAGCAGCGTGGCAACCCCGAAGCCGGTCCCGCCGGTGGGGGTCAGGCCCCAGGCGGCCTTTTCGTTGTAGGCGGGCCCGGCTATATCCAGATGCGCCCACGGGGTCTGGCCCACGAACTCGCGGAGGAACAGCCCGGCCACGAGCATGCCGCCGGCCCGGTTGCCGACGGCGGCGTTGCGCAGGTCGGCGAAGGGGGACTCCAGGTTGGCTCGCAGGTACGCTGGCAACGGCATGGGCCAGAAGTCCTCCCCGGCGCGCCCGGCCGCGGCGACGACGCCGTCGCGCACCGACTCACTACCCATCACGCGGCTATGCGCTCGCCCAGAGCCACGATCTGCGCGCCGGTCAGGGTGGCGACGTCCAGCACGACATCGGGCGCCTCGGCCACGGCCGCCGCCAGGGCGTCGGCCAGCACCAGGCGGCCCTCGGCATCGGTGTTGGTGACCTCCACGGTGGTGCCGTCGAACATGGTCACTACGTCGCTGGGACGCTGTGCCGCCCCGCCGGGAAGGTTCTCCGCCAGGGCCAGCCAGGCGGTCACCTTGATCGGCAGGCCCAGGCGGGCGGCCGCCAGCGTTGCGGACAGCACGGTGGCGGCTCCCGCCATGTCCGACTTCATACCCGGCATGGAGGTCGGTGGCTTGAGCGACAGGCCGCCGGAGTCGAAGGTGATGCCCTTGCCCACCAACGCCACATGCTCCGTTGCCTTAACCCGCGGCGTCCACGTCACGCGAACCAGGCGGGGCGGATGCACCGACCCATGGCCGACTCCCGCAATCCCGCCGAAGCCATCGGCCTTCAGCCGCTTGTCGTCGTATACCTCAACCTCCAGGCGACCGTCCTTGCGGCCGCGCCCGGCAGCGTCGGCGGCCCGGCGGGCGTAGTCCGCGAAGGCGGCGGGAGTGAGCGCGGCGGGCGGGTCATTGACCAGGTCCCGGGTGGCGGTCACGGCCTCGGCCAGGACGCGGGCGCGCTCCAGTTCCGGCGCCCCCGCATTCGCGGGACTGCGGCGCAGCAACGTGCGTGGCAGCGGGCCCAGCGGGGTCAGTACCGTGATCCGTGCCAGCGGCGGCGTCGGCTCCGGGACCCGCCGCGACCACGCGTAGGCGCCCTCCAACGCGCCCTCGGCCACTGCGGCCAGGCGCTCGGCAGTATCGGCGGGTAGGGCGAAGATCGCATGCTCGGTCCCGGCCAGGTCGCGGGCGGCGCGTCCGGCGGCTCTGCGCAGCGCGGCGACGTCGTCGCCATCGCCGGTGCCGACCACCAGGAGGATGGGGGCGAGCGAATCCCGGCGTGATTCCCCCAGTGCCGCCGTGGGCACCCGTACCACGCGTCGAGGGCGGCTTTGAAGCCGAGGGCGGCCAAAAGCGCCGGCAACCCGCTCAAGTCCGGTAGGACACCCAGCCCGATTCCCTCACCAAGCAGCACCGGTGCCTCGTCTTCGGCACGGGCGGCCAGCACCAGAACCTCCCCGCCTACTTCTGCGGCCGGCAGACTGGAGGTCGTAATCTCACTCATGCGGGAATGGTAACGTCACAGCGCCGGTCATCGTCGGGTCCGCCGGGCGGCACCCAGAGGCGGCCCGGTTCCGAATCAGTGCACTACGAGGTCAGTAGCCGTATGGATGAGTCTTCCCAGCCGGGGTCCCTAAACGACACCCGCCGCCCCGCGCATGGCTGGGGGCGCGCACTGGTGGTGGTCTTCGCCCTTTTCGGACTGGTGGTGGCCCTGCCCGCCTTCGTCGAACTGGCTCGATCGGGTGCGGGCATGCGCCTGCCGGCCGCGCTCAGTTCCCTGTGCGGGGTGGGCTACGTGGTGCTGTCGATTGCCGTGGCGCACAACGGCCGGCGCATGCGGCGCGTCGGATGGGCGTGCCTGGTGATCGAACTGGTGGGGCTGGTAGCCGTCAACCTGGCGGGGCTGGCCGGTTCCGCCTGGTCGGATTGGGGCACCTCCTGGTGGTACCTGCCGGTGCTCCTGCCGCTGGTCGGCGGCGCGCAGCTGTGGCTGGCCGACCCGCGGCGCATCGTCACCAATGCCGAGCGCATCACCGACATCTCCGACACGATTTCGGGAACCGTGCACCGTGATCGCAAGTGACCCCTGGGTGGGGTGAGTACATTCAGCGCGCGCGGCGACGGCGCAGCCACGCCTGCGTGCGCGACCCCAGGGAGGTGCGTCGCTCGGCCGCCTCGACGGCACGCCGCTGCTGCCGGTACAGGCGCCGCACCATGTCCTCCTGAGTCACCCAGCCGATCAACTCCAGCCCGCCGTCTGGCAGCGTCCGCGTAACCGGCAGCGCCTCCAGGTGTGAGTCGATCAGCGCCCCCAGCACCCGGTGAGCGTCCGCGTCACCGTCCACGTGCTCCCGATCCAGGGGCAGTTCACCCACCCGTCGCGGAGGGCCGGAGGTTTGACCATCATCGGGGTGGGAGCGCGCCTCGGCGACGGCGACGGCGGAGACACACCCTAGCCAGACGGACCCGGGGACCTCGCAGCCGGCGGCCGGCTCCCGGCGGCGGCCTGCACCACCGGCAGGCGCACCGCGCCCGCGGCCCGCAGCACCTCGGCGGCCGCGGCCAGGGAGGCGGAGGACTCCAGCACCGCCGGCGGCGTGTGCATCAGGCCGCGGGCGTCCGCCCGGCCCACTAACGTGGCACGCACCGGATCGTCGATGTCATCGCCGCGGCGGCGCAGCTCCTCGGTGTAGATGGTGGTGCGGGTCAGGAATCGGCTCATCGTGGTGGACAGCGCCACCGCCAGCATCAGTGGCAGCAGCAGTTGGTACTGTCCGGTCATTTCAAGGATCAGCACGGTGCCGGTGATGGGAGCGCGCGCGGAGCCGGCAAAGACCGCTCCCATGCCGATCACTCCGAACACGGCGGCGGCCTCGGGGTGGCCCGGCGCCAGCGCGGTGCCCCAGGCCGCCCCCAGGGTGGCCCCGATGCACAGCGACGGGGCGAACACGCCGCCGGACATGCCCACCCCCAGGGTCACCGAGGTCGCCAGGATCTTCGCCGCCGTCAGCCCCAGCAGGGCGGCCGTCGCATACTCCCCGTCCAAGGCACGATCCAGCACCGCGGACGACTCGCCGTACACCTCGGGCACGGCCAGCAGCAACGCCCCCACCAGCAATCCACCCACCGCGGGCCGGGCCCAGCCGGGTAGGCGCAGCCGGTCGCCGACGGTGCCCATAAGATCTGCAGTCAGGTAGCGGCAGCGGGAGAAGACCACCCCGACCACGCCGCCGACCAGTCCCAGCAACGCCACCCACACCAGCTGGGTGTCGCCGTGCAGATCCAGTGCCGGTAGCGACACCGACAGGGTGGTGCCCAGCAAGTGGTGCGCCAGCACCGTGGCGGCCACACAGGCCAGCACCACGAAGGCGAAGGCATCCACGGTGAAGTCCATGAGCACCACCTCCAGGGCGAAGAATGCCCCGGCCAGTGGGGCGTTGAAGGCGGCCGCGATACCCGCCGCGGTGCCGGCAGCCGCCAGCAGGCGCGCCGAGCGGCGGGGCAGGCCCAGCCGCCGCCCGAAGACGGTGGCCGTGCTCGCGCCCAGCTCGGCGATGGGGCCCTCGGGCCCGACGGAGCCGCCCCCGCCGATGGTCAGGGCGGCGGCAAGGACACCCGCCGCCGCCGACCCGGGTGCCATGGTCCCGTCCGACCGGCGCGCCGACCAGATGACCCCCGATACGCCGTGTCCGGTGCTGGTGGCGCCCAGGCGCTGCATGAGCGGGCCCACCAGCAGACCGGAAATGACGGGTGCTGCCACCAGGAACCACGGGCCCAGGGCGGACAGCACGCCGGTGGAGGCGCCCAGCGCCCGGGTGTAGTCGGTGGTGCCGGTCAGCACCCGCGTCCACAGGTCGATGCCCACCCGGAAGACGACAGCGCCCGCCCCGGCGGTCAGGCCGGTGAGCACCGCCAGGATGAACAGCCCCGTGCGGTGATAACGCAGCAGGTTCAGCGCACGGGCCCGCAACCGACCGCCAACGGGCCGCCCGGGCGCGCCCACCGCCACGGCCTCGGTGCCGTCAGCGCTCGAGGTTGTCGACCCGAAGGACGACGCGCTCGGTCACCGGCGAAGCGAGGTCCCATACCTGCGCGTAGAAGCTCAGCTCGTCCTGGAGGGCCCGGTGGGCATTGGCGGCCAGGTTGAACCCGTGCCCCTCGCCCTGGAACACGTCCAGCGCCACCGGCAGCCCCTTGGCCTTGACGGCCTCGTACATGCTGGTGGCCTGCACCGCCGGGATGATCGGGTCCGCGCTGCCCTGCAGCAGCAGGAGCGGTGCGTGGATGTCGTCGATGTGGTTGAGCGGTGAGCGCTCGGCGTATACCGGATCATCCAGGTCGTCGGAGCCCACGAGCCGCTGGATGTAGTGCGACTCGAACTTGTGGGTGGTGCGGGCCAGCTGGGCCAGGTCGGCCACTCCGTACAGGGAGGTGCCGGCGCTGAACACGTCGGAGCGGACCAGCGCCGCGAGCGCCGTGAAGCCGCCGGCGGAGGCGCCCCGCACCGCGATGCGGGCCGGGTCGACCTTGCCGGAGGCGGCCAGGAACTGTGCCCCGGAGACGACGTCGTCGACGTCGTACACGCCCCACTTGCCGTTGAGCAGGCGCCGGTAGTCCGAGCCGTAGCCGGTCGAGCCGCGGTAGTTGACGGCCAGGTAGGCGAATCCGCGGCTGGTCCAGAACTGGATGCGCAGGTCGTAACCGGTGCGGTCCATCGCCGTGGGCCCGCCGTGCACACCCACGATCAGGGGCGGCAGCTCATCATCGGGCCCCACGTAGGCGGCGGATGCGGGCGGGTAGAAGAAGCCGTGCGCGGTGGCACCGTCGGTAGTGGGCCAGGAGACGGGCTCGGCGAAGGAGATACCGGCGTCGTGAGCGGAGAAGTCGCCCGCGCCGCGCAGAATCTCCACTTCGCGTCCGCGCACCTCCACGATGCTGGGCAACTCGGTCTCGCTACCGGCCAGCATGACGACGCGTCCGCCCGAGGATGCGACGTTGCCCAGCGGCTGCCAGCCGACGTTCCACTCCTCCAACTCGCCGTTGGACAGTTTGACCGTGCCCAGGTGCCACACGCCGTCGCGCGCCCAGGAGGCGATCAGGTGCTCGCCGTCGAGCACGTCGAAGTGGTGCGGACCCAGCACCCAGGCGGGGGAGGTGAAGGTGGCGTCGACGGGGTGCAGCGGGCGAGTACGCAGGGACTCGGTCCAGCCCTCGCGGTTGGTACCGCGGCGCGGGAAGCCCTCGGTGCGGTACAGGTTCCAGAAGCCGGAGGCGTTGGAGACGTGCACGAGCTCGCACTCCTCGGTCCAGCGCGGCTCGGACACGGAGTAGCCGGCGCCGCCGTCGACGACGGTCTGGGAGCCGATGGTGCCGTCCGGGAGCAGGTCGCCCACGTGCAGGCTGGCGTTGTCCCAGGGCATGTCCGGATGGTTCCAGGTGATCCAGGCCAGGTGCTCCCCGTCGGGAGAGAGCGTGGGGGAGACCACGAAGTCGGTGCCGGACACGATGGTGGTCACGGCGGCGTCGTCGCGGGCGGCCGAGCCGTCCAGCGGGATCGCCACCAGCGTGTTGACCGGCTCTCCGTCACCGCGGTGATCCTCGCGCACCGCGTAAACCAGCCCCCGGGCGGTGTCGATCTCCAGGTCGCCGTGGCGCACGTCCCCGTAGATGGTCAGCGGCACCAGGCCGCGCAGCCGGTGCGCAACGTCGTAGCGGTACAGCCTCCCGTCTCCGGCGTGGGAGACGACGATGATGCCGGAGTCGACGGCGTAGGCGCGTCCGCCGTACTCATGCACGCGGGTGCGGGCGTCGACCAGCTCGTCGGCCGGGGTCAGCGGCAGCACCTCCCCAACCTGCCCGTCGCCGTCTCGGCGTAGCAGGACTTGGCGGCCGGCCTGGGAGGCGCGCTGCTCCACCCAGTAGGTGTCCCCGCCATCCACACGTACCTGAGACAGAGAAAGGGTGCGGGTGGTGATGGTGCCGGGGGTGATCGGCGAGGGCCAGGTCCCGTACGGCGCTGTGGTACTCATCGTTCCTCCTGAAGGGTGGGTCGGCGCGGGCTGCCCGTCGGGCGGTGCGCGCGGTCCGGAGCCAACCCTACGTGTTCCGGGTCGTTCGCCGCCCACGTGTTGCGCTCGGCGGGCTGCGGGTCGTGGCCGCACGGCGCAAGCGGATGTGCATATGCTGAGTTGCCGCGGCGACAGCGGCTCCCCGTTAGCCGCCGCATCCCGACCAGCACGAGGAGGAAACGCGCCGATGAGTGAGAACCCTGCCACCCTCGGTGCGACCGACGCCGGCGGCACTGCCGACACCCCCGCCCCCCTGCCCGACACGCCTCTGCTTAATCGCATTGGCCGGCCCGCCGACCTGCGCGGCCTGACCAGCGAGGAGATCGAGGCGCTTGCCGCCGAGATTCGTCGCTACCTGGTGGCCACGGTGGCCCGCACCGGCGGGCACCTGGGTCCCAATCTCGGGGTCGTGGAGCTCACCCTGGCCCTGCACCGCACCTTCCGCTCGCCACGCGACACCATCGTCTTCGATACCGGGCACCAGGCCTACGTGCACAAGCTGCTGACCGGCCGGCAGGACTTCAGTCGACTGCGCGAGCGCGGCGGCGTATCCGGCTACCCCTCCCGGCAGGAGTCCATCCACGACGTCGTCGAGAATTCCCACGCCTCCACCGCGCTGTCCTGGGCGGACGGTATCGCCCGCGCCAACCATCTACAGGGCCGCGACCGGCGGCACATCGTCGCCGTGATCGGCGACGGGGCGCTGACGGGTGGCATGGCCTGGGAAGCGCTGAACAATATCGCCGACTCCGCCGACAAGCACCTGGTGATCGTGGTCAACGACAACGGCCGCTCCTACGCGCCCACGATCGGCGGGCTGGCGCACCACCTGGACGCGCTGCGGACCAACCCCGGCTACGAGCGCATGCTGTCCGGCATCAAACACACGCTGCTATCCCAGGGCGCTCCCGGGCGTGCCGCTTTCGATGCGTTGCACGGCCTGAAGCGGGGCTTGAAGGACATCCTGGTGCCGTCGGCCTTCTTCGAGGACCTGGGTATCAAGTACACCGGACCGGTAGACGGCCACGACGAGACCGCGGTGGAGTTCGCACTGACCCGGGCGCGGGAGTATGCCGAGCCCGTGATCGTCCACGTCATCACCGAGAAGGGGCGCGGCTACACCCCCGCCGAGGAGGACGCCGCCGACCGCTTCCACGCCGTCGGCCGTATTCACCCGGAGACGGGGCTGCCGGTGGTGCCCTCTCGATTCGGGTGGACCGCGGTTGTCGCCGAGGAGCTGCTGGCGCTGGCCCGCGGTGATGAGCGGATCGTGGGCATAACCGCCGCCATGCAGCAGCCGGTGGGCCTGCAGCCACTCGCCGACGCCCTGCCCGAGCGGGTCATCGATGTCGGCATCGCCGAGCAGCACGCGCTCACCAGCGCGGCGGGTATGGCCTTCGCCGGCCTGCATCCGGTGGTCGCCCTGTACGCCACGTTCCTCAACCGGGCCTTCGACCAAGTGCTTATGGATGTGGGTCTGCACCGGGCCGGCGTGACGGTGCTGCTGGACCGGGCCGGCATTACCGGCACCGACGGCGCCAGCCACAATGGCATGTGGGATATGCGCTGCTGGCGCATGTGCCCGGTCTGCATCTGGCGGCGCCCCGCGACGAGGCCACGCTGCGGCAGGCCCTGCGGGCCGCGGTCGGCGTCGACGACGCGCCGACGGTGGTGCGCTATCCCAAGGGGTCCCTGCCCGCCCCGCTGCCGGCCGTGCGCACCGTGGGGGAGGACGCCGGGGCCTTCGGTGCGGTGGACATCCTGCTCGAGACGGCGGGGGAGGAGCCGCTGCTGTTGGTAGGGGTCGGCGCCATGGCGGGGAACGTGCTCGCCGTCGGACGGACCCTGGCCGCGGAGGGGGGCGCCGGTGCGCGTGGTGTGTCCGCGCTGGCCGGTGCCGGTGCCGGATGCGTTGGTGGAGCTCGCCCGCGCCGCGAGCGGCACCCTGGTCGTGGAGGACGGGCTCGTGGACGGCGGCGTGGGCTCGCAGCTGCGCGACGCCGTCGAGGACGCCTGCCTGGCGGATGGCGCCGGAACCGTGCCGCGCGTGGCCCGGCTGGGGGTGCCGCGCCGCTTCCTGCCGACCGCGACGCGTGAGCAGCTGTTGGCCGACTTCGGGATGGATCACGAGGGGATCTGTGCGGCTGCGCGTCGTCTCGTCGGTCAAGGCGCCGTCCCGGGTGAGTCAAGCGTGGGACGCCAGTCCTAGGTGAGGGGCGCGACCGCTCGGTGTGTGAGCCGGCGCGCAGTCCGCCCCCGCCGGGTCGCGTGTGCGGAAGCGGTGCGCGTGGCGGGCTGGCGCCGCAGGATCCGGGGCGGTTCGCCGCGGTGTGTGCAGATCGCCGCGATTTCGCGGTTCCCGGGCGGTAATGACAGGCGGTGCGCGGGACCGGACCAGCCTTGCGCCTAGGACTAAAGTCCTAGGCGCGGATGGGCTGGGTGCCGGCTGTGAGTCATCCCACCGGTCGGTTTCGAATTGGCGTGACAAAAAGCGGGACGTCTGGCCTAGTCTTGGGTCGACGGCGCAACGATGTACCGCCCGCCTCACAAGGGCGCAAACAACCGGGTGGCCTGAGCCACTCACCCTATAGGAGGGCACGGATGACAACCGAGGTCACAGCATCCGCCACTGCGGACGAGACCACCAGCCGCGACGCGTGGGAGGGCTTCACCAAGGGCCCGTGGACCGAGGATATTGACGTCCGGGACTTCATCCAGCGTAACTACACCCCTTACACGGGCGACGCCTCTTTCCTTGCCGGCGCCACCGACAAGACCCTGCGCCTGTGGGACACCCTGGAGAAGAACTACCTGTCCGAGGAGCGCAAGGTGCGCATCCTCGATGTCGATACCCACACTCCGTCCGACATCGACGCGTTCCCTGCCGGCTACATCAGCGAGGACGACGACGTCATCGTCGGCCTGCAGACCGACTCCCCGCTCAAGCGCGCCATGATGCCCAATGGCGGCTGGCGCATGGTGGAGCAGGCGATCAAGGAGGCCGGCAAGGAGGTCGACCCCGAGGTCAAGAAGATCTTCACCCGCTACCGCAAGACCCACAACGACGCGGTCTTCGACATTTACACCCCGCGCATTCGCGCCGCCCGCTCCAGCCACATCATCACCGGTCTGCCCGACGCCTACGGCCGCGGCCGCATCATCGGCGACTACCGCCGCGTCGCCCTGTACGGCGTCGACCGCCTCATCGAGCTCAAGCAGAAGGCCAAGGACTCCGTCGCCGACCAGCCCTTCTCCGAGCACTGGGCCCGCTACCGCGAGGAGCACGCCGAGCAGATCAAGGCGTTGAAGAAGCTCAAGAACATGGCCGCCTCCTACGGGTTCGACATCTCCGGCCCCGCCAAGGACGCCCACGAGGCCGTGCAGTGGACCTACTTCGCCTACCTCGCCTCCGTGAAGTCGCAGGACGGCGCCGCCATGAGCATCGGCCGCCTGTCCGCCTTCCTCGACATCTACTTCGAGCGCGACCTAAAGGCCGGCATTATCGACGAGTCCCGCGCCCAGGAGCTCATCGACAACATCGTCATGAAGCTGCGGATCACCCGCTTCCTGCGCACCACCGACTACGACCAGATCTTCTCCGGCGACCCCTACTGGGCCACCTGGTCCGACGCCGGATTCGGCGAGGACGGGCGCCCGCTGGTCACCAAGACCTCCTTCCGTCTGCTGCAGACCCTGCGCAACCTGGGCCCGGCTCCCGAGCCGAACATCACCATCTTCTGGAACGAGGACCTGCCCCAGGGCTACAAGGACTTCTGCGCCCTGATCTCCATTACCACCTCCGCCATCCAGTACGAGGCGGACGAGCAGATCCGCGAGCACTGGGGCGACGACGCCGCCATCGCCTGCTGCGTGTCCCCGATGCGGGTCGGCAAGCAGATGCAGTTCTTCGGCGCCCGCGTCAACGCCGCCAAGGCGCTGCTGTACGCCATCAACGGCGGCCGCGACGAGATGACCGGAAAGCAGGTCGTCACCGGCCTGCCCGGCATCGAGGGCGACGCCCCGCTCGACTTCGACGAGGTCTGGGACAAGTACGAGAAGATGCTCGACTGGGTGGTCGGCACCTACGTAGAGGCGCTGAACATCATCCACTACTGCCACGACCGCTACGCGTATGAGGCCATCGAGATGGCGCTGCACGACTCCGAGATCGTGCGCACCATGGGCTGCGGGATCGCCGGCCTGTCCATCGTCGCCGACTCGCTGAGCGCCATCAAGTACGCCAAGGTCACGCCGGTGCGCGACGAGACCGGACTCGTGGTCGACTACGTCACCGAGGGCGACTTCCCGATCTACGGCAACGACGACGACCGCGCCGATGAGATCGCGGCCACCGTGGTCCACACGATCATGTCCAAGATCAAGGAGCAGCCCTTCTACCGCGACGCCATCCCGACCCAGTCGGTGCTGACGATCACCTCCAACGTCGTCTACGGCAAGGCCACGGGCTCCTTCCCGTCCGGCCACCAGAAGGGCACCCCGTTCTCCCCGGGCGCCAACCCGGAGAACGGCATGGATACCCACGGCATGGTCGCCTCCATGCTGAGCGTGGGCAAGCTCGACTACAACGACGCCCTCGACGGCATCTCCCTGACCAACACCATCACGCCCCAGGGCCTGGGCCGCACGCTCGAGGAGCGCGTGTCCAACCTCGTGGGCATCCTCGACGCCGGCTTCGTCCCCGACGACTGCGCCGAGGTCTGATCCCACCTCCCTAATCGGGACGGGGCCACCAGACCATCCGAATACACATTTCTCACCTCAAGAAAGGGGCCTGCTATGGCCACATACGAAGAGCGGCTGGAGTCCATGAAGGCTCAGCGCGACGACAACGGCGGCGTTAAGGGTCTGTACCACGCCAACATCAACGTGCTGGACCGCAGCACGCTGGAGGACGCCATGGAGCACCCGGAGAAGTACCCGAACCTGACGGTCCGTGTCTCCGGCTACGCCGTCAACTTCGTCAAGCTGACTCGTGAGCAGCAGCTGGACGTGCTCAACCGCACCTTCCACGCCGGCGCCTGAGCCACGCGGGTGAAGGACTCAGATGACTGAGACCATCACCCCGGAGCGGGTGGGCGGCCGGGACCAGGACTTCCTGGCCCCGGCGCCCGTCTGCGCGGGGCCGGGATTGGCGCGCTCGAAGAGCTGACCGACCTGGAGCGGTCCGAGCGGCTCGCGCGCATGCGTGAGGGCACCCTGGGTCCATCCACTCCTGGGAGCTCGTCACCGCGGTCGACGGACCGGGTACCCGGATGACGATCTTCCTCAACGGTTGCCCACTGCGCTGCCTGTACTGCCACAACCCGGACACCTTCCTGATGCGGGATGGCGAACCGGTGGAGGTCGATGAGATCCTGCGCCGCATTCGGCGCTACCGGAATGTCTTCAAGGCTACCGGCGGGGGCATCACCCTGTCGGGCGGTGAGGTGCTCATGCAGCCGGCCTTCGCCGGACGCATCCTCGCCGGCGCGAAGGCCATGGGCATCCACACCTGCATCGACACCTCCGGTTACCTAGGCCAGCACGCGTCGGATGAGATGCTCGGCAACATCGACCTAGTGCTCCTGGATGTCAAGAGCGGCGATGAGAAGACCTACAAGCAGGTCACCGGCCGCGAACTCGCCCCCACCATCGCCTTCGGCGACCGGCTGGCCGCCAAGGGCATCGAGACCTGGGTTCGCTTCGTGCTGGTGCCAGGACTGACCGACGACCCGCAGAATGTCGAGAACGTCGCCCGCATTGTGGAGCGCTGGCGGCCGGTGGTCTCCCGCGTGGAGGTGCTGCCCTTCCACCAGATGGGGACGGACAAGTGGGACGCGCTGAAGCTGGAGTACAAGCTGCGCGATACCCGTCCGCCGGAGCCGGAGCTGGTGGAGTCGACGCGCGACATTTTCAGGGCACACGGATTCACGGTCCACTGACCATGTCGCCACACCGGCCGGGCCCGAATCGGGCCCGGCCGGCTCTGTATCTTGGTGCGGCCCGATCACGACCGGCCTCGACGATCAATCGAGGGCCGCGGCCAGGGACGCCGCTACCTGCTCGATCTGCCAGGGACGCGCATCGAAGGAGGCCAACCGGGCGGACACGCCCGCCAGAGACACATCGACGCGTCTGCCCGCGGCCTTGGCCTCACCGACCTCCCACGCCAGGTGCCGCTGCACGTCCGTGCCCAGCAGCACCTCGTGGGGAATCCGCAGCTGCTCGGCGCGTTCCCGCACGCCGCCGCGTACCCGCTCCAGGGCTGCCGCCGCCTCGGGATGGTGCCGGGCCCACGAGCGCGGCTGCGGCAGCTCTCCTGGGGCCAGCGGAGCGTGCACGGGCGGCAGCTGGTCCTCCGGCAGCGCAAGGCACGTTCTACCGCCTGCCACCACAGTTCCTGGTGCTGGCGCGCCATGCGCGAGGAGAAGTCCCGCAGGCCGGCGAGCCGCCGCGGCGAGGTCGGGCGCAGCACCGCCGCCGCCACCAGGGCCCGATGGGGCAGGACCTTGGACGGCGTCACGTCCAGCTGCCGGGCCAGCTCCTCACGCGTGGTCCACAGCTCGCGCAGTACCGCCGCCGAGCGGGGTGAGCGCAGGGCCGGACCGGAGCGGGGCGTACGCCGCCAGGGATCCGGGCGCGGTGGCCGCGCCGGGTGGGCCAGTTCGTAGGCGAACTCCTCGGCCGCCCACTGGGCACGCCCGGCGGCGTCCAGTTCCGCGGCGAGCGCATCACGCAGGGGGAGGAGCAGCTCGACGTCGAGCGCCGCATACACCAGCCATGACTCCGGCAGCGGCCGCGTCGACCAGTCGGCGGCGGCATGGTCCTTGGCCAGGCGCAGTCCCAGCGTCTCCTCAACGACGGCACCCAGCCCCACGTGCTCGCGCCCCAGCAGGCGGGCCGCCAACTCGGTGTCGAACAGGCGCCCGGTGGACAGTCCCAACGCGGTCAGGCAGGGCAAGTCCTGGTCGGCGGCATGCAGCACCCATTCCGGGCCATCCAGGGCGGCCGCCAAGGCGGACAGCTCGCCCGCGCCCTGCGGGTCCACCAGCACGGTCCCGGCCCCCTCGCGACGCAACTGCACCAAGTAGGCGTCCTGACCGTAGCGGAAACCGGAGGCGCGCTCGGCGTCCACGGCGACCGGCCCGACGCCCGCATCCAAGGCCGCGGCCGCCCGGACAGCGCTGGCGGAGTATCGGTCACCGGGGGCAACCCCTCAGCGGGCCGCCGATAGGCGACGATGGCGTCGGCGGGCACCGGGCATCGGTGGTACCAGAACGGCGGCCGGACAGG
>NZ_MTPX02000050.1 GCF_002154335.2 Actinomyces ruminis
CGTCCCGGCCGGCGCCGCCCGCGCGCTGGCCCCGACCCGCCCTGGCCGCCGCCCTGCGACTGCGCGCAGGCGAACTCGCCCCGTTCACCCGTCCCGGAGCCACCGCATGACCGCAAACCCGACCGCCGCCCCCGCCAGGGATACCGTGCTCGACGCCGCCCACCTCCAGGCGCGCCTGGACGGCCTGCTTGCCGCCCTGGACGACTGCCCCACGGAGATCCCCGCGTCCCTGTCCCTGCCCGCCCGGGATCACCTGGACGTGGTTGCCGAGCGGCTAGCCCTGGGCGTGGACCACACGGTGGTGGCCCTGTTCGGCGGCACCGGCTCCGGCAAGTCCTCCCTGTTCAACGCCCTGACCAGCCTGCAGTTCGCCGATGTGGGCGCCCGCCGCCCCACCACCGCCCACGCCACCGCCTGCTCCTGGGGGATGACGCCGCCGCCCTGCTCGACTTCCTCGAGGTTGCCGACGAGCGCCGCATTCGCCGTGAGTCGCTGCTGGACGCCACCGACCAGGACGCCTACGCAGGCCTGGTGCTGCTGGACGTGCCGGACTACGACTCCATCAACACTGAGCACGCTCTCCAGGTGGACCGGCTGGTGCCGCTCGCGGACCTGCTGGTGTGGGTGGTGGACCCGCAGAAGTACGCCGACGCGGCCTTGCACGAGGGCTACCTGCGGGGGCTGGGCGCCCGCCAGCAGGACATGCTCGTGCTGGTCAACCAGGTGGACACGCTGCCCGCCGGCGGCGTGGACACGCTGCTGGACGACGTGCGCAACCTGCTCGCTGCCGACGGTCTGCAGGACGTACAGGTACTGCCGGTCTCCGCGGTACGCGGGGACAACCTGGGGGCGGTGCGGGAACTGTTCCGGGAACGGGTCTCCCGCGAGTCCAACGCCGCCCGCACCGCTTCCGCGCAACTCGACGAGATTGCCATGCGCCTGCGTCCCGCGGCCGCCGCACAGCCCGTGACCACCCGCCCCGAGCTGGCCGACGCCGCTGTCACCGCGCTCGTGCACGCCTGCGGCGCTCAGGCGGTGGAGGACTCGGTCCGTACCGGTCTGGCTCGTACTTTTCCGCGCGCCTTGGCCCGGCCCGCGCCGCCTGCCCGGGACGCTGTGGCCTCCATTCAGACCACTTGGCTACGGCGCACCACCGAGGGGTTGCCCGGTGCCTGGCTGCGCAGCGTGGAGAATGCTGTCGCCACGCCCGAGGCGCTTGCCGCCCGCACCGCTGAGGCGGTCGGCAGCGTGCAGCTGCCCCGGCATCGCACGCCGCTGATCGAACTGGCCTGGTGGGGCGGGGCGCTGGCCGCACTAATCGGAGTCGTGTGGACGGCGGTCGGCCTGGTGCAGGGCAGCGCCGGTGCCGGCCTGATCGCGCCGGTTGCCGTGTTGCTCATTGGGCTGCTTGTTGCGGTTGTGGCGCTGTCCGCGCGGCGCTCGCGGGCCCGCCGGGAGGCCGCCGAATACGCCCGGACCGTGCGTGGGCGGCTGGTGTCGGTGGTAGCGCGCGACCTCACCCGTCCCGCCGACGGCGTGTTGGAGCGTCACCGCATGCTCCGTGAGGCCCTTCAACTCCCGGGCCAGTAGCGGCGCCGGGGTTACCGGCGTCCACAGGTACGGTTCGTGCAGGGGGTGCCGACCCCGCATTCACAGGCCGGTGGCGGCGCCGGGCGCGGCTGCGGGAGCGTTGGGGCAGCCGGCATGGTGCCGGCTGCCAACGCAAGGAGCACCCCATGAGCCGTCAACTCGATCTCGTCGTACAAGGCGTCCTCGGCACTAATCCCGCCGTCACCCGCACCACCAATGGACGCCCCTACTGCTATTTCCGCCTGGCCACCTCCCCGTCCTTCCGCACCACCGACGGCTGGCAGATGGCGACACCATCTGGTTCACCGCCAAGTCCTGGGGGCCACTGGCCGAGAACCTGGGGCGTTCGCTGCACAAGGGTGATCCGGTGGTGCTGGTCGGCCGCTTCTCCCAGGAGAACTGGTCCAAGGGGGACGCGCAGTTCACCACCAACGTGCTAACCGTCTCCTGCGGCGGGCACGATTTGACCCGCGGCGAGTCCCGCTTCATGCGCATCGTCCACAGCGCGAGCGCCTCCGAAGCCGACGACGCCGGCACGGGCGAGGAGACAACCGCCACCACCTCCGCCGGCTCGGCCGATACCGCCGACGTTGCGACGCGGTGGAGGCCAGCGGCGCCGCTGGGCCGGCTGGCAGCGCCGGCACGCAGGAAGTCATCCGTCCCGCCGGGCAGACTCCGCCGCCGGTCGACCCGCCCCGGTCGTTCTCCGCCGCCGGTTCCTCCGGCGGCACCGCTGCCGGCGACGCCCCCGCTTTCGACTACGCGCTGGCCGACGAGGACGGCTGACCCGCGCTGCGGCGTACTCGGATCAGTCCTCCGGCGCCGCAGAGGGCTCCACAACGGCAACGAGGTCCGCCGGGTGGGCGACGTCGAACACCTCGATCAGTACTCGCGCCGCCAACTCGGCCGCCGCCGCGGCGTCCACCACACGCAGCACCACCGCGTCCTCCCGCCGCTTCCAGCCCAACGAGTCCAAGGCCGCCAAGGCGTCCTCGCCGAGCCGGGCCCGGCCGTCGTCGTCGAGCAGCGGCGCCGTGAGCACCACCGCGTCCGGGTGGGGCCGTACGGTCAGGACCGGCGGCAGCGGGGAGGGGGACAGGCGACGCCGTCGCCCCAGCAGCCGGCGCAGGCCGCCCGCGGGGCGCGCATAGGCGGCGGTTGCGGCGGTGACAATCGGCTCGGCGGCGGTAAGTCGCGCCCCGATCGCGGCGCCGTCGGGCTCGCCCTGTTGCAGCAGGCGGGTCAAGGACGGGATGAAACGGTTCCAGGAGCCGACGTCGATCCCCTGCCCGCCGGCCGGGGTGGGGGAGTCGTCGGCGTCGAAGTGGGTTGTCATGCTCGGAACGTTAGAACGCCGACGCGGGCCTCACCACACCCCGCAGTCGGTGTGTCCGGGCGTGTCACGGCCGGGATTCCAAGCCCCACTGGTTACCGTGGCTTGCAGCCCCGGCGTGCCTGCGTCGGCCACGAGCAGGAAGCAGCGAACCCATGATCCGATTCGACAACGTCTCCAAGGTGTACAAGCGCGGAGCCCGGCCCGCGCTCGACGACGTCTCCATAGAGATCGAACGCGAGGAGTTCGTGTTCCTGGTGGGTGCGTCCGGCTCCGGCAAGTCCACCTTCCTGCGCCTGACCCTGCGCGAGGAGCGCCCCACCTCCGGGTCGATCCACGTGCTCGGGCGCGATTTGTCGCAGATCTCCAGTTGGAAGGTGCCCAAGCTGCGCCAGGAGATGGGGTTCGTCTTCCAGGACTTCCGCCTGCTGGAGAACAAGAGCGTGTTCGAGAACGTCGCCATCGCCTCCCAGGTGATCGGTAAGCCCCGTCACTACATCCTCACGGCCGTGCCGGAGGCGCTCGAGCTGGTGGGGCTGTCTGGCAAGGAGAAGCGCCTGCCGCACGAGCTGTCCGGCGGGGAACAGCAGCGCGTGGCGATCGCCCGCGCCATGGTCAACCGCCCCAAGCTGCTCATGGCCGACGAGCCCACCGGCAACCTTGACCCATCCACCTCCGTTGGCATCATGCGCCTGCTGGACCGCATCAACCGGCAGGGCACCACCGTGGTCATGGCCACCCACGACGACGAGATCGTCGACCAGATGCGCAAGCGCGTCATCGAGCTCAAGGCCGGCGAGGTCGTGCGCGACCAGGCGCGCGGCGTCTACGGCTCGGACCGTTGAGACCCGCGCGCAGTGTGTGATGCAAGGGCTACGAATCTCGCGAACAAGGCATTGAGGTAACCGCATGCGATTCCGTTTCATCATCTCCGAGACCTTCAAGGGGCTCACCCGCAACCTGGTCATGACTGTCTCGGTGATCCTGGTGTCATTCGTGTCACTGCTGTTCGTCGGCGCCTCGGTGCTGCTGCAGAACCAGATCTCGGTGATGAAGGGCGACTGGTACGACAAGGTCGAGGTCAGCGTCTACATGTGCCCGGCGTCCTCCACCGCGGCCGCCTGCGCCGACGGCGAGGCCACCCAGGAGCAGATCGACGCCGTCGAGGACCTGATTAACTCCGACACGCTGGCCTCCTATATCGAGACCTACAGCATTGAGTCCAAGGCCGAGGCCTACGAGCGGTTCATGGACGCCTACGGCGACTCGCGCATCGGCCGCAATGCCACCGAAGACATGATGCCGGTGTCCTTCCGCATCAAGCTGGTCGAGCCGGAGAAGTACCAGGTGGTGGCCGAGCAGTTCACCGGTCGCGCCGGCGTCGAGCGCGTCATCGACCAGGCGGAGACCCTGGAGCCACTGTTCGTGGTGATGAACCGGGTCTCCTGGATCACCGGCGGGCTCGCCGCCATCCTGGCGCTGACGGCGGTGCTGTTGATCTCCACCACCATTCGGCTGTCCGCATGAGTCGCTCCAAGGAGACCGGCATCATGCGGCTGGTCGGCGCCTCGAACCTGTTCATCCAGCTGCCCTTCATGCTTGAGGGCGCCATTGCCGCCCTGATCGGCGCGATCGGTTCCGTGGCCGCGCTGTGGGCGCTGGTGCGCTACGTGGTGGTGGACTGGCTATCCACCTCCCTAACCTTCACCGCCTTCATCGGCACCGGCGACGTGCTGCGGCTGGCCCCCTGGCTGCTGCTGGCCGCGATTGTCCTGGCGCTGGTGTCTTCCGCCTTCTCACTGTCTAGGTACACGAGGGTCTGATTCCCATGCTCCCAGTCCGCTCAGCACTCCGCCCGCGTCCTCGCCGTCGTTTGCGGCGGCGAGCCCGGCGCGCCGCCGTCGGCGCCACCGCCTGATGCTGGTTGCCGCCCCGCTTTCCGCCGGGGCGCTGGCCGATGAGCGCCAGGACGCCGTCGACGATCAGGCCGCCGCTCAGCAGAAGCAGGCCGAACTGGCCGCCTCCCTGGAGGGTGTGTCCGCCGAGCTCGGCCAGGCCTACATCGACCTGCAGAACGCGGAGACCGCCCTCTC
The DNA here is from genome assembly GCF_002154335.2 of Actinomyces ruminis. Lineage (GTDB taxonomy): Bacteria > Actinomycetota > Actinomycetes > Actinomycetales > Actinomycetaceae > Actinomyces > Actinomyces ruminis. Next base: position 5,017 of record NZ_MTPX02000050.1, read on the forward strand.
CACCGCCCAGAGCGAGCTTGACGACGCCGAGGCCGTCCTGGCGGAGAAGGAGCGCGAGCAGCAGACCGCCGCCGACCGCCTGGCCGTGGCCGAGTCCGAGCTGGCCACCCTGCAGGAGGAGTCGGCGCAGACGCAGACCACCGTGGATGAGAACGCCACCTCCGTGGCCGACCTGGTGGTGGCCACCTACCAGGGAGACAGCGCCGTCACCTCCTGGACCTACGTGCTCTCCTCCGACTCCGTGGAGGAGCTCAGCGACCGGGCCTCCACCATGGAGATCGCCACCGGCGTGCAGGAGTCGGTCCTGTCCTCCGCCGAGGAGGAGCGGGCCCAGGCCGCCAACCGCGAGGCCCGCCAGGATGCCACCACCGAGCGGGTCGCCACGCTCAAGGCGGAGGCCGACGCCGCCAAGGAGGCCGCCCAGACCGCTAAGGACACCGCCCAGACCAAGCGTGACGAGGTTGCCGCCCTGAAGAGCGAGAAGGAGACCGCCGCCGCGGACCTGGAGGACAAGAAGGCCGACCTGGAGGAGCAGCAGGCCCAGGCCGAGGCCGATGAGGCCGCCGCGGCCGCGGAGATTCAGCGCATCGACGAGGAGAACCGTGCTGCGGCCGCCCAGTCCGGGCAGAGCGTTGCCAGTTCCGGCAGCACCGACACCTCATCCCTGGGCAGCGGGAAGATCGGGCACCCGATCGCCGGGTCTCTCGTGGTCACCTCGTCCTACGGCTGGCGCTATCACCCCGTATTGGGCTACATGAAGCTCCACGCCGGCGTCGACCTTATGGCCTGGACGGGCACACCCCAGTACGCGGCCGTGTCTGGCACCGTCACCAGCACCGCCGACTACGGCAACACGGCGTGCGGGAAGAGCGTGACCATCAACGGCGGCGTCATCGACGGGCAGTCCGTGCAGGTGCGTTACTGCCACCTGTCGGTGCAGCAGGTGTACGTGGGGCAGACGGTTTCCAAGGGTCAGCAGATCGGCCTGACCGGCGCCACCGGTGGCGTCACCGGACCGCACTGCCACTTCGAGGTCTATCTCAACGGGGTGACCGTCGACCCCATGACCCTGCCCGGGTTCTGACGCCCGGGGCGGCCTCAGTGTTGGAGAGCAGACGAGGGCCTTGCCGACGGCGGGCCTTGGCGTGCGCCGTCGGCGGCAGTAGTATGCGGCGCCGTGGCCTGACGGCCCGGGACGAGGGAAGGAGACGCCGGTGGCCAAGAAGACCGAGGGAACGAGGAAGCCCACCCCGGCGGAGCGCGCCAAGCGGCCGCCGACGCGCACAAGACCATCGCCCGCAACCGCAAGGCGACGCACGACTACTTCATCGAGGACCGCTACGAGGCCGGACTCGCCCTGGCCGGCACCGAGGTCAAGGCCCTGCGCATGGGGCGGGCCTCCCTGACCGAGGCGTGGATCGAGATCGACCGCAACGGCGAGGCCTGGCTGCAGGGCGCCCACATCCCCGAGTACCTGCAGGGCACCTGGAACAACCACTCCCCGCGCCGCAAGCGCAAGCTGCTGCTGCACCGCGCCGAGCTGGACAAGCTCGCGCAGCGGGTGCAGGCCAAGGGCTACACGATCGTGCCCCTGGAGCTGTACTTCACCGGTGGGCGCGTGAAGCTGGAGATCGCCCTGGCCCGCGGCAAGCAGGACTGGGACAAGCGCCAGGCCCTGCGGGAGGCGCAGGACAAGCGGGAGGCGGCCCGCGCCATGGCCGCCGCCAACCGGCGTCGCGGCTGACAGGGCCGGATCGGCGCAGTCCGGTTCACCAGCGGTCGTGCACGTGGGCGCGAATGCGCCGGTCGTACAGGTCCGCCAGGGCCGCGTGCAGCTGGTCGCTGAGTGGTTCCAGGGCGGCGGCTGCGGCGTTGGCGCGGGCCTGCTCGGCGTTGCGCGCCCCAGGGATCACGGTGGTCACGCCCGGCTGGTCCAGGATCCAGCGCAGCGCCACCTGGGCGGGGGTGGCGCCCGCGGGGCCGAGCTCGCGGCACAGGGCGGTGAATTCCTGGGCGGCCTTGACGCCGACGTCGAAGGGCACCCCGGAGAAGGTCTCGCCGATGTCGAAGGCGGACCCGTCGCGGTTGTAGTTGCGGTGGTCGGAGGCGGGGAAGGTGGTGTCCTCGGTGTAGCGGCCGGACAGCAGCCCGGAGGCCAGCGGCACGCGGGCAATCATGGCGGTGCTTGTGGCCTGCGCCGTCGGCAGCACCTGCTCCAGCGGCTTGCGGCGGAAGACGTTGAGGATGATCTGCACGCTGGCGCAGCCGGGGCGCCGCATGGCCTCCAGCGCCTGCGCGCAGGTCTCCACGCTGACGCCGTAGGCGCGGATGCGACCGGCGGCGACCATCTCCTCCAGCCAGTCCCAGGTGTGCTCGGCGGCGATGACCTCGCTGGGCGGGCAGTGCAGCTGCACCAGGTCGATGGTGTCCACGCCGAGGTTCTCCCGGGAGCGGTCGTTCCAGGCGAGGAAGGCCTCGCGCGTGTAGTTCTCGGGGAGCTGGGCCACGCGCCGCCCCATCTTGGTGGCGATGGTCAGTCCGGCGTCGGGGTGCGCGGCGGCGAAGGCGCCGACGAAGCGCTCGGAGCGGCCGTCGCCGTAGACGTCGGCGGTGTCGATGAAGTTGACGCCGGCGTCGAGCGCCGCCTGCAGGGTGGCGGTGGCGGCCTCGGCGGTGACCTCGCCCCAGTCGGTGCCGAGCTGCCAGGTGCCGACGCCGACGGCGGAGATGCGGCGGTCCAGAGCGGGAAGCGGACGGGTCTCCATGGTGTTGTGCCTCCTGTGGTGTGAGCCGATGGCACCAGCCTAGCGGCTCTAGTGGCTCGGTGAAACAAAACCAGTGGTGAAGGTCTCGTGCCGGGGGAGGGGGTGGCTGGTATCCTTGAATCGCTGAGGTTTCAGCGTGTTCCCGCCGGCCCTGCCGGGCGGGGATAACTCAACAGGGGATGATCGGTTTCGACGACGGTCGTGGATTCAGGAGAAGCGGGTCGAGGATGCACAGTCATCTCGTCAACGCTCTGTGCGAACCAATAGGTGCCGATAACACTCGCACCGACTTCGCCCTCGCCGCCTGAGGCGAGCCTCGAAGTCCGTCAGCCCGGGGGAGCTTCCGCCCCGGTTCCTGGCGTCATCTAGGAAGCCACTGCTGAGGCCCCTCGCCACCGGGGGTCCCGGGACTTTCAGGTGGCTGAGCCCGTCGGCGTCCTTGTTCGCGTGAGACGCCGGGGCTGAGAAACTCAGCAGCGAACTGCACCCGGAGAAGTCCTGTTGCACCACCGTCGGACCGGGGTTCGATTCCCCGCATCTCCACTATGGGCCTGCTGGCGCTGACACGTGACGCGCCGGCGGGTTTTTTGCGTTCGTGTCCGGCTTGGATCCTGCGTGTGAGAGTCGGTCCATCGGCGTTTAGACGGTGCTTCATGTGTCTTGGTGTTGATCGGTGGGTGCTGGAGGCGGCCTTTAGCACGACCTTGGTGACATTCCACGACCTTGGTGTACGTTGCACGACCACCCCGGGGTCGTGCAGCACGCACCAAGGTCGTGGAACACCGCCCAGGGTCGTGCAATACACGGGCGGGGCAACCAATGCGGCGGCCCAGAAATGCGGGGCCACGACGCCCCGCCCGCCGATGACTCTGGGGGTTGACCCTGACACGGTGTGAGGGCGCATGGTGGAGCCATGGTCGAGACCAAGAGCCTGATGACGATCGGGGAGTTCAGCTCATTGACTCGCCTGTCGGTGCGCATGCTGCGCCACTATGACGCGCACGGTGTCCTGGTACCCGCCGACGTCGATCCGTGGACTGGATACCGCCGCTACGCGCCGCATCAGCTGCGCGACGCCGCGGACATCCGGAATCTGCGCGATGTCGGGTTCGGCGTCTCCGCCATCTCGGCCCTGCTCGCCGCCCGCGGCACCCCGGCATGGTCGGCTGCGCTGGAGCTCCAGCGCGAGACCGTCGTCGAGGAGACGCGCGCCGCCCAGGCTCGGCTGGCTCTCATCTCTCGCCTCATCGAAGGAGAAACCAGCATGTCTATCACCGTCGAGCGCCGCACCATTGCGGCCATGACCATCGTCGCTCTGCGCGACGTCGTCCCAACCTACGCCGACGAGCACCTTCTCTGGGCTCGCATGATGCCCGAGATCGCCCGGCAGGGCATCAAACCCATCGGCCCGTGCGGAGTGATCGAGCACGACGCCGAGTTCACCGAGCATGACGTTGACGAGGAGATCTTCCTGCCCGTCGCGCCCGGAACCACGGCCGTGGCGCCGCTGCAGGTCCACGAGCTTCCGGCGCGAGACTGCCTCGTGGCCCACGTCGTAGGGCCGTACGACCAGATCACCGAGGCTCACGACCGGCTGGCCACCCGAATCGCGGCCGAGGGGCTGACGCCGCCGACCGACGACTTTCTGCCGGGCAAGGCGTTCAACATCTACCTCACGACGCCGGACGAGGTTCCGGCAGACCAGCTCGTGACCGAGGTGTGCCTCCCGCTCGGTTGGGCGTGCGGCCGCACGACGGCGTAGCCCCTGGAGGGACCACGGCAATCCACCTCGTCGGCGAAGCACAGCAGCATGGTGCATGGCCAGCGGGGTGGATTGTCCGTGCGTAGAGCCCCGAGCTCCCACCCGGCGGGTGGCAGCCGGTATTCGTGTCGGACCTTCGTGAGACCCTGTTGACATGGAAAACAACTACCTGGAAGCGATGGGGCTTCTTGCGGACTGGCAGGCGACATACGATCTGTTGCCGCTGCCGGAAATGATGGGCCTGCCGCGCAACGACCGGTTCAACCACATCGTGGTCTACAACGATGACTCAGGGGCCAACATCTGCCTATTCGAGACCGCGGACGGTAGCTCGAGCGAGTCGCTCAGCGTAACCGGCCCCGCGCGGGTGAGCGTAGAAGGATGGCAGGTTGTGCCGGGCGTCGCCCGTCTCAGCGTCCTCTACGGGGACGGCGAGGAGATGACTCGCCTGCTGATTTGGGTCGACGACCCACACATGTATCCGGTGTACGGGATTGACGCTGACGGCCCGGTGGCGCGTTACGACGACTACCGGGTGGGCGCGATCGCCGTGGATGTCGAGGTGTTCGACTCGAAGGAGGAGTGGAAGAAGACCCAGACCCCGATCAGCATGAAGGATTCGCCGGTAAAGAGGATGGACGACGACGTGCCGGATGAGGTCTACATCGGCCCACGATTCGTGGCGAGTCCGTGGCTGTTCGCGCTCTACAGCGGCGAGGCCGGGCCAGAAGATGCCAGCCCGATCGGCATGCTCAAGGCCGTATGCAATGAGGTGGCGATCGTAACGAATCGGCTTACCGGAATGCAGTGGTACAAGGTGAACGCCGATTGCGGGTTCCCCATCACCTTGGGGCTGCCCATCGACACCACACCTGCGCCGCACCCCGGAAGCGTGGTGGACGGCAAGGCGTTTCTCACGGGCACGACGGGGTTCTGGTTAGCCGACTACGAGGATCCGTACGCGTAGACCCGTGGTGCTTCGCGCCAGATTCCTGCTCGCCTGACTTTTGGGTCTCCCGCGGCGGCCGTATGATCCGGTAGATCCGGGCGATCAATACGGTCGCCGCAGGAAACACGGCACTCACCGCGTACAATGACCATGGGGTAAGCGACGCATCCATGAGGGGGTTGATGCACCGGAAGTGTAGGGCGATTCCGAGCAGGTACAGTGGATACTCTCCCAGCGCCAGCAGCAGGCTCGACCACCACGTCTGGTTCGCCTCGAGCTTCTTGTCGAGGTGGAGGGCGATTGCGGGAAGAACAAGTGGCATCACGAGGAGCACGGTGTAGAGTTGGATTATGGGCGTGGGAATGGACTCGTCCCTGATTAGTGCGAGGTGCCCGGACACGCCTAAAGCCACGCAGCACGCGATGTAGATTGCGATGGCTGCCCCCGAACTGAGCAGTCGCCGTACAGGTGTTCCTACCATGGTCGCTCATCCTCTCGTTCTTTCGTGATGGCGCACCGAGCGTGGCGCCGATCACGAAGTGCATGCAGTGCTCTGGTGACATAGGTTGCTGCGAGTGTAGCAAGCTCACCCGGTATCGGGGAGTCGTGCGAAGGTACCGCGGGAGACCCCCGCTGTTACATGCATTTTGGTGGCATCACGAGCCTTTGCGAGCTTCCTGCTCGCCCGATGTCTGGGTCTCCCGCGGCGGCCGTATAACCCGATAAATCCGGCCTATCAACACGGTCGCCGCGGGAAACGTGGCAGCAATCGCAAACATCTCCCACGTGTAAGTGTCGATGTACACGCTGGGGTTTATGCATCGGAAGTGCAGGGCCTTTCCAAAGCGGGTAAAACGGGTATTCCGTTTCTGTCAGTAACAGGATCGTCCACCAGGTCTGCTCCGCCTGGAGCTTCTTGTCGAAGTGGAGGGCGATTGCAGGGAGGGCAAGCGGCATAAACAGAAACACTGTGTAAAGTTCGAGTATGGGCGGGAGTGAGGATTCGCCGTCGCCCATGTCGAAGTGCCCGATTATCCCAAAGACCGCGCAGCACGCGATGTAGATCGCGGTGACCGCGCCGGAACTGAGCAATCGTCGTACAGGCGTGCCGATCATGAACGGTCATCCTTTCGCGAGACCGCAGCCTCGCGGACCGCCGGTCGTGGATGTCAGCGGTTCGTGTAGTTCTGGCAGCTCTTGTCGAGCCATCGGCGTCCGCTGTCGAGGTCGCCGTCGAGGATGGGCACCACGATGTCCTGGTGCATCTCGGCGAATTCCGGCGCGTAGGTGGTGATGGCGTTGAGGGTGGGGAAGGTACTCAGTTGTGCCTCGGCGCTCTCCATGCGCGTGGCGTCCCCGGCGTCGGCTGCGTTCAGGTACTCGTCGATCCAGCCGCACTGCCAGTACAGGACTTCGGACACCGCTAGGTCTCCCTCGGCCACGTGAACCTCCACCCCGGTGGAATCGGGGTCCAACCCGCTCTCCTCCAGCTGCGCCTGGCCGCGGGGTTCTCTGCGTCGGCCTCGAGGGTGAGATCGGAGCCGTCCTGCGTCTGAACGGTGGCGCCTGCGAGTTCGGGAATGAGGTCAGCTGCTGTGGGCACCTCGACCCCGGGGGCGAAGGTCAAATCGTCGCCCGCGAGTTCATGGTGGGCGAGCTCCTGCACTTCCGGCGCAACCGGTGCCTCGGATGACGCGGCTGGCTCGGGGGCGGCGGTCGCGGCATCACTGCTGTTATCGATCGCGAATGGAACAGCGAGTACAGCGATTCCGGCCAGCACGACGATCCCGGTGGTCTGCTTCTTGTTCACGGTGCCTCCTTGCCAGGGATCGGCCAACAGAGCATGGCCGTCTTCGCAAACCCGTCCCGAAACTCAACGGTACACGGCACGCAAGCACGTGTCTCAGTCCAGCTGCTCGAACTTGCGCGCCCAGGCCGAGCGGATCGGGTTGGCGTCGGCGATCATCACGTCGAAGCGCTCGTCGGCGATGTCGATCACCTCGCCCAGCGCCACCCGCGCCTCCCGGGCAGGGGAGGACTCCACCCGCTGCCAGCCGCGCGCCACCAGCTGGGAGCGGTCGGCCACCCTCGCCACGCACATCACCAGCGGTCGCCCGAAGCGCTCCCGGTAGGCGGCGGCCAACCCACGCAGCTCGGCGGCCTCGGCGTCGTCGATCTCCTCCAGGGCCAGGGAGGCCGTGTCCAGGTGTGCCTGGCCGCCATCGTCGTGCGACAGTAGCAGGTCCACCACGTCCACATACCCGGCCACCAGCGCCTCCTGTTCGGCGGGCGAGGCCGCCAGAACCGCATCCTCCAGCGCCTGCCGCAGCTGCGACGTCGAGGCGAAGGGTCGCTGCTCCCAGGCGCGCTCGGCCGGCCAGGTCGCGCCGTCGTACAGCCCGCCCAGCGTGGCCACGAACTCACCCCGATCCATGGCATTGACCTGCTCCAGGCTCACCGTCCGCCCGGCGACGACGGCGACATCCTCGCCGCCCTGCCGACCCACATGGAAGAACAGCAGGTTCAGCACCACGGCGGTCAGCGCCCCGATGGTCACGCCCGAGCCGAAGATGATCTGCAGCCAGGCGGGCATGCCCGCGGAGATGTCCGGCTTGAAGGTGACCAGCAGGGCCAAGCCGATCGAGGTGGAGGCGATCACCGCATTGCGGTTGTCACGCATGTCCACCTTGCCCAGCGTCTGGATGCCCACCACCGCCACCGAGGCGAACATGGCCAGACTGGCCCCGCCGATCACCGGCGTCGGGATCGCGGCGACGACGGCGCCGGCCTTGGGCAGCAGCCCCAGCACGATCATGATCGCCCCGGCCACCGTCACCACCCAGCGGGACTTGACCCGGGTCAGCCGTACCAGGCCCACGTTCTGGGCGAAGCAGGTGTAGGGGAAGGAGTTCAGCACCCCGCCCAGCAGAGTCGACAGCCGTCCGCGCGTAGGGCGGCGGCGATATGCGCCGGAGTGATGCGCTTGCCGACCACCTCACCGGTGGCGAAGACATCCCCGGTGGTCTCCACGGCGGTGACCGCCATGACGATGAGCATTGACAGGATCCCGGCGGCGGAGAACTGCGGGATGCCGAAGTAGAACGGCGTGGTCACGCCCAGCGGGGAGGCCTCGGCAACCCCGGAGAAGTCCGCGTCGCCCAGCGCCATCGCCACGCCGGTTGCCGCCACCAGGCCGATCAGCACCGAGATGGTCGCCATGAACCCCTTGAAGATGCGCTGCACGGCGACGATCAGCGCAATCGTCAGCACCGCGTAACCCAGGCCCCGCAGGGTGAGGGTGTTGACCACGGCCGAGGAGGCGCCGTCGGGGGCGTTGGTACCCAGCGAGACGATGTCGTCCGCGGACACGCTCATCAGGGTGGTGCCCATGACGGTCAGCAGCGTGCCGGTCACCACCGGCGGGAAGAAGCGCAGCAGCCGCGCGAACCAGGGCGCGGCGAGGAAGGTCAGGATTCCGGCGGCGATGATCGAGCCGTACATGGTGGGCAGACCCGCTGTGCCGCCGGCTCCGCCCGAAGCGGCCATGCCGATGGCGATCAGCGGGGAGACGGCGGTGAAGGTCACGCCCTGGATCAGCGGCAGCCGCACCCCGATCTTCGGCCCCAGGCCGGCCGACTGGATGATGGTGGCGATGCCGCAGGTCAGCAGGTCGGCGTTGATCAGGTGAACGGTGGTCGCATTATCGAGCCCGAGCCCCTGGGAGATCACCAGCGGGACGATCACGGCGCCGGCGTAGAAGGCCAGCACGTGCTGGATACCCAGCACCGCCAGGCGGCCGGGCGGCGGCACCTGGTCCACGGGGTGCCTTGCGGCGGGCGCCAAGGTGGTCTCGGCGGTCGCGGAGGGGGAGGGGCGGCGGCCCAGAGACATGCGGTTCTCCAATGCAATCGGGAGGTCGGGGTACGCCCATTGTCCCGGCAGCCGCCGGGCGAGCAGAAATCGTGACCGCGGTGCGGGCATTCGACGCGTTTCAAGCACCTGTGCCCCACGTACGCTTCGCGCATGACGACGTCGTCGCCCCGGCCGCCCTATGAGCCCGCCACCGCACTGGTGCTGCAGCGCCTGGAGGAGGCGGGCGGCATCCCGCCGCTGAACGGCACCACGCTCGCCTCCCGCCGCATTCCCGCCGCCGCCCGGCGCGACGCCTACTTGGCCGTCTGCCCGGACGCGCGCCTGCGCGAGGAGGCCCTGCTCCGCGACGACGGCACCACCATGCCGCTGACCGTGGTGCTCCCGCCCGACGGCGCGGTGCAGCCGGGCGCCCCGCTGCTGCTGTCTATCCACGGCGGCGGGCGGGTCATGGGCTGCCGCTTCGACGACCTGGCCGCCCCCACCGCCTGGGCGCGGCGCTTCGGCGGCGTCGTCGTC
>NZ_MTPX02000034.1 GCF_002154335.2 Actinomyces ruminis
GGGCTTGTTTCCAGTTGGTGGTGACTTGTCCTTCGACCATGCGGCCCTTGGCCTTGCGCTTGCTGGCGGGTAGGTTCTTCTCCTTGTCCCGTTCTCTGGGAGCCTGTCAAGGTTTCTGTGTAAGCGGGTTGTTGTTACAGGTAGGGGCGGGTCCGCTTCGGGGTAGGCGGCGGCGAGTTGGGCGAGGGCTTGTTTCCAGTTGGTGGTGACTTGTCCTTCGACCATGCGGCCCTTGGCCTTGCGCTTGCTGGCGGGTAGGTTCTTCTCCTTGTCCCGTTCTCTGGCGCGCTTGTCCTCGATGTTGCAGATGGCCAGCCACAACAGCACCCGCGGCGGCCTCATCGGAGCGGGTGCTGGCCCCGGTTCTTCGAGACCTTGCGCAGCTGGTAGTTCAGCGACTCGATGGAGTTGGTGGTGGGGGTACCTCCCACGAAGTGGGGGAGAGATGACCCGGCGCAGCATCGGCGGGAACGCCAGGAACGGCTGTGTTCCGCTCCCATGCCCTCACCGCTGGTCGCCACCGCCCCTGGGGGTACTTGCTGCCCCACTGGTCGGCGAAGTCGGCCAGGGCCACCCCGGGGCGGCCTGGTCGTTGGGGGCGGTGTAGACGGGCTTGAGAGCTTTAGCAGGCCTGCCTGCGGTCCCCATAGGCCACGAACCGCATCCAGGGGCGCGGAAGCGGGTGCTACCCACGCAGGTCTGCACCAGGCAGTGTCGGGCCAGGCCTGCCTCGGGTCGCCCCTGGGGCAGGCCGACGAGCCCGTCGCAGCACACGATAAGCACGCCCCTATGAGGCCCCTGTTGGCCAGCTCGGCGCACACGTGCGCCCAGAACGAGGCGCCCTCCTCGGCCTGCACCCAGATACTTAAGTCACGTGCTTGATCCCGTCCATGCCCGTCCCCCACAGCGATGTGGGCTGACCTGGTGGTCACGCGGTGGTCGGCGCGTACCCTGGGTGCGGATGGCATCGAGGTAGATGACCGGGTAGAACTCCTCCAGGGGTCGGTTGGGCCACTCCATGACCGCCTCGCACACGGCGTCGGTGACCTTGCTGATCGTCCCGGCCGACAGCTCCACACCCAGGGTGGTCTCCAGGTGGCGGGCGGGGTCTCCCGCACTGTCATACCGCCCGCGTACAGGCTCACAATCATCGAATCCAGGCCGCCCCGTGCGCCGCTGGCCCTTACGCACCAGGCGGGGCGTAAACGAGCCGGCCCGGTCCCGGGGGACCTCGATCTCGAAGGAGCCCACCTCCGAGTCGATCGTCTTGGTCGTGGTGCCATTACGGGCGTTACCGCGGGCGGCCTTGGCCGGCTCGCCCTTCCCTGTGGCCCAGGTGATCGGTCAGCTCTGCCTGCAGGCCCCGCTCCAGCGCCTCCTTCAACAGCGCCGGCAGCAGCCCGTCAGCACCAGTGAGCACCCGCCTTGCCGGACCCGGGCCTGCTCAAACAGGTCATCCAACGCACCAGAGGCGGCCAGCTCCCGGGCCACACCACTACCAGTCGGAACGGTCCCAGAGGGGGCGGTCTTCTCCTTATCAGTCACAGTCATGACAGTAGGTCCTCTCAATCAGGGCTTACACAGACCATTGAACACGCCTTTGAACGACTCTGCCCACGCATTGTCCCAGCACACCCCGGTACGCCCCGCCGACGGCCGAATACCATAAGAGGCCAGGTGGTCAGCGAAGGCCTGGGACGTGTACTGCGCCCCGCGGTCGGAATGAAAGACAGTCACCCCACGAGCCGGCCTGCAGTTACGCACCGCCATGTCGATGGCCTCGCACACCAGTTCGGTGCGCATATGATCCGCCAGAGCCCACCCCACCACCTTCTTCGTGCAACAATCCAAAACCGTCGCCAGGTACACGAATCCCACCCAAGTAGGAATGTAGGTAATATCCCCAACCCACTTGATCCCGGGGGCCTCGGCAGCGGGAGTCCCGCTGGACCAGGTCGGGGCGCTCATCCAGGTCCTCGGCCGGCACGGTGGTGCACACCTTCCGGCGCGGCCGTGCCGCTTTCAGGCCCAGCTCCCGCATGATCGACCTGACCGTGTCGGGATCGGCCGGCACCCCCTGCCAATCCAGTGTGGCGGCGATGCGCCTATACCCGTAGGTGCCATCAGACTCATCAAAGATCTTCTTGATGTACCCGGCCAGCTCCCGGCGCTGAACAGCGGTGGCGGACTCGGGAGGCGACAGCCAGTTGTAGTAGCCGGATTTGGAAACCTTCGCCCACTGGCACATCCAGGCGATCGGGTAGTTGCCTTCCTCGCTGTGAATGAACTCGTAGATGCGAGTCACTCTTGTTCCTTCGCGAAGAAGGCCGCCGCTTTCTTGCGGGAACTCACTGCCCCATCCGCACCTTGTGCAGCTCAGCCTTGACCCTAGCGAGTTCCTGCGCCTCGGACTCGTTTCTCTGCTCCTGGGCGTCGGCGTGCTGCTTCCTGTACTTAGCGACCCAGTTCCCCACGGTCTGGGCCACCAGACCATAGGATGCCGCGACCGACGCTATCGTCCGATCCCCCTCAACCACCTCGCGAGCAACCTGCTCGCGGAACTCCTCGGAGCACTTCGCCTCAAGTCATGTCCATCATCCTCACTATCAGATCACAGGAAATGGAAGCCATCCCCCAAGTCCTAAAACAACCTGGCGTTCCAACTCGCCCTCGCCCACCGCCGCATCCTCACCCCATATACGCCACGGGTCCGAGACGGCTCCCTCTACGACCCACCAGCCCAACAACAACTACCCGCCGCCACTTGACAAACCACATAGGGGCACCCCCCAGTCCAGCTGTATCGGCCCTGACCGTCTACGAGCTCGCCCGCGGCTTCCAGCAGGTCCAGCAGCAGCGGCATTGACACCTTCAAGTATTTGCCGCACTGTCCGCCGCTGGCCGCCCACACTCGCTGTAAGACCTTTAATGCGTCGCGGCGAGTGTTCTACGTGCCCTGCCCCTGGGCTCGGACCTGCCAGTTCCTGGAGGGCGCTTGGCCACCGCCCTCAGGCGCCGCCTGGCGCCCTCCCGGCACCCGACCGGTCACCGCGCACACCTCGCCCCGGCATCCTCCCCTTGTCCTTCTCAGGGCGCCTTGGCATACGCCCCTGCGTACTTCCTAGTGACCTCCGCTCTGGCCTGCACCGGTCAACCCACAAGCGCATGCCCACCACGATCCGCGACTCTCGCGGGCAGTTCTAGATGAGGCACCGAACCACTTTCGCGGGCATCTGAAATGAGTCTCGTCGCGCGCTTGACACTCCGCTGTTGCAGGCGATGGGCTAACACCCATCTGTAGGTTGTGTCGACGCAAACCAAAGGGCGATGGCGCCGATACGCAGTTTGTTTCGTCGCTCCGTACAGATAGTTTCTCATCCCTGAAAGGAAGTCTGCCATGAAGTTCAGGACGAAACTGGCATCAGTATTGTCGTCAGCCTTGTTGTGCTTCGGCTTGTCTGCCGTCGTCACACCCGTTGCACACGCGGCATCTCCGGCTAGCCAGGCCGTAGCGTCTACAGCGATCATGCCCAGCGGCATCAGATTTAGCTCCGACCACTGTACACACACAAGTTCATCGTTCTCCACATGGGGGTATCATGAAACCGCCTGGTTTGTTTCCCACTACAACAGTGGGGGATCTCATTACCATCGCGTGCGGCTCATTTATACCACGACCTACTCTTGGGTCCCCCCTCGCTCGGTGACTAATACGGTTTACGCCGTTATCAAATGTGGATAGTATTGCACTCCATTCAGTCCGATACTGCCGAAACGCAGGACGAGATACGGCTACGATATCGGCGTGAGAACTTTACCTGCTGAGGGATATGCTAGTGTCGCATGTTGTTAGTTCCTAGACGGCTGGTTTGGTGAGATCGTGGGGCGTGGTTAATCGTCCTACTCCTGGAGGGTTATTCATGGGGTGTATGTGAATATGAGGGTGAGTACGGTTGTGATGGTTTGTGGGAAGGTTTGTATGGGTCTTCTGTAGCCGGTGTGTAGGACGCGCCAGGTCTTGAGGTTGGCGATGGCTCTTTCGACCATGTAGCGGATGCGGTTGATGGAGGTGTTCAGTGTCTTGTCGGACTCCCGCAGGGGCTGTCCGGGTTGCTTGTTGACGGGGGTGGTCATGCCCAGCCCTATGTAGCCCTTGTCGCCGATATGGAGGGGAGCAGTGGCACCCTCGGGCAGGTCTTGGGGTGGGATGTCCAGCAGGCCGCTGGCCCGCAGGGCGGTGGCGTCGTGCACCGATCCGGGTAGCGGGTCGGACACCCAGGCGATCGCCCCCGACAGGGTGCAGGCGACCAGGGGCGTTCAGCCGGTGGTGCGGTACTTGCCTGACAAGCAGTCCCGGGACGTCCTTCCAGTCCCAGGACTTCAGCACTGTGCCATCAATGATCAGGGTTTGGGTGGGGTCCAGGTCCTCCACCGTCGGTACGGCATCGCCCAGGGCGTGGGCGATCAGGGTGGTGTAGGCGCCGATGATGCGGGAGGCGGTGGGCTGGGAGATGTCGAACAGCTCGGCCAGCAGTTCCTGGCTGGTGTTGTGCCGCAGGGCCATCACGGTCAGCTTGACCCGCTTGTACAGTCCCAGCACCCGGGACCCGGCCACCGGCAGGTCACCCTGACTGTGCAGGATGGCGCACAAGTCCTGGGGGCTGGTGGCGGTTGAGCTTCGTGCTAGCATTCACGACTGACGGTCCGTTCTTCGAGGCTATTCACGGTCAAATGAATCCTCGCAGGAACGGACCGTCCCACCCCTCAACCACAAAGCGCGTGTCGCGAATCCCCCACACCCCTATGAATAACCCTCCTGGTGCCCGCGCGCCGTTTACCCTCGCGCCTTCGTCCTCTATGGTTCCGGTTGCGTGTGATTATTCCTGAGGGCGCAAAGGAGCGTGTCATGACTGAGGTGCAGGAACGGAAGCGAGAATCGGTGCGTTCAGGGTCGGCTGTCTCGGAGCGGCCAATGATGCCGACGACGTGGTACCTGGTTGCCAGTGCAGTGATTGTGTCATTGTGCGCCGTCGAAGCGACGATTCGCTGCCAAGGTGGTGACCCGGGATTGTTGGCAGTGGTGTTTCTCCTGTGTTTGCCGGTGTTGACGCTGGGCGTGCAGCCGTGGGTGCACAAGCGGAGTTCGATGCGCGAGCGTGTTGTCCTCCGGATGGTTGAGGGCAACGAGGCGGTGGTGCTGGTTTCGCTCGCCGCGGTGGCTTGGTTTGGCTGGGGCGAGATACCCCTGGTCCTCGCCGGCGTGCTCGGAGCGGCGCTGTCGCTCATCGGCCTGTGGGGTTTGCGCGCCCTGCGGAAAGCAGCGGCGTAGAAGCGTTGTGCCGTCGTCGATCGACGCGCTTTGCGGCGCTACCCATATCGGCACAGGAGCGGGCTGCGTGGGATCCGCAATCGTGCGCAGCCGCTCCAACGCAGCGTCGTGCTGCCCCCGGCTAGTGGTGTCTAACCTCAACGTGGGTTCGGTGTCATGAACCTCTGCGCAATGCCAGAGTTACTCTTTCCCATTACTGTTAATGTCACCGGGGACGTGGATGAGTGCGCGCTGGTAAGTGCCGCTAATGAGCGCTATCGCGTCATCGTACTTGCTCGCCTCAAGCCGCAACTCGGCTGCCATCTGTTCGTAGCTGGTACGCCAGAAATCAGGTGGATTTGGCAACGAGCGTGGTGGCAGTCTGCCGTCTCGCGCATCAAACACGCGACGAAGAGCATCCCCGAGACGCTTCGACACCAACAGTCCCGCCTCTACAAGGAGGACGAGATCCACTAAGTCCTTCACCCTTGATGAGGGACGATCGTGAGCATATGTCCGTGCGCATGCGTGTAGTTTCTCGGCTGCCTGTTGATTTGGGTCGATAGCGGCTATAGTGACCGCTTCGCACCCTTGAAGTTCTGGAAGCGTCGGTTCAACGCGAAGTCGGTCAGCAGTATCACCCATGTCCACGGCATTTGTCATCACGTCAAGCCTGACCGAACAGATCTCGCTGTTGTCCAGCAGGGCTCGCGTCACAACCCTCCATGTTTCACCGGCGTTTCCGTCTGCAGTCGCGGTCTTGGGAAGCCCGACCCTGAAGGTCACTCGGTCGCCAAGATCTTGGTCGAGGACTTCGTCAATCAGGTCTTGGACCGCGACGGCAGTCAGTCCGTTCTGAATGCCGTGAACGACGAGGTCCAGATCCTTCGTGGTTCTTGCATGCAGCCCAAGTCGCAGTTCCATCGCGTAGCCGCCCTTGAGCACCCATCTGGGATCCGTAGCGAATCGTGCGAGCAGTCGTTGAAAGGCAAAACGCTTGATGATGACGTTCGGGTCGACGCCGAGACGGCGGCCCTCGTTGGATAGTCGCTGGGTCACCGACTCCTTGTACGAACTGTCCCTCACTGTATCTCCTCAACGGCCGTGGAAACGGCCCGTTCGAGTCGTAATGCCGCCCGATCGCTCAGCCCTGACGCGCGGTTACGTAGACGACGCGGAGTAATCACCTCGTTGGCGAGCGCCTCACGGACGGCTTGGGTCAGATGCTCCTGCGAGGAGGTGGAGGAAGCGACGTCGGCAAGCGTGCGTTCCACCGTGGTGACCCTCCAACCGTCCCGGTCCTCCCTGTCGCCCGGGGGTACCGCGCCTTCGTGAATGGAAAGGATGCCGTTCTGTTCACGACGACCGCCGGGCACCGTTACATTGATGCGCGCCGGGTTCGTATCGGACAGGTCATGGACTGCCAGGGCGGTTTCGTGTGAGATGACGGCGTCCCGGCCGAGTCTGAGGCAAGCGCGCACGTACTCGTCATCTGCTGAGGTCGGCCAGTTGGGCAGTCGGAACAACCCACGATCAACGCGGACCCAGTTGCCGCGATCTGCGTGGTACTTCTGCGCCTGGTAGGAGTATCCGACGTCTAGGGCTTGAGCTGCCGTGAAGAAACCGTGCTGACGGAAGGCTGTACCTTCCAACGAACGGCGGAGATCATTCCGGGTTGACATGTGACAAGCGTAGCAGATGAACTAAAGAAAAACTTTAGTTACTCGTGGTGTGTGCCGCCTGAAACTAAAGGAGAGCTTAGATGGAGCGCCTACTCCAGCTCGAAGGCGCCGGTGTAGAGCTGGTAGTAGGTGCCGCGCTGCTCGATCAGTTGGTCGTGGCTGCCGCGCTCGATGATGCGGCCGTGGTCGAGCACCATGATTGCATCGGAGTTGCGCACCGTGGACAGGCGGTGGGCGATCACGAACACCGTTCGGCCCCGCATGAGGTTGTCCATGCCCGCCTGCACCAGGGCCTCGGTGCGGGTGTCGATGGAGCTGGTGGCCTCATCCAGGATCATCACCGGCGGGTCGGCGACGGCGGCTCGGGCGATCGACAGCAGCTGCGCCTGCCCCTGGGACAGGCTCGAGGAGTCGCCGGAGATGACCGTCTGGTAGCCGTGCGGCAGGCGGCGAATGAAGCGTCGGCGTTCGCCAGCTTCGCCGCCTCGATGCACTCCTCGTCGGTGGCGTCCAGGCGCCCGTAGCGGATGTTGTCCATGACGGTGCCCGTGAACAGGCGCACGTCCTGCAGCACCACGCCCAGCGAGCGACGCAGGTCCGCCTTGGCGATCTTGTTGATGTTGATGCCGTCGTAGCGGATCTTGCCGTCGTCGATGTCGTAGAAGCGGTTGATCAGGTTCGTGATCGTGGTCTTCCCGGCGCCGGTGGCACCCACGAAGGCGATCTTCTGCCCCGGCTTGGCCCACAGGGAGACGTCGTGGAGGACCTCCTTGACGCCGTCGTAGGAGAAGTCCACGTGCTTCATGACGATTTCGCCGCGCAGCCGCGTGTAGGTGACGGTGCCGTCCGCCTGGTGGGGGTGGCGCCAGGCCCACACGTCGGTCTTGTGGTCGGCGGGCTGAACGCCGCCGTCGGCCGTCTCGACGGCGTCGACCAGGCCCACGTAACCGCTGTCCTGCTCGGGCTGCTCGTCGATCAGGGCGAAGACGCGGCCGGCGCCGGCCAGCCCCATGGCGATCAGGGCGACCTGCTGAGAGGCCTGGTTGATGGTCTGGGACAGCTGCCGCACCATCGCCAGGTAGGAGACGATGATGCCGACGGTGATGGTGCCCATGCCGGAGAAACCGATATTGGTTACCTGCAGCTGGATGAGCAGCCCGCCCACAATGGCGACCAGCACATACAGCAGGTTGCCCAGGTTGCCCATCGCCGGGGCGAGGATGTTGCCGTACTGGTTGGCCTTCTCAGAGTCGGAGAACAGCTGCTGGTTCAGAGCGTCGAAGTCAGCCTTGGCGGCTTCCTCGTGGTTGAAGACCTGGACCACCTTCTGGCCGCCCATCATCTCCTCGATGAAGCCCTCCTCCGTGGCCAGCGACTGCTGCTGGGCCACCATGTAGCGCGACGACTTCCCGCCCAGGTTTCGGGTGGCGCCCACCATCACCGCGGCCGCGACGGCCACCAGGAGGGTTAGCCACAGGCTGTAGTAGAGCATCATCGCCAGCATGGCGCTGAGCGTCAGGGCAGACTGGATGAGCGTGGGCACCGACTGGCCGATCAGCTGGCGCACGGCGTCGGTGTCGTTGGTGTAGGTCGACATGATCGCGCCGTGGGCGTGGGTGTCGAAGTACTTGATCGGCAGGGACTGCATGCGGTCGAACATGTCGTCGCGCATGTGCTTGAGCGAGCCCTGGGTGACCACGGCCATGATCCGTGAGAACAGGAAGTTGGTGATCACGCCGAGGCCGTAGACCACGCCCATGGCGGTGATGATGTGCACGAGCGTGGGCATGACGGCGTCGAGCCCGGTGCTCAGGCCGGGGGTGATGACCTCGTCGACCACCCGCTGCATGAAGATCGCGGCGACCGTTGAGGCGACCGAGGCGATGACGATGCTGATGGCGGAGACGATCAGCCGCCACGGGTAGTAGTGGAAGACGTAGGCCGCCAGGCGGCGGGCCGGGTGCGCAATGCGCGGCAGGTCGTGCGGGTCGGGCTGGTCCCCAGCCCCGGCGCTCTGCTGCGGGGCGACGGCGGTCGGCTGCTCGGCGTCGGGACGCTCCTCGGGCCGGTCGGTGCGGTTGCGTGCCACGGTCACGCCACCTCCTGTTCCTGGCTGGTGCGGTTCTGGGACTCGTAGATCTGCTGGTACTCCCCGCCGGCCGCCATGAGCTCGGCGTGCGTGCCGTGCTCCAGGATGCGGCCGTCGTCGAGGACGACGATCTGATCGGCGTGCTCCACGGAGGAAAGCCGCTGGGCGATGATGATCTTGGTGGTGTCCGGGATCTCCTCGGCGAAGGCGCGGCGGATGAGGGCGTCCGTGCGGGTGTCGACGGCGGAGGTCGAGTCGTCCAGGATCAGGATCTTCGGCCGTTTGAGCAGGGCGCGGGCGATGCACAGGCGCTGCTTCTGGCCGCCGGATACGTTGGTGCCGCCCTGCTCGATGCGGGTGTCGTAGCCGTCGGGGAACTGGCGGATGAACTCGTCCGCCTGGGCGAGCTCGCAGGCGTGGACCAGCTCGGCGTCGGTGGCGTCGGGGTCGCCCCAGCGCAGGTTCTCCTTGATGGTGCCGGCGAACAGGACGTTCTTCTGCAGGACCACGGCGACGGCGTCGCGCAGGGACTCCAGGTCGTAGTCGCGCACGTCGACGCCGCCGACGCTCACCTTCCCGCCGGTGACGTCGTACAGCCGGGAGATCAACTGGATTAGGGTGGTCTTCGCTGATCCGGTGCCGCCCACGATGCCGAGGGTGGAGCCGGAGGGGATGGTCAGGTCGATGTTGTGCAGGACGTCGGCCTCGGCGTCGGCGGAGTAGCGGAAGGAGACGCCTTCGAAGCGGACCTCGCCGTCGGCCACCTCGGTGAGGCCGTCGGCGGGGGAGACGAGGGTGGGCTCGTGCTCGATTACCTCGGCGATGCGGTTGGCGGACTCCGCCGACATCGACACCATCACGAAGATGAAGGCGAGCATCATCATTGAGGCGAGGATCTGCACACCGTAGGTCATCAGCGAGGAGAACTCGCCGGTGGTCAGCTCGGTGCCGCCGCTGGAGACAACCACCCGGGCTCCCAGGTAGTTGACCAGCATGAGTGCCACGTAGATGAAGAAGACCATGATCGGGCCGTTGAGTGCCAGGATCTTCTCGGCGTAGGTGAAGTCCTTGCGCACCTGCTGGGAGGCGGCACGGAACTTGGTCTTCTCGTGCTCCTCGGTGACGAAGGACTTCACCACGCGGATCGCAGAGACGTTCTCCTGCACGGAGTTGTTCAGGGCGTCGTACTTCTTGAAGATCCGCCGGAAGATGGGGAACACATAGGCGGCCAGACCGATGAGTGCGCCACCGAGCAGCGGCAGCATGACGATGAAGATGAGTGCCAGGCGGGCGTTGATCGTCAGCGTCATGATGATCGAGAAGATCACCATCAGGGGCACGCGCACGGCCACGCGGATGATCATCTGATAGGCGTTCTGCACGTTGGTGACGTCGGTGGTCATGCGGGTGACCAGCGACGATGCCGAGAAGCGGTCGATGTCCGCGAAGGAGAACTCCTGCACCCGGTAGAACAGGTCCTGACGCAGGTTGCGGGCCAGGCCGGCGGCGGCGGTGGCGGCGCGCACGCCGGACATGATGCCGCACGCCAGCGAGATCATGGCCATGAGCACCAGCACCAGACCGATGCGCAGAATCGGGCCCATGGAGCTGCCGGTGAGGGTGTCGATGAGCTCGGCCATCATGAGGGGCAGGATGCACTCGAGCCCGGCCTCACCCACCATGAACAGCGGCGCCTGCACCGACGCCGTTCTGTACTCGCGCAGGCTGCGCATGAGCGTACGTATGGTCTTCACAGAGGACTTCTATCAGCTTCTCGGTAAATAGGACAGTCGCTCAGCCTACCTATCTGCGCTCCTCGGGGACAACGGTGAACCGACCTCGGCACGTGACTTCTACCGGTCTCGGCGAGGGAGCGGGATCAGTTCCCGGACATGGCGGCCAGGGTCATCTCCATCACGCGGCTGGTGCCCCTGCTCTGCTTGCAGACGAACACGACGGCGTCGGCCACGTCTTGCGGTAGCAGCATGAGGCGGGCGTCATTCTCTTCGTGCGTGCGCCCGGCCCCCACCTGGAACTCGGTGTTGGTGGCCGACGGACACAGGGTGCAGACCTTGAGTCCCTGCTCACGGAACTCACGGTTGAGTGCCTGCGCCATGCCCCGGTTGGCGAACTTGGTGGCGGAGTAGGCGACCTCCATGGCGTGACCGCTGATGCCGGTGACGGAGGAGACGATGATGAGTTGGGACTCCTCCTGCTTGAGCATCTCGGGCAGGGCGTGCAGACAGAATGCGTAGGACGAGCGCACGTTGGTGTCCATCTGCACGTCGTAGGTCTCCATGGTCGAGTCCAGGAATGGTCCGGCGATGCCGATGCCCGCGTTGGAGACGAGGATGTCGATGCTCCCAAAGGTCTCCACGGCGAGCCCGACGGTCTCGGCCGCGGTGGCCTCCTCACGGGCGTCACCGGCGTAGTAGACGGCCTGTACACCCAGATCGCGGCACTGCTGTGCGATGCCCGCCAGCTTGTCCTCGGAGCGGGCGGTCAGCACGAGGTTCACCCCCTCTCCGGCCAGGGCGAGGGCGGAGGCCCGGCCGATGCCGGAGCTCGCGCCCGTGATGATGGCGGTCTTCCCGGTGATGTCCTGCATGGTTGTCTCCCGATTGCTCTGAGTTTCCTGGCCCAGCCGACACAAAAGGGCTCAGTCGCCGTTGAGGGTGCGCACCACCCGGGCGGGCACCCCGGCGACGACGCTCCCGCCGGGGACGTCCTTGGTGACGACGGCGCCCGCGGCCACGACGACGTTGCTGCCGATGGTCACGCCTGGCAGGACGGTGACATTGCCGCCCAGCCATACGTCGTCGCCGATGGTGATGGGGCGGCTGACCGCCTTGCGCTCCCGACGCGCCGCGGCGCTGAGCGGGTGGCCGGTGGTGGCGATGGTCGTGTTCGGTCCCACCATGCAGTAGTCGCCGATGCGCACCGGCGCGCCGTCCAGGATGGTGACGTTGTAGTTGGCGGTGAAGCTCCTGCCCACGTGGATGTTCTTCCCGTAGTCGCAGTGGAAACCGGGCTGGATGTCCAAGCCTTCCCCGGCCGAGCCCAGGAGCTCGCGGGCTGCGGCCTCGCGCGCGGCCGCGTCCAGAGGATCGCAGTCGTTGAGTCTGCGGCAGAGCGCGGAGGCGGTGTCCTTGCGCCGGGCGACCGCGGGATCGTCGTAGCGGTACTCCAGACCCGCCTCGAGCTTGTCCAGTTCGCTCATGGTGGTTGGCGCGGCTGCGGCAGACGAGTCGGGTGAGGCGGGTGGCTGTACGGTCATGGTGTCCTCCTGCTTACTGGCCCATCCCGAAGCCTGTCACTCGGGCATCGCCCCGCGCAGCGCCCATTCCTCAGCTCCACCGGGGTAGATCCTCAGACTTCGGCCTGCGCGCCCCGGGCTGCTCCCCGTACCGGGCAGGGGCTAGGCCTGGCTGGTTCCCCGCGGAGAGTGACCGAAGTAGCCCATATAGCCCGGTAGAAGTTGCTCGTGGAGGAGTAGCCCACGTTCCGGGCGATCTCCTCCACCGCCAGCGTGGTCCGGTCCACCAGGAGGGCGGCACGCTCCATGCGCAACTGGAGTACCAACTGGGAGAAGCTCTTCCCCGTCTCCTTGCGCACCAGTGTGCTCAGGTAGTTGGGGTGGTAACCCAATCGGCCGGCCAACGCGCGCAGACTGACGTGCCCCAGATCCCGGGACACGGCGTCAATAACGGTGGAGGAGACGGGCCTGTCAAAATCTCCGGCTTGCCCGGGGCTGCCGGCTCCGACGCCGATTCCGCCGCTGCATTCGGAGCTCCCGGTCTCGGCTCGTCCCGAGCGCCCTGCGTGCTCCGCGCGCCATTCCCGGGCCACCAGCTCTACCAGCGCCAGGGCCAGTGGCTTGAGGATCTGCTGGGAATCGCTGCGGCGATTGGCGTACTCCACCACCATCATCTCCAGCAGCCGCCGTACCGGGGAGCAGCCGGGGATGGTGACGTGTCTGAACTCGTCACTGAAGGCGTCCTCGCGTGGGCCCAAGTAGAAGTTCAGCAGCTCGGCGTCGGCCATGACCGGCGGGAGGAACTCCCGGTAGAAGGTCTGGGTGCGCACCAGCACGCCCACGATTGTGCACTGCTCGCCGACGCTGGAGCGCAGGGCATAGCCGTGGAAGGGCTGGCCCGCGTACATCTGGCCCTCGTGCACCGTCACCAGGTTGTCGGGCCGGTGACTCAGAGCCCGATAGTCACCCCGGTAGGCGTAGTTGAGGAAGAAGAACCCGTGGCGGTGGAAGCGCTCGCCGATGTTGCTGCCGCGGAAGACGCAGACCATGACCTCCTCATCGTCTTCGCCGAACCACTCAAAACCGACCTCGGCGCCGCTGGTTCCAGGCACCTCTCTGTAGGTCCAGTCGTAGAGGGGGAACCTCCCGGCGAGCAGGTCCAGCGCCCGGGGAAGCGCTGCGTCATCGTGCACCTCGCCGTCCACATCGTCTCCCAACTGCTCCCGGCCTGCGGATCGCGACGCCGACTTCCAAAAGATGATCGACGACGACGCCTTTGGTCGCCAAGGACCGGGTGGCGACCTGCCGATCCTCGCCGATCATGCTGACATGCTAGCGGTTGGTGCGGTGGCGCCGGATTCGTCCTCCATTCCCGTGTTGTTGCGGGCAGGTGCCGCCGTCAGCTCGTCGGCAGTGCCACCGGCCGGGAGCCGACGGGGGTGTGGCGGCGGCTACCGGCTGTGCGGGTGTCGCGCGCGGTCTGCTTGGCGGCCTGGTCCTTCAGCATGGAATTGGTGGACTCCGCGATCGCGCGGATCGTGTTGGCGTCCAGGGGCGTGGTGGGGACGATGATGAACATGATGTCCTTCCGTGAGGGGGAGTCGACCCATCGGCGAAGCGTGGGCTGGGAGGGGCCGAGTTTGAGCCGGCTCAGGTTGGGAAGTGCGGCCGGAAGGCCGCCGGCGACGACGGTAGCAGGTGCGCATACGCGATCGTCAGCGCGGGCTCGTCTGTGTCGGATGCGGACATTGCTCCGCGTCAGTCAACGGGGGCAGGAGTCGGTGAGGGTGCAGCCTCGCAGCGGAAGTCTTCTGGTGCGGGCAGATCGGCAGACGCCGGCGCCAAGGTCTCCCAGGCGGACATGACCAGGGCGACAACGGCGGCCACGCCCAGACGCAGCAGCACCGCCGTCTTCCATTCCATGGGGCTTCGGGCTCCTCTAGCGCGCTGTGGAAGCTGGCGGCGACGGCGATGATGCCACCGATGAGACTCAGATGCCCGTAGACGAGTACCCCCCTCACGGCGTCGAAGGGCGTGCGCGCGGTCTCCAGCAGTTGCAGCACCGGGCCGCTGGAGTGGTGGAAGGAGGACCACCGCAGGCCGCCGACCGGCATGAAGGCCGCGAGCACAGCGACCGCCTGCTGCCAGGTGACGGATTCGGCCTCGCTCAGCGGCTCACCGATGCCCACTACGGTCTCGCCCAGGGCCACGATGACCAGCAGGCCGAGCCGGACGCCCCCGCCGAGCAGCGCACCGGCCACGAGCAGGGGCCGGTCAGGGCCACCAGGCGATTGCGGTTGGTACTCACGTCGCGCATGCTCGCCGAATGCTGGTGATGCGCCACAGCTAGTAGCGACTGCCAGGACGATGACGCCGTGAAGCAGGCCGAGGGCACTGTGGTTGGCTGTTTGGGGCAGATTGGTTTTGGGGGTTGACGTGGGGTTGGTGGGTTGTTATGTTTGATGGTACATCAAACGGGTGGTGGTCAGTGTTGATCGCTGGGCCGGTGGTGGCGTTCGTGCCGTTC
>NZ_MTPX02000056.1 GCF_002154335.2 Actinomyces ruminis
CTTCGCCGTCCCCCCGGCCCGAGGCCAAGGCCCCCCCGGCACCTGGCCGACCTGGACCTGGCCGGCCGCAAGCAGGCCCTGCGGGAGGCCGGCCTGCCCGCCTTCCGCGCCGACCAGCTTTCGCGCCACTACTTCACCCACTTCACCCGCGACCCGGCGGACATGACCGACCTGCCCGCCGCTCAGCGCGAGCAGCTGTGCGCCGAGCTGCTGCCCGACCTGATTCACGAGGTGCGGGCCCTGCGTGCCGACGGCGGCCGCACCATTAAGCACCTGTGGGAGCTGCACGACGGCGTGCGCGTGGAGTCCGTGCTCATGCGCTACCGGGACCGCACCACGTTGTGCGTCTCCTCCCAGGCCGGCTGTGGCATGGCCTGCCCCTTCTGCGCCACCGGCAGATGGGACTGACCCGGAATCTGACCACCGGGGAGATCGTGGAGCAGATCCGTCACGCCGCCGCCCTGTCCCAGGCGGGCGGCCTGGCCGGCGGGCCCGCCCGCCTGTCAAACGTCGTGTTCATGGGCATGGGCGAGCCCATGGTCAACTACAAGAACGTGGTGGCGGCGCTGCACCGGATCATCGACCCCGCCCCAGAGGGCTTCGGGCTGTCCGCTCGCGGCATCACCGTCTCCACCGTGGGCCTGGTACCGCTGATCCGCAAGCTCGCCGGCGAGGGCCTGCCGGTCACCCTGGCCGTGTCCCTGCACGCCCCCGACGACGAGCTGCGCGACGGCCTCATCCCCGTGAACTCCAAGTGGAAGGTCGGGCAGCTGCTGGACGCCGCCCACGACTACTTCGAGGCCACGGGCCGACGCGTATCCATCGAGTACGCCCTGATCAAGGACATGAACGACCACGCCTGGCGCGCCCAGCTCCTCGCCGACGAGCTGAACCGCCGCGGCCACGGCTGGGCCCACGTCAACCCCATTCCCCTGAACCCCACCCCCGGCTCCATCTGGACCTGCTCCGAACCGGAGGTCCAAGATCGTTTCGTCGACACGCTCCGGCGCGCCGGCATCACCACCACGGTGCGAGATACTCGTGGCAGCGACATTGACGGCGCCTGCGGCCAGTTGGCCACCGAGGTGCTCAACCAGGAAAGGGCGGCGCACACGCGATGAGCGACATGTTCCCCAAGGTCGGCATGCTTAAACAGGGCTACCGCGTCGAGCAGGTGGACGGCTACTTCGAGACCGCCCACGAGATCTACGACGCCGGCGAACTGGCCGAGATGGACTCCGAGGGGGTGCGCACCGTCGCCTTCGACATCGTCCACGGCGGCTACCGGCCCGACGCCGTCGACGCCGCCCTGGACCGGCTCGAGGCCGCCTTCTTGCAGCGCCGCCGCGCCGAGTACGTGGCCACCAACGGCCGCAAGGCCTGGATGGACCAGGTGGCACAGCTGGCCACCACCCTGTATCCGCGGCTGCTGCGCCCGGCCGGTGAGCGCTTCGCCCCCGCCGCCCGCCGAGGGTACGCCAAGGATGCCGTCGACGCCCTCATGGACCGCATCGCCGCCTACTTCGACTCCGACGGCGCCCTGACCTCCACCCAGGTGCGTGCCGCCGTCTTCCCCGCCGCCCGCGGGGACAAGGCCTATGACGAGGCCAGCGTCGACCGCTTCCTCGCCCGGACCGTCGAGGTCCTGCTGTCGGTGGAGTGAGGCGCGGCATGACCGCAACCGCTTCGGGTGACCTCGCGCGCGCCTGGTACTGCTCGGCTCCACCGGTTCCATCGGCACCCAGGCCCTCGACGTCGTCAACCACCTGGCCGCCCACTCCGGCACCCCGGGTGAGCCCGGCCGGGTCCTGGCGCCGCGCGTGGCCGGGCTCGCCGCCGGTGGCAGCCGCCTGGAACTGCTCGCCGAGCAGGCCGTCGCCCACGCCGTGCCCCGCCTGGCCGTCTCCGACTCCGGCGTCGACGTCGTACCCCGCTGCGCGCCGCCCTCGCCGACGCCGCCGCCCGGGCGGGCCGCACGGACCCCGTCACCGAGATCCTGACCGGTCCTGACGCCGCCGCTGAGCTGATTGCGGCCGCCGGCGTGGGGGAGCAGGACGTGGTCCTCAACGGCATCACCGGCTCGGTGGGGCTGACCCCCACCCTCGCGGCCCTCGCCGCGGGAGCCACGCTGGCGCTGGCCAACAAGGAGTCTCTGGTGGTCGGCGGCGCCCTGGTCAAGCGGGCCCTGCGCCGCCCCGGACAGGTGGTGCCCGTCGACTCCGAGCACTCGGCCATCGCCCAGGCGCTGCGCTCCGGGGTGCACGAGAAGGGTCTGACCAGCCCCGTCGTCAGCGGCCGCAGCGAGGTGCGCCGCCTGATCCTGACCGCCTCCGGCGGTCCCTTCCGCGGCCGCGGCCGCGCCGAACTCGCGGACGTCACCGCCGCCCAGGCGCTGGCCCACCCCACCTGGGCGATGGGACCCGTGGTCACCGTCAACTCCTCCACCCTGGTCAACAAGGGCCTGGAGCTGATCGAGGCGCACCTGCTGTTCGACGTCGACCCCGTCGACATCACCGTCGCGGTGCACCCCCAGTCCGTGGTGCACTCCATGGTCGAGTTCATCGACGGCGCCACCATCGCCCAGGCCTCCCCGCCGGACATGCGCCTGCCCATCGCCCTGGGGCTGACCTGGCCCCGCCGCCCCGACCTGGCCGGGCTGGTGACCCCGCAGGCGTGGGACGTGCCCACCGCCTGGACCTATGAGCCGCTGGACGCCTACACCTTCCCGGCCGTGGACCTCGCCCGCGGAGCCGTGGCCGCCTCGCCCACGCACCCGGCCGTCTTCAACGCCGCCAACGAGCAGGCCGTCGCCGCCTTCCTGGACGGGCGCCTGCGCTGGCTGGACATCGTCGCCATCGACG
Source organism: Actinomyces ruminis (assembly GCF_002154335.2). GTDB lineage: Bacteria > Actinomycetota > Actinomycetes > Actinomycetales > Actinomycetaceae > Actinomyces > Actinomyces ruminis. The sequence goes on from NZ_MTPX02000056.1 coordinate 2,862, forward strand.
CCGCGGTGCTGGAGGCCCACGCCGGGCAGACCGACCCCGGCCTCGACGACGTGCTGGCCGCCGACGCCTGGGCACGCGCCCGCGCCGACGAGCTGATCGCCGCCCGTACCCGCTGACCAGGAGGCCCCTTGAGCCACACCCTCGCCTACATCCTGGGCATTGTCATCCTCATCATCGGCATCGGCCTGTCCGTCGCCCTGCACGAGCTGGGCCACATGCTGCCCGCCAAGCGCTTCGGGGTGAAGGTGCCCGAGTACTTCATCGGCTTCGGCCCCAAGCTGTGGTCTACTCGCCGCGGCGAGACCGAGTACGGCATCAAGGCCATCTGGCTGGGCGGCTACGTGCGTCTGTTGGGCATGCTGCCGCCGGCCCGTCCCGGCCGCCCGGACAAGCCCGGTTCCATGATCGCCGAGGCCCGTGCGGAGTCCCTGGACGAGCTCGGCGCCGACGAGCAGGACCGCGCCTTCTACCGCCTGAGCGTCCCCAAGAAGCTGCTGGTCATGGCCGGCGGCATCCTGACCAACCTGGCCCTGGGCGTCATCTGCCTGACCGTCGCCCTGGGCGTGGTCGGCCAGCCCGCCTACACCGCCACCCTCGCCTCGGTGGCCGAATGCGTCTCGTCCGACATCGACGCCGGCGCCGCCTGCACCGACGCTGACCCCGCCTCCCCGGCTGCCGTCGCCGGCCTGCAGGCCGGCGACACGATCATCTCCTGGGACGGCGAATCCACCGCCACCTGGGCGGACGTGCAGGCGGCCATCGCCGCGGCCGGCACCGCGCCGGCCGCCGTCGTCGTGGAGCGCGGCGGGCAGGAACTGACCCTGACCGTCACCGCGGTCGAGGTGCCCCGCACCGTCTACGACGCCGATGGCAACGCGCTCGTCGACTCCGACGGCGAGACGGTCACGCAGCAGCGCCCGTATGTGGGCATCGGCCCCGCCCTGGGAACCGTGCGCACCCCGGCCGGCGAGATCCCCCAGGTGGTGGGCGACGCCGTCGGGCAGACCCTGAAGGCGATCGTGACCCTGCCGGCGGGCCTGTACCACGCGGCCGCCGCCGGACTGGGCCTAGAGGAGCGCAACGCCGAAGGCCTGGTCAGCCTGGTCGGAGTGGGACGCATCGCCGGGGAAGTCACCAGCGCCGGCACCGGCACGGACGTGGGCCTGCCCTTCTCCGTGCGTCTGTTCTCCATGCTGAGCCTGCTCGGATCACTGAACCTGGCCCTGTTCGCCTTCAACCTCATCCCGCTGCTGCCGCTGGACGGCGGGCACGTCGCCGGCGCCTGCTGGGAGGGCATCCGCCGCCTGTGGGCCCGCGCCCACGGCAACCCCGACCCCGGCTACGCCGACACCGCCCGGATGCTGCCGGTCGGGCAGGTCGTCTTCTACCTGCTAATCCTCATGGCCGTGCTGCTCATTTGGGTCGACATCGTCGCTCCCATCTGACCGGCCAGGGGGAGGTAAATCGCAGCCGATGTGAGCCCGCCCCCACCGCGGTCGGCGGCGCCCGGTGCCATACTGGGAAGCGTGACAGAAGCGATCGCCCTAGCATGCCAACCGTGCGCGAGGAGCCCCCGGTGCTGGCGCCGCGCAAGCCCACCCGCAAGATTCGTGTCGGTGACGTGGAGGTCGGCGGCGGAGCCCCCATCTCCGTGCAGTCCATGACCACCACCAAGACCCACGACGTGGGCGCCACCCTGCAGCAGATCGCGGAACTGACCGCAGCCGGCTGTGACATCGTGCGGGTCGCCTGTCCCACGGACAAGGACGCCGAGGCCCTGCCGATCATCGCCAAGCAGTCGCGCATCCCCGTCATCGCCGACATCCACTTCAACCCCAAGTACGTCTTCGCTGCCATTGAGGCCGGCTGCGGGGCCGTGCGCGTCAACCCCGGCAACATCCGCAAGTTCGACGACAAGGTGGCCGATATCTGCAAGGCCGCCACCGACCACGGCACCTCCTTGCGCATCGGCGTCAACGCCGGCTCCCTGGACCCGCGCCTGCTGAAGAAGTACGGCAAGGCCACCCCCGAGGCGCTGGTGGAGTCCGCCGTGTGGGAGGCGAGCCTGTTCGAGGAGTGCGGCTTCCACGACTTCAAGATCTCCGTCAAGCACCACGACGTGGTCACCATGGTGCAGGCCTACCAGCTGCTCAGCGAGCGGGGGGACTGGCCGCTGCACCTGGGTGTGACCGAGGCCGGCCCCGCCTTCCAGGGCACCATCAAGTCCTGCGCCGCCTTCGGCATCCTGCTGGCCCAGGGCATCGGCGACACCATCCGCGTGTCCCTGTCCGCCCCGCCCGTGGAGGAGGTCAAGGTCGGCACCAAGCTGCTGGAGTTCATGGGCCTGCGTGAGCGCAAGCTGGAGATCGTCTCCTGCCCGTCGTGCGGGCGAGCCCAGGTGGACGTGTGGTCGCTGGCCGAATCCGTGGAGGCGGGGCTGAAGGACGTCTCCGCCCCGCTACGCGTGGCCGTGATGGGCTGCGTCGTCAACGGTCCGGGCGAGGCCCGGGAGGCCGACCTCGGCTGCGCCTCGGGCAACGGCAAGGGCCAGATCTTCGTGCGCGGCAAGGTCGTCAAGACCGTCCCCGAGGACCAGGTGGTCGAGACCCTGTTGGACTACGCCCAGGACATGGCCGAGCAGATGCGCGCCGAGTTCGGCGAGAAGGCCCTGGCCGGCACCTCGCCGAGCGTGGTCGCCAGCGCCTGAACCACCGGCCCCCGCGCCCCGTAGCCGCCCGTATCTGCGTGAACCTGTTCGGCCATCGGCCACCGCCGCCGCTCACCCCGATCGACCCGACCCAGCTGGACGGGCTGCTTGCGCTGTGCGCCATCGACCCGGTCGCCGGCGCCGCCCTGGCCCACCAGGTGCTGCGCTGGTCCAGTTGGGCGCGGGGCGACGTCGTGGTTGCCGCTGATCCGCGGCGGCCGGTGGCCGGCGCCTGGGCCACCGGCTCGCTCATGCCCTTTGGCCTGGCCGCTCGGCCGGAGCTGGGACACCCGGGGGCCGGGGACGAGGTGGCTCGCGCGCTCGCGGATCACGCCTACCGGCGCCTTACTCGCCGCGGTTCGGTGTCCGGACCGGTGGCGGATGTTGCCGCCGTCTGGGAGCACCTGGCGGCGGCCGGCATGCGCTCGCGGGAGGAGCGCTGGGAGCAGCCCCTGCTGGTGGCACCGCGGAGAACGGGCGGGACGTTGGTGACCGACGCCCTGGCGCGACGCCCGGGACTGGCCTGGGTGGCCGCGGGGGTGCACCGGGCGACGCCCGCCGAGGAGGCGCTGGTGCTGCCGGCGAGCGTGGCCATGTTCACCGGCGAACTTGGCTACGACCCGACCGCCTCGGGGTCCTCCTACGCCCGGCACGTCGGCTGGCTGGTGGACTCCGGGCGCAGCTACGTGCTGCTCGACGACGGCGCCGGCGGCCCGGTCGCGCCGGATGCGGCTGCCCGCGGTGGGGCCGCCGTGGCCTTCAAGACCGACGTGGGCTCCCTGTGGCTGCGGCCGGGCGGGGCGGTTGCACAGTTGACCGGCGTGTGGACCCGCCCGGACCTGCGCGGGCGCGGCATCGGCACGGTGGCGCTGGCGGCGGCGGTGGACGCGGTGCGCCGCGACCACGTCGGCGCCGACGGGGCGGTGAGCCTGTACGTCAACTCCTTCAACACCGCCGGCCTGGGCCTGTACGGCGGTCTGGGCTTTGAGCGCGTGGGAACCTTCGCCACCGTGCTGCTGTGAGTGAGAGCGGGCGCGTGCGTGCAAGCAACGGCTCTTCGTGTTTAAGGGTGTTTGGGCGTACATGGTGGACCGCGGTGGACCAGGCCCGGCGCTATGCGTGTTCGGGCGCGACGGTTCGTGCGCTGCGTGACGGTTCGCACCTTGGCCTGACGGTTCGTGTGTTCTGGTCGACGATTCGGCACTTGTGGCGACGGTTCGCACGGTAGGTGTACGAATCGTCGTCGTTCATGCCGAATCGTCGGTGCTGCCTGACGAACCGTCGCAGGAACATACGAACCGTCCCACCCAGGGAGGCGCATCGGCGTACGCCCCCAGGCACCGGCGCCCGACAACGACCTCATTGGCCCGACGTCGTCCTGTGTTCGGCGAGAACGTCCTGTTTCGCCCCAAACCCTCCACATTCGAGAGGGTTTGGGGGCGATGAGGACGTTTTCGGCAGGCGGGAGGTGGCCGAACACGACCTCGCCAACCCGAACACGTCCTCATCAGCCCGACAACGACCTCCCGAACACGACTTTGTCAGATCGACGTCGTCCTCCCGCTCCCGAACACGACCACCACGCAGCATCCCCGGGGCCGAACCGCCATACTCCAAACCGGGAGAGCCGGATATGGAGCTCCTCCTCTCCTCAGCTAGCCGTTTGATCTGGCCGCGTGTGGCGGGTGGCGGATCGACGGTGGTGTGTATGAGTGCGTGATGCAGTGATGTGCTATGAAGTGCACCAGGTACCTGGTGCACTTCATAGTGCGCGTCGTCGTCACTGGTCATCCAGCAAGGCGCGTAGCCGCCGGGTGTAATCAGCGAAGGCGGTGCGGCCGCGCGGGGTGAGTGAGACATAGGTGGCAGGTGTACGCCCGGAGAAGGTCTTGTTCTGCTCCACGTACCCGGCTTCCTCTAACCTGGTCAAGTGGGTTGACAGGTTACCCGCCGTCATTCCCAGCAACCCGCGCAGACGGGGGAAGACCAGCGCGTCACCCCGCGGGACGGCGGCCAGGGTGGCCATGATCCGCAGTCGGGACTGGGCGTGAATGATCGGGTCGAGTGGTTCAGGGGAAGGGCTCATCGGTATCAGCCTTCATCCGTGCGGTCTGGCGTCGGGCCTGTAGCGCCGTGACCGCTCCGGCGACCAGCATGCCGCCGCCGCCGGCCAGGGCCATGATCGCCCACAGCGCGTTTCCCCCGACGATGGTGGCCGCCATGGTGACCGCCAGGATCCAGCCGCCGGTGACGGCCATGGAGGTCTCCTCCCAGATCGCCGCCCCGGCCAGGAACAGCACCCCGACCACTAGACAGGGCAGGGCATTGGCCATGATCGATCCCATGTTCGCCGCCTGTGCAGTGTCCAAGTCGTTGAAGAAGGCACCCAGCCGCGCGGAGGTCGTGAAACTCAGAGTCATGCCGCCCGCCCAGGCCAGCCCGTACATTGTGCCGATCCACGAGGTGCGTCCACGCAGACCATGTGAGCGCCGGACGATGTAGACACAGGTGAAGACGGCCGCGGCCGCCAGGCAGCTCAGAAAGACCAGAAGGGCGCTCGGCTCTAGTGCATAGTCTGGGCCTACAGCGAGGCCGCAGGTGCCGTAGCCGATCAGCCAGGCCAGGCCCCAGGCGATGTAGAACGGTGCGGAGTGGACTTCGACGTGTCGCAGGTAGGCGGATTGCTGCTCGCCGATGGCGGCGAGCGCGGCTGCCGGTTCGAGTTCGACCTCGTCGTTGGCGGGGAGGGGATGCGGGCTCATAGCAACTCCTAATGCTCGTCAAAGTGGTTTGCTCGGCAAACTCACGTGTCTCAGTGTACTCAAACTAGTTTGTATTGCAAACTTAGCTCGGCCGGTCCGCCTTCGACTATGCCCGGCGCCGACACCGCGTAAGATCGCCCCGTGCTTCAGACCATGTCCCAGGCCTTCATCCGAACTCTGCGCGAGGACCCCGCCGACGCCGAGGTCGCCAGCCACAAGCTGCTAGTGCGCGCCGGCTACATCCGCCGCGCCGCGCCCGGCGTCTACACCTGGCTGCCACTGGGGCTGCGCACCCTGCGCAAGATCGAAGCGATCGTTCGCGAGGAGATGGACACCATCTCCCAGGAGGTGCTCTTCCCCGCACTGCTGCCGGCCGAGCCCTACAAGGCCACCGGACGCTGGGACGACTACGGGCCCACCCTGTTCAAGCTGACCGACCGCAAGGACGCGGACTACCTGCTGGCACCCACCCACGAGGAGATGTTTACCCTACTGGTGAAGGACCTGTACTCCTCCTACAAGGACCTGCCGGTCTCCATCTACCAGATCCAGACCAAGTACCGCGACGAGGCCCGCCCGCGCGCCGGCGTCATCCGCGGTCGCGAGTTCGTCATGAAGGACTCCTACTCCTTCGACATCGACGACGCCGGGCTGGAGGCCTCCTACCAGGCGCACCGCGCCGTCTACCAGCGCATCTTCCAGCGCCTGGGCCTGGAGTACGTGATCGTCAACGCCATGAGCGGTGCCATGGGCGGCTCCCACTCCGAGGAGTTCCTGCACCCCTCACCCATTGGCGAGGACACCTTCGTGCGCACCGACGGCGGCTATGCGGCCAACGCGGAGGCCGTCACCACGCCCGTGCCTGCGGACGTGGACGCCTCCGGAGTCGGCCCCGCCCGGGAGGTGGACACCCCCGACGCCCCCACCATCGAGACCCTGGTTGACTTCGTCAACGCCGAGTACCCGCGCTCCGATGGGCGCGCCTGGACGGCCGCGGACACGCTCAAGAACGTCGTCGTCGCCCTCACCCACCCCGGTGGGGAGCGCGAGCTGCTGGTGGTGGGCATCCCCGGCGACCGCGACGTCGACATGCGGCGCCTGGAGGCCGCCGTCGCCCCTGCCGAGGTGGAGATGGCCACCGATGCCGACTTCGCCGCCCACCCCGAGCTGGTGCGCGGATACATCGGCCCGGCGGCGATCGGCCCCAACTCGCCTGCCCGCCGTGCGGAGCGGGACGCGGACGGCAATGAAGTGCCCACCGGCTCGGTGCGCTACCTGCTGGATCCGCGGGTGGTGCCCGGCACCGCCTGGGTTACCGGCGCCAACGCCCCCCAGCGGCACGTGCTCGACCTGGTGGCCGGCCGCGACTTCACCGCCGACGGCACCATCGAGGCCGCCGAGATCCGCGAGGGCGACCCCGCCCCCGACGGCTCGGGCCCCCTGCACCTGGCCCGCGGCATCGAGCTCGGACACATCTTCGCCCTGGGCCGCAAGTACGCGCGCGCCCTGGACCTGACCGTGCTGGACGAGAACGGCAAGTCCCGCATCGTCACCATGGGCTCCTACGGCATCGGCGTCACCCGCGCCCTGGCCGCCCTGGCCGAGTCGAACCACGACGAGCAGGGCCTGGCCTGGCCGATCCAGGTGGCCCCCTACCAGGTGCAGGTGCTGGCCACCGGCAAGGACGACGCCGTCTTCGAGGCTGCCGCCGATCTGGCCGGTGCGCTGGACGAGGCCGGCGTGGAGGTCCTGTACGACGACCGCCGCAAGGTCAGCGCTGGCGTGAAGTTCAAGGATGCCGAACTGCTCGGCATGCCCTACATCGTGGTGGTCGGCCGCGACCTGGCCAAGGAAGGCACCGTGGAGATCCGCGACCGCCGCAGCGGCGAGCGCACCTCCGTGCCGGTGGCGCAGGCCGCCGAGCGCGTGCGCGAACTCGTGCAGGCGGCGCTGGCGGGGGAAGATGCCGCGCGAGAGTAGCGGCGTGACCGGATGTACCTGGCAGTGCCGCGCACCCTGGGACGATCCCGGCAGGTGGTAACAGCCTTCGTCGACTCCTGGAGCATGCAGGTCGGCACCTGTCGTCTGCGTCTGGTGCGTGAAGAGCGGGATCTGCGGGTCCTGGTTGCGGCGCGGAGACCACTGGGAGCCGGTGAACTGATGCATGTCACGCGTGAACGAGCCTGGATCGACTCCCGCCACCTCAGGCGGCGTAACCGGGCAGCGGATCGTCCGCGGCAGCGCCCCACGCGCGGGCACGCAGGGCCGCGTACAAGGCCGCGTCGATCGCGGTGCCGGTGGTCTCGCCGCCCGCAGCAGCGACCTGCACCAACTCCGTCTCCTCCACCCGCAGCCACACCTGCCGCGCCCAGGTGACGTCAAGAGAGGTGGCCGAGTCCGCGGGCTCGGTCGGGGCGGCGTAGGCGGCAGCCGGGTGTCCTCACCGCCCAGCGCCACCGATGCGCTGATAATCGCCTTGGTGTAGGCCACGTCCGCGACGGCGCGGGTGCGGGCCTCGTCCGTCGAGCGCGCGGCCACCTCCTCCAACGCGTAGCGGGCCGCGTCATAGACGGCCAGCAGCTCGCCGGGCAGTGCCTCCGTCATGGCGGAGACGCTGCGGCCATCCACCTCCACCGCGTCCTTGCTGAGGGTGCGTGCCTGAAGCGACCACGCCACCGCCAGGGCGGCGTACAGGCGAGCCGTCGCGGCATCCTCGCAGGCGGCCGCCGCCTCACGCGCCTGCCCCATCCCTCGGCCAGGGCGGAGACCAGATCATCGACGTCGACATCCGCGGCGGCCGACGGAGCCGGGGAGACCGTCTGATAGGTGGTGGGCACCGGGGTCGCCCACGGGTCCCATACCCCGCCCAGGGCCTCCAGTTGGGTTCGGGCGGCGGCGGCGATCGCCTCCGCCTGGGTGGACTGCTGCGCATCCGAGCGGGCAACCACCTGCGCGGTCGAAGCGATCAGCGTCGCCTGCCGGGCCAGCGCGTCCCGCACCGCCTCGGACGCAGGCACCGTCGGCAACGAGGCGGGCGACCCCTCGCCCCAGCGCACCCCGCAGGCGGTGGTGACGGTCACCGCCGCCGCCAGCGCGCCGGCACGGCGTAGCAACAGCCGACGGGGGAGCGGCCCCACCGGGGACGATCCGGGCCGGTATGAGCCGTCGTCGCCGGCGGCGCGGCGTGGGGAAGGCGCTACAGAATCGGTGGCAGGCGTCGGTGTCACCTGGTCATCCTCCCACGGGCGGGTAGCATGGTGGCGATCAACCGATCCGACTTGAAGAACTCAGACACAATCAGCCCCACCGGGCCCATAACGGGAGGAACCTCCACATGACCGACGCCTCCGCCCGGAGCCAGGAGCAAAGCCTGCACCAGCTACTCGCCCCCGTCGTCGAGCAGACCGGACTTTTCCTGGAGGACGTGCGCCTGGCGCGGGCCGGCAAGTACACCACGCTGCGCGTGATCATTGACCTTTCCGACGGCCCCGGCGACCTCGACCTGGACACCCTCGGAGAGGCCACCCGCGCGATTTCCGATGCCGTCGACGCCGCGGACCCGGTGGCCGGCCAGTACACCCTGGAGGTGTCCACCCCCGGCGCCGAGCGGGAGCTGCACACGCCCCGCCACTTCCGCCGCGCCGTCGGCCACCGCGTGGTAATCACCACCGCCGACGAACAGACCCTGGAGGGCGAGGTCACCGCCGCCGACGCCGACACCGTCACCCTCACCATCCACGACGCGCCCCGCACCATCGCGCTCGCGGACATCACCGCCGCCCGCATGGTCGTGAGCCTGTAGACGGCCCAGATTCGCACCGCCGCCTCGCCCAGACCCAGCCGGCGGCGCCGACCGCCCCAGACGAGACAAAGGAATTAGGAATCATGGACATCAACATGCCGGAGCTGCGCGGTGCAGCCGACGAGTTGGGCATCGACCTGGACAATCTGCTGCCCGCCATTGAGGACGCCATCCTGGGCGCCTACAGCAAGGTTCCCGGCGCCATCCGCGGCGCCCACGTGGAGATCGACCGCAAGACCGGGCACATGACCGTGCTCGCCCCGGAGGTCGACGAGAATGACGAGCCCACCGGCGAGTTTTTTGACGACACTCCCGACGACTTCGGACGCATCGCTCAGGCCACCGCCCGTTCGGTGATTGTGCAGCGCATCCAGGACCGCCGTGACTTCGAGGTCCTGGGCGCCTTCAAGGACAAGGCCGGTGAGCTCATCTCCGGCACCGTCCAGCAGGGACGCGACCCGCGCCTGGTGTACGTGCGCCTGGACGACGAGCACGAGGGCATCATGCCGCCGCATGAGCAGGTGCCCGGCGAGCACTACCGCCACGGCGACCGCATCCGCGCCTACGTCACCGAGGTGTCCCGCGGGCCCAAGGGCGCCCAGATCATCCTCTCGCGTACCCACCCGGGCCTGGTGCGAGGCCTGTTTGAGCGTGAGGTCCCGGAGATCGCCTCCGGCGACGTGCAGATCGTCTCGGTTGCTCGCGAGGCCGGGCACCGCACCAAGGTCGCGGTCAGCACGCGCGTGCGCGGCGTGAACGCCAAGGGTGCCTGCATCGGCCCCATGGGGCAGCGCGTGCGCGCGGTAATGGCCGAGCTGGGCGGTGAGAAGATCGACATCGTCGACTACTCCGAGGACCCGGCCCGCTTTGTCGCCAATGCCCTGTCTCCCGCGCGCGTCTCCTCCGTCACCGTGCTCGACGCCGAGGAGCGCTCCGCCCGCGCCATCGTCCCCGACTTCCAGCTGTCACTGGCGATCGGCAAGGAGGGACAGAACGCCCGTCTGGCGGCCCGGCTGACGGGCTGGAAGATCGACATTCACGCCGACACCGAGTCCGGCGAGGTCGCTCCCGGCCACGGTTCTCGCGCCGACGACGTGACTGGTCCCTCAGCGCCCGGCGCTGAGGACTAGCGTCCAATCCGGTTACACTTGTTATCGGCCTGCCTACGGGCAAGCGCCGGGCTCCGGTTCGGTGCTCCGTGGCGGGTAGTCGACAGCGAGCGGAAGGACGCGGCCAGCCGGTGGTCAACACCCCCCACGTGCCCGAACGCACCTGCATCGGCTGCCGCGGCAAGGCCCCCAGGGCGCAGTTGCTGCGCCTGACCCTGACGGACAGCGGCGAGCTGGCCGTTGACGCCCGAGCTGTCATGCTCGGGCGCGGCGCCTGGATCCACCCGGATCCGGAATGCGTCGATCTCGCCGAGCGCAGGCGCGCCTTTGCGCGTGCCCTGCACACGAGCGGGTCACCCGATGTGGCCCGCGTGCGCGACTGGATCAGCCTTCACAGGGCGGGTCGCGGCCGCGCCCACACGCCATCCCCGACCGGGGACGGCACGACCGATAGCAAAGGCGGGTAGGAAGCTGATGGGCACCCGATGAGTACCCGGCGATGAGCTGCCTCTACTAACGCCCACCCTGTTCGGGGTGGGTAACCGGACAGGAGAAAAGTGGCAAAACCACGCGTTCACGAGCTCGCGAAGGAGCTCGACCCCACTGGCAAGAAGATCACCTCCAAGGTAATTCTGGCCTGGCTCAAGGATCAGGGAGAGTTCGTCAAGGCGGCGTCCTCTACCGTTGAGCCCCCCGTCGCGCGCCGGGTCCGCGAGCATTTCGCCGTACAGAGTGGCGAGACCAAGGCCCCCAAGCCGGCGGCATCCAAGGCAACGGCATCGGCCCCCAAGCCGGCGGCACCCAAGCCGACCGGACCGAAGCCGACGGCGGCCGCACCCAAGCCGACCGCCGCGCCGAAGCCGGCAGCGCCCACACCGAAGGCGTCGGCTTCGGCCCCCCAAGCCGGTGGCGCCCAAGCCCGCGCATCCGGCTCCCGGGCCTCGGTCTGCGCACCCGACGTCGACCCCGGGCGCCGAAGGCACCGCCCGTCCGGCCGCCTCGCGCCGGGACCTCGCCCGAGCGCGCCCACGCCCGGACCCCGTCCCGGTGGTCCGCGTCCGGGCAACAACCCGTACGCCACCTCCCAGGGTATGCCGCGTCCCGGCGGCTCCCGAGGTCGTCGG
>NZ_MTPX02000070.1 GCF_002154335.2 Actinomyces ruminis
CTAGACGGCACGAGCGTCTACCGGCGTCATACGTGCACCGACAGATTGTGATGTCTAGCGCCGATCTAGCGCGAGAGGCGTTTTTGGGCGTCTCGGAGTGTTGTGGGTTCGAGTCCCACCGGAGGTACCACCAGACTGAACGGCGCAAGTACACCCGCGCACCCAGCAGCAACCGGGTCCCTCCTCTAACTGACAACCCGTCAACCGTTCACAAAACGATCACGGCAATTTAGGGTAGGCAGTGCTAACCCGGCTGCTCTGGGGTAGGACCCGCGGAGCGGCTCACCCTCGGCCCTGAAGGAGCTCCATGCACGCGTACTCCTACTCGCGGCGCAACGTAATGCGGACGGCCGCCGGGATCGCCGCAGCACTGCCCGTAATCCTGACCGTCGGCGCCTGTTCCTCCCGCTCCGGCCAGGACGTGTCCGCTCAGGACGGCGCCACCCTGCCCGAGCCGATCGTTATCACCGACCAGCGCGACAAGACCCATACCTTCACCCGGCCGATCACGAGCGTCGTCACCACGGTCATCCCCTCCCCGTCGATACTCACGGCCATAGACCAGAGTTACGACCGGATCGACGGCGTCAACGAGTCCACTGTCAAACGCGACCGGGGCTCGGTGTTCGAGACCATGTTCCCCGCGGCGATCTCAAACAACACCATTGCCAACTCCGACTTCATCCCGAACGTCGAGGAGATCACCCGTATCAACCCCGACGTGGTCATCCAGTGGGCCGATCAGGGAGACTCCACCACCTACATCGACCCCATCGAGCCGCCGGATATCCGGTGATCGGCCTGCGCTACGGCACCCAGGAGTACCTGGAGCAGTGGATTCAGATGTTCGCAACCCTGCTGCAGCGTCAGGAGCGCGGTCAGCAGATCCTCCAGCGCATGCACGAGACCATCGTCTCATTGGAGGCCTTCGCCGCCGAACGGGACTCCTCCCCCACGGTGCTGTTCCTGCGCTCTGCTGGCGACTCCGGCTACAACGCCGGCATGAGTTCCAGCCGCGGCTACATGAACACTTGGATGACGTTGTGCGGGGCCACGAACATTGGCGCGGACATCGACTATTCGACCTCCAACGCCACCAGTGTGGAGCAACTGCTCGCCTGGGATCCGGAGATCATCTTCGTCTCCTCCATGACGGCCCTGACGCCGGCCGAGCTGTATGCCGACTCCGCCCTGTCCGAGTTGCGAGCGGTCAAGAATCATAAGGTATATGCGGTTCCCTCCGGCGGCTTCTGGTGGGATCCTCCCAGCGCGGAGTCGCACCTTACGATGATGTGGGCGGCCCAAATCGCTTACCCGGACGCGGCCACCTACGACCTGCGCGAGCAGATGCGGGACAATTACGACTTCCTCTATGGCTACTCGCTCTCGGAGGATGAGATCGATCAGATCCTGCGGTTCGATGACAATGCCGAGGCGCAGGGCTATGACCAGTTCTCCCGCTGAAGCTCCCTCCGGGCGGCCCCGCCGTAGCATGCCCCGACTGACGGTGGCCGTCATCGGGATGGTTGCGCTGACCGTGTGTTTGCTGGCGCTGGCAGCTGGCCGCTTCGGCATCCCGGTGGTGGAGGTGGCCCGCATGCTGCTCGACCGCGTGTTGCCGTTGGAGCGCACCTGGTACGCCCAGGAGGAGAGCATCGTGTTCGAGGTGCGACTGCCGCGAGTGGTCCTGTCCTTCCTCGTCGGTGCGGCGCTGGCGACGGCAGGAGCCGTACTGCAGTCGGTGTTCCGCAATCCGCTGGTAAGCCCGCAGGTGCTCGGCGTTTCTGCCGGAGCCTCCTTCGGCGGTGTGCTGACCATGGTGCTCGGGTTGGGATCCTCCTGGCTGGTGGGCGGCGCCTTCCTGTTCGGGCTCGGGGCGCTCGGATGCGTTATGGTGTTCAGCCGCATCGTCTCCAGCGCGCCGCTGCTGATGATCGTGCTCGGCGGCGTGGTCATCAGCGCTCTGTTCAGCGCACTGACCTCGCTGCTCACCTATGTCGCCGACCCGTACCGGGACCTGCCCGCCATCACGTTCTGGTTGCTCGGATCTCTAGCGACAGCCGGATGGGGCAGCGTGCTCACGGCTCTGCCGCCGATACTGCTGGGCGCCCTCACCGTCTTCCTGCTGCGCTGGCGGTTGAACATTCTGTCCCTCGGCGACGACGACGCCCGCGCCCTGGGCGTGCCTCCCACCCCCTACCGCAATGCGGCGCTGCTGGCGGTGGCGCTGCTTACTGCCGCAGCCATCTCGGTCTCCGGCGTGATCGGCTGGGTGGGACTGCTTGTACCCCATCTGGCTCGTCTGCTCGTCGGCGGCGACAACCGCGTGCTGCTGCCCGCCTCCTTCCTGCTGGGCGGCGGCTATTTGACCGCGGTGGACACGCTGGCCCGCTCTGTCGCCTCGGTCGAGGTGCCGCTGGGCATTCTCACCGCGATCATCGGCGCCCCGTTCTTCGTAGTCCTGCTGGTGCGCTTCAGAAGGCGGGTGTGGCTCAGTGACTAGCACAACCACCGGCACAACAATCGACTCGGACCGGACAAGGAGCTCCGCGGCAGTGCTCGACGCCACCGGCCTCGGCTTCCGCTATGGCCGTGGCGAGTGGATATTCCGCGGCGTCGACCTGCAGGTGGAGGCTGGGGAGGTACTGGCCGTGCTCGGGCCGAATGCACGCGGCAAAACCACACTGGTCACCTGCTTGGCCGGGGTGCGCAAACCCACGGAGGGCGAGGTGACCCGACGTGCGGTCATCGGCTTTGTCCCGCAGTCCCACGGCGCGACGGCCGCCTTCTCCGTGCTCAACATGGTGTTGATGGGCCGGGCCCGATTCGTACGCGCCTACGCCAGTCCGGGTCCCGCCGACCGCGAGGCCGCCGCGGCAGCATTGGACCGCGTCGGCATCAGCCACCTGCGCGACCGCGATTACCAGACCGTGTCCGGCGGTGAGCGGCAGCTGGTGCTCATCGCCCGCGCCCTGGCCACCGGCTGCCGGACACTCATCTTGGACGAGCCCGCCTCCGCCCTCGACCTGCGCAACCAGGCTCGTGTCCTCGGCGTCCTACACGCCCTGGCCGAGGACGGCATGGCGGTGGTGATGACCAGTCATCACCCGGAGCACGCCCTGCGGATCGCCGACCAGACACTGCTGATCGTGAATGCCGCGGATATTCGTGTGGACGGCACCGCCAAGCTGTTGACCGGCGCCACCCTCTCCTCGCTGTACGGCCTGCCGGTCACGACCCCCGAGGTAAACATCGGTGGCTTGCCGCAACGCGTCGTCGTCCCGGACTACGGCATCCGCCGACCCAGCGCCGGGTAGACCCCCGCCGTACGCACACCATTCCAAATAGGACGGAGAACACCAGTGCAGATGACGAACCGCTTTGGCTCATGCCCGCACCCGAGGGACACTCCCCCGCCATGGGGGCAGCCGCCGTGCCGGAGGGCTTCCATCCCCTCGACCCCTACGACCTGGACGTCGGCGCGCTGAAACACGCGCCCGGCGTCCTCATCTCCGGCATGTGCGACCAGCGGCACCTGGCCCGCCACCGTGAGCATTTCGATGCGTTCCTGCGCACCGGCGGCCGCATGCTGGTCAACGGCCACGTCGTCGAGGCCTGGGTGACCGGGCTGCCCAAATGGCGGCTGCTGGAGTACCACGGACCGCGTGACCTGGGCATCACCAGCCTGTCCGCCCACCCGGTGTGGGACGGCATTGACGTCGAGGAACTGCTCTACCGCTCAGGACCGCACATTCCCCGCACCCGGGAGGCCCTGACACGGTTCGGTGTAGCCGGCTTCTACGGCCGAGGGTATCTGATGGAACTACCGGAGGGCAGCACGATCATCAACGGCCTGGGCCCGCTGCGGGCACCGATCGACGTCGAGATCCCGGTAGGAGACGGACTGGTGGTGGTTCACGCCGGCCTGGACCTGGCCATCTTCGCCCATACCCCGGGCACCACCCTCACTCGATTCACCGATAACATCCGTAACTGGCTCGGAGGTGCAGCATGACCCCCGCATCCACACCCAACATCGGTTTCGCCCACACCGGAACCGGATCACAACTCCGGACCCTCGCGGACCCCGCGCTGCGCCCCTACCGCCTGGTAGACCTGTACCTGCCCGATGCGACGACGGCGGACTTCGCCGCTCTTGACGGGCTACTCGTTGCGGACCGCTCACATCCCCGGCTGCTCATGCGACACGCCGCCGCCATACGCGCCGTCGCCGAACGCGGCGGGACCCTGGTCGTCTTCGGGGAGAACTCCGCCCACGAGTGGCTGCCGGACCTGCAATGGCAGCCCCGACCCACCAACTTCTGGTGGTGGCGCACCGGGGAGGACTCCGGCATGCGGCGCCGCAGCCTGGAACACCCCATCTGGGACTTTCTGTCGGAGCGCTCGGTGATCTGGCACCATCACGGGATCTTCCGACCGCCCGACGGCGCGGTGCCGCTGGTTGCGCTTCAGGAGGACGGTGCCGAGGCGGGGGTGACGACCTTCCTGGATGAGTCCAGTACACCCGGCGCGATCCTGGTTACAACCATGGACCGTGCTACCACCATGGGGCGGGATTCATGCCCGGCGCCACGCAGCTGCTCTACTGCGTGCTGCGGTGGGCAGACACCCGGTAGTCGCTGCGCTCCCCCACGGTGTGCACGCGGATGGAGTTGGTGGAGCCGGGCGTGCCCGGCGGCATGCCGGCGACGATGATCACCTCGTCACCCGGCTGGGCCAGGTGTTTGGCCTGCAGCACCTCATCCACCTGATCGACCATGTCGTCCGTGTGCTTGACCTCGGGCACCTCGTAGGTCTGCACACCCCAGGAGACCGACAGCTGATTGCGGGTGGAGCGCAGCGGAGTGAAGGCCAGCAGCGGGATGGGCGAGCGCAGGCGGGACAGGCGGCGAGCGGTATCGCCTGACTGGGTGAAGGTCACCAGGTAGGTGGCGTCCAACTGCTCGCCCATGTCGGCGGCCGCCCGGGTGATGGCGCCCCCACGGGTCTGCGGGTAGGAGCCCAACGCGGCAATGCGCTCGCCGCCGTTCTCCTCCACATTCTCAATGATGTTGGCCATGGTGCGCACCGCCTCAATCGGGTAGGCACCCACGGAGGTCTCCCCGGACAGCATGACGCGTCGGCGCCGTCGAGAATCGCGTTGGCGCAGTCGGAGGCCTCGGCGCGGGTGGGGCGCGGGTTCTGGATCATCGACTCCAACACCTGGGTGGCCACGATCACCGGCTTGGCCTGGCGGCGGGCCAGCTCAATGGCGCGCTTCTGCACCAGCGGCACGGCCTCCAGGGGCATCTCCACGCCGAGGTCACCGCGGGCCACCATGATGCCGTCGAAGGCGGAGACGATATCCATCAGGTTCTCCACCGCCTGCGGCTTCTCAATTTTGGCGATCACGGGGATGCGCACGCCCACCTCGTCCATGATCTCGTGGACATCCTTGATGTCCTCGGCGTTGCGCACGAAGGACAGGGCGATCAGGTCGGCGCCGATCTTGAGCGCCCAGCGCAGGTCCTCGCGGTCTTTCTCGCTCAGGGCGGGTACGGACACGGCCACACCCGGCAGGTTGATGCCCTTGTGGTTGGACACGTACCCGGGCACCTCCACCCGGGTGAGCACGTCGGTGTCGGTAACGGCGGTGACGCGGACCGCCACATTGCCGTCGTCGATCAGCAGCCGGTCACCGGGGCGGCAGTCGCCGGGCAGTCCCTTGAAGGTGGTGGACACGCGCTTAACGGTGCCCAGGACGTCGTCGGTGGTGATGGTGAACTCGTCGCCCTTGTTCAGCATGACCTTCTGGTCGTCCACGAAGTTGCCCAGGCGGATCTTCGGGCCCTGCAGGTCCACCAGAATGGCGACGGCACGCCCGGAGGCCTCGGCGGCCGCACGCACGCGGGCGATGACCTCCTCCTGATCCTCGGCACGTCCGTGGGAACGGTTGATGCGGCACACGTTCATGCCGGCGTCGACGAGCGCCTGCACCTGCTCGGGTGAGTCGGTGGCGGGGCCCAGGGTGCATACGATCTTCGCTCTGCGCATGGGGCAAGACTAAATGACTCTCGCCCCTACGACGAACCTCCTGCGCGAGTTACCTCGTCGTTGAGCGGCCGATGCGAAATCACCACGAAGCAGACCAGCCCCACCAGGAAGATCAGAATGGAGGTCCACACGTTCAGACGCAGCCCGGCGATCACGTGCGCCTCGTCGATGCGCAGGCACTCGATCCACACGCGGCCGGCCGTGTAAACCATTACATAGGCCCACAGCAGCCTCCCGCCCACGGCGCCGTCGCGCCGTCGCAGTCGCCGCTCCAACCACACCAGGAAGGCGGCACCGGCCAGGTTCCACAGCGCCTCGTACAGGAAGGTGGGGTGGAACAGGGTGCCGGAGGTATAGCCGGCCGGCAGATGCGCGTCGTCGATACGCAATCCCCACGGCAGGGTGGTTGGGGAGCCGAACAGCTCCTGGTTGAACCAGTTGCCCAGGCGGCCGATGGCCTGCGCGACCAGCAGTGTCGGGGCGATGGCATCGGCGAACGGCGCCCAGCGCAGCCCGCGGTGGTGCACCATCCAGGCGGCAGCCAGCGCCCCGAAGAAGATGCCGCCCCATACGCCCAGGCCGCCGCGCCAGATCTGCGGGATCAGCGCCGGGTTGCCGTGCGCGCCGAAGTAGGCGTCCGGGGAGGTGACCACGTGTAGAGGCGAGCGCCGATGATGCCCGCGGGCACCGCCACCAGGGCCACGTCCAGCACCTGGTCGGGTGCCCCGCCGGCGGCGCGGTAGCGGCGGTCGCCCCACCACACGGCGACGAACACACCGGCGAGGATGCACAGGGCGTAGGCGCGCAGGGGGAACGGCCCGAGGTACCACACCCCGCGGGCCGGACTGGGGATGGCGGCTGCGAGCGCGGCGGCGGGGTTGAGCAGGGCTATGGGCACTTACGGCGCCTCTCGGTGGGGAGCGGGAAACAGTGCCGGGTGGCTGCCGGCGGCAACCAACTCGGCGACGAACTGCTGGGGGTCGGCGGAACGGATGACCGCCTCGCCGACCAGTACGACGTCGGCACCGGCGCGCGCGTAGCTCATGACGTCGTAAGGGCCGCGCACACCGCCGGTGGCGATCCGGGTGACGCCCGCGGGCAGAACCTCGGCGACCTGCTCGAAGCGGGAGCGGTCCACCTGGCGGGTCTCCGGGTCGCGGGCGTCGACGGCAACGAAGCGAGCACCGGACTGGACGGCGGTGATGGCCTCGGTCCGCGAGTGGGCCTCGACGACGGCCGCCATGCCCAGGGAGTGGGTACGTTCGATCAGGGACTCCAGGATCAGGGGCTGCAGGCGGGCATCGAGCATGAGCAGGTCGGCGCCGTGGGCGCGGGCCTCATGCACCTGGTAAGGGGTGACCACAACGTCGTTGACCAGTACGGGCACATCCACGGCGGCGCGCACGGCGTCCAGGTCGGCCAGGCGCCCGTGGGACCGTACGGGTTCGGTCACCACCGACACGCAGGCGGCCCCGCCGGCGGCGTAGAAGCCGGCCAGGATGGCCACATCCCCGACTCCGGACAGATCCGCGAAGGTGGCGGTGGCGCGTTTGACCTCCGCGATTACGGAGACGGCCCGGCCCTCGCCGTGCAGGGCGGCAACGGCGTCACGGCAGGCGGGGGCGGCGCGCACGGCCTCCTTGAGCTCCGTCAGCGGGACGCGCTGTTCGCGCTGAGCCACACAGGCTCGGGCCGCAGCGGCGAGCTCTTCGAAGGTGTTCACCGTCGGTCGCCCCCTTTAAGTATCTCAACCCTCATGGTTACCGGACGGGGCCGTACAGGCAAATCCATCCCGACTGGAGGGACGCTCCCCCACAACCGCGCCCAGGTCCCCGCCAGCTTGGAAGCAGGTGCGCGTGCCGGTGTGGCAGGCGGCGCCGACCTGGTCGACTTCCACCAGTAGGGCGTCGCCGTCGCAGTCCAGGTGAACGGCCTTGACGTACTGGTGGTGGCCGGAGGTGTCTCCCTTGCGCCAGTACTCCTGCCGGGAGCGCGACCAGTAGGTCACGCGTCCCTCGGTCAGCGTACGACGCAGGGCCTCATCATCCATCCAGCCGAGCATGAGCACCTCGCGGGTGTCGTACTGCTGGACGACGGCGGCCACCAGTCCGGCGGGGTCGCGCTTGAGGCGTGCGGACAGTTCGGGCGGCAACGGGGAGGGGCTGGTGTGAGACTCGGTCACGGGGGTCATTGTGGCACCCCACCGACGGGGTCCGGTGCTGCGGCTCAACGCACCGGGTGACCGGCGGCGCGCAGCGCGTCCTTCGCCTGCCCGATGGTCATGGTGCCGTAGTGGAAGACGCTGGCGGCCAGCACGGCATCGGCGCCGTGGTTGGCGGCGGCCGCGAAATCCTCGGGCTGCCCGGCGCCGCCGGAGGCGATCAGCGGAATGTGCACCGCGCGGCGCACGTCGTCGAGCATCTCCAGGTCGAAGCCGCCGGTGACGCCGTCGGCGTCCATGGAGTTCAGCAGAATCTCGCCGGCACCAAGTTCGGCGGCGCGGGCCGCCCACTCCACGGCGTCGATGCCGGTGGAACGGGTGCCGCCGTGCGTGGTGACCTCGTAACCGGAGGGAGTGGTCACGCCGGGCGGCAACGGCGGGCGTCCACCGACAGGACCACCACCTGGTTGCCGAAGCGGGAGGCGACCTCCGTGAGCAGTTCGGGGCGAGCGATGGCAGCGGTGTTGATGCCGACCTTGTCGCGCCGGCGCGCAGCAGCCGGTCGACGTCGTCCACGCTGCGCACCCCGCCGCCGACGGTCAGCGGCACGAATACCTGCTCCGCGGTGTCCGCGACGACCTGGAGCATGGTGGCCCGCCCCTCCGCGGAGGCGGACACGTCCAGGAAGGTGATCTCGTCGGCGCCCTGGGCGTCGTAGCGGGCGGCCAGTTCCACCGGGTCGCCGGCGTCACGCAGGCCAGTGAAGTTCACCCCCTTGACCACCCTGCCGTCCTTGACGTCCAGGCATGGGATTACACGCACGGCAACACTCATGTCTACTGCTCCTCCTTGCCGGCGTATGCGTCGGCAGATGCGGCTGCGGCTGGCCGCGCCGCGTCGGGGCTGGGGGTTACCCGCACCACGCCGGTGGGCGTGGCCTGCGGGCTGGGGGCGTCGGTGAGGGCATCGTCGGCGACGACGGCGAGGACGTCGATGACCACAGCCAGGGCGTCGTCGCCGGCCGCCTGGTCGGCCGGCAGGGCCAGCACGATGCGGCTGCCGACGGTGGCGTCCACCAGCTGTTGGGCAATGCCGGACATGGTGTTCGACATGTCGATGATGCCGGGGACGGTGGTGGCGCCGTAGTTGGAGGCGCGCAGGCTGTTATTGGACCAGTTGACGAAGGCGTAGCGAGCAATGATGACGTCTCCGGAGTTGATCTGCTGCCCGGTGCCGGCCACCAGCACACTGGCGGTGGTCCGGGTGGGGGCGTCCAGATCCTTCACGGACAGGGAGACGGTGCCATCGTCAGCGAAGGCCACGGCAGGCATGCCCGCGGCGGGGGCTTGGTCCTCGCCGGACGCGGTGGTGGGCAACACGTCGACAACGGTGATTTCCGTGGCTACGGCGCCGTCGGCGGCGGAGACGGGCGCACGCAGCACCAGGCGGGAGCCTCGGTGGCGCCGGTGACCGTGTCGGCCAGGACCTCACCGAGGGAGGTGGCGTCGACGGTGCCGCGGTAAATGCGCACGCCGGTGGAGGTACCGGTGGTGTTTTCGCCGCTGGTCCCGGAGAAGGTGGAGACGGACAACAGCACGGCGTCGCCGGCGGCAAGGGTGCGGCCCTGGCCGGCGATCAGCGTGTCGGTGGTGATGGCAGTGGCGGGGGCCAGAGGGGAGAGCAGGGAGACGACGGGGACGGCGCCGACCCGGCCGGCGACCTCCAGCACCGTCTCGATGGGGGCGTCGGCCGCGGTCACCTGGCTGGTGACGACGACGGTGGGGGCGGCGCCGTGGCCGAGGCGGGAGACGACGACGGGAACCAGCACGATCGCGGCGACGACAATGGCCGCCAGCACGACGGCGGCATGCCCGCGCGGGCGGGGACGGCCCAGGGCAGCGCCGATGGCCCGCTGGGCGCCGGTGATGGTCGGCGGCTCCTCCTCCTGGGACTGCGGGGCATCGGTCAATGAGCTGACGGCCGTCGGGATTCCTGGGCCGCCGTCAAC
The DNA here is from genome assembly GCF_002154335.2 of Actinomyces ruminis. Taxonomy (GTDB): domain Bacteria; phylum Actinomycetota; class Actinomycetes; order Actinomycetales; family Actinomycetaceae; genus Actinomyces; species Actinomyces ruminis. Next base: position 10,224 of record NZ_MTPX02000070.1, read on the forward strand.
ATGAACGACCGCAGGCGGAGGCGCCGCGGCGTGCTGTTCGAGACTGCGCTGCCGGGCACGCTCGAACTCCCGCTCGAGCTCGCGCAGCTGGCGGCGGGTCAAGGGCTTACCGTCCGGCCCCGACGCGGGCACGGGCGTGGTCTCATCGGCGTACGGGTTCATGGGTTGGTAACGAGTATGCCAGAGCGCGGGGGCTCGGGCTCCTCCATGGCGGTCAGCAACGCGTCCACCCGCGCGTCGACGGCGGCGAAGGGATCGCGCAGGGCGACGGGGCGGGTGTGTCCGTCGTCGAGCTTGAGGTTGACCCAGTCGACGGATAGGTCGCGGCGCAGCTCTTCGGCGCGGGCCACGGCGGCGCCGCGCAGGTGGGCACGGGTGGTGGCCGGAGGCGTGTCGACGGCGCGCGGCAGGCGGTCTCGGGCACGATGCGTTTGAGCAGCCCGGTGGCCTCCAGGCGCAGGCGCAGTCCGTCGGCGGGGTCGACGTCGTGATAGGCCAGGGCCAGACGGGCCACGCGCGGATCGTCCAGACCGGTGTCGGCGCGCTGTGCGTAGCGGGTCAGCAGCTGCTGCTTGGCGGCCCAGTCCAGTTCGGTGGCCACCAGCGCCGGGTTCCCGGTGCGCACGGCCTCCAGGCCGCGCTCCCACAGCTCCAGTACGTGCCGGTGGGCGTCGGTCAGGTCCAGTTCGGAGTCGGCGTGGGCGCGCACGCGTTCCAGGTGCTCGCTCTGCAACTCGACGGGGGTGATGGTGCGTCCGTCAGCCAACTCGAGCAGTACGGTGCCGGTCAGGTCGTGGCAGGTGTCGCGGATCGCCCGCATGGGGTCGGCCAGGCGCAGGTCGGTCAGGTCGCCGCCTGCCTCGAGGTAGTCCAGCAGCAGGTCCATGGCACCGACCTTCAGCAGCGTGGAGCCCTGGGCGATGTTGGAGTCCCCGACGATCACGTGCATGCGCCGGTACTTCTCGGCATCGGCGTGCGGCTCGTCGCGGGTGTTAATGAGCGGGCGGGAACGGGTGGTGGCCGAGGAGACGGCGTCCTCCATCTGGTCTGCGCGCTGGGAGAAGACGTAGCGGGCGGGGCGGGTGCCGACCGGATCGGTGAGGATGTGGCCGGCCCCGACCAGGATCTGCCGGGTGACCAGGTGCGGGACCAGGGTGCGGGCGTCGTTCCAGAAGTCGCCGCGGCGGCGCACCAGGTAGTTCTCGTGGCAGCCGAAGCCGGTCCCCTCGGCGTCGAGATTGTTCTTGAGCAGGTGGATGCGGCCGGGCACCTCCTGGGCGGCCAGGCGGGTGTTGGCCTGCCGGGCCAGGTCGGCCATGATGAGCTCGCCGGCCCGGTCCTGGGCTAGCAGGTCGGTCAGGCGATCGCATTCGGCGGTGGCGAACTCGGGATGGGAGCCGACGTCCAGGTACAGGCGGGCGCCGCCGCGGGTGAAGACGTTGGAGGAGCGGCCGCGGGCGATCAGGGGGGCGAACAGCTCCCGGGCGGCATGGTCGGCGTCCAGCGGCGGGGGCCCGCCGTTCGTGGAGGCGCAGGTGATGCCGTACTCGGTTTCGACGCCGATGATCCGCCGGGCGGGGGCGCGGCGGCCGACGGGGTTGGCCGGGCAGGCCTGCACCCTCACTGCCCGCCCTTCTGGACGAAGCCCTGGACGAAGGCGGCGGCGTTTGTCTCCAGGACGGCGTCGATCTCGTCGAGGATCTCGTCAACGCCGGCGGTCTGCGTCTGCCCGGAGCCGACGGCCGGCGCCGGGTCGGGGACGGCGGGCTCGGGGGTGGGCTGGATCTGTTCGTTGAGGCTCATGGGCGTGACTGACTTTCTGAGTCTTCCGGTTCTGCGGGGGTGACGGCATCTTGGACGGCGCCCAGGATACGTGCCAACTCGGCGTCCGAGACGGTCACGGCGTCGGGCAGGGGCAGTCGCAGCAGCTCGGCGTGCCCGGGAACGTCCAGCACGAGGCTGGTCCAGGAGGCGGCGACGACGGCGGCGTGGTTGGCAACCGCCGTGCCGCGGACGGCGGCGCGCGTGCCGGCGGGCGGACGGTCGGCGGCGGCTCGATCTCGGCGTCGGTGGTCAGTCTACGGGTGCGGCCGGCGGCGATGAGCCTCTCGGCCAGGCCGCGCCCGGCGCGCAGGTCGGCCCACTGGATGTCGGCGGCCGCCAGGCGCGGATCGTCCCAGCCGGTGCCGGAGCGCGCGCGCAGTCCCTCGCACAGCTGGAGCTTGGCGACCCATTCCACCAGCTGCGCGGCGCGGGCGGTGGCTTCGGCCTGGGCGGGGGTGCCCCGGGAGGCCGCGTAATCCTCGAGCGCGGCGAGCGTCTCCTCCCACAGCGCGAGCGCCCGGGCGGTGGCCAGGCCGACGTATTCAGCCCCGGTTCCGCCGTAGTCCTCGCGCAGGGCAGCGGCGATGGCCTCCAGGTGGGCGCGTTGGATCTCCAGCGCGGTCAGCCGGCCGCGGGCGGTGGCGAGCGCGTAGGTGAGGGCGGGGTCGTGAGACATGGCCCAGTGCTCCTCGACCGGGTCGGCGGTGATCCGCAGGTCCGTGAGGGCGCCGAGGCCCTGGCCGCGGTCGTGGGCGCGCTCCAGGTACCACAGCAGCAGGCTCGTGGTGGCGACCTTCAGGTAGATGGGTACGTCGAAGCGGTTGGCGTCGCCGTTGATTACGTGCAGGCGGCGGAAGCGGGCGGCGTCGGCGTGCGGCTCGTCGCGGGTGTTGACAATGGGCCGGTTGAAGGTGGTCTGCAGGGCGATGTCGGTGCCCACGTAGTCGGCGCGCTGGCTGATCTGGAAGCCGGGAGTCTCGCTGCGCTGCCCGATGCCGACCCGCCCGGCCCCGGCGAACACGGGCCGGGTCACCAAGAACGGGATCAGGGCGGCGGCCAGGGTCTCGAAGGGCAGCTCGCGGCGCACCAGGTAGTTCTCGTGGGAGCCGTAGGCGGCGCCCTTGCCGTCGACATTGTTCTTGTACAGGACGATCTCCCCGTCCTCCGGGTCGAGGGCGGCCATGGCACGGCGGGCGATCACTTCGCCGGCGCGATCCCACACGAGGGCGTCGTGGGGGGTGAGCACCTCCGGGGAGGAGTACTCGGGGTGGGCGTGGTCGACGTACAGGCGGGCGCCGTTGGTCAGCACGGCGGTGCTGGCCTGCGGCAGGGCGGCCTCGGCGGCGCTGGGGCGCGGGCCGGGCTG
>NZ_MTPX02000006.1 GCF_002154335.2 Actinomyces ruminis
CCCGCCCCGGGGCGGCCGCCGGCGCGGGGGCGGGGGGGCGCCGGCGGCGTCGGCCACGGCGGTGCCGAAGGAGACGGCGTAGCGGGCGGCGTGCTCGGCCAGGGCGGCCTCCGCCTTGTCCCCCAGTCCCCGCTTGGGGACGTTCAGGACGCGGCGGATGGAGACGTCGTCGTCAGGGTTGTCGACGGCACGCAGGTAAGCGATGGCGTCCTTGATCTCGCGCCGCTCGTAGAAGCGGGTGCCACCAACCACCTTGTAGGGCTGGCCGGAGCGGATGAAGGCCTCCTCCAGCGCCCGGGACTGGGCGTTGGTGCGGTAGAAGATGGCGACGTCGCGGGGGCGGACACCGCACTCGTCGGCGAGCCGGTCGATCTCGGAGCTGATCCAGCGGGCCTCGTCGTGCTCGGAGTCGGCCACGTAGCCGATGATCTTGGGGCCGTCCCCGGAGGCGGTCCACAGGTTCTTCTCCCGGCGCCCGCTGTTGCGGGCGATTACCGCATTGGCGGCGGACAGGATGTTCTGGGTGGAGCGGTAGTTCTGCTCCAGCAGAATGGTGCGGGCACTGGGGTAGTCCTGCTCGAACTCCTCGATGTTGCGGATGGTGGCGCCACGGAAGGCGTAGATGGACTGGTCGGAGTCGCCCACCACGGTCAGCTCCCCCGGCGGGACGGGTGAGTCGGCGCCGGAGGTGCCGGGCCCGCCGACGAGCTCGCGCACCAGCACGTACTGGGCGTGGTTGGTGTCCTGGTACTCGTCGACGAGCACGTGGCGGAAGCGACGGCGGTACATCTCCGCCACCGCCGGCTTGGCCTGCAGCAGCTGAACGGTGCGCATGATCAGGTCGTCGAAGTCCAGCGCGTTGGCGGCCGCGAGCCGACGCGCGTAGGCGCTGTAGACCTCGGTCAGATGGCGTTCGAAGGGGTTGGAGGTCACGGCGCGTTCGGCGAACTCGGCCGGGGTGATCAGCTCGTTCTTGAGGTCTGAGATGCGGGCGGCGAAGGTCTTGGGGGTGAAGCGCTTGGGGTCGATGCCGAGCTCGCGCACAATCAGGGTGATCAGGCGGGTGGAGTCGGCGGCGTCGTAGATGGAGAAGGTGGAGCGCAGGCCGGCCGCTTCGTGCTCGCGGCGCAGGATGCGCACGCAGGCGGAGTGGAAGGTGGACACCCACATGCGCTCCCCCGCCGGACCCACCAGGGCGGCCACGCGCTCGCGCATCTCGGCTGCGGCCTTGTTGGTGAAGGTGATGGCGAGGATCTCGCCGGGGCGGGCGCGACCGGTGGCCAGCAGGTAGGCGATGCGATGGGTGAGCACGCGGGTCTTGCCACTGCCGGCGCCGGCGATGATCAGTAGCGGGGAGCCCGCATGGGTGACGGCCTGCTCCTGGGCGGGGTTGAGGCCGGTGAGCAGATCCGCGGGGTTGGCGGATATGCCGTAGCGGGGCGCGCCGGGGCCAGCCGTCCGATCCGATGCGCCTCCGGCGTCGACGCCGGCGCGGGCGCGCGCGGCGGCGGCATTGGCCTGCGCGCGGGCCACCAGGTCGGAGAGCTCGGCCTGACGCTCCTCCAGGTGGGGGTGACGGCGGCCGCGTCGGCTGCAGAGGGGGCGGAGGCCTCCTCGGGGTCGTAGGGCGCCAGGTCCTCCTCGGCCGGGGGCTCGACGTCGGCCCAGCTCTCGTCATCCCAGGCCGAGCCGGCTAGGTCGAGCGAGGGCAGGGCGGCCTCCGGCGGAGGCGTGGCCTCGGAGCCGGGCATGGGCAGTGCGCCGAAGAGGGAGTTCATCGCGTCGTTCATCTCGGGGCCAAGCCTAGACGGTTCGTGCGCCTTGGCTGGCCCCGCCTCCACTTCCCGCGCAACGTGGCTCTTCCGGTTTGTGGGTGTGGTGGTTGAGTCGGGCTGAGGTGTCTGTTGCGCCGGTTGGGCGTTAACAACGCTACTTAACGTTCTGCTGTATACCTCAGAGCCCTTCAGCAGACCGTTAACCGGCGTTGTTAACCCCGAAGTGGCGTAGCAGATGGTCTCACTTCCGTGGCGCGGGGCTGCCGGCAGACAAGTGCGGCGTGGTGAACCGGCAGACTCGCCGGGTCCCCCACCGCGCAACACACCAGCCACCACACCCACAAGCACGAAGAACCGGCCCGGACGGCCCGCCAACGGCAAGAGCACCCCGCCCGCCCGACGACATCTCCACCCACCCGAGAATGACCTGCGCCGGTCGAGCACGACCTCGTCAGCCTGAACACGTCCTTATCAGCCCGAAACCGACCTCATCATCCCCACACCGCAGCCCCGGCCGGAACCACCACACCCTCAAACCGGAAGAGCCCCATAACCACACGAACGACCACCGAAACACACGAATCATCATCCCACGCCCGGTCCACCACATGTAGATGCGCCGGGCGCGCCGTGACCGATTGTCGAAATCGATGACGAACGAACGGATGGACGGACCGACATTCAAATCGCGAGCCGTTGAAGTGACGACGTTTCACAACACGCCGCCCGCCGCGAGATCAGTATTTGTCACCGATCTGCACCCCCGCCGCGGACGAGATTATGCAGAATCAGAGGTACGGGCACGTACGCCTACGGCCACAGCTCCCGTCGGCCCTTCAAGCGGGGTTTGCTGCACCTGCACCGGTCCACTCAAACGCACGGCGATTTCACGACTATGATCACCGTTACCGGGCGAGATCAAAGACATAAAGGTAAATACTGGCGATCCAACAACAGTCATCAACCCAATTACAGTAATTGCAAAATGAGACTCATCATGCGCCAAACGCGAATACAGCCAAGTAATAATTACCCGAGCAGCAACAACGACAACCGCAGGCCAAGGCGTACCTACAGCCTGCCACAACAGCAGCGTGGAACAGCTAAGAATCACAAGAAGTCTTTCCATGGAAACACCATCAACCGACCAAAGCAACGCAACGAGCACCAAAAAAACAAACGCCAGAGCGCCGAGAACATCACCTCGCTCAGCAACCCATCTCGCAACTTCCGAAATACGCGAGACAGAAAAACCAGCCCATTCCAACACGTCGGATGCAATAGTCAACACGGGACGCCAGGCACATAAACACGCCACAACCAATAAATGCGGAAATTGCCACAGTAACCGCCGCCCAATATCACTCTCTCGCACCTGCTTAAGCAGTGAAGACATCGTAACTGCCCCCATAATACAGCACACCTTTCGCGCACCTCTGACTACATTCGACAACCAGTCAAGCTAAAATGCATCCTTAAGTCAACACCATCTTTACGTTATTCGCACAACAATGCTAGGCACAGGGGGCGAGTCTCATACTGTGGCAGCAATTCCCGCGGGGGTCCCTACAGCGACGGCGTAGACGCTGTGGTTGGGACATCGTGGGAACCCAGACTTTCGACCAGAATGCGCTTGCAAAGTTCACGCACGATGCCGATAGCAAGTCGGCCGTATCCACTTTGATCGCGGAAGTCCTTGCGGACCCCGACCTGGCCCATGATGATGTGTTCCACCGTCTGCTTCAGGCCGGCCTGCAAGACCTGTGGACGCCGAGGCAGCCGCTTCGACGATTTCTTTGGCCTACAGGAGGCCTTGGAGCAGGCGACGGGCCGCTCCGTAGACCTAGTGACCACAGATTCTCTTCGCAACCCTTACTTCCGGACGTCGGTTCTGGCCACGGCAGAGGACCTCTATGTGCGGTGACAACGCGGCATACCTATGGGACTCTCAAAACTGTCCGAGATCGGCATAAAGAAGCCTTGGGCTGCGAGTGGCGTCCGGCAGATCGTTGATATTCCGCGCTTTCATCGGTCGCGGTGCCGCCTAGCGGCGGCGTTTATGCCGATCTCGGACATTTTCACCGCCGTCCGTAGCCGGGTCAGGAGCGCGCCCAGGCATCAACGGCCTGCGCCCAGGCCCCGTAGTAGTGGGCGTCTCCGGTGGAGTACAGGCGCTCCCAGGCGTCAGCAACCTCAGCGGGAAAAAGCTCGGTGACGCGCATGACTTCCGCGGTGAAGGGCACGGCATTGAGGCCCGATGCCGTGGTCACGCCGCGGTCGGAGGTCACGACGGAATCAACATAGTGCTCAGCTCCTTGGTAGCCGCTCGCAGCCAGAAACTCCGAGGAGTTGGAGGTGTGCCTACGCTCGTCGAGCACGCCGGCCCTTGCCAGCAGGTAGGTGGCGCCGCAGATGCCTGCCACCGGCACCTGCGCGGCTAGCGTTTCTTCGACAGTAGCGATCAGCCGCTCGTGTCCCGCGTGGTAGCGGTCCCCTCCCGGGATGACTAGGGCCGCCAGATCGCCCTCCGCTCGCAACCGGGACAACGCTCCGAGGTCCGCCGTAGGCGTGACCGGCAGACCTCCCTGCGACCGCACGGGTTCGAGGCCATCGCCCACCAGCAGCAGTTGGAACCGTCCAGGACGCATGCGCTCGGCCACCGTGATCTGGGCTGTCAGGTAGGCGTACTCCCAGTCGGCCATGGTTTCGGGACATACAGGGCGATTGAACGGCGACGCATAGCGCTTCCTCTCTTGTGGCGGGTTCGCGCCAGATCTAATCACGGCGGTCAGACGTCTTCCACAACTCGCCAACGCCCTTGTGGACCGATCCGCGTATGGGAACCGCCGAGGGGAGGCGCGCCTTCCTGAAGTGCAGGACGCCGATGCGTGGTCCTTCGACCGAAGCGACGGCTGAGCCCGCCCCCCGCAGTCGGGAGGCGGGCTCAGCCGTCACCGCATCAATGCGCGCGCGTAAGTACTCGCGCGTCTCGGAGACCACGAAGTGCTGCTCGCGGCTGCTGATGCGCCAGTCGCCGTCGCGCAGGACCAGGGTGTCGATGTAGCGGATCGAGTGGGACTGGAGCACGTCCTTGCCGTCCTGCTCCTGAACGAGCAGGGCCTGGCCGTAGTGGACGTCGGTGGCGGTGTCGCCGTCGATCGTGATGACCTGCTGGCCATTGATGTGGAAGGAGCTGTTGACGCCGGCCATGGCGGCGCCGAACAGCTCGACCAACTGGTCGGCGCCGTCGAATTCCATCATCTTCGAGCCGTCGGCGTTGTAGACCACGACGTGCGCGTCCGGGGTGAACAGCTTGGACTGCTCCGCGACGTCGACCTCCAGGTTGGAGAAGCGGTCGATGACCTCGCGGATGGCGTCCTTGTGCTCGAGTTCGGTGGGCATGAGTGTTCTCTCTTTCTCAGGGTGGTTGGGGTTTAAGCCGTGCGTCTGCGCCGAACGGCTACTTCTCGCGGATGACCCGCGCCGGCACGCCGGCGACGACGCTGCGGGGCGGGACATCCTTGGTGACCACGGCACCACCGGCGATGACGGCGTCGTCGCCCACTGTCACTCCGGGCATGATCGAGGCGCCCGCACCGATCCACACCCGCCGCCCGATGGCGATGGGGTGGCAGTTGAGAACGGTGACGTCGTCGAGCCGGTGGTTGTCGGTGACCGCGGTGACGTTGGGACCGATGAAGGTGCCCTCGCCAATGCTGATCCCGCCGATCGACATGGCCGTGAAGCTGTGGTTGATCAGCACGTTCGGGGCGATATGCATTCGCTTGCCGAAGTCGATCTGCATGGGGTGGATGAGCCGGATGGAGGAGTCCAGCGGCCCGTCCAGCCCCAGCAGATCGGCCCAAAGGTCGGGCAGCGCCGGGTCGGAGGGACGGGTCTGGTTTATGTCGAACATGAGGTCGCGGCAGCGGGCGTATTCGACCCGCACGATGTCGGTGTACTCCTGCTCGAACAGATCCACGTCGTCACCGTCGCGCAGACGGTCCCAGATGCCCTTGTGCGGCATATGCGTGCTCCGCCGTCACTTGCGCAGGCGGGCGAGGTCGTCCTGCACGCGCTGCGGTTCTTCGTCCAGTGGCACGTTGTTGGTGTCGAGCACGCCGTCAATCGCGCCATCCTCGTCCGCGCGCGTCGCGGCGAACATGGCCTCGAAGTCGGTAACGGGGCGCCGGCCTTGCTGAAGACCTCCACGGTGCGGCGCGCGCCGGAGGGGTTGAGGGCGCCCTCCAGGAGCACCTGGGCGATGTGGCGTCGGTCGACTCCCGGCTGGCCGGTGACCAGGTCACCCTGCCGCAGGTCGATCTGGCGGTCACCGGGACCCTGGTAGCCGAACCAGCCGGGGCGCACGATGGTGTAGGGGTGTCCGGAGACGCGCACGAGCCGCTCGGCGCGACGCTTCCACTCCACGAACTCGTAGTTGCTGGCGCTGGCGCCGGCGGAGTGGCTGGTGTTCATCGCCGTCATGAGGCTGATATGGGTGTCGGAGTCACCGAGTGCCTCCAGCAGCGCCGGGATGACGGCGTAGAAGTTGTTCTCGCCGTCGCTGTCGCCGCCGTGGGTGAGGATGACGGCGTCCACGCCGGCAACGAGCGGACGCAGCGCATCGGCGTCGGCGGGCGCCGCCTCGACGACCTCGGCGCCGTCGGGCAGGGACCGGCGCGCCCGACGGGCGTTGCGTGTCTGAGCCTTGACGGCGTGGCCTCGCTGGAGGGCCTCGTCGACGACGACGCGTCCGACTTTTCCGGTTGATCCGATCACAAGGACAGTGGCCATGTGGCAGCTCCATTCAGAAGGGTTCGGCTGGGGATCGACGGCGGCAACGTTTGGTCGCGAGAGTCCGCCGTCATCCTCTGAGTGGGGAGTCTGCCTCCGTAGCCACGACATCAGCCAGGACCCCCCAGTACCCCGTTGACGGAACCTGTTGGTCTGACGGCAATCAGCGTATGGGGTGATCTCGCCTCACCGTCCTACCAGCGTGCCACGATCTCAATGCCCTCCTGCTCCAATGCGGCACGCCATACGGGATCGCGCAGCATTTGCGCTTCCCAGACGCGTTTGTCCCAACCTGCGCCGAAACGTTCGCGTGCCCAGGGCGTGTCCGCGCCCGGATGGGTGAAGATCTCCGAGGTGCCCTCTGGGAGCAGCGGCAGCAGAGCGATGTAGAAATCGCGTAGCGCCTCGTAGGTTCCGATCATGTCGGTCGGACGGGGATCGGTGAGAGTCGTCTGCGGCAGGGCTACGCCGGAGGCGTCCGCGGCCTGGACCGCCCGGCGGTGGACATCTGACAGCAGCTGAGAAATCTCGCCACCGAGCAGGGCGGCGTCGAGCGACGCGGAAGGCGGAAGGTCAGATGACTCCTGGCGCAGACGGTGAGTACTTCTGTCAGCCCCGCGCCCCCGTGCAGGCCGTATACGGTCCCCGAATGGGAGTCGATGCGGTCGACTGTCAGCCCCGTCCCTTCGATGCGTGCCAGCTGGGCGGCAATCTCATTGGCCATGGCGTCCGCGGTAGCGAGGCTCTCGGCAGCAGATGGGTCGACGGGCAGGGTCCCGTCGGGGCCGGCCAGAGCTCTCGCCGACAATGGCTTCCACGGCTCGCGGCCGCGATCGGAGTTGGTGGCGAGGTGCAGCCCCACGCCGAAGTCGCGCCGTGCTTGCAGTGCAGCCAGAGGCTGGACGACGTCGTCGAGGTACTCGGACACCGCCAGCACGGTGGTGGCAGAGACATAGCCTCCTTGCAGCAGGTCCAAGACCACCTCGGCGGACGCGGGATCGTATCCGTAATCGTCTGCGGTCAGTACTACACGGCGGGCATTCATTCTCAAGTCTCCTTCGTGTCGCCGAGCGGTGCCGGTGTAGCGGGGGTGTCCACCGGGGTATCCGCGGGCACCCAGATGAAGCGCGAGATCATGGCTCCGACGGTAAGCAGGCCGAAGGGGTACAGGGACATGTAGACCCTCCAGGCCAATCCCGCCTGCGTGCCCGGATCATCACCTGAGTGGTAACCGAAGAACCATCCCAGAGACAGTAGCGCGATTGACACGGGGATGGCGCTGAGCCGCCCAAGGACTCCGAAGGCGGACAGAAAGATGCCTTCGCGGTGGATGCCGGTGGCCGCGGCGTCGTGGTCCAGGATGCGGGCGAAGATCAGATCGTTAGTGGCCAGCATGCCGGAATATCCGAGACCGACGCACAGGCCGGCGATGATCGCGGCGATCAGGTTGTTGGCGAAGAACAGCGGCAGAAAGGACACGGCAGCCACAGGCAGTGCGATCTTCCAGGTACGAGCAGCTCCGTACCGCCGCACAACAGTGGTCCACAGGGCCAAGAATCCGATCGAGGCAGCGATGACCGTGGCTTGCAGAATCGTGGCTTGCAGGGCGTCTCCGCCCAATGAGTGATCAACATAGAACTGCAGCCCGCCCAGCACCAGTGCCATGGCCGCCCCGAAGCAGGCGGAGACGACTCCCACGGTCCAGAAGTAGCGGTTGGTGACGATCTGAATGATTGAGGGAATGAATCGGGGACGTTCCTCCTGCGCGATATCCGGATTCTCATGGATGCCCAGAGCCATGAAAATGATGACGGCGGAGGCCACCAAGCCGTAGATGACTGCCAGCAGCTCATAACCGCGAGTCGGGTCGCCGCACTGCGGGTCAGCGACATCGCAGCCCAGGATGCCACGGGCCAGCAGGGGCGTAAGTCCCAGGGAGATGATCATGGCGAGCAACTGCAGCCCCTGACGCAGAGAGTTCGCCAGGGCGCGGCGCCGCTCGGCGGGGAAGAGCTCGGGCAACAGCGCCCCATAGTTGGCGTTTATGAGGGAGTCCGATGCCTCCGCGAGAATCGCGAAGATGGCGAACCAGATGACCAATGCGCTCGTCTTGCGGGCCACAACGGCGTCCGGGACCCAGAAGAGGGCGATCATCGCTCCCAACAGCAGCAACGCGCCGACGATCAGGTAGGGGCGCCGCCGCCCCCAGCGGCTGCGGGTGCGATCGGAGATGTAGCCGAATATCGGGTTGTCTACGGCGTCGATCACGCCGTAGACGGCGTAGACACCGGCGTAGATGGCGGCGTCCATTCCCAGCACCGAGACATAGAAGTAGAGCATCGATCCCTTGATGACATTGATCGGGATCGAAGTGCCGAACATGCCGATGGCGTAGCGCCACGGCGGGGTACTGTGGCGCGGAGCGGGAGTCGACGTTGTCTCCATGGCGTGTCCTCACGGGAGCATCCGGCACGCGCTCACGTTTCCTGGCGCATATCGATGTGTCCGAGATCTCTTCAACAAGTGTAGCGGGCCCAGGCTCACGGGGAGATCCCGGTATGACAGCGATGTCCACCCCAATCAATACCGCAACACGGTCCACCGCTCAGCGCACCGCGCGCAGGTACCGGTCGCGACCAGTGAGGTCCGTCCCCGTGGCGGCGGCGGAGAATCCGACCTCCCGGGCGGCGGCCCGCAGCGCAGCTCCCTGCCCGGGGTCGTGCTCCATTACCAGCACGCCGCCGGGGCGCAGCAGGGCCGTGGCCCGCTTCACGACGACGAGCGGCAGGTGCAGACCATCGGCTCCCCCGCCGTACAGGGCCAGGTCCGGGTCATACCGTTCGGTCTCCAGATCCTCCACGGCCCCGGCGGGCACGTACGGCGGGTTGGAGACCACCACGTCGACGCTCCCGTCCAGTTCGGCGAGCACGGCCGGGTCGGTGACGTCGCCGCGGATGATCTCCACCCGGCCCGGCACCAGGCGCTCGCAGTTCTCGCGTGCCAGTGCCGCGGCGTCGTCGTCGACCTCGACGGCCCACACCCGGGCGGCAGGCACTTCCACGGCAACCGCGGCGGCAATGGCCCCCGAGCCGGCGCACAGGTCCACGACCACGGGGCCACGTCCCTCCTCCACCGCGACCGTCCGGGCGGCCTCAATGGCGGCCCCGGCAACCACCTCGGTCTCGGGGCGGACGATAAACACGCCGGGCCGGCAGGTCAGCTTCAGCCCCCGGAACCACATCACGCCCAGGATGTGCTGCAGCGGCTCGCGGGCGGCACGACGCCGCACCAGCGCCGCGTAGGCGACCGGGAAGTCTTCCGGGGCGCCGTCGGCGAGCAGAATCGGCCCAGCCAGCAGGTGCTCGGCCAGCAGCCGGGCGTCGACGTTCGGAGACGCCACCCCCGTCCGGGCCAGTGTCTGCCCCGCCTCACGCACGAGGCGCCGCAGCGCGTAGCGGTCCAGTTCGGGCACAGTCGCTCACTGCTCGCCGGCGGCGGCCAGGCGCTCGGCCTCGTCCATGGCGATGGCCGAGTCGATGACCGGGCCGAGGTCGCCGTCGAGCACGGCGTCGAGGTTGTAGGCCTTGTAGCCGGTGCGGTGGTCGGCGATGCGATTCTCGGGGAAGTTGTAGGTGCGGATGCGCTCGGAGCGGTCGACCGTACGCACCTGTGAGCGGCGGGTGGCGGCGGCCTCGGCGGCCTGGGCGGCGGCGCGTTCGGCTAGCAGCCGGGCCCGCAGCACGCGCATGGCCGACTCCTTGTTCTGCAGCTGGGACTTCTCGTTCTGCATGGAGACGACGATTCCCGTGGGCAGGTGGGTGATGCGCACGGCGGAGTCGGTGGTGTTCACACTCTGCCCTCCTGGCCCGGAGGAGCGGAACACGTCGATGCGCAGGTCGGCGGGGTCGATCTCCAGTTCGCCGGGATCGTCGGCCTCCGGCATCACCAGCACGCCGGCGGCGGAGGTGTGGATGCGCCCCTGGCTTTCGGTGACCGGGACGCGCTGGACCCGGTGCACGCCCGCCTCGTACTTCAGATGCGCCCACACGCCGTCGGCCGGCTCAACGGCGCCCTTCGCCTTGATGGCCAGGCGTACGTCCTTATAGCCGCCGAGCTCGGAGTCGGTGGCATCCATGACCTCCATCGCCCAACCCATGCGTTCGGCGTAGCGGGTGTACATGCGGGCCAGGTCGAAGGCGAACAGTGCCGACTCCTCCCCGCCCTCTCCGGCCTTGACCTCAATGATGACGTCGCGCGCGTCGTCGGGATCATGGGGTGCGAGCACCTCGCGCAGGCGCGCGGCGGCGTCCTGCTCGGCCTGCCGCAGGGCGGGCAACTCGGCGGCGAAGTCGGCGTCCTCCCGGGCGAGCTCCGTGGCGTCGGTCAGGTCCGCGGAGGCGGCGCTCCAGGCGCGGTGGGCCTCCACTATGCGTCCAAGCTCGGCGTAGCGGCGCCCGAGGCGGCGCAAGGCGCCGGGGTCGGAGGCGACGTCGGGGTCGGCCATTTCTCGTTCAATGGCGGCGTGCTCCTCCAGCAGAGGTTGTACGGCGGAGAAGTCCTCGACGCTCACGACTCACCTTTCTCCGGCTCGGAGGGAATATGGGATTGATCAGGGCACAGATTACGACCTTGGGGTGCGTTCCACGTGCATCGGGTGGTCGTGGAGCGCACCCCAAGGTCGCAAAACGTCGAAGTGACGAAACCTGCGCGCTTACTTCTTGCGCTTGCCGTAGCGGGCCTCGAAGCGGGCAACGCGACCACCGGTGTCGAGGATCTTCTGCTTGCCGGTGTAGAAGGGGTGGCACTCGGAGCACACGTCCACGCGGATCTCACCAGAGGTGACGGTGGAGCGGGTCTCGAAGCTGTTGCCGCAGGTGCACGTGACCGTGGTGGGCACGTATTCGGGGTGGATACCCTGCTTCATATTTCTCCTTAGGGGTTCTGAGGGTCCCGGGTCCCGCACGGGCGCGCAGGTGAACCGGAGGCCGGTCGGACATTCTGCCAGCCACGCGGCCGGTCACAATGTCGCGCCGTGGTGAGGCACAGCACGCCGCAGGGTGAGCCGGGAAGGCGTCCGCCCGGTATCCCGGGCGGACGGAGCGGATCAGACGAGCTTGGCGTCGTCGTCGGCGTCTGCCAGGGAGGTGCCCTGCGGGGTGGTCTTGGAGATGACCATGAGGAACTCCGCGTTGGACTGGGTCTCCTTGAGCTTTCCTAGCACCAGCTCGAGGGCCTGCTGCTGCTCCAGGCCGGAGAACAGCCGCCGCAGCCGCCACATGATCTTCAGCTGGGCGGGGTCGATGAGCAGCTCCTCACGGCGCGTGGAGGAGGCGGCGACGTCGACGGCGGGGAAGACCCGCCGCTCGGCCAGCTGCCGGGACAGCCGCAGCTCCATGTTGCCGGTGCCCTTGAACTCCTCGAAGATGACCTCGTCCATCTTGGAGCCGGTCTCCACCAGGCGGTGGCCAGGATCGTCAGGGAGCCGCCGTTCTCAATGTTGCGGGCGGCGCCGAAGAAGCGCTTGGGCGGATACAGGGCACTGGCATCCACACCACCGGACAGGATGCGCCCGGAGGCGGGGGCGGCCAGGTTGTAGGCGCGGCCCAGACGGGTGATGGAGTCGAGTAGCACCACCACGTCCTGCCCCAGCTCGACCAGCCGCTTGGCGCGCTCGATGGCGAGCTCGGCCACGGTGGTGTGGTCGGAGGCGGGCCGGTCGAAGGTGGAGGCGATGACCTCCCCCTTGACCGTGCGCTGCATGTCCGTGACCTCCTCGGGGCGCTCGTCGACGAGCACCACCATCAGGTGCGCCTCGGGGTTGTTCACGGAGATCGCGTTGGCGATCTGCTGCAGGATGATCGTCTTACCGGCCTTGGGCGGGGAGACGATCAGGCCGCGCTGGCCCTTGCCGATGGGGGCGACCAGGTCGATGATGCGCGGGGTCAGGGCCTTGGGCGTGGTTTCCAGGCGCAGCTGCTCCTGCGGGTACAGGGGGGTGAGCTTGGTGAACTCGGGACGACGCTTGGCGCGCTCCGGGTCCATGCCGTTGACGGTCTCCACGGAGACCAGCGGCTTGTACTTCAGCCGGTTGGTGCGGTTCTGACGGCGGCCGCGCCAGAACCGGGGTTGGCGCCGGCGGCATCTCCGTTCTCGCGCACCACGCCGTGATGGCGTCGCCTGCGCGCAG
>NZ_MTPX02000085.1 GCF_002154335.2 Actinomyces ruminis
TTGACACGAACGCCGCAGGGACTGCAACCTCCGCAGTTCAACAGGGAGTATGTGGACAACTACATCAAGCAGCTCGCGGCGCTGGGATTCAGTGGTCTTGACACGATGTTCTACAGCGTTTATCAGTATGCCGGGCTGTACGGGTCGATGAAGGCGTTCGAGCATCGAATTCAGGATCTGGGTCTGGAGAAGGTGACCGGGGTATTCAGGGCGTGGGCGCAGGCGACTCGCTATGCGGCGCCGCACGTCAGACAGACCCATGAGCGGATCATTGAGGACTGCCGTCAGACCATGGGACAGCTGGAGGGGCTGACGGGAG
The DNA here is from genome assembly GCF_002154335.2 of Actinomyces ruminis. Taxonomy (GTDB): domain Bacteria; phylum Actinomycetota; class Actinomycetes; order Actinomycetales; family Actinomycetaceae; genus Actinomyces; species Actinomyces ruminis. The sequence goes on from NZ_MTPX02000085.1 coordinate 320, forward strand.
TGGAGAACTTCATTGTCATGCCATCGTCCACCTATTACCAGGTTGAGCCGGTCACCGATGACAAGATCAAGACGATGGCCGAGCTGTGGAGCCGGGTAGGTGAGATCGCCGAACAGCACGGTATGAGGCTGACGTGCCACCTGGAGTTCTGGGGGGCGATCCGTACTCCGGAGCAGATCGACACCTTCTTCGGCTACTCCGACCCGCGGTATGTGAACTTCTTCTGCGATACCGCGCAGCACGCCATCGCCGGGGTCGACCCGGTGGAGCTGTTTCGGAAGTACTCCGCGCGCTGCTCGGGCTTTCACTTCAAGGACGCCCATCAGGTCGACCGGGACGATCTGTATCGGACCCCGCCTGATCCGGAGCGGCAGTCGCCGGGCGTGCGCCGGTGGTTCCATGAAATGGGCGCTGGGGGCGGCCTGGTCGATTTCCCCGGGCTAATGCGGGCGATCGTCGATACCGGGTGGGACGGACTGCTGACCGTAGAACACGACGAGGCCGACATGAACGACTACGGATCCAGCTATGCGCAGGCCACGGCCGTAGCCAAGTGGTACATCGACAACGTGCTCGCCCAAGCCGAGCGCGCCGCCAGGGAGGCAACGAAATGAAAGACACGCTCAAGTGGGCCTACGCGCTCAACCAGTGGAAGCCCCGTATGGATGCCTTCACCCGCCACGAGGACCAGTTGCGCGCATTCAAGGTGACATCGGCGGCTGGCTTCGACTACGTAGAGCTGGCCTCGGGAAGCGGCCGCTGGGAAAACCTCGCCCGCCCGGAGGTGATACTGGCCAACCACGGCTCGGCCGAGGGCTTCCTCGACTTCCTCCACCAGGGCTCACTGAAAGGCGTCTGCTCCATGTTCTGGGACCCCACCGCCCCGGCCGAGGAGGACGACGGAATGCCCCATAATCCCGCCGATCCGGGCCAGCACGACGCCATCACCCGGACCTCACAAGTATTCATCGACTTTCTCGCCGCCGTCGGCGCCTCGACACTGGTAGCCCGACCCGCCCCGTCGGCATGGGTCACCGGGAAGCTGCCCGACGACGCGATCAACACCACCGCCACCCTGTGGAACACCATTGGAGACCTGGCCCGCCAAGCAGGCCTGCACCTGGCGCTGCACTACGACTGCTTGTCGTCCATTCACGACGCCGATCAACTCTCAACCTGCTGCAGGCAACCGACCCCGAACTGGTCGGCCTCGCGCTGGACACCGCCGAAATGACCATAGCCGGCATCGACCCACTCACCTTCTACCAAGCCCATGCCGACCGCGTCACACACATCCATCTCAAAGACACACCCCACCAAGACACCGACAACCAATACCTCCAACCCAACGCAGAGACCGCCATGCTCCAAGGAGACAGCGGCAACCACATCCAACGCTGGTTCTACGAACTCGGCACCCCGAACGGGCTGGTCGACATCCCGGCCCTCGTCACCGCCCTACGAGACCACTCGTATAACGGATGGACGGTGGTCGAAAGCGACCAGACACCCGAGCCCGCCGAAACCACACTCCTGAACAGCTGGTACATACAAAACAAACTGGACGTGCCGAAATGAACAAATGGACATACATGGACCATTGGCGATCCGAGTCTCCTCATGGCCAAATAGATCAATGGGAATCGCGGCGGACTATGGACCGCTTCCTCAAGCAAGTGGCGGCTGTCGGGTTCAGCGCGATCGATGTATTCGATTTCCGCTGGTACCAGATCGTCGGCGACTATGGATCTGTACGCAACTACCAGGAGTTCGTGCAGCAGCGCGGTCTTGAGCGGATCGTCAACATATTCCACGCCGCGGACTACGATCCACGCACGTACGCACCCCACATTCGGGAAACCCATAAGAACATACTGGAGGACTTCAAGGCTACCATTGACCGCTGGGCGGAGATAGAGCTGGACAACGTCGTGGTGATGCCGGCCACCTTGTATTACGACATGGAACCTGTGACGGAGGACAAGATCAAGGTGGCCGCCGAACTGTGGAACCGGGTTGGCGCATTAACAGCCGATGCGGGAGTGAAGCTGGCATGCCATCACGAGTTCTTCTGCGGGATCCGCTCGCGTTCGGAACTGGAAACGTTCTACGCCAACACCGACCCGGCGCTGGTCCACCTGTTCATCGACACCGCGCAGCACTGTATCTCCGGGGTCGATCCGGTTGAGCTGTATGAGGCGTACGCCGATCGTGTGAGCGGATTCCACTTCAAGGACACACGGAATCAGGACCTGGTTGGAGACTATCGAAGGAGGCCCGATGCCGAAGTCATGGCGGACACGACCGAGCGGTGGTTCTATGAAATGGGCGACGAGGGTGGCCTCGTCGATTTCGAGTCGCTGATGCGGGCGATCGTCAGGCACGGATACGAGGGCTATATCGGCGTGGAGCATGACAAGGCCGACAAGCTCGGAGGGGACTACGCGGAATCGACCGCAATTTCACGTTGGTACGCCAAGAACGTTCTGGAGCGCATTGTGAGTGAGGAGCGGGAATCATGATTCGTTGGTCATATGCCTCAATCAGTTCAAACCGCAGTTCGACCACTTCGTCCGTCGCCGCCAGCACGAGCGGGCGCTGCGCGTTGTGTCCATCTCAGGATTCACGGGAGTTGAACTGAATGCGGGTACCGGAAGATGGGAGCCGCTCGGCAACCCCGCACAGTTGGCTGCAAACTTCGGCTCTGTCGCGGGATTCCGACGCTTCGTCCAAGACGCGGGCTTGGAGGGCGTCAGCAGTTGGTTCTGGGATCCGGCAATCGGATTCCAGGAGGATCTCACCCACGGCGAGAACCCTTTGGATCCCGGCTCGCGCGGCGGGCTGATCGCGCACAGCACATGGCTGGCGGAGGCGCTGGCCGAACTGGGCGGAAGTGTCCTGGTCGTTCGTCCGGCGCCATACGCCGGTCACTCCGGCCCACTTGATGATTCCGCGCTTCATGTGCTGGCCGATTCATGGAACGCGGTGGGCGCCGCAATAGCTCCGTTGGGCGTTCGGCTCGGCCTGCATTTCGACTTCCTGTCCTCGCTGCGCGCGGCGGATGCTCTGGAAGGTCTCCTCAGGCTCACCGACCCAGAGGTTGTGGGGCTCGCTCTCGATACCGCCGAGTTCGTGGTGGCAGGTCGAGACCCACTTGACTTCATCGAGCACCATGCCGACAGGATCATTCACGTTCACCTCAAGAACGCTGCGGATGTTGATAACGATGAGGAATACCTGAACGCCGGCGCGGAATACTCGGTCCTCCGTGCCGGTGGGAGACGGGACGTGGCCAGGTGGTTCACCGAACTGGCGGAAGAACCGCTCCTGGTCGACGCGGCGGCGGTGACGAAGGCCTTGGCGGCCCACGGCTACGCGGGATGGATCGTGGTCGAAAGCGATATGAGCCCGCATCCCGCAAGCAGCACGATGCTGAACGGATGGGAGGTGCAGCACGTTCTGAAACCGATAACAGATTCGAGCGACTACTCATCGTCCATGCCGAGGCCTGCGACGTCTATTTCCTCCGACGAGGCGGCTCGGCGCAGCGCCGTTGACTCAACGGATAACAGATAGGAAGGAAAGATGAAGGAACAAGACATTGAGCGCCATTTCTATGCAATCGTCGTTGGTTCCGGGCCGGGCGGGAGCACCGCAGTCCGAGAGCTGACCGAAGCCGGAATGGACGTGCTTCTGCTCGAGGCGGGTCCGGAACGGAGCGAGGCAGAGTTCGTACGACCTGAGGAAGAGCCGGGGGCCCTCGGAATGGACATCATCCCCCGGGCGAAAGACATGCTGATCCGGGGCCAGGTGCGCCAGGCGTGTCGCGCCTTCTTCGACGGCGGGGTCAGCCCCTTCATGGTGAACGACCTCGAGGACCCGTATACGACACCCCTGGGGCAGTCGTACCTATGGATCAGGTCCAAGATGCTCGGCGGGCGGATGCAGACCTACGGCCGCGTGCTGCAACGCATGGGGAACCTCGATTTCAAGGCGGCGAGCCTCGATGGATACGGGGAGGACTGGCCGATTGAGTACGCCGATCTCGAGCCGTACTACGATCGGGTCGAGGAGCTCGTCGGTGTGTACGGAGACAAGGACGGGCTGGACCAGCCCGCCGACGGCAAGTACATCGGGCCGGGTTTCCTCAGCACGATCGAGAAGGAGTTCAAGGCCAAGGTCGAGACACGGTGGCCCGAACGCAAGGTCATTTCGTGGCGGGTGCAGGCGCCGTTCGAGGACCGCATTCCGCCGGGCATCGCGGCCGCTCGCAGGACCGGCAGACTGGTTACCCGAACTAATGCCGTAGTCAGCCGGATCACGGTGAACCCTCGCAGCGGCCTGGCGTCTGGAGCGGAGTTCGTCGATCGTGTGACGAAGCGGCGTCACCGTGTGTTCGGCGACGTCGTCGTGCTGGCCGCCTCGACTATTGAGTCGATCCGGCTCCTACTGAACTCGGGAACCACCGCTTTCCCGGATGGCCTGGCGAACTCCTCGGGACTGCTCGGGCACTACTTCATGGACCAGACGACGGCACTCTGCTTCGCGGACGTTCCGGACCGCCCCGGCAGCTGGGATGAAGACACGGCGCAGCCCGCGGACTCGTTCCACGGGCGTGCCGGCGGCATCCTCATTCCTCGTTTCCAGAATCTGGACGGTCGTCGCACGGAGCGGTACCTGCGTGGATTCGACTATCAAGGTATCGGCGGCAGAAGTCCGGTGCCGCCGGACGTGCCGGCGGTATTCGGCGGTGACGCCATGGGCGAGATGCTCCCCCGCTATGATAATTACGTCGGTGTGAGCCGTCGTGTGAAGGACAAGTGGGGTATTCCTGCACCACGGATCGACTGCACATTGAGCGCCAATGAGCGGATGATGACCGAAGACATGATGAAGGCCATCCGCGAGATGGTGGAATACGCGGGCTACAGGATCAATTTCATCGGCTCCACGGTGGGACTTGACTCCTCCAAGGTGTGGCCCGACTTCAACCCGCTGCAGCGGCAGATCTTCAAGGTCGGTATTCGCATGTCGCAGTCCCTCGGCGCCGCGATCCATGAATGTGGTGGGGCTCGTATGGGATCGGATCCGAAGAAGTCCGTCGTCAACAACGTCAATCAGACTTGGGACATCCCAAACCTGTTCGTCACGGACGCCTCCTCCTTCGTCACCAATGGGACTGTGGGTCCGACTCTGACGATCATGGCGCTGACATCCAGGGCTTGCAAGTTCATTGCTGAGCAGCATGCCTCGGGTGGTCTAACCCGACCCACGGAACTCGCTGCCGTTGAGCAACCCCGAAAGTCTCCGTCCAAGGCGTGAGATTCCAGGTCGGACCAATAACAGCTATGAGGATAGAACTGGAGATGACTGGAACATGAACAGCAAAGACTCATCGGCGCGCGGGCGCTTGAACGTGGCCATCGTTGGTGCCGGATTCATGGGCAGGGCGCACTCTAATGCGTGGCGTCAGGCGCCTAAGTTCTTTGATCTGCCTCTCGACGTGTCGATGGCCGTCCTGTGTCGCGCCGACTCCGCGCGCGCACAGGAGGCTGCGGAACTGCTTGGATGGGAGTCGAGCGAGAGCGACTGGCGGAATCTGCTCACCCGCGATGACGTGGACCTGATCGACATCTGCGTTCCTGGGGCCCTGCACGCTGATATCGCAGTCGCAGCTCTCAATGCTGGCAAGCATGTGCTGTGTGAGAAGCCGTTGGCCAACACCGTCGAACAGGCGGAGGCCATGGCAGAAGCGGCACAGCGCGCTGCAGCTCGTGGCGTTCAGTCGATGGTGGGGTTCTCCTACCGCAGGGCCCCGGCGATCGCGTTGGCGCGGCGCATGGTGGTGGAGGGAAAGATCGGCAGAATCCAGCAGATTCGTGCCGGCTACCGACAGGACTTCATCGTCGATCCGAATGAGCCGCTCAGCTGGAGGCTGGAGAAGGACAAGGCCGGATCTGGCGCTCTCGGCGACATCGGCGCCCACCTGATCGATCTGTGTCAGTACCTCGCCGATGACACGATCACCGAAGTGTCGGGAACGTTGGAGACTTTCGTCAAGCGTCGTCCTCTGGCCGCTCCCGGCAGCGGACTGGGCGGCAGACAGGCAGCCGAGGGATACGGCGACGTCACCGTTGACGATGCCGCATGGTTCCTCGGACGCATGTCTCAGGGCACCGTCGCCTCATTCGAGGCGACTCGGTTCGCGACGGGCCGTAAGAACGAATTGACCATCGAGGTATCCGGTTCCGCCGGAGCGTTGCGCTGGAACCTGGAGGACTACAACGTGCTTGAGTACTACGACGGATCCGAGCCCGCCGTCGAGTCCGGGTTCCGGCGAATTCTCGCCACGGAACCCGATACTCCCTACTACCACGCATGGTGGCCGACGGGCCACGTGATCGGTTGGGAGCACGGATTCACCCACCAGGTAGTCGATCTGGTGAATGCGATCGCTAGCGGGGAGAGTCCGCGGCCGACATTCGCAGAGGGGCTCAGCGTGCAACGCGTTCTTGCGGCGGTGGAGCGCTCGGCCGCATCTCGCGCGTCCTGGACGGACGTATGAGCTCAGCACGGGAAACAAGAAAGGAGACAGCGCATCATGACCCGTGACGTATCACTACTTACCCTGCAATGGGCCGACCTTCCGTTCGAGGAGGTGGCGCGACTCGCGTCCGAATGGGGCTTCGATGGCCTCGAAATTGGTTGTGCCGGAGATCATATGGATGTATGGAGGGGTGCGACCGATGACGCATACATCCAGGAGAAGCTGGACATCTGCGCGCGCTACAACCTCAAAATCGTGGCGCTCGCGAACCATCTGAAGAGCCAGGCGGTGTGCGACGACCCGATCGACGAGAGGCATCACCGAATGTTGCCGGATGTCGTGTGGGGCGACGGCGATCCGGAGGGCGTGCGCAAACGCGCTGCCGAGGAGGTCATGAACACGGCGCGCACCGCCCAGCGACTTGGAGTCAAGACCGTGGTCGGCTTCACCGGATCGTCGATCTGGAAGTACCTGGCGATGTTCCCACCGGTCGATGACGACCTCATCGAGGCCGGATGGGAGGACTTCTCGCGTCGCTGGAATCCAATTCTCGACGTGTTCGCCGAATGCGGTGTCCGCTTCGCCGCCGAGGTTCACCCCAGCGAGTTGGCATATGACTACTGGACGGCCAAGAAGATGCTGGAGGTGATCGATCGCCCCGAGCTCGGCATCAACTGGGATCCCAGCCACATGAACTGGCAGGACATCGATCCCGTAGGGTTCCTTGACGACTTCGCGGACAAGATCTATCACGTGCACGCGAAGGACTCCAAGAAACGCCTGACTGGACGCTCCGGAAGGCTCAGTTCGCACCTCCCATGGGACGACGGACGTCGGGGCTGGACATTCGTGTCGGTCGGACACGGTGACGTTCCGTGGGAGGACTGCTTCCGCGCGCTCAACCGTATCGGATATGCCGGGCCCGTGTCGGTGGAGTGGGAGGACGCCGGAATGGACCGGATGAGGGGAGCTCCTGAAGCTCTCGAATTCGTCCGCCGTGCGATGTGGGACGCGCCCGGCGCCTCATTCGATGCGGCATTTGCGACGCGCTGACGCACCGTCGTGCTGACGAGGGGCGGGTTGGCGGCGTAGACGCTGTTGGCTCGCCCCTCGTTCGGCTATTCATATCCGTCAGCAGTAGCGCCAAGCATGCGGCTTGGGGCTGGCGCTACGCTGAGATATTGGCGAAGTATCACTCACACACTAGTTGATTGAACGGCCACAATGATGTGGAGAAAATGATCATGAAAGCAAACTCTGCCGAGTCCGTCAATCCGTCCCAGTCTTCGGAGAAGCTATCCCTGGTTACAAAGATCTCGTATGGCCTCGGAGACGTCGGCGGCCAGATGGTGTGGAACCTGTCGTCCAGCTATCTGGTTCTGTTCTACACCGACAGCGTCGGTCTTGCGGCCGCCGCCGTGGGGACTCTGATGTTCGTAGCCAGAATCACAGACGCCGTCTTCGACCCGATCTGGGGGGCATTCACCGAGCGGCGACATACGAAATACGGCCGCTTCCGTCCCTGGATGATCTGGGGAGGTCCGCCCCTCGCGATCTTCACCGTACTGACCTTCAGCACGATCCCCGGCACGGAAGGCGTCAAGCTGGCGTGGGCCATCGTTACGTACATGATCCAAGGACTTCTGTACTCGGTAGTCAACCTGCCGTACGGGGCTCTGGCTACGGTGATGACCCGTGATTCGGGAGATCGAGTGGCGCTGAGCTCGTACCGGATGGTCGGAACGAACTTCGGAAGTATCATACTCGGCGCCATCACGATGCCGATCGTGCTGATGCTCAGCGGTGGGGGCGATGTCGCCACTACCGGCGGATTCACCGCAACCGCGGCGTTGTTCTCAATTGCCTCGCTGCCGCTCTTTGCGCTGGTGTTCTTTACCAGCAAGGAGGTCGTCCAACCGGTACCGGAAGAGACTCGTGTATCGTTGCTGAGCACTTTTAAAACGGTACTCGGAAACAAGCCGCTCATGCTCATCACAGCGATGCTGATCTGCACCATGACCAGTCAGTTCGGGCGGCTCGGCGTCGCAATGTACTACATAATCTATTCTCTTGGCCGGGTCGATCTGGCGGGATGGATTATGCCGATCCCACCCCTTTTTACGATCATCGGAATCGCGGCCTTCACACGATTCGCGAAGCGGCTCGGAAAGAAGAAGATGGTGATGATCTCGATACTCAGTTCCTCGGGATCGCTGCTGTTGCTCTTCTTCGCAGGACCGTCGAACCTCGTGGTCGTCATCCTGCTGTCTATGTTGTACGGGCTTGGTCTGTTCGCAACACCGATTGTGCTTGCAATGGTGCCGGACGCGATTGACTACCAGGAGGACCGGACGGGAGTCCGCAGTGATGGCACGTCATACGCGATGACTAGCCTAGCGATCAAGGTAGCATCCGCGCTTGGCGGGGCGATTGGAGCGTGGTGCTTGGCGGCATTCGGCTATTCGGCAGATGCGGCGCTGAGCGAAAGGACGTTGACCGGCATCAATGTTGCTGTCAACTTGATGCCCGCGGCGATTCTATTGCTCGGACTCATTCCGCTCGCGGCCTATCCGATAACGGAGGCGAAGTACCAGGCCATCCGTGCACGTCTGGAGGCCAAGATGTCTCCGACCGGGAAATCGGCTGACGATGAATAACGGCTCGGCAAGCCGGTGGAGAGGCGTTAAGACGCTTGGTGCGGTGTGCCGATTCTCGCAGCGGCCGTGACGGCCGGTCACGCCCGTACATTGAGCGCTGGCCGATCGCGGATCCCAGCCCACGGATGTCCAGACGCTGCATGTTCCTGGCTTCATGTGCCAGTCACGCCACGTATGCGACCGCAGTGGCCGGCACTATGGGATGTGCGTTGTCCCGGCAGTGTACGTTCTTCGATGTGCTCGTGACGGTGGCGGCTTGTAGGTGGCGGGCGGCCGCGAGGGATGCCGTCACCACGGTGAGGTGGGCCTGGATGGCGTCGTGGGTGTGGTGGAAGACGGGCCGGGCGCGCAGGTCGCGGGTGCTCGTGCGCAAGGGACTGCTCCGCGTGCCACATCCTGGTAGGAGGCAATCACCTCACCGGCGGGCATCCTAGTGGCGGGGATGTTGGTCACGTAGCCTTTCAGTCCAGCCAGCCTCCTGGTGCAGGCCAGAGCCTTCTCGTCGAGCACCTGGTCGCCTTTGTGTACGGTGACGAACCGGGTGGCCTTGGGACGCCGATCCCCGGCGACCACCGCCCTGGCCCGGTTGGCCTGCGCGGTGGGGGTCTTGCTGGTGGCGGGCGAACCGGCGCGCGCTGTAGGCCCGGATCGCGCGCCACGAGCCCGGATAAGCCTGAGCACTCCAGACGGCTCATCACGGACGTTCCGGTCGCGTTCCCGGCTGGTGGAGCCTCGGCGTGGGGGTGATGGTGTCGATCACCTGCCCATCAGCCAGGGCATCCCCGTGCCAGGCGAAGTGGGCGTCCAGGTCCGCCGGTGCCTTGGTCGCCCGTGAGCCGGCGATGAACCCCAGGCCGGCCTGGTCGAGTGCTTCGAGGCTGCTGGTTGAGAGCATGCCGGTGTCGGCCTTGTTGCCCTCCCAGCAGCCGACACGTAGCGGGAAGTCGACCCTATCCACCAGCAGCCCCACAATGACCTGCGGGCCCCGCCCGCCTCTACTTGGAATAGCCCACCCACCGTAGGTCGTCCTCCTTCTCCGCCTCGAAGTACAGGGTCGTCACACTTGCAGGCACAGACTGAGGTCCCCTCCGGCGGTGACGCGGGACAAGCCGGCGGCCTGAGGGGGCCAGGCCGGCCAGGTCCAGCACCCCTGGCCGCCCCGGATCTTCTCCCTGCCGGCCTGAGTCAGGGCTGCCAACTCCGCCTCACCCGTGGGCTGAGCCCAGGTGCTCCACAATCCGGCGCCCCCGTGCTCCTTGGTGACGATCTGCACCGCCATAGCCCCCGACGCGGTACGTACCATTACAAATGGACGGCTCACACGCCATCACTCTACCGGCCACCGGATTAGTACCCCACAACCACTAACCCAACCGCACCGCACCAGCGAAAAACCCTGATCATGACGCAGACTCACCAAAAATGAGACGAGCCAGGTGTGAGGTCGGTATTAGGAAGCGGGAACTTGACTGCTCTTGCCCGTCTCCAGCCTGGACCGGACCTCTTCATAGAGGTCTTCAGTCACGGGATAAAAGAACATCGGGATCGCTGCCAGAATGAGGAACGCTGCGGGTACGAGATTTACCGCGACATTGATCCCCAATGTCGCATGTTCTGTCTGGACGCTATTCGCCACGTAGCCGAACCCCGCTAGTATCCACGTGCCGATAGCTCCGCCAACTGCTGAGCCCAGCTTGATTGAAACGCTCGAAAGCGCGAACCCCGAGCCGTCGCTGCGTATACCGGTGCGATCCTCCTGGTAATCGATTGCGTCCGGAATCATCGACAGGGCCAGAGGTGTTGCGACGAAGAACAGGCCGTATAGACCGTTCAGTACAATGACGGCGGGCGTATTGGATGGTTCAACGAAGAATAGACATAAAAGCGGAAGTGCCGTCATTATCAGTGACACAATAAGAAGTCTGCGCTTGCCGAGTTTGCTTGACAGTCTCGTAAATAGGGCGATGCCGACTACGGTCGCGATAGAAGGTAGCGACATGAGTAGTGCCACCAAGTCCTGTCTATTCATGAGATATATGTAGTAATACAGGGCGACCGCAAGGCGGCCGAATATCCCGGTCAGCATGAGCAGCATTGTGGATGCCACCAGCATGAGCGGGCCATTGGTGACGACCACGCGAAAAGTGGTTGTAAGGGGAACGCGGGTTCTAGCCGTATCGGGTACGATCGCTTCGTGGCACCGCGCAAAGACCAGCCAAAGCATGGGAACGGCAATCAGAACCATCGTCAATGCGGTGAGCGTGTATCCTCGAATGTTTGTTGAATCCCCCTCGCCGCTGAACGCAATTGCAAGCGGCATTGTTATAGCGTTGATCAGAACTACCCCTACGTTCATGCCGACGGTTCGCGCAGAGCCGAGATCGACGCGTTCGCGCGAATCTCGGGACATGACCGCGCCGAGCGCACCATAAGGAAGATTGACCGCGGAGTATAACAAGCCTTGGAAGAGGTAGGTTAGTGCAGCCCATATCAGCTTGAAGTGTTGTCCGCCGGGGACGGTCATGAAGGTGAGGACGGTCATTGCTCCCATGGCCGGAGAGGCGAATAACAGCCACGGGCGAAACCTCCCCCATCTAGTAGGGTGCCGCTCGATGTAGGCGCCCAATATGGGGTCGAACAGCGCGTCGGTAACGCGGGCAAATAGCATGAGCCACCCACGGCGGCTGCGGCGAGGCCAACATTGTCAGTATAAAACAGCACCAGGTAGCTAGATGATAGCGACCACATCAGTTGGCAGGCCAGGTCTCCAAGCCCATAGACCAGTTTCGTCGACGTCGACAGCTGCGCACTGGCGACGTTCAGGGTGTTCTCTGGGCTGTTTTTACGGAGTGCATTCATTGTTCTTGTTCCGGCAAGGTAGATCTACTGTTTACTCTTGAGTTCATTATGATGCGTTAGTTTATTTCGTAGGTGTCGGCTGTTTAGCGGGTGGTTT
>NZ_MTPX02000065.1 GCF_002154335.2 Actinomyces ruminis
CATTCCACGACCCTGGGGTGGTCGTGGAATGCACCCGGGGGTCGTAAGACGCAGTCGGCGGCGGTGCGGCTACTCATGCTCCCACGGGGAGACCAGGACGAGATGACCTTCGGGGATCGTCAGGTCCTGGGCAGTGCCCCATTCCTTGTACCTGGGGTCGGGGTCCTTAGTGACTGCCTGGCGGCCGAGTGCGGTCGTTACCGCCAGGTGGGTGCCGGTGGGACGGGTCTGATCGTTGTCCCACCGCAGGGTGGCGACCGCCCGTACGCGCGGACCGATTTCTATCGCCGGCGGGTCCTGACCGCTCGGCGAGGTCGATTCCTGGTCGTCTACATGCAGCACCGAGATATCCAGCTCCTGGTCCTGCCCGTCAAGCACGACGACGTCGGGCCAGCCGGATACCAGGCAAGCGGCCTTGGAGTCGTTCTGTACGGCGATTCCAGCGGTGACGTGTCCGCCCAGTGCGGCATAGTTCCAAACGTGCCAGTAGCTCAGCTCCCTAGGGTCGCACTCCTGAACCGAGGTGGAGATGGGCACGACGTCGCCGTTGCTGGCGAGCTCGGGGATAGTCATTTCCTGGGCGCGAGCCAAGGCGGTGGCATCAGGAGACTCGGCGTGCTGGTCCAGCCAGGCGAGGCCACGTGGGGTGGCCAGGACGATCACCAGCGCCAATACCACCAGCACGCGGGCGAGCGGTCGGTGCCTGCCGTGCCGTAGACCGAGAGCCACCAGCGCCAGTACCACGGCACTCGCACTCAGGAGAACGAGGCCTCCAGCCGCCCAGGGCCACCAGCCCGGACTCATGGGCACCCGCTCCAGCACGTCGCCGCCGGAAGTGAGGATGTCGCACGAGGAGAAGAACCAAGCCTCGTGGGCCTGGACGGCTACCACCGGCTGCTCCAGCAGGTAGGCGCACCGGTAGTTGGCGTCCTCGGGCTCGAAGGCGGTCGTCGGCCAGCTCAGACCGGCCCACAGAAAGGTAAACGGCGTCAGCAGCGTGGCCGCAATCCCGGCCAGGTGCGCCACGAGGGCTAGCCAGTGCCGCCATGGCCAGGTGAGCGCCCGCCACCACCAGGGCCCGCGGGTGCGACGAGCGTCTTGTGACGCACCCGGGTTGGGTTCGAAGCCGCGCAAGACGAGCACCCCCTCAAACAGCTGCGTTCGATGCTACCGGGCTGGTCGCCATCGCCGTATCCACGACCGGTGACGGCTTCGAGCTGACCTTGCTGCCGAAGTACCTCGTCTGCCTCGGCTTTGCCGCCGCCCAGGCGGCAACGGCCATTACCGCCTACGGCCTGATGGCCGCCCTGGCAGGCTGGGCATCCGGCGTCCTGGCCGAGGCCGGCACGACGCAGAGCGCATCCCAGCGCGGACACGGCTGAGCGAACCCACACGTGCAGTGTGGCGCGGAACAAGACGACGTGATACGTGGAACAATATGCCGCATGTCCCGCTACATCGAGTTGCACCCCGTCAACCCCCAGGCACGACTGGTCACCAAGGTCGTCGACAGACTACGGAACGGTGAGCTCATCGCCTATCCCACCGACTCCGGCTACGCGCTCGCCTGCGCGCCCGGCAACAAGGAGGGGCTGGAGCGCATCCGCACCATCCGTCAGCTGGACTCCAAGCACAACTTCACCTTCGTGTGCGCCGACTTCGCCCAGGTCGGCCCGCTTGCGATCGTCGGCAACAACGCCTTCCGGCTGATCAAGCGGCTCACGCCCGGGCCGTGGACCTTCATCCTCAAGGGCACCAAGGAGGTGCCGCGGATGACGCTGAACCCCAAGAAGCACACCCTGGGTGTGCGCATTCCCGACCACGTCATCGCCCAGGCGCTGGTGAAGGAGTTCGGTGCCCCGATCCTTTCCTCCACCCTCATCCGCCCCGGACAGACCATTCCGGAGTCCAATGGCTGGGAGATTGAGGATGCGCTCGGCCACCTGATCGACGTGGTCATCGAGGGGCCGGTCACCTCCACCGAGCCGACCACGGTCATTGACCTAACGGAGGACGTGCCGGAGGTGGCTCGCGAGGGCGCCGGGGACATCAGCCTGCTGTAGCCGGGACCGCGCGCCGCAGGCGTGCCTGCCGAAACGGGTACGGCTATCGGGGCTCCCCCGGGGCAGACGCCGACGGCACGCCTTGGAGAGCGGGGCCGTCTACCAGCCCGTAGCGGGCATAGACCCGCTTCAGCGGCGCCGGTGCCCACCAGTTCCAGCGACCGAGCAGGGTCATGGTCGCCGGTACCAACAGCATGCGCACCACGGTTGCATCCAGGGCCACCACGATCGCCAGCGCCAGCCCGACCTCCTTGACGATCAGCAACTCGCCGCTGACAAAGCCGAGGAACACCACCACCATGATCAGCGCGGCGAAGGTGACGATGCGACCCGAACGCTGCAAGCCCTTGGCCACCGCCGTGTCGTTGTCCGCGCCGGCGTCCCAGTACTCCTTGATCCGCCCCAGCAGGAAGACCTCATAGTCCATGGCCAGTCCGAAGCCGACGCCCACGGCCGTGACCACCACATAGGCCTCCACCCCGCCGATGGGGGCGAAGCCGAGCAGCCCGGTCAAGTGCCCCTCTTGGAACACCCAGGTCAGCACGCCCACGGAGGCGGCCAGTGACAGCAGGTTAATCACCAGCGCCTTGAGCGGCACCAGTAGGGAGCCCGTCATGAGGAACAGCAGCACGAAGGTAACCAGCACGATGAACGTGCCCACCCAGGCAGGGACGCCCGCAGTGACTGGCGGAAGTCCAACTGACTGGCCGCCTGCCCGGTGGTCCAGGTGTCGGCGGGCGCAGGCAGCGCTCGGATGGAGGCGACCGCGTCCTCGGCGGCGCGGGAAGTCGGATCGCCGGCCAGGTCCAGATAGACCACGGTGTAGTCGCCGGCGGTGGCCACCTGCAGCACCTCCTGCACGCCGTCAACCCCGGCCACCTGCTCGTTGATGAAGTCGGTTACCCGGTCGCCGGTGGCGGCGATGATCAAGGTGGCGTCCTGCTGGGTGACGGCCGCGTAGTCCTCGTCCAGGACGGTCAGATAGGTGCGCTGATCGGAGTCGGCGGGCAGCAACTCGGTGGTGGAGGAGAGCAGATGAAGATTGCGGGCCGGGGAGGCCAGTACCACCAGCGCCACCACGCAGGCCACCAGCACCACCCACGCCATGCGTTGCACCTGCCGGGCGATCCACCGGAATACCCCACGCTCACTGGTTACGTCCCCCAGGTGCCGCTGCAGGTATCCGAGCACGGGAATCCGCTGCAGCAGCGACGGACGCAGCATGTGCCGTCCCAGCAGCACCAGCATGGCGGGCACCAGGGTGATGGCCGCCGCCACCGCGATCAGGCAGGACGCCAAGCAGGCGATGCCGATGGACCGCAGCACCACCGGTCCCATCAGCACCAGACCGAGCATGCAGGCGGACACCGTCAGCGCCGAGAACAGCACCGTGTGGCCGGCCGTGGCCAGCGTGGTGGTGAGACAGTCCGCCAGGCGCGGGTCGCGCCGCCCACCGCGACGGCGGCGACGCAGGCGCACCCCGGCCTCGGCGCCCGCAGCCTGGTGGGAACGAGCAAGCTCCTCCCGGTAGCGGGAGGTGATCAGCAGCCCATAGTCGATCGACAGTCCCAGGCTGATTACCGTGACAATGTTGATGACGAAGGATTGCAGGTCCACGCCCACGCTCAGGAAGTACAGCACTCCCATGGTGCACGCGATAGAGACCAGTGCACCGATCAGCGGCATGCCGGCGGCCAGGAAGCCGCCGAAGACCAGCACCATGATGACCAGCGCCAGCGGCAGGGTGATCAATTCGCCCCGAACCAGGTCGGCGCGCACCTGATCGTTTACGGCAGCGGCCATGAGCACATCGTCCGAGACGATTCCGCGCACACCGGGCTCTATGCTGCTCAGCTCGTCCGGGACCTGCTCCAGGCGGGCCTCGACCCGGTCGACCAGCTCGGCCACCTGTGCGGCGTACCGCTTATCGTTCGCATCGGCGACCGCGTCCCCGTTGGGGTCAACGGTGACCACCAGCAGGAAGCCGTCGAGGTCGGTGGCAGCCAGCATCTGTGCGGCGGGCTCATGCAGCATGCCGGGGACCACAAAGGGATCGATCACGTTCTGCTCGCCCACCAGCGCACGCAGGTCCGCGTGCGCGTTCTCCAACGCGTCGGCGACCGCCTGCTGAGTGACGGTGTCGGAGATATCGATGTCGGTGACCAGCAGCGTCACCGTCTCGGCGTCGCCCGACAGCGTGTCCAGAATCTGCTCGCCCTCGGCGCTGTTGGTGCCGGCAATCGCGGTGCTCCCCGCGGCCGCCCGCTCGAACAGGTTGTTGCCGCCCAGACCCGTCACGGAAGCGATCAGGAGCGCGACGGCGAGCAGCATCCACGCACCGACGATGATCCAGGCATCTTTGATGACGCGGCGAGAAAGCCAGGCAAGCATGCGCCCTAGTCTGGCAGACCGCCGGGCGCTGGGTGGGCCCGGCACTCGGGCGGAGACGAAACGGGTGTTGAATCGTGCACATGACGGATCTGTTTGAGAGCGCCGGAACCGACGCCGTCGGCCTGCCCGGAGACGCCCATGCGCCACTGGCCGTGCGGATGCGGCCGCGCACGCTGGACGAGGTGGTCGGCCAGGATCACCTGCTCGCCCCCGGCTCTCCGCTGCGTCGCCTGGTGGAGCCCGCCGCCGGGTCGGGCGGACCGGCGGCGGGTGCGGGCGTGTCCAGCGTGATTCTGTGGGGCCCACCGGGTACCGGCAAGACCACGCTGGCCTATCTGGTGGCGCGCGGCTCGGGGCGCCGCTTCGTGGAGCTGTCCGCCGTCACCGCGGGGGTGAAGGACGTCCGCCAGGTGGTCACCGACGCCGCCGGCGCCTGGCCGCCGGGGAGGAGACGGTCCTGTTCGTTGACGAGGTGCACCGCTTCTCCCGCTCGCAGCAGGACGCGCTGCTGCCCAGCGTGGAGAACCGTTGGGTCACGCTCATGGCCGCCACCACCGAGAACCCATCCTTCTCGGTGGTTTCGCCCCTGCTGTCCCGCTCACTGCTGCTGACGCTGCACCCGCTGGAGGCCGACGCCGTAAGCACCCTGCTGGATCGGGCGCTGGTCGATACGCGCGGCCTGGGTGGCGCGGTGACGCTGGAGGACGACGCCCGCGAGCAGATCGTGCGCATGGCCGGCTCGGATGCGCGCAAGGCCCTGACCGTGCTCGAGGCGGCCGCCGGCGCGGTACTGGCAGCCACGCCGGCGCCCGACGCGAGGCCGGGGCAGGGGGTGCTGCGGAGTCGTCCGCGCCGCAGATCACGCTGGCCGACGTCGAGCGGGCCGCCGACGTCGCCGCGGTCCGCTACGACCGGCAGGGCGACCAGCACTACGACGTCATCAGCGCCTTCATCAAGTCCATGCGCGGATCCGACCCCGATGCCACCCTGCACTACCTGGCCCGCATGCTCGCGGCGGGAGAGGACCCGCGCTACATCGCGCGGCGCATCACCATCCATGCGGCCGAGGATGTGGGCCTGGCCGATCCCAGCGTGCTGTCCACGGCCGTGGCCGCGCAGCAGGCGGTCGCTCTGATCGGCATGCCCGAGGCACAACTGGTACTGGCCGAGGCGGCGCTGGCGGTGGCTACCGCGCCCAAGTCCAATGCGGTGACGGTCGGCATAGGAGAGGCCGCCGCGGACGTGCGCGCCGGCCGCGGCGGGCAGGTCCCCGCACACCTGCGCGACGCCCACTACGCGGGCGCTCAGCGCCTCGGCCATGGGGTCGGCTATCGCTACCCGCACGACTTCCCCCACGGCGTCGTCGCCCAGCAGTACCTGCCCGACGAGTTGGCCGGCGCCAGGTATTACCGGCCGACCGCAAATGGCTTCGAGGAGCAGCTGGGCCGGCGGCTGGCGGCCATCCGCCGCATTACCCGCGGCCGCGACCAGGAGCCGGGATAGGCGAGGGAGACTGCGGGCGGGGATAGGGTCGGCGGGTGAGTGCAATCCCCAACGCCGAAGCCCCCATACCCGAGTCCACCAATGGCCAGCCTCATGCGCTGGCCCCGTCGTCCCCGTCGAAGCGCCGCTGGCCGGCGATCGTGCTCATGGGACTGGGCGCCGGCTTCCTGGCGGGGCTGTTCGGTGTAGGCGGGGGACTGGTGATCGTGCCGGCGCTGATGGCCTTCGCCGGCATGGACCAGCGCCACGCCGCCGCCACCTCTCTGGTTGCCATTGTGCCGACCTCGATTGTGGGCGCAGTCTCCTACGGCGTGCAGGGGCAGGTCTCCCTCGTGGCCGCCGTCTTCCTGATCATCGGCTCCCTGATCGGTGCGCAGATCGGGGTGCGCCTGCTGCGTACCCTCCCGGCCCGGATCCTGCCGTGGATCTTCGTGCTTTCGCGGTCTTCGTAATCATCTCCCAGCAGGTCATGGTGCCGGTACGCGACGCCGGCCTGAGTCTCACTCCCGTCAGCGGCGCGGCCCTGGTGGGGGTAGGCCTGCTGGCAGGGATCCTGTCCGGGCTCGTCGGCGTGGGCGGCGGCGCCGTGATCGTGCCCGGCACCCAGCTCGCGGTGGGTATCGGCGACCTGCTGGCCCGAGGCACCTCCCTGGTGGTGATGCTTCCAACCGCACTCTCGGGAACCGTAACCAACCTGCGCCACGGCGTGGCCGACGTGCGGGTGGGGATCGTCGTCGGAGTGGCGTCGGCCGCCGCCTCTCCGTTGGGGAGCGTCGTCGCGGGCCTGGTCAGCCCGCGTACGGGATCGATCCTGTTCAGCCTGTTCCTGGTGTACGTGATCATCTCCACCCTGCTGCGCGCCCGACGTACCGCCTGACGTACGACTTTCCGCCTCACGTACGCGTTTTGGAGCTCTCCCCGCGACTAACCGTCGTATACCTCCAAAACTCGTCCGTGAGAGCCGAATGCGTCCGTGAGAGCCAAGCCCGTACGTGTGGGGGTGAGGAGCGGCTCACAACCGGCGGCTTCAACGTGCATCTTCTACCGCCGCCGCGCTAATGTTTCCGGGTTGCCCGCGGCGTCAGCGCGACCAGCGCGCGTCCGGGCACTCCTGGGGTCTTGGCCGGCACGGCTGACCCCGCACCTGGGCACCCGCCCACGGTGTGCGAACCAATCCGACAGGAAGAAGTCCATGAGCTCTTCACGCTCCCGCCGCCAGGTGCGCCTCTCTCGCGCCCTCGGCATTCCGCTTACCCCCAAGGCCGTCCGCTACTTCGAGAAGCGCCCCTACGGCCCCGGCGAGCACGGCCGCGCCCGTCGCCGCACCGAGTCCGACTACGCCGTCCGCCTGAAGGAGAAGCAGCGTCTGCGCGCCCAGTACGGCATCCGCGAGGCCCAGCTGCAGAAGGTCTTCGAGGAGGCCCGCCGCGAGAAGGGCCTGACCGGTGAATCCCTGGTCGAGCTGCTGGAAATGCGCCTGGACGCCCTCGTCCTGCGCGCCGGCTTCGCCCGCACCATCGCCCAGGCCCGCCAGAGCGTCGTGCACCGCCACATTATGGTTGACGGGAAGGTCGTGGACCGCCCCTCCTTCCGCGTCAAGCCCGGCCAGACCATTCAGGTGCGCCCGCGCTCCCAGGTGATGGTGCCCTTCCAGGTCGCTGCGGCCGGCACCCACCGTGACGTGCTGCCGCCCGTGCCCGACTACCTGAGCGTCGAGCTGGAGAAGCTGCAGGCACAGCTCGTGCGGCGCCCCAAGCGCGAAGAGGTCCCGGTGACCTGCGACGTGCAGATGGTCGTCGAGTACTACTCGCGCTGATCTGGCTCTTCACGACGCCGGGACGCCCCGGACCGCATACCGGTTCGGGGCGTCCCCAGCGTTCCGGGGTAGTCTCGCCCCGGTTCTCCCACCCACCGGCGTGCGCCGCGCACGCCCGACCCGAAACGAACAGGACGAGGCATCTCATGCGCACCTCAGAGATTCGCTCACGCTGGCTCGACTACTTCGCCGCGAACGATCACGAGATCCGCCCCTCCGTATCCCTGGTATCCCCCGAGCCATCCATCCTGTTCACCGTGGCCGGCATGGTGCCCTTCATCCCCTACATCCTGGGCACCGAGAAGGCCCCCTGGCCGCGCGCCGCCTCCGTGCAGAAGTGCATCCGCACCAATGACATCGACAACGTGGGCCGCACGACCCGCCACGGCACGTTCTTCCAGATGAACGGCAACTTCTCCTTCGGCGACTACTTCAAGGAAGGCGCCATCGACTATGCCTGGGATCTGCTCACCGGCAGTCGCGAGGAGGGCAAATACGGCCTGGACGGGGACCGGCTGTGGATGACCATTTGGGAGGAGGACCAGGTCTCCCTCGACCACTGGACCGTGTGATCGGCGTGCCCGCCGAGCGCGTGCAACTGCTGCCCTTCGCGGAGATCTCCTGGTCCACCGGGCAACCCGGCCCTGCCGGTGCCTGCTGCGAGATCCACTACGACCGCGGCCCCGCCTATGGCCCCGACGGCGGCCCGATCGCGGACACCGCCGGCGACCGCTTCCTGGAGATCTGGAACCTGGTCTTCGACGAGTTCATCCGTGGTGAGGGCGAGGGTCACGACTTCGAGCTGATCGGCAAGTTGGACCAGACCGCGATCGACACCGGCCTGGGCCTGGAACGCCTGGCGTTCATCATGCAGGACAAGCCCAACATGTACGAGATCGACGAGGTTTACCCTGTCATCGCCGCCGCCGAGGCCATGAGTGGCAAGACCTACGGTCGGGGCGCCGCGGGCCCGGAGGCCGGAGACGCCTACCTCGACGATGTGCGCCTGCGGGTCGTGGCCGACCACGTCCGCTCCGCCTGATGCTCATTGGCGACGGCGTGCGGCCCGGCAACGACGGCCGCGGCTACGTGTTGCGCCGCCTGATCCGTCGTGCCGTACGCTCCATGCGCCTGCTCGGGGTCAGCGACGCCACTCTGCCGACCCTGCTGACCGCCTCCAAGGACGCCATGAAGGCCTCCTACCCGGAGCTTGAGACCGGTTGGGCGACCATTTCCGACGTCGCCTACGCGGAGGAGGAGGCCTTCCGCCGCACCCTGGCTGCGGGCACCACCATTCTGGACACCGCCGTCGCCTCCGCGAAGCAGGAGTCCTCCGCATCGGGCCGCGGCGGCCGCCCGGTCGTGCCCGGCAAGGCGGCCTTCGAACTGCACGACACCTACGGCTTCCCCATCGACCTGACCCTGGAGATGGCCGCCGAGCAGGGAGTTGACGTGGACGAGGCGACCTTCCGCACCCTCATGGAGGAGCAGAAGGAGCGCGCCCGGGCGGACGCACGCGCCAAGAAGGCAGGCCACACCGACGTGCGCGTCTTCCAGGACATCGAGAAGCAGATGGGCGGAGGATCCGAGTTCCTCGGCTACACCGAGTCGGCCGCCGACGCCTCCGTCACCGGCCTGCTGGTCGACGGCATGCCCGCCCCGGTGGCGACCGCCCCGGCCGAGGTGGAGGTCATCCTGGACCGCACCCCCTTCTACGCCGAAATGGGCGGCCAACTGGCCGACCACGGCACCATTCGCCTGGCTGACGGCGGCGTCATCGAGGTACACGACGTCCAGGCGCCTATCCGGGGCCTGTCCGTGCACCGCGGCACCCTCACCGAGGGCACGGCCGCGGTGGGCGAGCGCGCCTACGCCGAGATCGACACCGTGCGCCGCCTGGCGATCGCCCGTGCGCACACCTCCACCCACATGGTTTACGCGGGGCTGCGTAACGTTGTCTCGCCCGACGCCGCACAGGCGGGCAGCGAGAACTCGCCCGCCCGGCTGCGCTTCGACTTCCGGCACGGTTCGCCCCTCTCCGGAGGCCAGATGGACGACATCGAGGCACTGGTCAATGACAAGGTTGCCGAGAACCTGCCGGTCACCACCGAGATAATGGGCCTGGAGGAGGCCCGCGCCTCCGGCGCGATCGCCCTGTTCGGGGAGAAGTACGGCAAGCAGGTGCGGGTGGTCACCATCGGTGACGGCTTCGACCGGGAGCTGTGCGGTGGCACCCACGTGCCCTCCACCGGCCACATCGGCCGCATCGCCCTGCTGGGGGAGGGGTCGATCGGCTCCGGCGTGCGCCGTATTGACGCGCTGGTGGCTGACTCTGCCTACGGCTTCCAGCGCAAGGAGCATGCGCTCGTTTCACAGTTGTCCACCCTGGTCGGTGGCCGCCCCGAGGAGTTGCCCGGCCGGGTTGAGAGCCTACTGGCGCGTCTGAAGGACGCCGAGAAGAAGCTGGCCGCTGCGGAGCAGGCCGCTCTAACGGCCCGGGCGGGCGAGATTGCAAGTGCCGCCGCCCACACCGGCGACTACCTGTTGGCCAGCGCCTCGCTCGGCACGGTCGGCTCCGCGGACGCGCTGCGCAGCCTCGCCCTGGACGTGCGCGGACGCCTGCCCGAGTCCGATGCGGTCGTCGTCGCCCTAGCCGGAGAGGCGAATGGGCGCCCGCTCATCGTCGTCGCCACCAACCCCGCCGCGCGCACCCAGGGCGCCCGGGCCGGCGCGCTCGTACGCACCGCCGCAACGACGCTCGGCGGTGGCGGTGGCGGCAAGGACGACGTCGCCCAGGGCGGCGGCCAGGACCCCGCCGCCATTCCTGCCGCGTTGGCCGCCATCACGGCCGCCCTGGCCTGAGCCCACAGGCACCGGGCTGGGAGGATACGGTGAGGACCGGGGTTCGGCTGGCCTTCGATGTCGGCAAGGTGCGGGTGGGTGTCGCCCGCTGCGACGCCGACGCTATTCTCGCGGTGCCGCTGGTCACCCTGCGGCGCGACCGCTACGGCGCCGACCTGGAGGAGGCCGCCGACCTGGTGGCCGACCATGACGCCCTTGAGGTGATCGTCGGGCTGCCCCGTAGCCTCAGCGGGGGCGCTTCCGCCTCCACGCGCGATGCCCGCCGCTGGGCGCGGGCGCTCGCCGGGTTGATCGCCCCCGTGCCGGTCCGGCTGGTGGATGAGCGATTGAGTACCGTAACCGCTCACCGGGAGCTGCACGAGTCCGGCCGGCGAGAGAAAAGCTTCCGCAGTGTTGTCGACCAGGCGGCCGCCGTGGTCATACTTGAACAGGCCCTCGCCACGGAGCGCTCCACCGACGCACCCGCCGGCGAGATGGTCGCACCCATCCAGGAAGGCAGACAGTGACCGAGGACGACTTCTTCTCGGCAGTCGGGGTGGACAACGCCGACGCCGAACAGCCGGACGCCGGCCCCCGCCGGCGCCGCGACCGCCACATCGAGCGCGACCGGCGCCGCCGCAAGCGTCGCCGCCACGCGCTGACCGCCGTGGTGCTGGCGGTAGTGCTTGCCGGGGTCGCTTCGTCGGTTTCAAGGCCCTGGGCGTGGTCCGAGGCGCTCAGGCCACGCAAACCGCCGTCGCCGACTACACCGGCGCCGGAGAGGACGACGTCGTCGTCACCATCCCGGATGGCGCCACCGGCGCAGACATCGCCGAGATCCTCGCCGACGCCGACGTGGTTGCCACTGCCGGAGCCTTCAAGAACGCTTACGCGGCCAACTCCAATGCCGCCAATATCCAGGCCGGCACCTACACGCTCAAGACGCACATGTCCGCCGTCAACGCCGTCGCCATGCTGCTGGACCCGTCCTCACGCTCCGACCACACGCTGACCATCCCCGAGGGCGCCACCAAGGCCGAGGTCAAGGAACGGCTCATGAGCGTGGGCGGTTACACCGACGCCGAAGTCGAGGCCGCCTTCGCAAACACCGACGCCATCGGCTTGCCGGAGGCTGCGGGCGGTGACGTGGAGGGCTGGCTGGCACCCTCGACCTACGACATAGCCGAGGACGCCACCGCCACCGACGTGGTCGCTTCCATGGTCTCGACCACCAACACCCGCCTGAGCAACGCCGGCGCGGACGAGGCCGACTATGAGGACGTGCTGATCAAGGCCTCGATCGTGGAGCGGGAGGTTTTCCACGCCGAGTACTACGGCCAGGTTGCACGCGTCATCGAGAACCGGCTCGCGGACACCGACGGGGAGACCAAGGGCATGCTGCAAATGGACTCCACCGTCCTATACGGCCTGGGTCGCACGGGCGGCATCCCCTCCGCCGACGAGATCGCGGACGACTCCAACGCCTACAACACCTACCAGCATGCCGGCCTGACTCCCACTCCGATCGGCAGTCCCAGCGAGGCCGCCATTCAGGCGGTCGTGAACCCGCCCGCAGGCGACTGGCTGTACTTCGTGACCGTCAACCTGGAGACCGGGGAGACGCTGTTCGCCAACACTCATGACGAGCAGGTGGCCAACACCGAGAAGCTTTCGGCGTACTGCGAGGACAACCCGGAGGTCTGCTCGGGCGCCTCCGCCTCACCCAGCGCGACCGCGGCGACGGACGGAGAGTAGATGCCATGTGCGCCGCGCCGTTGACGAGATCGCCGGCCTTGCCCCGGCATCGGGCCGCCGTCATCGGTGCGCCGGTGGCGCATTCGCTGTCCCCGGTGCTGCACCGCTCCGCCTACAGTGCGCTCGGCCTGGATGATGGGTGTATGAGCGGCGGGAGACCGCGCCCGCGGACCTACCGGCGCTGCTGGAGGAGCTG
>NZ_MTPX02000074.1 GCF_002154335.2 Actinomyces ruminis
TCGGCGGCCGCATCCGCCTGTGAGGAATCGCTGCCCTCCCGCAAGGCCACGACGTTCACGGCATCGTGGTGCGCCACCGTCTGACGCCGCACCGGGGCGCGCCCGTCGCCAGTACCACGGCGTCATCATCGACTGCGAAGATCGGTCCCGACCAGGCGCGCTCGTGGCTCACGACGCGGCGCGTCAGATCATGGGTATCGCTGAGGCTGTACCGGTCCACTGTCTTCTCCTCCGATTCTCGACATTTCAGCGGTGGGCGACGACGGCTTGCAATTGTGCCCGCAGGTCCGCTTCGTCGGGCAGGAGTTCGGCCGCCTGCCGGGCTCGTTTCCGCGCCTGTGCGCGGGAGTTGGCGTCGGTCAACAACTCCGTGATCGCGTCCGCGAGAGCCTGCGGCTGCGGCGGCACCAGGATCGCACCCCCGCGGGTGGTGGTGGCAGTCCCACCGACGTCGGTGGCGACGATCGCGGCTCCCGCCTGCATCGCCTCCTGCAGCGTGATGGGCTGTCCCTCCCACAGACTGGTCTGTACGACGACGTCGGCGGCCTCCATCAGCGCGGGCACGTCCTCCCGCCGCCCCAGCAGATTCACGGGCAATGCCTCGGCGCCGATGCGGGCCTCGGCGGAGGCCCGTTCCGGCCCGTCACCGGCGACCGCCCACGCCAAGCCTGCTTCCGCGCCGTCGGCGGTAAGAGACCCCGCCAGCAGGGACGCGGTGTCCAGCAGCAGGTCCAGGCCCTTCTGCGGGGCCAGCCGGGCCACGGTGAGGACCCGCCTGGGGGCGCCCCGCCAGGCGGACTCGACGGAGGAAGCGCGCGGCGCCAGGCGTTCGGTATTGCGCCGCGGCGCGGGGATGACGGCGAGGTCGACCCGCTCGGCTCCGCGGGTGCGCTGGCGCTCGGCCAGGTCCGGGCTGACCGCGAGGATGTGGTCGGCGCGCCCGGCGACCAGCTGCTCCAGCCGGTCGCCGACGGCGGCGATCAGGCGCCCTCCGACCGGCTGGTTGTGGATGGTCACCACCAGGCGGGCGCGGCCGGGGCGGCGCCCGCCCAGGGCCAATGCCGCCAGGGCACCGGCGCGCAGTCCGTGGGCGTGAACCACATCGGCGCGGCGGCCGAGTCGACGTAGCCGGGCGACGACGGCGCCGTCACCGAGCGCAGGGCGTGCACCGATCGTCAACGGCTCCGCCCGCGCCGCCCCCAAGTCGCCGTCAGCCAACACATCCGCCGGCGCCTCCACAATCACGTCGTGACCCGCCCCAGCCAGAATCCGGGCGCATTCGGTGACATGGGCGCGCATCCCGCCCGCGGCGCTGCCGGAGACTTCCAAGATGCGTAGCCGGTCCGAAGCCCCCGCCAGCTCCGTGGAGGAGGCAGCCGGGGTGGGTGACTCGTCGTTTGGCAGGCTCATTTCGTCTCCTGTGTTTTAGGCGCTCCACCTGCGTCCGGAATACCGGTTTCGGGATGCGCCGGGCGGCGCAGGGCAGCGAGCAGTTCGCGGTCTACCACGCACATGGCCGCCCCGGTCACCACGGCGGTGAACACAGCACCAGCCAGCGCCACGGCTACCCCGCCGACGACGGTTCCGGGTTGACGGCTGAGCCAGTTGCACGCGCTCCCGACCACGGCGGCGACGGGCAGCGCCACCACCAGCACCCGCGCCGTCGGTGCCAGTACGCGCACCCCCATGCGGCACGCCAGCGCCGCCAGCAGACCGACGCCGGCCACACACATGCCCGCGGTCGTGCCCAGGGCCAGCCCCTTGAGGGTGGCCACGCCGTCGCCGCCGTGCGGAGCCAGCAGCCGCACCGCCGCCCAGGATGCCAGGGCGACCGTGAGCCAGCCGGCGACCGCGGCGCAGGCGGCCCCCCGGGCCCTGTCGGCGGCGTACAGCGCCCGGGTGACTGATAGATGAGGGCGTAGCGACCAGGCCCGGGGCCAACAGGGCCAGGGAGGCGCCCATGCCCCCCACATCGGCCAGCAGCGCGAAGAAACGCTCGGCGCCGTCGGCGGCGGCCAGCAGCATGCCCGCGCCAGCTACGGCCACGCCCGTGACCAGCGCGGTGGAGCGGGCGGTGAGCGCGTGCGCGTCGCCGTCGGAGCGAGTGAAGGCGGCGGCCAGCCGCGGGTAGATGACGGTGGCGACCGGGACGACCAGCACGGCGTAGGGCAGCACGTAGACGGCCTGCGTGTACTGGTAGACGGCTACGGTGCCGGTGTTTCCGCCGGCGCGGGCGAGTGCCAGCACGGCCAAGACGCTGATCTGTTGGGCGAGCAGGGTCCACACCCCGGCGCCCCCCAGGCGCAGCGCCTTGGCCGCTTCGGCGCGTCCCAGGTCGAGAGTGGGCCGCAGGCGCACTCCCAGGCGGTACACGGGCCACAGCAACGGCAGGGACAGCGCCGCCACCCCCGCCGTGGTGCCCCACCCGAGCACCCGCAGCGCTGCCGGGGAGGCCGTCTCTACGCCGTCGGTCATCGTCCCATAGACCGCATAGGTGGCAATCACCACCAGGCTGGACAGGACAGGGGTCAGCGCCGGCCAGGTGAAGCGGCCGTGGGCCTGCAGCACGCCGGTGAGCACCACACCGATGCCGTACAGGGGGACCTGCGCGGCGAACATGCGCAGGAACGCCGCCACCAGATCCCGCTGGAGGCCCGGATCCACACCCTGGGAGACGGGGAACCAGCCGGCAATCGGGCCCGCGCCAGCGGCCAGGATGATGGCCAGCGGGGTCAGCACCAGCAGAACCAGCCAGAGCAGTGCGGAGGCGGTGCGCTGTACGTCATGACTGCGGCCGGCACTGATGGGGGCCGCCAGCAGCGGAACAACCGTCGCCGCCAGTGCCCCGCCAACCACCACCTCGTACAGCACGTTGGGCACCTGGTTGGCGGTGGCGTAGGCGCCGGCCACGGTGCCCGCTCCCACCGTGGTCGCCTGCACGATCCAGCGGAGAAAGCCGAGCGCCCGCGAGACCAGGGTCAGCCCTGCGACTCCGCCGGCTGCGCCGAGCGCCGCCCGCCGGGCGCCGGCACCGGAAGACACGACCGTCGTCGGGTTCCTGCCGGTCACGAGGCCCGGCGCCCGAAGCGGTCGACGGCGGACAGGAAGCGGTTGCCCTCGATTACGCGGGTGAAGGAGAACCGCTCGCTGGCCAAGACGAGCCCCGTACCGACCAGGGCAGCGGCCACCCGTGCACCCACCCGGGGGTGCGCGGCCAGCGCCGTTCCCACCAAGGCGCCTACGGCATTGGCGCCGGTATCCCCCAACATGGTGGTCTCCCCCAGGTCCTCGCGCAGGGCCGCCCCGGCCACCCCGAGGGTGCCGGCAGCCAGGGCACGGCTGGCGGCGCCCGTACGGCGGTCGGCCAGCAACGGCGCCGCGGTCAGCACGGCCGCCTTCAGGGCGCGGCCAGGGCGCAGATCCAGCAGATTGTGCAGGTTGGCCCAGGAGGCAATGACGACGGCGTTGGTGACGGCGTCCGCGGCCGTCCTCAGCACGCCGGTTTGGGGACGACCGCGAGTGATCATGCCGCCGGCCACCACGGCCCCGGCACCGATCCCCACGACCTTGAGCGCGCCGGTGGTGACGTGCCCGCGGCGCAGCGCCATCAGGTGCCCCTTCAGGCCTTTGGCGGGGGTATCGCCGTCGTGTGCGCCCGCGTCGAGGTCGTCGATCAGTCCCGCCGCGCCTGCCGCTGTGACGGCCGTGACGGCGGCGACCGCCGTGTTGACGGTGTTGGACTCGGCCGCGTTGTACAGGAGGCGTCCCGCGCAGGCGCCGGCGGCGACGCTACCGGCGGCAGCCCCCACGCCGCCGCGCAGGCTGACGGTACGACCGTGGAAGTTCGTGCGTTCGAGACGCTGCAACCGGCAGTCCGCGCATCTCAGGGCGGCGGATGCCGCCGCGGTGGTGATCGCGGAGGCAGCCACAACGGTGACCGCACCGCGGACAGTAGCTCTGGTCGGCGACACGGTTGGCGTCATGGCTGCAAGCGTAATCGGCGTCAGTGGGTAATGGGCGGGATGACCGCATCGGCGCCGTCGTCGAAGCCGTAATTGCCCACCGTGCCCGCGGCGGTGGCAGCCAGCGCCAGCGGGGTGGACACGGCCGCGGTGGCCTGTCCGATGGAGTCCACCGTGGTCACCGGCGCCTCGGCGCTGCGCAGTGCCCTCACAATGTCGGTCTCGGCGTCGCCGGCACCGACCACGACGGTCGTAGCGGTCGCTGCCGCACCGGTCAGCGCGGACGTCCAGGCGGCAATGTCCTGCTCCGGGGTAGCCTGCGCGGTCGGCTCACTGCCGTTCGAGGCGACGACGGTCCGCGGACCGATCACCACGATCATGTCAGCCGGACCCGAGGGCTGGGCATCGACGGTTACCAGCGGCGTGTCGGAGGCGGTCAGCAGTTCCATCAAGCGGTGGCGTTCTCCCCCTCGGTGGTCAGCGCGGTGGCCAGCCCCTGCCCGAGGATGGCGTTGCCGTCTGCGGCGGTGGCGTCCAGGTAGGGGCTGAACTGGCCGGAATAGGTGGAGCGGAAGGATTCACGGGCGGTCTCCGCCCAGGCGCCGGTCAGGGTAACCCGACCGGTGACGGTGGCGCCGGCGGTTTCAATCTCGGTGACGACCTGGTCGATGTCGTCGCCCTCGACGTCGGGCATGAGGACGACGACGACGCTACGTCCGTCCAGCACCCCGGGCAACAGGGAGTCGGCCGCGGAGGTGATGTAGTCGTCGCGGTCATTGACGGCCGTCTCGGTCTGCTCCAGCCGGGTTTGCAGGTCGTTGCGGTCCGCCCGCAGGGAACTGACCTGATCGTTCAGCGCGGTGCCGAGGGAGTTTTGCAGCGGCCCGGCACCCAGGACGACGCCTACGGCGAGGGCCAAAAACACGGAGATGAGCGAGACCAGGTGGTAACGGAAGTCAATCATGAAGGATCCTGCACTTGCTCAGACGGAGGGTGTGTTCGGGGTGAGTCCAACCAGGGACCGGAAGAAGTTGACCAGATCGTCCCACACGGCGCCGGACAGACCAAGGAAAGTCTGGCCCGCAGGCGTGGAGCTGAGGGCGACGAACAGGGCAACCAAGCCCGCCAACGCCAGCAGCCCCAGCTGCCAGCCGGAGATGCGCGCGCGGTAAAGGCGGGACACCCCCTTGGCATCGATCAACCGCCCGCCGACCTTCAACCGAGTCAAGAAGGTGGATGACATGCCGGCGCGCCCCTTGTCGAGGAACTCCAGCAGGGTGGCGTGGGTCCCCAGGGCAACGATGAGCTCGGCGCCCGCTTCATCGGCGATCAGCATGGCGATGTCCTCGCTGGTGCCGGTGGCGGCGAAAACGGTGTGTTCTACGCCGAGGTCCTCAACTCTCTTGAGCCCGGGGGCACGCCCGTCGCGGTAGGCGTGGACGATGATTTCGGCGCCGGATGCCAACGCCTTGTCGGACACCGAGTCCATGTCCCCGACGATCATGTCCGGCTTGAGTCCAGCTCCAGGACCGCGTCCGCACCGCCGTCAACACCGATGATGACGGGTTTGTACTCGCGGATGTAGGGCTTGAGAGCCTTGAGGTCCTCCTTGTAGGAGTAGCCGCGCACCACAACCAGCACGTGTCTGCCAGACATGGAGGTGCGAATGTCCGGCATGCCGACGCCGTTGAGAAGCAGGTCGCGTTCACCGCGCATGTACTCCATGGTGTTAGCGGCGAAGGCCTCGAGCTGAACCGACAGCCCCTCCTTCGCGGACTCCATGAGTGCGTCGATGCTCTCGCGGGTCTGGATCGTGCCCTCGGCCAGGACGGTGGAGTCGGCGCGCGCGTCGGACTCGGCGGTGTCCACCTGGTCTGCCCGGTGTTGGCGGTGCGTGAGCCGGCCCTGCACATGCACGGCCCCGGCGTGCTCCGACTCGGGGTCGAGGTCGATGATCACGCGCTGCCCGTCGTGCAGACGCATAATGTCGGGGCCGAGGTCGTCAACGAGTGGAATGCCGGCGTCGATCAGGATGCCGGGTCCCAGGTTCGGGTAGCGGCCGGAGACAGAGGGGGCCGCGTTCAGCACCGCCATCGGCTTGCACTCAACCAGTGCCTCGGCCGCCACCCGGTCCAGATCCACATGGTCTATGACGGCGACGTCTCCGGGTTGGAGCCGTTTGGTGAGTTTCTTGGTGCGCGCGTCCACCCGCACCATGCCGCTGGGACGGTCCGGTGCCGGCGGGGCCTGCTTGCGGAACGGAAACGGAAACCTCACGACTGGGATTGTGCCACGTGCGCTTCCGCGATCAACTCAGCGGCGTGCCGGAGGGCCGCCTCGGAATCCTCATGACCGGAGAGCATGCGGGCGAGTTCACGCACCCGAGCCGAGCCGGTGACGGCCTCGACGCGGGTGCGCACGGTCGGTTGTTCTTCCCCGGCGTGCTGCGACGCAGCCGCATTGCCTGCGTTCACGGAGGCCGTCTCCTTGCGCACCACCAGCTGGGTGTCCGCCCAGGCGGCGACCTGGGCGAGGTGCGTGACCACTACCACCTGATAGCGGCGGGCGAGTCGTGCCAGGCGCCGTCCGATCTCGCGAGCGGCACGGCCACCGACGCCGGCGTCGATCTCGTCGAAGACGAAGGTGCGTTGGTGTGTCGACGCCCCGTCCGCAGCATCGGGCTGCGTGCCGCTGGGGGCGGCGTCGGCCAGCACCACCTCCAGGGCCAGCATGATGCGTGACAGTTCACCCCCGGAGGCGCCCTTGCCCAGGGGCAGTGCGGGGGCGCCGGGGTGGGAGACCAGCAGCAGGGCGACGTTTTCGGCGCCGGTGGGTCCGGGTTCATCGCGCGGCTGCAGGTCGACGACGAAGCGGGCGTCCTTCATCTCCAGGCCGGCCAGCTCGGCGTTGACCGCCTCCTGCAGCCGCACCGCCAGCCGTCGGCGGGCGCCAGTCAGCTCACCTGCCAGGCTCGCCAGGCGTTCCTCCGCCGCGGCGAGCTGCGCGGTCAGAGTCTCGGCGGTGCCATGAGGACCCTCAAGCTCATCCAGGCGGGTGGCGGCGGACTCTCCCCAGGCGAGCAGGGCATCGACGTCGTCGAGCTGGACGGCAGGACCGCCGATCTCCCGACAGGCCCGGGAAAGCTCGGCCCGGCGGTCCTGCACCCAGGTGAGGCGGGCGGGATCGGCGTCCAGCGTGGCCAAGTACTCGGCCAGTTCGCCGGCCAGGTCAGCCGAGTCGATGCCAAGCTGGCGCAGTCGCTCGGCCAGGGTGGTCAGGGCCGGGTCCACGCCGGCAACGTGCGCCAGGGCGCGGTCGGCGGCGGCGATCAGGGATGCCACGTCCGGGACATCGGTCGCGGTTGCCTCCTCTTCACCGGCCAGCGCGATGCGAGCGGCAGAAGCGGCGCGACGCAGGTCCTCGGCGTGGTCCAGCCGCTCGGCCTCGGCGGTTAAGGCGACATCCTCCCCCGGTTGCGGGGCGAGCTCATCCAACTGCTCGAGCCAACGGTTCAGGTCGGCTGCCTCGGCCTGACGCGCTTCGGTCCCGGCGCGCCATTGCTCCAGGGCGGCAGAAGCGGCGTTCCTGGCCCGGTAGGCCTCGGCGTAGCGGCGGCACAGCGCGGCGTGGTCCGGTCCACCCAGGCCGTCGAGGGCGGCCCGCTGGGCGGAGGCGGAGCGCAGTCGTAGCTGATCGGCCTGCCCGTGCACGGACACGAGGCGGGCACCGACGTCGGCCAGGACCGCGGAGGGTACGGCGCGTCCTCCCAAGTGGGCACGAGAACGGCCCGAGGCCGGAACGGTGCGCGAAGCCAGCAGCAGGTCGTCGTCGAGCTCGGCTCCTGCCTCGGCCGCGCGGGAGGCGGCGCGAGAGGCGGGGGACAGCACAAAGGCGCCCTCCACCAGGGCGCGTTCGGCACCGGTGCGCACGCTGGTTGCTTCGGCGCGTTGTCCCAGGAGCAGTCCCAGGGAGGTGAGCACCATGGTCTTGCCGGCACCGGTCTCCCCGGTCAGGGCGGTTAGCCCGGGGCTGAGTAGCAGGTCGGCCTGCTCAATCACCCCGAGGTTCTCGATGTGCAGAGACTCGATCACTGCGCTTCGCCGTCCCGAGCTGGCAGCGCGGCGGACGCGTCGGCGCTGCGCCAGCCCTCCACTGGCAGATCGAACTTGCGCACCAGGCGCGTGGCAAAGGGGGCGGTGTTCACCCGCGCCAACCGCACCGGGCGCTCGGCGCGGGTGACGCAGATGCGCGAACCGGTGGGGGCGTCCAGGCAGCGGCGTCCGTCGCACCACACCTCCGCTCCGCCGAAGCCGGCGTGGTAGATGACGACCTCCAGGCGGGAGTCGGGGCCCACGACCAGGGGGCGGGTGAACAGGGCATGAGCGGACAGGGGCACCAGCAGCAGGGCCTCGACCTCGGGCCAGATGACCGGCCCGCCACCCGAGTAGGCATAGGCGGTGGAGCCAGTGGGCGTGGCCATGACCAGCCCATCGCAGCCGAAGGAGGACACGGCCTGCCCATCCACGCCGACCGCAACCTCGACCATGCGGGCCCGATCCCGCTTCTCCAGGGCCGCCTCATTGAGCGCCCAGTCGCGGGTCACCGAGCCGTCGGGCGCCCGCACCTCCACGTCAATGGTCATGCGGGTGTCTACCACATATCGACCGGCCACCAGATCGGCGACGACCTGCTCCACGGCGTCCGGGTCGGCCTCGGCAAGGAAGCCGACGTGGCCGGTGTTGATGCCCAGCAGGGGCACATCGCGGTCGCGGGCGACTTCGCTGGCACGCAGGATGGTGCCGTCGCCGCCCATCACCAGGACCAGGTCGACGTCGCCCTCGAATCCGGCTCGACGGGCTCGACGCCGTGGGAGCGCAGTGCCGCCTCTGCCCGGGCGACGGCCGTGGCGGTCGGGGCCGCCTTGCGGTGCGGCGGCACCGGTTTGTCGTTCAGGTCGCGCTGGAGGACCATGACGCGCCGTAGCCGCGGTTGAGACGTGGTCATTTTCCGCCTCCTTCCGTACGGCGTCGACGCTGTGTGCGTCCGGCAGGGCCTGTTTCTACGGCGCGGCGTACCTCGTCCTGCAGTGCAGGACCGTACAGGTCGGTCGGTGAGCCGGCCTGTCCGGCATGCATGTTCACAAAGTACTCGACATTTCCGGCGGGCCCGGGCAGCGGCGAGGCGGTAACCGCATCGATGCCCAGTCCCAGTGTGTGGGCGGATTCGCATACGTTCAGCACGGATTCAACGTGCAGGGCGGGGTCGCGGACCACTCCCCCGTGGCCGAGGCGCTGTCTGCCGACCTCGAACTGGGGCTTGACCATGAGCAGCAGGTCGGCGTCGGGAGCGGCCGCGCCGACCAGTGCCGGCAACACGGTGGTCAGGGAGATGAAGGACAGGTCGCCAACCACGAGTTCGGGAGCAGGAGCGACCGCCTCGGGCTGCAGTGTGCGCACATTCGTACGTTCCAGCACGCTCACACGCGGGTCATTCCGCAAGGACCAGGCGAGTTGCCCGTAGCCGACGTCGACGGCGACAACGTGTGCAGCGCCGCGTCGCAGCAGCACGTCGGTGAAGCCTCCGGTGGAGGCACCGGCATCCAGACAGCGCCTGCCGGTGATGCGCGGGGCCAGGCCACGCTCGGTAAGGACGTCGAGTGCGCCCGCCAGCTTGTGGGCGCCACGGGAGACGTAGTCGTCCGTGTCCGGGGCAATAACCTCGATCGCCTGCGCGGGGTTTACCTGCCGGGCAGGTTTGGTTACCACCATGCCGTCCAGAGTGACGTGACCGTCGTCGATGAGCCGGGCGGCGTGGGCGCGCGAGCGGGCGAGCCCTCGCCGAACCAGCTCGGAATCGATACGGATCAGTCGTGCCATCTGGTTGGGTGTGGGTTCTGGGGTTAGTTCTCGGTCTGGTGCAGCTGAGAGGCGAGTGCCTCGTTGATGGCGGAGAGCTCGGCGGCGCGCTCCTCCAACGGCAGGCCGGCAGCCGCCTCAAGTCGAGCCGACAAGTCCGGCACTTGCGCGGGCCCCGGCCCGGGTATGGGTGTGGGGCGCGGAGCCGGCTTGGGGGTAGTAGTCATCAGACGGTTATGGTAGGTGGTTTCCGGGATAGGCCTTAGGCAGCGACGCTGAGATCGGGCACGCCAATGTCATCCGTGCGGCCGACATTGGCGTCGGCACGCTCCCAGAGCGCGCAGGCGAGCGCACGGTATGCGTCGAGCGTCACGGCGGCGGATGTTGCGTCGAGGAATCCTGCGGCCTGGCCCTCAATGCCCTCCTCGGTCACACGCCAACGCTCATCACCGACCTGCCACCAGGTCTCGCCGTCGATGCTGACCCGCCGGGGCTCGGGTGGGGCTGCAGCAGACGCGCAGGTCGGTGTGCAGGAAGGTGGGCCGTTCCTCGGGAGAGGCCAGCAACACATCGCGGGCGGTGCTGACGCCCGTGAGCACATGCAGCCCGGGGATGTCCGCCGCCCGGGCACCGACATGATCGGTATTGAGCCGGTCCCCAACGGCGAGCGGTCGGGCGCCTCCCGCACGCCGCAGTGCCCGCTGGTAGATGCCGGGGAAGGGCTTGCCGCCAGCGAGCGGCCGGCGTCCGGAGGCGTTGGCCACCGCCGCAACCAGGCTGCCGTTGCCGAGGGCGAAGCCGCGTTCGGTGGGCAGGGTGGCATCGAGGTTGGTGGCGACGTGTATGGCGCCATCGGTTATGGCGTACAGGCCTTCGGACATCATGGCCCAATCGACCCCGGGATCCCATCCCTGTACGACAGCGGCGGGCTTGTCCTCCGCGGAGGCGACGACGGTAAAACCCTCATCGGTCAGTGCCTGACGCAGTCCCTCGCCACCGATGATGAACACCGGGGCGCCGTCGGGCAAGTGCTCGTGCAGTAGCGCCGCCGCGTCCATGGCGGCGGAGAAGACCTCGCCGACGGAGGCGGCGATGTCGTTGCGCGCGAGCTTGTCGACCACGGCCTGGGGGGCACGGGAGGCGTTGTTGGTGACGAACACCAGCCGCATCCCATAGTTGCGTGCCCCGTTGGCCCCCTCGGCGGCATGGGGTATGCGGGCGTCTCCAGCGAAGCAGACACCATCCAGGTCGAGTAGTGCGACGTCGTAGACGGCGGCCAGCGGCCGGGGGCTGCCGAGCAGGAACTCGGAGCCTCCTCCGTGGGGAGTCTTCTTTGCGCCGGTCATCTCAGTCCCCGGCAGGTTCTGCAGCTGCTGCGGTCGTATCGTCGGGATCGACCGCCTCGCGACTCGTCTCTACCGTATCGTCGCCGCCGACGGCGTCTGAAGCCTCGCTAGGACCAGTTGAGTCGAGGGTCTCCGAGGACTCCGCGGCATCGGAGAGTTCTTCGCCCACTCGAGGCGCATCGGCCGTGCTCGCGGCGCGCTGTTCCTCTTCGTAGTCGTCCTCGATGTCGTAAACCTCGACCGCCTCGGCAGGTTCGCGGTCCTCGCCCATGCCAATGCGCTCGCGGATCTTGGCCGCTTCGTCGCCGCGGCCGAGTTCCTCCAGCCGATCGGCGCGTACGGAGTGGAGGCGGCGCAAGGTTTCGCGGTCGCCGCGGAACATCATGATCGCCTCCTCGATTACTACCAGCCCGAGTTCGCTCTGGCCCATGTCGTGGCGCACTCCGGACACCACCATGGCCAGCTCGGCCTCCTCAAGATCGTCCAGCTGCCTGGGGTCGGCTTCCTGTGCGACCTTGAGTGCCTGGTTGTAACGGCCCAGCGCCCGCTCGCAGTCGGCCTCGATGGCGCGGTGCAGGTCCAGACCGGAAAGCCGTCTGGCGGCGCGGATTTCCCGCAGTGCCTCGTTGTAATGACCGGAGAGGTAGGCGGCGATCCCCGCCGACTCCCTGACTACCGCCACGCGCCCGGCATGCGACGCCGCGTAGCGCGCATGCTGGTACGCGAGTTCCGGATCGGAGTCCAACAGGCGCTGTACCATCACCAAGTGACGAGCCACGTTCTCCGCGTTTGCGCGTCCCAGCGCGCGCAGCTCGCGCCGGGCTGAAGCCTCAAGATTCTGCGGGAGCACGTCGGACGCACCGGAGGCTCGGGCACACGCGAACGCTGCGGCGGACGGGAATCGCCATCGTGCCGACGTGCTCCGGCGCCGTGCCCCCGTCCGTGGCCGCCGTCTTGCCTGCGGCCACGCGCCTTGCCGCGATACCGGCCCTCGTCGTCCCGCGGGCCGAATCCTTCGTTGCCGGCCCCGCGCCTATGCCCCTGGCCGGAGCGTGAGCGCGGCTGTTCGTCATCCCGACGGCGGAAACCGTGCCGGTCTCCACCCCTGCCGTGGCGGTTCCCGGAGCTGGAACGGTCTTCACGCCTGTCGTACGCCATGGTCCTTCTTTCTCGCTCTTTGGCCAGCGCTCTCAGCGCTTCGTGCCATGAGCCTAAGCCTACCTGCGGGCGACTTCTATGGCGATCCCGGGAGATTGTGGTGCGTGTTTCTATCGCGTTGTGTTTTTGTTGGTTGTGTTTGTGGGTGTGGGTTGGTGCGTGTGTCGGCGGTGTCCTACTCTCCCGCCCGCCTGTCGGGGGCAGTACCATTGGCGCTGGGGGGCTTG
>NZ_MTPX02000023.1 GCF_002154335.2 Actinomyces ruminis
CCGCAGGCGGCCGCGAACACCCCCACCCCGCCGAGCCGGGTCAGCGGGGTGGCGTCGACGTCGCCGCGGGTGCGGATCCGGACCAGCTCCACCTCCAGGGCGCCAGCACGCGCTCGCCGCAGGCGGCCGCGAACACCCCCACCCCGCCGAGCCGGGTCAGCGGGGTGGCGTCGACGTCGCCGCGGGTGCGGATCCGGACCAGCTCCACCTCCAGGTCGGCCCCGATCCGCCGGGAGGCGGCGGCCAGCGCCCGTGCCACCTGGGTGGACTGGGCCACCGCCAGCGCCGAGCCGCGGGTGCCCAGGCGCACTGTCCGCGCCGACGCCGGGCCCGCCCCAATGGTCGTTGCGGTGCTCATGCGCGCCCCTCCTCTTCGACGCCGGTGGTACTGCCCGCCAACTCGGCCGCCTGCTCGCGGGCGTGGGCGATAACGGCGGCGATGCCCGTCCCTGCCACCCACGCCCCGGTGACCGCCAGGCCCGCCAGCGGCTCGACCTGCGCCAGCAGGCGCCGGGTGCGCTCGCGGTAGGCGGGCGTGACCGGCGGCAGTGTCCCATCCCAGCGCACCAACAGCGAGTCGATGACGTCCTCGCTGCGGATACGCACACCGGTGAAGACCTTGACGTCGGCGAGCGCGTCGGCCAGCTCCACCTGCGGCCGTGGCTCGCCCGGCCGCCCGTAGGACAGCCGTAGCGCGTGCACCGTTCCCTCCGGCGCGCCCGCATCGTCGGCGTGCAGCTGGTGCAGTTGCTCCCCGATCCACGGCCACTTCACCGACAGGTGCGACAGCGCCTTCGCCCGCACCGGCGCCGCCCGGGCGCGCTTGGGGCCACCAGCAGCCCGGAACCCACCGGCGCGCGGCCAGCTCCGGGGCACGCGCCACCAGGGTGAAACGGGCGATCGGGGAGCCGACCGGTACTTCCAACCGCGTGTCCACTCCCGGCGCACCCGCCAGCAGCCGCAGTGCCGCGCCCGCCGAGCAGGCCAGCACCACCCGCGGCGTGCGCACCACCCGCTCCGGCCCGGCCGCCACCGGCTCGGCCGACGGCGTCTCCCCGTGCGTGGTCGGTGCAATCCCCACCTCCCAGTCGCCCGTGGCGTCGGCAGCCGGCCGCAGCCACTGCGCGCCGGTGCGGGTGACCACCTGCCCGCCAGCCGCCTCGATCGCCTCCCGCAGGGCGTCGGTCAGGCGGAACAGTCCGCCCTCGACGGTCACGTCCGCGGCGCCACCACCCCGCCGCCGGGCCCGACGCCGCTCCAGCAGCTCCCCGACCGCCGCCTGCAAGGAGCCCAGACGGACGGTCGCCTCCCGCAGCCCCGGGGCGACCGTGTCGGTGGCCAGATCGGCCGGGTCGGCGGTATGAATGCCGGCGACGATTGGGCGCACCAGTCGCTCCAACACGGCCTCGCCCATGCGGGTGCGTACGAAGGCGGCGAGGTCCGCCGGGTCCTGCGGGGACGTGCCCACCGTCCCGTCGAGCTCGGCGTCCCGGGCGGCGCGGGCGGCCCCCTCGGCTCCGATCACGGCCACGACGTCGTCGGCGAGCGGGTCGGCAGGAATGCCAGGTAGGCGTCGCGCAGGAAGCGGTGCAGTCGCCAGCCGCGGGCCGGGTCCGCCGGGTCGGCCGCGTCGGCGTCGTCCAGTGGCGGCAGGAACAGACGTGCCCCACCGCCCGCGGGCCCGACCACCTCCAGCCCGAGCGCGTCGACCATCTGCGTAATCGCGTCACCGCGGACGACGAAGCCCTCCGCCCCCAGGTCCATGCGCACCCCGCCGATGCTGCCGCCGGCCACGAGCCCGCCGGTGTAGCCGCGGGCCTCGACCAGCAGCGGCCGCAGCCCGGCGCGCGTCAGTTCCCAGGCGGCCGCCAGCCCACCGATGCCGCCGCCGACCACCAGCGCGTCACGGCGCTCCGTCAGCTGCTCGCTCATGACTCACCATCCATCCCACCAGTGCGGTGCGTTCCCAATCCTGCGAGCCGTGCACGCACGCCACGACCCGAGTGAGCACATCCGGGTCGGTCGACGGCGGCACCCCGTGTCCGAGGTTGAACACATGGGCGGGCGCGGTCCGGCCCGCCTCCAGGCAGGCGTCCACGCCCCGCGCCAGCACCTCCCAGGGCGCACCCAACAGCGCCGGGTCCAGGTTGCCCTGCACCGGGCGGTCCCCGACCTGCGTGCCGGCCCGGGCCAGATCGGTGCACTGGTCCACGCCGACGGCGTCGGCCCCGGTGCGGTGCAGCTCGGGCAGCAGGTGACCGGCGCGGGTGGCGAAGTGGATCGCGGGCGCCGTCCGCCCGGTGGTGGGGGAGACCGCCTCGCGGGCCACGTCCAGGGCGAGCGCCGAGTAGGGGGCGACCTTTTCGCGGTAGTCGGCGGCGGGCAGCACGCCGGCCCAGGAGTCGAACAACTGCACGGCGGCCGCGCCCGCGCGCACCTGCGTGGCCATGAATGCGCCGGTCAGGTGGGCCGCCCAGGTCATCACTGCGTCCCAGGCGGCCGGGTCGGCGTGCATAAGCGTGCGGGCGGCCAGGTGGTCGCGCGACGGGCGGCCCTCGGCTAGATAGGCCACCAGGGTGAACGGTGCCCCGCCGAAGCCGAGCAGGGGCGTCCAACCGGCCCCGCCGTGCGATTCGGCCAGGCCCGCCCGGGCCCTGGGGGAGAGGAGCGCGTTCGGCGCGGAGTTGGCCGGTCGCTCCGGGGTGCCCAGCTCGGTGACGACTCCGCGGACCGCCGCAGCAACGGCCGCCACACCGGCGGCACCGTCGAGCACGGCGCCATCGGCGCCCCTTCCGGCCTGCTCCGCCTCCCCGTACTGGCGCGCCACCAGCCGGCGCACCTGGGCGCATCGCGCACGGGGCCGTCCAGCACCGGCCCGATACCCGGCTCGATGCGCACCTCCACGCCTGCCAGCCGCAGCGGCACCATGATGTCGGAGAAGAGGACGGCGGCGTCCACCCCGTGGCGCCGCACCGGCTGGAGGGTCGCCAGCGCCGCCAGCTCGGGCTGCAGGCACACGTCCAGCATGGGCGCCCCCGCCCGCGCGCGCAGCGCCCGATACTCCGGCAGCGAGCGTCCTGCCTGGCGCATGAACCACACGGGCGTGCGCTCCGGCCGGCGTCCGGCCAGGGCCTCCAGCAGGGCCGGGCCGGGCTCATCGCTGCCGATCGGCTGCCCGGGCAGGGTCCGCTCGGGGGAGCGGCTCGGTTGCTCGGCGGTGGTGCCCTGGGCGGAGGTGCCCGGCCCGCCGGGACCGCACGCCCCACCGGAATTCCGCACGGAAATTGTCACGAAATGATCCTCGTCCTCGCGGAAATGACATGACGTAGTGTTGCTAAGCAATCCCTTACAAAACGGCTCGGCCGCTCGGTCGGACATTCCGCAATCAATATCTTCGGCTGGAACGGCGCGGTTTTCCCGGTGTCAGTCGGGTCGCCGGAAAGGGTTTTCTGACGACCCGTCGGAATAGCGGGCGGCTGCGCCGGTGATAATTGTGCCCCGACCGGCATCCAATGCTTAACTTCCTCCGCTGTGACGATCCACCTCCTCTCCGCCGACCACCGCACCCAGGGCCTCGACGCGGTCGCCCGCCTGGGTGCGACCGCCGCGCACCTCGGCCCCGACCTGATGGGCGCCGTCCCCGACCTGCGCGGCGTCATCGTCCTGGGCACCTGCAACCGGCTCGCCCTCCTGCTCGACGCGCCCGCAGCCGTCGCCGCGGAGGATCTGCGCCGGCGGGTGACGGACTGTCTGGCCCGGCGTGCGGACCTGAGCGGCGACGCCGTCGACCTGACCGCCTGGCGTGGCATGGATGCCGTCTCCCAGCTGTTCGCCACCGCGGCCGGACTGGAGTCCATGGTGGTGGGTGAGCGTGAGATCGCCGGGCAGTTGCGCCGCGCCATGCGGGTCGCCGCCGAGGAGGACACCCTGTCGACGGACCTCACCCGCGCCGTCGAGCATGCCTCCACGACCTCCCGCCGCGTCGCGCACGAGACCGGCCTGGCCGGCACCGGTCGCTCCGTCGTCGCCGTCGGCATCGAACTGGCCGCCCGCCACCTGCCGCTGCCGCATATGCGCGTGTTGATCGTGGGCACCGGCGCCTATGCGGGCGCCACCGTCACCGCGCTACGCCGCCGCGGCATCAGCGACATCGCGGTCTATTCCCGCTCCGACCGGGCGCAGGCCTTCGCCGTGGGCCGGGGCCTGCGGGCCGTCGACGACGCCGAGCTTCCCGCCGCCCTGGAGGCGGCGGATCTGGTCATCACCTGCCGGGGCCTGGGCGCGCCCGTCCTCACCCGGCAGCTGGTGGCTCCCGCCGTCACCGGGCGCCGACGCCCCTTGGTGGTGCTCGACTTGGCGCTCACCCGTGACGTGGAGGTGGCGGTCGGCTCCCTGCCCGGCGTGAAGCTGATCGACCTGCCCAGCGTGCAGCGGGCCGTGCCCGCGGCCGAGGCCCGCCAGGTGCAGGCCGCCCGCGCCATCGTGGATGAGGAGACCGCCCTGTTCGAGCGCATGCTGTCCGGACGGCGCATGGACCCGGTCGTGTGCTCCCTGCGCAGTCACGTCGCCGGGCTGGTCGAGGAGGAGATCGCCCGTCTGCACGTGGCCGGTGGGCGGGTGGACGCCGGTGACGCCGCCCGCGCCCTGCACCACCTGGCCGCCCGCATGCTGCACCATCCCACCGTTGCCGCCCGCGCCGCCGCCGAGGCCGGCCGCGGCCAGGACTACCTCGATGCCCTAGACCTGCTGCTGGGCGCGGAAATCGTCGCCGACCTGCGCGATGCCGCGACCGCCCTGCCCACCGCGACCCCCGGAGAAGCCCGATGAGCCCCGCCGCCGATCCGCTGGCCCCCTACGACGCCGTGCTGCTGCTGTCCTACGGCGGCCCCGAGGGGCCCGACGACGTACTGCCCTTCATGCGCAATGCCACCGCGGGCCGGGGCGTGCCCGACTCCCGACTGCGCGAGGTCTCCGGCCACTACTCCCGCTGGGGCGGCGTCTCCCCGATCAACGCCCGCAACGCCGAACTGCTGGCGGCCCTGCGCACCGAGCTGGCCGCGCGCGGGAGCCGGGTGCCCGTGGTGATCGGCAACCGCAACTGGCACCCCTTCGTCTCCGAGGCCCTGCGCGAGCTCGCCGACGCCGGCGCCCGCCGCGTCCTGGCCATCACCACCGCCGCCTACGCCTCCTACTCCGGTTGCCGCCAGTACCGGGAGGACGTCGCCGGCGCGCTGGCGCTGCTGGCTGCCGGTGAGGACGGTTGCACTGGGCGGGGCCGGGAGGCGGACGCCGCCGCCCGCGTCGGCGGGGCCGGGGGCGCGCCGGTGGAGCTGGTGGTGGACAAGACCCGCCCCTTCTACAACACCCCGGGCATGCTGGCCGCCAACACCGACGCCATCGTCGCCGCCTTCAACCAGCTGGTGTCCGACGGCGTGAGCACTGACGGCATCCGACTGGTGCTGGTCACCCACTCGATCCCCACCTCCATGGAGCGCCTGTCCGCGCCCACGGCCGAGGAACGTGCTGACTCGGTTGGATTTGGGTCGCCGACCGTAACCGGAAGGGTGGGGGAGGCCCCCGAAGGCGTGGCGGGGCTGGCGGGAGCGGCGCGAGGAACGAGCGGCGCGGATGGTAGCCGAGGGGGGCTCCCCCACCCTTTCCTCCCGGAACCCGGCGTCGCCGCGGACCTGTCCACCGAGATCTCCTACGTCGCCCAGCACGAGCGCCTGGCCGAGGTGCTGCTGGACGCCGTCGCCGCCCGCGTGGGCCGGCGCCCACAGGCGGACCTGGTCTACTGCTCCCGCTCCGGCCCACCCCAGGCCCGCTGGCTGGAACCGGACATCAACGACCACCTTCAGGCCCTGGCCGCCGGACACCTGACCGATGGACGGGCCGTGGACGTGCCGGCGGGCGTCGTCGTCGCCCCCTTCGGCTTCGTCGCCGACCACATGGAGGTCGTCTTCGACCTGGACACCGAGGCCCGCGAGACCGCGCAGCGCCTTGGCCTGCCCTATGTGCGCGCCGCCACGGCCGGCACCCACCCCGCCTTCGTCGCCTCCCTGGCGGACGTGCTCGCCGAGCGGGCCGCCGTCGCCCGGGGCGAGGACGTGCGTCCGGAGTCCACCACCGGCACCGGCCCCTTCCACACCGTCTGCCCGCCCACCTGCTGCCGGCCCGCCACCCGGCGCCCGCTCACGCGCCGGGTGGGCTACCCAGACCGCCACCGCCAATCATCCCGACCGAAGGAGAACCCCATGAGTGACCACGAGAACTCCCACCCCGACGTCGACTCCGGCCAGGGCGCCCCCCGCCTGCACCGCTTCGACGACGAGGAGCGCCGCCCCCACCGCGACCCGCGCGACGCCGCCGAGGTCGACTTCGACGCCGTAAACAACGCCAACCACTACGCCCTGTTCGCCGTCTACCGGCTCACCGCGCCGCTGCCGCCGCTGGAGGACACGCGCCGCCGCCTGGTGGGGGAGTCCACCCACTTCGTGGACGTCTCCGAGGTGACCACGCGCGGCTGGTACGACGTGTCCGGCTTCCGCTCCGACGCCGACCTGATGGTCTGGTGGCTCGACGACGACCCGGAGAAGCTGCAGGACGCCAACCACCGCCTGCGCGCCAGTGCCCTGGGCCGCTACCTGGAGCCGGTGTGGTCCTGCATGGGCCTGCACACGCCCGCCGAGTTCAACCGCAAGCACATCCCCGCCTGCTTCGGCGGCGTGGCGCCGCGCGACTGGTGCATGGTCTACCCCTTTGTGCGCAGCTACGACTGGTATCTGCTGGCACCCGAGGAGCGCTCGCGGATCATGGCCGCCCACGGCCGCAATGGTTTTTCCAAGTACCCCGACGTCAAGGGCTCGACGCTCGCCGCCTTCGGCATGAGCGACTACGAGTGGGTGCTCGGCTTCGAGGCCGACTCACTGGACCGCCTGGAGGGCGTCATCCACCACCAGCGCCACACGGAGGCCCGCCTGCATGTGCGTGTGGACACCCCCTTCTACACCGGCTGCCGGGTAAGCCCCCACGAGTGGGCCGAACGGCAGCCCCGCGCATGAGTACCGCCACGCGCCCTCGCACCGC
This sequence comes from Actinomyces ruminis, assembly GCF_002154335.2. GTDB lineage: Bacteria > Actinomycetota > Actinomycetes > Actinomycetales > Actinomycetaceae > Actinomyces > Actinomyces ruminis. Next base: position 7,087 of record NZ_MTPX02000023.1, read on the forward strand.
CCGGCCGGTGCGCATGCAGCGCCACGACCCGGCGCAGCGTCCCATGCTGGTTACCTGGGAGTCCACGCGCGCCTGCCAGTTGGCCTGCCGCCACTGCCGGGCCGTCTCCCGGCCCCTGCGCGACCCCCGCGAGCTGACCACCGCCGAGGCCAAGGCGCTGATGGATGAGGCCGCCTCCTTCGGCAAGCCGGCGGTCATTTTCATCATCACCGGCGGGGACTGCTTCGAGCGTCCCGACCTGGCCGAGTTGATCGCCTACGGCACGAGCCTGGGGCTGCACATGGCGGTGTCCCCCTCCGGCACGGACAAGCTGAACAAGGACTCCCTGGCCCGCATCCAGGACGCAGGCGCCGGGGTCATCTCCCTGTCGCTCGACGGCGCCACCGCCGCCACCCACGACGCCTTCCGCGGCGTGGAGCGCACCTTTGAGAGGACCGTCGCCGGCTGGCAGGCGGCCCGCGAACTGGGCATGAAGGTGCAGATCAACTCCGTCGTCGCCCGCCACAACGTCCATGAGCTGCCGGATATTGCCGCGCTCGTGCGCGAGTACGGGGCGATGACCTGGTCCGGGTTCCTGCTGGTGCCCACGGGTCGCGGAGTGGACCTGGGCAGCCTGGACGCCGCCGAGATCGAGGACGTGCTCAACATCTTCTACGACATGGGTGAGGCGGTGCCCGCCAAGACCACCGAGGGGCACCACTTCCGCCGTGTCTCCCTGCAGCGCTACGCCCTGGCGCAGCGGGGCATCGAGGGCGAGGACATGATCGCCGCCATGCACCTGGGGCCGCTGTACCGCAGCCTGCGCCAGCGGATCGTGGAGCTGGGGCTGGACCACGGCGAGCGGCGGCGTCGGCCCCCGATCACCGTCTCCAGCGGCAACGGCTTCATGTTCATCTCCCACATCGGCGACGTCACGCCCTCCGGCTTCCTGGAGAAGAGCGCCGGCAATGTGCGTGAGGCCTCGTTGACGGAGATCTACCGCAACAGCGAGGTCTTCACCGGGGTGCGGGACACCTCTCTGCTCAAGGGCAAGTGTGGGGAGTGCGAATACAACCGCGTGTGCGGCGGCTCGCGGGCGCGGGCCTTCAACACCACCGGGGACCTGCACGCCGAGGAGCCCCTGTGCGCCTACCAGCCCGGCTCCTTCCCCTACCCCGAGGACGTGAAGGCACTATTGAGCGCGCCCGCGCGTCCGGGGCGACCTGCCTGAACGCGGCCCGGGGCCGGTGAGCGTGCGGCAGGTGCGGTAATCGGGGCGCCTTGCACACGCATTCCCCGTCCATTGCGAGCTTTTGCACCCTGGTGTACGACGAATACCCACACACCAGGGTGCAAATGTTCGTAGCAGAGGGAGGGGGACACTATCGTGCGAAGGGGGTGGCCCAAGGACGGGAAGCCGGCCCGACGACGGGAGTATGCATGCGCCTGGAACTCGTATTTGATCGCGTGGACTTCGCCTACGGCGGCACACGCGAGCGCGTCATCTACCGGGGCGTCACCTGTCGGCTCACGGCCGGGCAGTTGCATGCGGTGATGGGACCCTCGGGTTCGGGCAAGACCACCCTCTTCCGCCTGATCACCGGCGACCTTGAGCCGGATACCGGCACGATCGAGCTCACTAGCACCGGCGGTGCCCGGCGCGTGTCCCAGGTCTACCAGGACTACCGGCTGGTTCCGTTTCTGACCGCGGTTGAGAACGTGAAGCTGGCCAGGAGTTCGCCTCCGCGGGCGGCGGCGTCGGCACCGTCTCCGACGCCGCCGCGCTGCTGAACAAGCTCGGGCTCGCCGGGCAGGCCGACGCCCCGGTGAGCAGCCTCTCGGGCGGTGAACAGCAGCGAGTGGCCATCGCCCGCGCACTGGCCACCGCCCCGCAGGTCCTGCTCGCCGACGAGCCGACCGGTGCGGTCGACGAGCAGGCCACCCGGGAGATCGCCCGGCGCTTCGCCGAACTGGCCCACGACGACGGCCTGTTGGTGCTGGTGGCCACGCACGACCCGGTGGTAGCCGAGTACGCCGACGTGGTGCTGGGCATCCACGACCACGATCTCGTGGCCGAGCCGTCCACAGCGGGCGCCATGGCGGGCGGGGCCCAGCGGTGAGCCGCCTGCAGTTGCGGGTGATCACCCGCTCGGTGCGTGCGCGTCCGGGACTGTTCACCGTGGCGCTGCTGCTTTCCGGCGTCCTGGCGCTGTTCGGTGCTCTGCTGCTGAGCGGCAGGGCCACCTTTCTGGCCGCAGTGGAGGACGGGACGCGCGCCGAATTCGGCGGCTACCGCTACCAGGTCAGCGGCGATAGCGACGAGCTGTCCGAGCGCATGCGTGCGCTGGTGGACGACGGCCAGGCGGTGGCCGTGCTGCGCGCCAGCGCGGCCCTGAGCGGGATGCAGGCCGCCTCCGATGCGCAGGTGTCCCTGCTGAGCGGCCCCTCCCGCACCGGCATGCTTGCGCAGGGCGCGTATCCGCGCGCCGACGGCGAGGCCTCCATCTCCGCAGAGGTCGCCCGGCGCACGGGTCTGAGCGTGGGCGACCGCCTGGAATTGACCTCGGAGGATCTTCCCGAAGGCGCAGCCGAGTACACGGTTACGGGCATTACCCGCAATCCCGCCGCTCCGGACGAGCCCACGGCTACGGTGGTGACCGGTGCGATCCTGGGTAACGACGCCGGCGCGGCGATCTCCTCCTGGCTCAGTGACGCCGACCCGTGCGAGCAGGTCGGTATGGGCCAGCAGTGCGACAGCGGTGCGGTATTGGTAGCGCAGGCCGACTCGGCGGCCCGCGCAACCGTGCAGGAAGTCAACTCCCGGCAACTGGCCGGGTTCCCGGTGCTGCTGGCGCTACTGCTGCTGAGCGCCGGCGCCGCCTGCGGCGCCGCCCTGGCCGCGGACCGGCCCCACGCCGGTCGCGTCGCCGAGGCGCTGCGGGCCGCGGGAGCGACGCCACGGCGTGCAACGGTGCTGGCCGGCGCGGGTATGCCGCTGACGCTACTTGTGGGCAGCGTCCTCGGGATCATCACCGCCCAGGTGACCCTCGGCCTCGGGCACGGGGTCATCGGTTCCGCGCTGGGACAGTACTGGGACGGATACCGTCCGGCACTGTGGCAGAGCGGAGGCCTGATTGTGGTCTGGCTGCTGCTCGCCGTCGTGCTGGGGGCACTGCCGGACCGGCTGCGCCGCTGGTCGGCCGACACCAGGGGTGCGGCCTGGCACCTGCGCCCCGCTTACGGGGTGGCGCTGGGCGCAGTAGGTGTGATTGCGGCGGTGGTGCTCGTGTACCTGCGCGTCGCCGAGCCCCACCGCGTGCTGACCGGCCACATCCTGGGCGTGATCGTGGGGGCGCTGGCAGCCCCGGTGCTGCTGCTCAGCCTGCCGTGGCTGCGGCGCATGCCTACCGCTGGCACGGCCGTGCGCCACTGCCTCACGGTGGCGCTGCCCGTGCTCATGGCTACGATGATGTTCACCGGCTTCGCGGCCTTCTACAGTGCGAGCCTCCACTTTGGTCTCACGAACGGGACCGATGAGCAGGAGGACCAGACGCTGACGGTGGAAGGACTGACCTCGCAGGACGTCGCCGTGCTTACGGACACCTACCGCAGGCCATGGAGCCGGCCCTCATATTCACCGACTTGCGCGAGGACCAGCATTTGCCACGCGTGGCCCCGGCGGGAGAGTCGGACTGTACCGACGCCATGTGCTTCACCAACCTGGGGACTATTGCGCTTGCACCCGAGGACGGGCCCGCCTCTGCGCTGGCCGGCACTGCGGCAGCCGAGTTGCTGGGCGGCGGTGCCGAGGACAGGGCAACGCGCGTCTTCTTCACTCCGGCCACGGACCAGGTGGAGGAGACCGCCGAGGTGACGGGGCTGTCGCCGTCGAAGCTGCTGGATGCCGATAACCTGCCTGAGGTGGTGCTCGCTGCCGACGATCCACAGGTGGAGGCACTGGGGCTCGAGCCCTCGAACGTGCGCACGATATACCTGCCGGAATTCGGTTCCCTGCCCGAGGACCAGCGCGACGCCTTCCGCAGCGACGTCATCACCCGGGCGGGATACGCCTTCGTCATCGAATCGGACTCCCCGGAGCGGCGCCAGCTCATGCGGCAGGCTCTCGCCCTGCCGATTGCGGCGAGCCTAGTGGCGGTGATCGGCCAGGGGCTGGCGGCCATAACCTTCCTGGGGCGGCTGCGGTCCGTGCGCCTGCAGGCGCGGGACTAAGGCGTCGGTAGGCGCGGACAGTGCGCCCTGGCGGCGCCACTGAGCCTGAGCGTGGTGGCGTGCACGGCCGTGGCGGCCCTGCTCGGCCGCTTCGGGGCGCAACCGGCGCTGATAATGAACAATCCCCTGGTGACCGGTGACTTCGGCTGGTGGTGGGCCATGCCCATCGCGGCGTCCGTGCTGGTAGCCGTCGGCCTGCTGGTGGCCGCGGCCCGCACGCCCCGCAGGCAGGGCGGCGAGTAAGCGGGTGCCTCGCACACGCTTTCCCCGTCCATTGCGAGCTTTTGCACCCTGGTGTACGGCGAATTCCCGCACACCAGGGTGCAAAAGTTCGTAGTAGAGGGCAAGAGCGGGGTTTACCCGCTAGCTCGCGGACCTCGGCGCCTCGCACACTTCCACTAGCCACGGGCAGCGGCGCCGCAGCAGGTGCTCAAAGCGCGCGTGCATGGTGATCACGGCGGCCGGGCAGTCCCGGCAGGCGCCCGCCAGCGCCACCTCGACGACGCCGTCGGTCACCTTCTGCACGGTGAAGGAGCCGCCGTGGCCGCGGCGATCGCCCCGACCGTCCCGGCGACGATCTCCCGGGCCGCCGCCTCCAGGGCCTCGTCTGGGCCCACGCCGACGGCGCCCGCCGTCCGCTCCCACGAG
>NZ_MTPX02000068.1 GCF_002154335.2 Actinomyces ruminis
GCCGTGTGTGTTGACGATGATGGCGGATGAGTTTGGGGGTGAGATTCCGGTGGGTCCGTTTGCTCTGATTGGGGATGATTCGATTGGGCGGGGGATTGTGGAGACGTTGTCGGGGTCGCGGTCGCCGGCGGTGTTGATGGCGAATCATGGTCCGTTCACGATTGGTCGGGATGCGCGGGCTGCGGTGAAGGCGGCGGCGATGTGTGAGGAGGTGGCGCGTACGGTGCATATCGCTATGCAGGGCGGCCGGCCGGTGCCGATCGAGCCGGAGCTGATCGATCGGCTGAACGACCGCTACCAGAACGTCTACGGCCAACACTGAGCCCAGCGCACAGACGTCGCCCCCGGATCAATCCGATCCGGGGGCGACGACGTGCTTTCGCTGCGTGATGCCTAGATGTCCTCCAGGGAAGCGCCCTTGGTCTCACGGGCGAACAGGTATATGACCCCGCCCAGGAAGAGCAGCACGGCGAAGATGACGAAGGGTAGGAATACCACCTCGTAGCTCAACTCTTCGGACCCTACTAGCGCACCGACGAAGTACGGTCCCACTACCTTGGCGATCGCGCCGATACCGTAGCCGAGCCCGAGCCCGGTGGAGCGGGCTTCGGTGGGGAACTGCTCGCCGCCGAAGGCGTTGAGGATGCCGAAGGCGCCGTCGCCGAACATCATGATGATGAAGATGCCGGCGAAGAACACGTACCCGGCGCTGCCGATCTCCCCACCGGAAACCATCCGCGTGGAGAAGGCGGCGATGAGCGCGCCGATCGCACCGATCATGCCGCAGCCGAACATCGTCCAGCGCCGCCCGATCTTGTCCGAGATCCAGGCCGATCCCAGGCGGCCGAGCAAGTCACCGAGGGACACGAACATGAACAGGGTCGCCACGGTGCCGGCGTCGAACTTGAAGGACTGCCCCAGCAGCGTCTGCCCCCACGACTGCACCGTGAAGGAGCCCAGGATGAAGCAGAAGGACCCGAGCGAGACAACCAGCAGCTGCTTGGGGTACTTGGTGAAGATAACCGAGTAGGAGGCGGACGAGGTCTCCTTGATCTCGGGCAGGTCCGCCACCTGTTCCACGGGGATCTCCATGGCCCAGGCGTAGGCCTCCTTAGCCTCGCGCTCACGCCCGCGGGATTGCAGGAACCGGGGAGACTCGGGGATGACCCGGGCCCAGGCGAGCAGGATGATGGGAATGCAGCCGACGGCGATCAGACCGCGCCACCCCAGAGGGCCGCCGAGGTACTTGGTGACCAGCCCGCCCAGGAAGATGCCGGCGGGAATGAACACGCTCGTGAGCCCGGAAAGCAGCCCGCGCTGCTTGGCGGGCACGAATTCCTGGACGAAGGGCACCGAGGTGATGTTCAGCCCACCCACGCCGAAGCCCACGCCGGTGCGCAGGATGGTCAACAGGATCCACCCATTGACCGGGGTGAAGGCGGAGGCGGCCGTGAAGACCACCAGGACGACGATGCACCAGACGAAGGCGTGCTTGCGGCCGAATATGTCGGCCAGCCGGCCCCAGGTGATTGAGCCCAGAACGGTGCCCAGTCCGGCGCCCGCCAGAATGATTCCTGACTGGAAGCCGGTCAGATTCCAACCAGGTGCCTCGATGAGGAGGTTGATGATGAAGCCGATGAGGAACATGTCGAAGAACTCCGACACGTTTCCCACGATCGCCATGCCGATCAGTGACTTCTGGTGACCGGTAAGGCGATGGTTGTCGATTTGTTCAGGGGCGGTCTTCCCCTGCGGCGCCGCAGGCGCCGTTGCCTGTGTAGTCATTTCAATCCGATCTTGTCAGCGAACGATGTCCGAACCCTGGAGAACCTGCAACTCGCCCGGACGCACATGGGTCAGGTCCCCGTGGTGCGTCAGTGCGATCTGGGCGACCTTGGTGCCCATCTCGATGCCCCGCTCGACGTCGCCGTCGAGCCAGCCGTGCAGGGTGCCGGCGACGAAGGAGTCACCGGCACCGGGCCGGTCGATCACCGGGACGGAGTGGATCTCAAAGGTCCGGTCCTTCTCCGCCGTCGACAGGTAGGTGCCGGCGCGGCCGTCGGTGGAGACCACCGTGGGCACACCCATTTCCTCGCGCAGGGCGCGGCAGGCGGCCACCCCCGGCTTGTCGATGCCGAAGACGATGCGTGCGTCGGTGCGCGAGCAGAACAGGATTGAGGACTGGCGCGCAATCGGCTCCAGGGTCGCCCGCGCCTGCTCGCCGGTCCACAGCAGCGAGCGGAAGTTGACGTCCAGGGCGACGTCGACGCCCCGCTCTACGGCGGCGTCGGCGAAGTAGCGCACCACCCGGGCGGTCTCCGGGGTGAGCGCGGCGGTAATGCCCGTGAGGAAGACGACGCGGGTGTCCAGCAGAGCGTCCCAGTTGAACTCCTCCGGCGTGATGGTGCGGAAGGGCGTGTGCAGCCGGTCGTAGGTGACCTTGCCCGGCAGCGGGAACTCGCCCGGCTCCAGGAAGTACAGGGCCACGCGGCCCTCCTCCGTCATCACGGTGTGGCGGATGTCCACGCCGACGGCGGAGTACTCCAGGGCGATGCGGTCGGCGAGTTCCCCCTTGGGCAGCTTCGACGCCCAGGCGGTGGAGCGGCCGAGTTCGCTCAGCAGGCCGGCGACGTTGGCTTCGGAGCCGGCGGCGGTCATACGTAGCGTGCGGGCGGTTGCCAGCCGGTCGCCGCGTTCGCAGGTGAGGCGGATCTGCCCCTCACCGATGGTGGTCAGGTCGTACGTCATTGTTCGGTCCTTCTGGTTGGCTGTGGGTGGCCGCGCGTAGCGGCCTGCGACTGCCTGTCTGACTGCAGCCGCTGGTGTTCTCGAAGGCGGTCAGGGGGGTGACGGCGGGTGCGCCGCGTGCGGCTCGTGAGAGTCGCTTGACGGCGCTCAGGGCCGCTGAACAGTGATGCCGGCGCCGGTGGCCTTATCCTCAATGAACTCACGGGCAACGACGCAGCGGGACACGGAGTCCGGCGCGTCGTCGTTCCACATCTCGATCATGAGTCTGCCGGTCCAGTGCTGCTCGGCGAGCAGCCGGAAGGACAGGTCCCAGTCGACAATGCCGGTGCCCATGTCCACCCTGCGGGGCTCACCGCGCCGCACATCCTTGGCGTGCATGGCCACCATGTGCCCGCGGCCGGCCTCCAGCTCGACGGCGGGGTCGAGCCCCTGCTCGGCGATGTTGCCCAGGTCCGGGTAGACCTGCAGGTAGGGGGAGCCGACGGCATCGACGAACTCCATGGCCTTGCGGATCGAGGTGACGTCGGTGCCGTCGACGTTCTCAATCCCCATCACCACCCCCAGGCGGGAGGCCAGGGGGACGGCATCGGCCAGCAGCTCGCCGTACCAGCGCTCGGCATCGGGGTGCGGGTCCTCGTAGTAGGCGTAGTAGCCCGCCACTTGGATCACGGGCGCACCCAGCTCATGGCACAGCTCCAGGCCGCGGGCCATGACCTCGCGGGCCCGCCGCCGGACCTCAGGGTCGGCTGATCCCGGGCCGATGCGGCGGTGGACCGACAGGCATACCCCGCCGATGCTGGTACCGACCGACTCGGCGGCCTCGCGCACCATGCGGCACTGGCGCGGACCCCACTCCAGGCGGGCCTCCCGCTGCGGGGACTCGTCCACGGACAGGTCCAGGAAGGAGTAGCCGGCCTGTGGCACCTGGGCGAGGAAGGACGCCCAGTCGTCGGCGGTGAGCAGCGGATTACCCACCAGGGCCTTCTCGTAGATGCCCAGGCGGATGCCATCGTCTAGGGAGGCCACGCTCATGACCACACCTCGTCGATGGCGCTGCGCAGAGCGGAGGCGGCGGCGGCCGGATCGTCGACGGCTACGATTGAGCGTCCGGCGATCACAATCCCCACCCGCCTGCCGGCGAAGGCGGGCAGGTCCTGGACGTTGATGCCGCCGGTGACGGTGACGGTGAAGCCCATCTCCGCCAGTTCGTCGACGCGGTCCATGTCCTCGGGTTTCCAGGACAAGTCGCCGGCGGCCTCACGATCGCGGGAGCGCTTGACGATGACGTGCTGCACGCCGGCGGCACGCCAGGCACGGGCCCGCTCGGGGTCGTACCACTCGTCGGCCAGCTCCACCTGCACCTCGCCGTCGAACTCGGCGGCGACCTTGCAGACCTGCTCGATGGTGGTCATGGAGGCGCCCGCCACGCAGGAGACCAGGTCCGCGCCGGCCTCGAAGGCCAGACGGGCGATCTTGGCGCCGGCCTCGGCGATGCGCACGTCGGCGAGGATCTGCTTGTCGGGGAACAGGGCGCGGATATTGCGCACCGCGTGGTAGCCCTCGCACAGGATCAGGATGGTGCCGCACTCGATGATGTCGACGTACGGCGCCGCCTGCTGCAGGGGACCGAGGGCGCTGGGCTGGTCCAGGGTATCCAGGGCGATCTGGAGCCTGGGCGTTGTGGGGGACTTGCTCATTCGGCTCGCCCCGTTCAGTCGGCCAGGGGCTCGAAGGCGAAGAACGTGGCGGCGTTGTTCACCAGCAGGTCCTGGACGTAGTCGGGGTCGAAGCCCTCGTCGTCGATCAGGCGCGGGCAGAACACGGCCGGGTCGTAGTCAACGCCGGAAACCGAACCGTAGGCCTTCTGGTAGGAGGCCTTACCCGAGTCGGTGCCGAGCAGGATCTGCTTGCCGTAGCCCTTCTCACCGAGCACCTTGATGAGGTTCACCCGCGCGTTGTCCGGCACGTACTTAATGCGGTTGGTGCCGTCGAGCTCCACGTAGGCGCCCAGCTTGGTGATCTGCTCCTGGATCCACGGGTCCCAGTTGCGCTGGATGTGGCCGATAGCGATCTTCTCCGGGGCGACGCCCTGCTCGATCAGGAAGCGGGCCTGCTCGGGACCGCAGGTGCCGGCGGTGACGTGGGTGTTGACCGGCGCGCCGGTCTCCTTGGCGGCGATCGCCACGGCCTTGCCGGTCTTGACCTCCCAGTCGGTGATCTTGCCGTAGGCGGTGGCCCACTTGATGACGCCGGCGCGCACGTCGGTGCGCTTGACCAGCGGGCCCATGTAGTCGCCCGCGTCCACGCCCTCGACGATGTCGGCGATGAGCAGATCGGCGATCTCGTTGACCGTGTACTGGTTGACCCAGGACTGGCGCCACTCGAGGTACACCTTCTGCTGGTGGAAGCCGGTGGCCTGGATGACCTGCAGATCGGGGACCCGCTCAACGACGCGCTTGAGCTTGAGCACCCCGCGGCCGGAGGAGGCAGGGCACATGTCCACGATGGTGGCGCTGGGGGCGAAGCGCTTGGAGCGTCCACGAAGTAGCCGGCCTCCTCGACCGCCTTGTCCTCATCGTCCAGCAGGTGGTCGGGATCGATGTAGACCTCGCCCGCGCCGACGCGGATGAGGTGGTCGTGGGCGTTGACGACGCCGAGGGTGGACGGGTCGACGTCGCCGTGAATGGTGCGGACGATTGCCATGGTGGTTCTCCTTCGAACGGATGGGGCGATGTACACACCGAGCGGTATTCGTGCCGGCAGGTGCCAGCGAGAGGCTGCTGTCACCGCCGGGCCCGACCGCCGCGGTGCTTTCACGCTAGGGCGGGACGGTACTGCCCCCAAGAGGGCGTTGTGCACATCTGTGCATCCTTGCGTCAGGATGGGTGGCCTTCAGAACAGGAATGGCTTGGCTTGCTGGCACCCAAATCAGAGCAGTTTGGAGATACGATGCAATTATGTGCGCAAACCTGGATCGCGAGCATACGCGGCTGCTGCTCGACATCGCCCACCTGTACTGGGATCAGGACCTCAGCCAGGATGAGATCGCCGAGCGCCTGGGCTACTCGCGCTCGACGATCTCACGCAAACTGACCGAGGCCAGACACGCCGGGATTGTTCGCGTGACAGTCGCGCACCCGATCGAACGCCTGATGGCGCTCGAGGAGGAGCTCACCTCCACCTTCGGACTCAAACAGGCGCGCGTCACCGAGGCCTCCCGCCCGGTCGCGCCCGGAGTGACCCCCGACGTCGCCCGGGCCGCGGCGGAGCTTCTGCTTGAGCACTGCGGCCCGCGCTCGGTGATCGCGGTGTCCAACGGACGCGCCGTGGCCGCCGTCGTACACCAGATGCCCGAGCGCACCTGGCCCGCCTCCACCGTGGTGGCCATGATCGGCTCGGCGGGGGAGTCCTACGACCTGGGTGATGGCGGGGACGTGTGCCGCAATCTGGCCCTGCGGCTGGGCGCCCGGTACCGGTCGCTGACCGTGCCGCTGGTCTTCGATTCCTTGACCCTGGCGCGCGCGGTGCGCCAAGAGGACCAGGTCGCCACCACTCTGGAGCTGGCCGCTCGCAGTGACGTCGCCCTGACGGGCATCGGTGCGGTGGGGGAGTCCACCAGCCCGCTGCTGCGCAAGTGGATGACGCCGCAGGTGGTGCGCGAATGCCGCCGCCGAGGCGCGGTTGCACACGTGTGCGGCCACCACCTGGACGCCGAGGGGCGGCACGTGCCCACGGCGCTGTGTGAGCGCACGCTGTGCATGGAGCCCGAGCGGCTCAAGGAGATCCCTTTCGTGGTGGGCGTAGCCGCCGGTGAGGACAAAGTCGCGGCCATCCGGGCGGCCCTGCGCGGCGGCTACCTCTCTGCGCTGGTGACCGACGAGGTCACCGCCCGGGCGGTGCTGGAGACCGCCACAGACAAGTAGTACTTGCAATCAAGGGCTTGCCCGGTCACCGGTTATGGTGCGGGTGTGAGTGCACTGACCGACTACATCGACGCCTGGGTTGCAAACGACGTTGACCGTATTGCCGCCGCGGTCACGCAGGACTGCGTAATCGTCGAGTGCTACGGCCCCGTGTACCGGGGACGCGACTGGGTGCGGCGCTGGGCGCAGGAGTGGTTCGCCGCCGGTGGGATTGTGCACCGGTGGGACATCACCGACCACTTCATCACCGGCGATCGGGAGGCTGCACAGTGGTCCTTCGAGTGCACCTGGGAGGGGCGACGCACCGTTTTCGATGGTGCCTCTATCGCCCGATCCGCCAGCGGCCGGATCGTCGAGCTTCGCGAGTACCAGACCACCGCACCCCTGTACGACTGGCGTGGGACCTGGCGCTGAAGCACCGAGCGCCAAGCCGACCGCGGTACGTCATTAGTGCCGGTCTCGGTGTGTTACTGGTGCCGGTTTCGCGGGGGAGTGGGGTAGACAGGTGCCATGAACGCCTCTGCGCCCTCCAGCCCCGTCACGATTGCCGTCACCGGCGCCACCGGGAAGGTCGGCGGCCACGTCGCCGAACTGCTGCACGACCTCGGAGCGCGCCAGCGCCTACTGGTGCGCAATCCGGCGAAGGCTCCCACCTGGGCAGACGACGTCGCCGTCGCCTCCTACGGCCAGGCCGACGCCGCCGTACGCGCCCTGGAGGGCGTGGACCTGCTGTTCATGGTCTCGGCCGCCGAGAGCGCCGACCGCCTCGAGCAGCACCAGACATTCATCGACGCCGCTGCCACCGCTGGGGTGCGGCACGTGGTCTACACCAGTTTCCTCGCCGCCGTGCCCGAGGCCACCTTCACCCTGGCCCGCACCCACTGGGCCACCGAGGAGCACCTGCGCGCCAGCGGGATGGCCTGGACCTTCCTGCGGGACTCCTTCTACGCCGACTTCATTCCCGACCTGGCCGTCGACGGCGTCATCGCCGGCCCCGCAGGCTCCGGGCGCGTCGGCGCCGTCGCCCGCGAGGACGTCGCCCGCAGTGCCGCCGCCATCCTCACGGACACGGCGGCCGGCAACGACCGCCACGCCGGTTCCACTTACGATCTGACCGGCCCGGAGGCCTTCACCCTGACCGAGGCCGCCGCCACCATCACCGCCGTCACCGGGCGCAGAACCGTCTACCGGGAGCAGAGCCTTAAGGAGGCTTATGCCTCGCGGCAGGTTTATGGCGCGCCCGACTGGCAGGTCAACGCCTGGGTCTCCACCTACACGGCCATCGCCTCCGGCGAGCTTTCCGCCGTCACCGACGACGTCCGCGCGCTCACCGGGCGCACGCCGCTCACGCTGGCCGAGGTGCTGCGTTGAGCAGCTCAGCCCAAGCCGGACCCGATCTCACGCGGTCTTCGCCGTCGAGCGACGCCGCATCCTAGGCATGGGCGTGCCGGTGGCCGGGAAGGCGCCGACCGGACCTCGACTGCATCACCAGCACAACGACTCCGACTGCCGCGAGGATCAGGCTCGCCGCCCAGGCCGCACCCGTCGGTGCGAGCACCTGAAGCACGGCCGCCAGGCCGATCCATCTCGCCGATTGCTCGGACAGGCCCCACAGCGCGAACAACCCGCCCAGCAGCCCGACGACGGCGAAGGGGATCAGCGTGGGCGTCCCGCCGTCGTACACGAAGGCAACCCAGGCGCCTAACCCGGCGGATGCGAGAACCGCGATGGTCAGCGCGATGAGAGCGATCCGCGTCAGCACCGATTGGAGGCCCGTCTGCATGGGGAGAGTTCCCGTGTTTCCGTTTGTCATGGTCGGCTCCTCTGCCGGGCGGCCCGAGTCCGAGTGGCTCAGCACCTGCTCCATTATCCGCCAATGCGCTGTGTTCACCCACGCGTTCGCCGCCACAAACACATGTGTTTTCGCCAGGACCACAGTGAGCTTTGCACGTGCCCAGCGCCCGCAAAGCTCCAAAACTCGTGTATCAGGCAGAACTCGTGTACGCAACGTCGGCCCCGGCGTGCCGGTTTCGGCGGGCAGCGCCCATCCACCGGGCGGACGGCGGCCGCGCCCGCCCTGGGTGCTGCGCTAACATCGCCCCGAACGACATCCTTGAAGCCCGTCCAGTGAGGCGGAGAAGGAGGTCCACGCACCGTGGCCGCACCACAGTCCACCGGGAAGCAGATCCTCGGCGCCGCCGAGATCCAACGCTCCCTCGTCCGTATCGCCCACGAAATCCTCGAGCGCAATCGCGGCAGCCACAACCTGGTGCTCCTCGGCATCCCCTCCGGAGGAGTCCCACTGGCACACCGGCTGGCCGCGGCCCTGGAAGTCGCTGCCAAGGAGGACGACGACCCCGCGGGCGCCCCGCCGGTCGGCACGCTGGACATCACCATGTACCGCGATGACCTCGGCCGCCACCCCATTCGCGTACCGAGGCCCACCCGCATCCCGGGGGAGAGCCTCGAGGGCCGCACCGTCATCCTCGTCGACGACGTGCTCTTCTCCGGTCGCACCATCCGCGCCGCCCTGGACGCCCTGGGTGCCATCGGCCGCGCCGACGCCGTGCAGCTGGCCGTCCTGATTGACCGTGGCCACCGCGAGCTGCCCATCCGGGCCGACTACGTGGGCAAGAACCTGCCCACCTCCCGCTCGGAGAAGATCGTCGTGGCCCTGACCGAGCTCGGCGCCGCCGCCGACGCCGTCACCATCGTCGACGCGGAGGAGGCCGCCCGATGAAGCACCTGCTGTCCGCCAAGGACCTGACCCACAACGAGGCGGTGATGGTGCTGGACACCGCCGAGGCCATGGCCGCCACCCAGCGCCACGCCGTCAAGAAACTCCCCACCCTGCGCGGCAAGACCGTGGTGAACCTCTTCTTCGAAGACTCCACCCGCACCCGCCTGTCCTTCGAGGCCGCCGCCAAGCGGCTGAGCGCGGACGTCATCAACTTCTCCGCCAAGGGCTCCTCCGTCTCCAAGGGGGAGTCCCTGAAGGACACCGCCCAAACGATCATGGCCATGGGCGCCGACGCCGTGGTCGTGCGCCACTCCGCCTGCGGTGCCGCCCACCTGCTCGCGCACGCCGGCTGGATCAACGTGCCGGTCCTCAACGCTGGCGACGGCACCCACCAGCACCCCACGCAGGCGCTGCTGGACGCCATGACCCTGCGCCGCTGGTACGTCCCCGGCGGCCCCGCCTCCGGCTCCGCACGCGCCGGCGACGGCAGCCCCGCCCCCCAGGGCCGCGACCTGGACGGCGCCCGCGTGATTATCGTCGGTGACGTGCTCCACTCCCGGGTCGCCCGCTCCAACGTCGACCTGCTCACCACCCTGGGCGCGCACGTCACCCTGGTCGCCCCGCCCACCCTGCTGCCGGTGGGCATGGACGACTGGCCCTGCGAGGTCTGCTACGACTTCGACGCCGCCATCGCCGCCGTCGAGCCCGATGCCGTGATGATGCTGCGGGTGCAGCGCGAACGCATGAGCGCCGCCGGCGGCGGCTACTTCCCCAGCCCCGGGGAGTACTCCCGCGGCTACGGTCTCGGGGCCGTGCGCCGCACCGCCATGCCCGCCCATGCCATCGTCATGCACCCCGGCCCCATGAACCGCGGCCTGGAGATCACCGCCGACGCCGCCGACGACCCGCGCTCCCGCGTGGTCGAGCAGGTCGGCAACGGCGTCTCCGTGCGCATGGCCGCCCTCTACCTGCTCCTCGCCGACGAAGGGAACCAGCTGTGACCGCCCACCTCCTGCCCGGGGTCCGCCCCTACGGCGAGGACCCTGCCGACGTCCTGGTCATCGACCGAACCGTTGCCGCCATCGGCCCCGACGCCGCCGCCCAGGCCCCCGCCGACGTCACCCGCCACGACGACCTGACCGGCCTGGTACTGCTGCCCGGCCTCGTGGACATCCACACCCACCTGCGCCAGCCCGGCGGCGAGAGCGCCGAGACCGTATACACCGGCACCCGCGCCGCCGCCGTCGGCGGCTACACGGCCGTGTTCGCCATGGCCAACACCACCCCCGTGCAGGACAACGCCGGCGTGGTCGAGCAGGTGCTGCGCCTGGCAATGAGGCCGGCTGGGTGGATGTGCATCCCGTCGGCGCGGTCTCCGAGGGCCTTAAGGGCGAGCACCTGTCCCAGATGGGTGCCATGGCGCACAGCGCCGCCCGGGTGCGCGTCTTCTCCGACGACGGGCACTGCGTGTCCGACCCCGTGCTCATGCGCCGCGCCCTGGAGTACGTCAAGGCCTTCGACGGCGTCGTCGCCCAGCACTCCCAAGACCCCCGCCTGACAGAGGCTCCCAGATGCACGAGGGACGTGTCTCCGCCGAGCTCGGCCTGGCCGGCTGGCCCGCCGTCGCCGAGGAGTCCATCATCGCCCGCGACGTCCTGCTGGCGGGGCACGTAGGGTCCCGCCTGCACGTGTGTCACCTGTCCACCGCCGGCAGCGTGGAGATCATCCGCTGGGCCAAGGCCCGCGGCATCGACGTCACCGCCGAGGCCACCCCCCACCACCTGCTGCTGACCGATGAGAAGGCCCGCACCTACTCGCCCCTGTACAAGGTCAACCCGCCGCTGCGCACCGCCGCCGACGTGGAGGCGGTACGCCAGGCGCTGGCCGACGGCACCATCGACGTCGTCGGCACCGATCACGCCCCCCACCCGCGCGAGTCCAAGGACTGCGAGTGGCAGGCCGGCGCCTTCGGCATGACCGGTCTGGAGACCGCCCTGCCTATCATCATCGCCACCATGGTCGAGCCCGGACGCATGACCTGGCGGGACGTGGCCCGCGTGCTGTCCGAAACGCCTGCCCGCATCGGTCGGCTGAGCGACCAGGGTCGGCCGCTGGCCGTCGGTGAGAGTGCCAACCTCACGGTGGTCGACCCCGACGTGCGCCGGGTGGTCGACCCGGATTCCCAGTGGACCCGCTCCACCAACACCCCCTACGCCGGCATGGAGCTGCCCGGTCAGGTCAGGGCCACCTTCCTTCACGGCCGCCCGACCGTTCTGGCCGGCCGGCCCATCGAGCAGACCGAACAGAAGGAGCACGCATGAGCGCCCCCACCCCCGCGACCCCGGCAGCGTACGGCGGCTTCGCCAGCCCCGCACTACCCGCCGGCGCCCCGGTCGAGCGCACCCCGGCACTGCTGGTCCTGGAGGACGGTTTCACCCTGGTGGGCCGTTCCTACGGCGCCACCGGCTCCACCGTCGCCGAGATCGTCTTCAACACCGGCATGACCGGCTACCAGGAGACCCTCACCGACCCCTCCTACCACCGGCAGATCGTGGTGATGACCTCCCCACACATCGGCAACACGGGCGTCAACGACGAGGACGGCGAGTCCGACCGCATCTGGGTGGCCGGCTTCGTGGTGCGCGATCCCGCCCGCCGCGCCTCCTCCTGGCGGGCCAAACGTGAGCTGGAGTCCGAACTGGTCACCCACGGGGTGGTCGGCATCTGCGACATCGACACCCGGGCCCTGACCCGCCACCTGCGCGAGCGGGGCGCCATGCGCGCCGGCATCTTCTCCGGGGAAGCCCTGCCCGCCGACGTCGCCGAGCACCCCCGCTCCGCCCCCTCCGAGGCGGCGCTGGAGACCTGTCTCGACGCCGTGCGCGCCGCCCCGGCCATGGCCGGCCAGGCGCTCGCCGCCGAGGTGACCACCACCGAGGCCTACGTGGTGGAGCCCAGCGGCCAGTTCACCGGTCAGGAGCCGGTCGCCGTCGTCGCCGCCATCGACCTGGGCATCAAGGCCCGCACCCCCTGGCAGCTGGCCGAGCGGGGTGTGCGCGTGCATGTGCTGCCGCAGTCCACCACCCTGGAACAGATCCGCGCCCTGCACCCCGACGGCGTCTTCTTCTCCAACGGCCCGGGCGACCCGGGCACCGCCGACGCCGAGGTGGCCCTACTGCGCGGCGTCCTGGATGAGCGCATCCCCTTCTTCGGCATCTGCTGGGCAACCAGATCTTCGGCCGGGCGCTCGGTTACGGCACCTACAAGCTCGGCTACGGGCATCGCGGCGTCAACCAGCCGGTCCTGGACCGGGCCACCGGCCGGGTGGAGATCACCTCCCACAACCACGGCTTCGCCGTCGACGCCCCCACCGACGGTCCCTCCACCGCACCCTTCGACTCCGGTCGCTACGGGCGCGTGGAGGTCAGCTACATCGACCTCAACGACGGCGTGGTCGAGGGCCTGCGCGCCCTGGACCTGCCCGCCTTCTCCGTCCAGTTCCATCCCGAGGCCGCCGCCGGCCCCCATGACGGCGAGCACCTGTTCGACCGCTTCATCCGCATGATGCATGAGCACCGGGTCGCCACAGCCGGAACCACCGCCCCCGTCACCAACACCGACACCGAGGAGAACGCCTGATGCCTCGCCGTACCGACATCTCCTCCGTCCTGGTCATCGGCTCCGGTCCGATCGTCATCGGCCAGGCCTGCGAGTTCGACTACTCCGGCACCCAGGCCTGCCGCGTACTGCGCGCCGAGGGCATCCGCGTCATCCTGGTCAACTCCAACCCGGCCACGATCATGACGGACCCGGACATGGCCGACGCCACCTACGTCGAACCCATCACCCCCGAGGTCGTTGAGGCGATTATCGCCAAGGAGCGCCCCGATGCCCTCCTGCCCACCCTGGGCGGCCAGACCGCCTTGAACACCGCCATGAGCCTGGTGGAGTCCGGGGTGCTGGACAAGTACGGCGTGGAGCTGATCGGCGCGCGGGCCGAGGCCATCAACGCCGGTGAGGACCGCGAGGAGTTCAAGCGCGTGGTCGAGCGCTGCGGCGCCGAGGTGGCCCGCAGCGTCATCGCCCACAGCATGGAGGAGTGCCATGCCGGGGTGGAGGCCCTCGGCGGCTACCCCGTGGTGGTGCGCCCCTCCTTCACCATGGGCGGGCTGGGCTCGGGCTTCGCCTACAACGCCGAGGACCTCGAGCGCATCGCCGGGCAGGGCCTGGCCGACTCCCGCACCACCGAGGTGCTGTTGGAGGAATCCATCCTCGGCTGGAAGGAGATCGAGCTGGAGGTCATGCGCGACCAGGTCGACAACTGCGTGATGGTCTGCTCCATCGAGAACGTCGACCCTGTGGGCGTGCACACCGGCGACTCCATCACCATCGCGCCGGCCCTGACCCTGACCGACCGGGAGCTGCAGCAGCTGCGGGACATCGCCTTCGCCGTCATCCGGGAGGTGGGCGTGGACACCGGCGGCTGCAACATCCAGTTCGCGGTTCACCCCAACACCGGCCGCGTCATCGTCATCGAGATGAACCCGCGGGTGTCCCGCTCCTCCGCCTTGGCCTCCAAGGCCACCGGCTTCCCCATCGCCAAGATCGCCGCCCGCCTGGCCATCGGCTACACGCTGGACGAGATCCCCAACGACATCACCGGCTCCACCCCCGCCTCCTTCGAGCCGGCCGTCGATTACGTGGTGGTCAAGGTGCCGCGCTTCGCCTTCGAGAAGTTCCGCGGCGCCGACCCGACCCTGACCACCACCATGAAGTCGGTGGGCGAGGCCATGGCCCTGGGCCGCTGCTACACCGAGGCCCTGCAAAAGGCCATGCGCTCCATCGACAAGTCCGGCACGGTGTTCCACTGGGACGGCACCGCCCCCACCCCCGAGCAACTGCCCGCTCTCATCGAATCGCTGCGCACCCCCACCGAGCACCGCCTGGTGGACCTGCAGCAGGCCATTCGCGGCGGCGCCACCCTGGAGCAGCTGTTCGAGGCCACCGCGATCGACCCGTGGTTCCTGGACCAGATGTTCCTGCTGCAGGAGCTCGCCGAACAGGTCCAGGCGGCTCCGGCGCTGACCGCCGAGCTGCTGCAGCGCGCCAAGCGACACGGCTTCTCCGACGCCAGATCGCCTCCCTGCGCGGCATCGGCGAGGACACGGTGCGCGAGGTCCGCCACGCCTTCGGGCTGCGGCCGGTGTACAAGACGGTGGACACCTGTGCGGCCGAGTTCGCCGCCAATACCCCCTACCTGTACTCCAGCTACGACCAGACCACGGAGGTCGCCCCGCGCGAGCGGGAGGCCGTCATCATCCTGGGCGCGGGCCCCAACCGGATCGGCCAGGGCATCGAGTTCGACTACTCCTGCGTGCACGCCACCATGGCCCTGTCCGAGCGCTACGACACCGTCATGGTCAACTGCAACCCGGAGACCGTCTCCACCGACTACGACATCTCCGACCGCCTGTACTTCGAGCCCCTGACCTTCGAGGACGTCATGGAGGTATACGAGGCGGAGCTGGCGGCCGGCCCGGTGGCCGGCATGATCGTGCAGCTCGGTGGGCAGACGCCCCTGTCCCTGGCGGCCCGGCTCAAGGCGGCGGGCGTGCCCATCCTGGGCACCACCCCGGAGGCGATCGACGCCGCCGAGGACCGGGAGGTGTTCGGCGTCGTGCTGGAGCGCGCCGGGCTGCCGGCTCCCGCCCACGGCACCGCACTGAGCGATGAGCAGACCCTCGCGGTGGCCACCGAGATCGGCTTCCCGGTGCTGGTGCGCCCCAGCTACGTGCTGGGTGGGCGCGGCATGGAGATCGTCTACGACCGTGACGGTCTGGTCGACTACCTCTCCCGCGCCTCCGCGGAGGCCGGCGGCGCCTACGCCAACGGCCCCCTGCTGATCGACCGCTTCCTCGACGACGCCATCGAGATCGACGTCGACGCCCTCTACGACGGTACCGAACTATTCCTCGGCGGTGTCATGGAGCACATCGAGGAAGCCGGCATCCACTCCGGCGACTCCGCCTGCGTGCTGCCCCCCATGTCCCTGTCGGACACGGAGATCGCCCGCATCCGCCGCTCCACCGAGGCCATCGCCGCCGGGGTGGGTGTGCGCGGGCTGATCAACATTCAGTATGCGCTGGTCTCCGACACCCTGTACGTGATCGAGGCCAACCCGCGTGCCTCGCGCACCGTGCCCTTCGTATCCAAGGCGACCGGCGTGCAGCTGGCCAAGGCCGCCGCCCTGCTGATGGCCGGCGATACCATTGCCGGCCTGAGGTCCTCCGGCCGCCTGCCCGCCCACGACGCCGCGGTCACCGATCCGCTGGACCCCATCGCCGTGAAGGAGGCGGTGCTGCCCTTCAAGCGGTTCCGCACCCCGTCGGGCCGGGTGGTTGACACCGTGCTGGGCCCGGAAATGCGCTCCACCGGCGAGGTCATGGGATTCGACGTCGACTTCCCGCGCGCCTTCGCCAAGTCGCAGGACGGCGCCTACGGCGGCCTGCCCAACGAGGGCGCCCTGTTCGTGTCCGTCGCCGACCGGGACAAGCGTGCCATCGTGCTGCCCGTCGCCCGGCTGGCCGAACTGGGGTTCACCATCTACGCCACGGCCGGCACCGCGCAGGTGCTGCGTCGCAACGGTATCCCGGCCACCCCCGTCCGCAAGGTCAGCGAGGGGCAGGCGCCCACGGCGAGCAGACCATCGTGGGCTGATCGAGTCCGGCGCCATCGACATGGTCATCAACACTCCCAAGGGGCAGGGCGCCCGTGCCGACGGCTACTCCATCCGCGCCGCCACCACCAGCGCCGACAAGCCCATCATCACCACCGTGCAGGAGTTGCAGGCGGCGGTGCAGGCGCTGGAGGCGCAGCTGGCCGGCCCGATGGGGGTGCGCAGCCTGCAGCAGCACGACGCCGACCGGATGCAGCGCCGCGCCGCCGCGCAGGTGACCGCATGAGCTCGCAGGCTTCCGCCGTCGACGCCGCCGCAGGAACGCGGTCCTTCGGCGTGCGGCTGGCCGCCGCCATGGCGACCCACGGCCCGCTGTGCGTGGGCATCGATCCGCATGCCGTCCTGCTGGAGGCCTGGGGCCTGCCGGACACGCCCGCCGGACTGCGGGACTTCTCCCTGCGCGTGGTGGAGGCCCTGGGCGGTCGGGTCGCGGCCGTCAAGCCGCAGTCGGCCTTCTTCGAGCGGCACGGCGCGGCGGGCATCGCCGTCCTGGAGGAGGTGCTCACCGCTCTGCGGCAGTCCGGCACGCTCACCATCCTGGACGTCAAGCGCGGCGACATCGGCTCCACCATGGCCGGGTACGCCCAGGCCTACCTGGCCGCCGACGCCCCACTGGCCGCCGACGCCATCACCGTCTCCCCATACCTGGGGTACGGCTCGCTGACGCCCGCCCTCCAGGCGGCCGCGGCGACCGGGCGGGGCGTGTTCGTGCTGGCGCTGACCTCCAACCCGGAGGGTGCGGCCGTGCAGCATGCCCGCACCGCCTCCGGGCGGCGGTAGCCGCCGAGGTGGTCGCCGGGGCGGCCGCTCCAACGCCGCCGCCCGCGCCGCCGGTGAGCTCGGCAGCGTGGGCCTGGTGGTCGGCGCCACCGTCGGCGACGCCGTACGCGAGCTGGACCTGGACCTGCTGGCCGCCAACGGGCCGCTGCTGGCCCCCGGCGTGGGAGCGCAGGGCGCCGGCGCAGCCGAGTTGCAGGCGGTCTTCGGGCCCGCCCGCGCCACGTGCTGGCGTCGTCTTCCCGCGGCGTGCTGGGTGCCGGACCCGATCCCGCGCAGCTGCGACGGGCCGCCACCCGGTCCGCCGCCGCGGCCGCGACCGCGCTGCGCGCGTGAGCGGCGCGGAAGGAGGCATGATTTGCCCATGACCGCAGCCCAGGTGCCGCCCGCCCGGCTCACCGTGATCGCCGGGCCGACCGCCGTGGGGAAGGGCACGCTCGTCGCCGAGTTGCGACGCCGCCACCCCGACCTGTTCGTGTCGGTGTCCGCCACCACGCGCGCCCCCCGCCCGGGCGAGCGCGACGGCGTGCACTATCACTTCGTCTCCGACGCCGAGTTCGACCGCCTGGTGGCGGCCGGCGAAATGCTGGAATGGGCGCTGGTGCACGGCACCCACCGCTACGGCACCCCCCGCCGGCCGGTGCAGGAGCAGCTCGACGCGGGCCGCCCCGCCCTGTTGGAGATCGACCTGGCCGGCGCCCGGCAGGTGCGCGCTCCATGCCGCAGGCGCAGCTGATCTTCATCGCTCCGCCCAGCTGGGAGGAGTTGGTGTCCCGCCTGGCCGGGCGCGGCACCGAGGATCCGGCCGAACGCGCTCGCCGCCTGGAAACCGCGCGGGTGGAACTGGCCGCCGCCGACGAGTTCGACCGCATCATCGTCAACGACACCGTGGCACGTGCCACGGACGAGCTGGAGGATGTGCTCGGACTGAGCCGTTAGACTAGGGTGCTTGCGGTGCGGCGATGCGTCGGGGGCGTGAGCACCCGGCCGGATACGCACCCGAACCGGTACCAGAACACATTGGGAGACAAGCACATGCTCGGAACCTCTGCCGACCCCGAGGGAATCACCAACCCTCCCATTGACGACCTCCTGGAGAAGGTCGACTCCAAGTACGGGCTGGTGGTGGAGGCCGCCAAGCGCGCGCGGCAGATCAACAGCTACAACCAGCAGCTCGAGGACAACCAGTTCGACTACTTCGGCCCGCTGGTAGAGGCCGACAACGAGGAGAAGGCCCTGAGCATCGCCCTGCGCGAGGTCGCCGAGGACAAGCTCCAGGTCATCTCCGGGGATGAGGCCCGCGCCCGGCGCGCCGAGGCCGAGGCGGCTCGCCGTGCCGCCGAGGAGGACATGTTCTCCGACATCTCGCTGGATGCACCGATCGACCTGGGCGGATCGGACGAGCCCGGCACCGGCCTGGACGACATCCAGTTCTGACGCCGCCCGTCACCGATCATCGTGAACCCGCAGACCACTCGCGCCCGGGACGCATATGCGCCCCGGGCGCGGCGCGTCGTCGTGGGCGTGTCCGGCTCAATCGCCGCCTACAAGGCCCCGTCCATCATCAGGCTGCTGCGCGCGGCCGGACACGAGGTGCGCACGGTGCCGACGGCGGCCGCGCTGCGCTTCATCGGTGCCCCGGCGCTGGCCGCGGTCACCGGCGCGCCGGTGCAGTCCGGGGTATTCGATGACGCCGCCGCCGTCGCACACGTGCAGATGGGGGAGTGGGCGGAATTGGTGCTGGTGGCCCCCGCCTCCGCAGACCTGCTGGCCCGGGCCGCGACCGGGCGGGCCGATGACCTGCTCACCGCCACCCTGCTGACCACCACCGCCCCGGTGGTGATGGCACCGGCCATGCACACCCAAATGTGGAACCACCCGGCCACCCGCCACAACGTGGACACCCTGCGTCGGCGGGGCGTGACCATCATCGACCCCGACGCGGGCCCACTGACCGGCACCGGCCACGGGGCCGGACGGCTGCCCGAGCCCGAGCAAATCGTCGCCCGCGCCCTGGACGTGCTCGAAGCCGCCCACACCCCCGCGGCCCCCGCTCCGGATGCTCTGGCCGGACGGCACCTGGTCGTATCCGCCGGCGGCACCCGTGAGCCCTTGGACCGGTACGCTACCTGGCAACCGCTCCTCCGGCCGACAGGGCTGTGCGATCGCGACCGCCGCGGCCGCCCGCGGCGCCCGCGTCACGTTGGTGTCGGCGCATGCCGAGCCGGCGGTACTGGCCGAGCTGCCCGCACAGGTTGAGATCGTGCCGGTCACCACCGCCATGGAGCTGCGCGACGCGGTGCGCGCCGCCGCCGCGGATGCCGATGCCGTGGTCATGGCTGCCGCCGTCGCCGACTACCGGCCCGCCCAGGTGGCCCACACCAAGCTTAAGAAGCACGCGCTGAGCCCCTCCGGGGGCGAGGGCGAGCCACCGCGCCAGGCGGGGCCCGTCATCCAGTTGGTGGAGAACCCCGACATTCTGGCCGGCCTGGTCACCGACCCCCCGCGCCAGGACGGCGGGCGCACCCTGGTGGTGGCTTCGCCGCCGAGACCGGGGACGCCGACGGCGATGTGCTGGCGCACGGCGCCGCCAAGGCCCGCCGCAAGCGCGCCGACCTGCTGGCCGTTAACGCCGTCGGCACCGACCGGGGCTTTGGCGACGTGCCCAACGCCGTCGTCGTCCTGGACGCGGACGGCGCGGAGGTCGCCCGCGCACACGGAACCAAGCAGGAGGTCGGCGAGGCACTGGTGGAGTTGATCGCGGCCCGCCTGACCGCCTCCGACTGACCCGGTCGGCCCGGTCACCCCGCCGCCCGGGGCCCGCCGCCGGCGTCTTCTTTCTCACGGCCGTTTCCGCATCCAGGCCCGCCAGTCCGTTTTAGGCCCCGGTCGCGTGGTCATACGATGAGCGGGCGGGGCCCGGCGCGAGGCCCCGCCCTAGCGGTAACGCGCACGGAAGTGACCTGCATGACGAGGAACGGGACGAGCACCCCGACTGTGGCCGACCTGGTGAAGGCGGTGACCACGCCCCCGCTGCCCCTGCGAATCACCGCCTACGACGGTTCCACCGTCGGCCCACGCGACGCCACCGTGGAGTTGCACGTCAAGTCGCCGCGCGCCCTGATCTACATCGCCACCGCCCCGGGGGAGCTCGGTCTGGCCCGCGCCTACATCACCGGTGAGCTGCTCGCGCCCGGCATCGAGCCGGGCAACCCCTACGCCGCCTTCGACAGCCTGCAGGCCTGCAAGCACCACCTGCGCCGCCCCACCCCGGCGGGCATGCGCGCCATTTCTCGTCTACTGCGCCGCGCGGGACTGCACCGCCCCGAGGTGCCTCAGATCGAGACTCCGCCGGCCTGGCGCCGCGCCCTGGCGGGCGTGCGCCCACACACCGAGACGGCGGATAAGGAGACGGTCACTTCCCACTACGACCGCTCCAACCGGTTCTACTCGCTGGTGCTGGGGCCGTCCATGACCTACACCTGCGCCCTGTTCGACTCCCCGGGCACGCCTCTGGAGGACGCGCAGCGCCGCAAGATCAACCTGGTGCTGGACAAGCTGGACCTGGCTCCCGGGCAGCGACTGCTGGACATTGGGTGCGGCTGGGGATCGGTGCTCGTCGCCGCCGCCCGCCGCGGCATCCGCGCCATCGGCGTGACTCTGTCCGAGCCGCAGGCCCGCTGGGCCAACGCCTGGCTCGCCCGCGAGGGACTGGCCGACCTGGCACAGGCACGGGTCATGGACTACCGGGAAGTGCCGGAGCGCGACTTCGACGGTATCTGCTCGCTGGGCATGATGGAGCACGTGGGCGTACACCACTACGACGAGTACTTCCACACCATGTTCGTCCTGCTGCGCCCCGGCGGACGGCTGCTGAACCACCAGATCACGCGGCGCGACTCCAGCCAACGCAACGGTGCCGGCGCTTCGTGGGCCGCTACATCTTCCCCGACGGGGAGCTCGCCGCCCCCGGGGTGGTCATGACCCACCTGC
This sequence comes from Actinomyces ruminis, assembly GCF_002154335.2. GTDB lineage: Bacteria > Actinomycetota > Actinomycetes > Actinomycetales > Actinomycetaceae > Actinomyces > Actinomyces ruminis. The sequence goes on from NZ_MTPX02000068.1 coordinate 20,918, forward strand.
ACGACGCCGGCCTGGAGATCGTGCACGCGGAGAACCTGCGCCAGCACTACGCCCTGACTCTGGAGCACTGGTGCCGCAACCTGCAGGCCCACTGGGACGAGGCCGTCGCATCCGGCGGCTCCCAGACCGCCCTCCTGTGGGGACTGTACATGGCCGGCGCCCGCTGGAACTTCGAGCGCAACAGCATTCAGATCCACCAGTTCCTGGCCATCCGCCCCGGTGAGGACGCCGACGGCCACTGGTATCCTCTGCGTCCCTGGTGGGACGCCTGAGACGCGCTCAGCACTCGCCTCATCCACGCCCCCGCACCCACCGACCAGCAAGGACTACAACACACATGGCACGTAAGGCAACGAACTCCCTGCGGCAGTTCACCTCCGAGTCCGTCACCGAGGGACACCCGGACAAGATCTGCGACCGCGTCTCCGACGCGATCCTGGACGCGATCCTCACCCAGGACCCGGCCGCGCACGTTGCGGTGGAGACCATGGTGACCACCGGCCTGGTGCACGTGGCCGGTGAGGTGACCACCAGTGCCTACGTGGAGATTCCGGACATTGTGCGCAGTGAAATCGTCTCGATCGGCTACACCTCCTCCCAGGTGTGCTTCGACGGCGCCTCCTGCGGGGTGTCGGTGTCGATCGGCCAGCAGTCTCCGGACATTGCCGCGGGCGTGGACAAGGCCCTGCAGGTGCGCGACGACGGTGGTGACCTCGACCCGCTGGACTTCCAGGGAGCGGGCGACCAGGGCTCATGTTCGGCTACGCCTGCACGGACACCGCCGCACTGATGCCGCTGCCCATCCATTTGGCCCACCGCTTGGCCGAGCGCCTGGCTACGTGCGCAAGCAAGGCATCGTGGATGGCCTGCGCCCCGACGGCAAGACGCAGGTCACCATCGGCTACGACGGCGACACCCCCGTGGCGTTGACCGGCGTGGTGGTCTCCACCCAGCACGATCCCGACCGCACCCGCCCCGCACTTACCGACGCCATCACCCGTGAGGTGATCCGCCCGGTATTGGAGGCGGAGGAGGCCAAGGGCCTGAAGCTGGCCACCGCCGACGTCGACATCCTGGTCAACCCCTCCGGCCAGTTCGTCATTGGCGGCCCCGCCGGAGACGCCGGCCTGACGGGGCGCAAAATCATCGTGGACACCTACGGCGGCATGGCCCGCCACGGGGGCGGCGCCTTCTCCGGTAAGGACCCTTCCAAGGTGGACCGCTCCGGCACCTACGCCATGCGCTGGGTGGCCAAGAACGTGGTCGCGGCCGGCCTGGCCGAACGCTGCGAGGTGCAGATCGCCTACGCCATCGGATCGGCCCGCCCGGTGGGACTGTACGTGGAGACCTTCGGCACGGAGACCGTGCCCGTGGACCGGATCACCGCCGCCATCAAGCAGGTGTTCGACCTGCGCCCGGCCGCGATCGTGCGCGACCTCGACCTGCTGCGTCCGATCTACCGCGCCACCAGCGCCTACGGCCACTTCGGGCGGCCCGGCTTCACCTGGGAGAACACCGACCGGGCCGACGCGCTGCGCGCGGCCTGCTGACGGCGCGGATCGGGGGAGGAGGCCATGGGCGACGCCGTCACCGCGGGCGCGCCCGCACAGGGCGTGCTCCTGGACGCCCCCACCACCGCCACCCGCCGGGTGGCCGGTGCCGGTGTGTCTGCGCCGGTCGCACGCGTCTTGCTGGAGACCGCGGTTCCCCACTTGGACCGGCTATTCGACTACCTGGTTCCCCCCGAGCTGGATGTGGCCGCCGCCGTTGGAACTCGCGTCGTGGTCCGTTTCGGAGGCCAGGACCTGCACGGTTGGGTCTGGGAGCGCGCCGACACCACCACCCACCCCGGCAGGCTGGCCCCAATCCGCCGCGTGGTCTCCGACCTGCCGGTGCTCAACCCAGAAACCATGCGCCTGGTCGAGGCGGTGGCCGCCCGCACCGCCGGGGTGCGTTCGGACGTGATCCGGCTGGCGGTGCCCGCCCGGCACGCCACCACCGAACGGGACGAGCGTGACCGTCCCGCACCGGCCGCCCCCCCGTTGGTCGCCGCCCCCGGCGGACGCCTGGGCGGCATACGCCGGCGGGCCCGCGTTCTTGCAGCGCTTGGCCGCCGGGCAGGCCCCCCGCGTCGTGTGGACCGCCCTACCGGGGCGTCCCGGCTTGGTGGCCAGCTGGACCCGACTGGTGGCCGACGCCGCCCGCGCCACCCTCGCCGGGGACCGCAGCGTGCTGGTGATCGTCGCGACCACCGAGCGGGCGGAGGCGGTGGCCGCCGCGCTCACCGATGCCCTCGACGGGGAGGCGGTGGTGACCCTGTCCGCCGAGCACGGACCCGCCCGCCGCTACCGCGCCTTCCTGCGCGCCCTGACCGGCCGGGCCCGGGTGGTGGTGGCACCCGCGGCGCCGCCTTCGCCCCGGTGCACAACCCCGGCCTGGCCGTCATCTGGGACGACGGCGACGATCGGCTCGATGAGCCGCGCGCCCCTACATTCACGCCCGCACGGTACTGGCCCTGCGCTCGGGCCTGTCCGGCGCCGGCCTGCTGATCGCCGGCTACACCCGATCGGTGGAGGCCCAGGCCTACATCGAGCAGGGCTGGGCCACCGACCTGCACGCGCCCCGGGAGACCATGCGCGCCGCCGTCGCCCGCGTGCAGGTGCCCGGCACTCCCGAATTGGAGGCGGAGGGCCCCTCCGGCGCGGCCCGCATCCCCTCGCTCGCACACCGCGCGCTGCGCGAGGCGCTGCAACACGGCCCCGCCCTGGTGCAGGTGCCGCGTGGCGGATACGCCCCCCTGGTGGCGTGCGCCCGCTGCCGCGCCGTGGCCCGCTGCCCGGTGTGCTCCGGCCCCCTGGCCCTGGGCCGCGACGGAGCCGTCACCTGCCGCTGGTGCGGGCGAAACACCGCCAATTGGAGCTGCCCGGAGTGCGGCCACACGCGCCTGCGCATGGTGCAGGTGGGCACCACCCGGACCGCCGAGGAGCTGGGACGCGCCTTTCCGGGCGTGCCGGTGGTTGCTTCCGGGGCGCGGGAGGACCACGGCGTGATCGCCGGCGTCGATGCCCGCCCACGCCTGGTGATCGCCACCCCCGGCGCCGAGCCGGTGGCCGACGGCGGTTACTGGGCGGTGCTGCTGCTGGACGGGGCCGCCCTGTCTTCCCGGCCCGATCTCGGCGCCGCCAGCGAGGCCATGCGCCAGTGGACCAACGCGGCGGTGCTGGCTCACCCCGACGCGCCCATTGTGCTGCTGGGGCGCCCGCACCCGGTGGCCGCGCAGGCCCTGGTGCGCTGGGACCACGCGGGATTCGCCCGCCGCGAGCTGGCCGAGCGCGCCCAGCTGCACCTGCCGCCCGCCTGGCGGGCGGCCCGCCTGGACGGGCCGCGCCTGCGCCTGGAGGACCTGTTCGAACAGGCCCGTGCGGCCGGCTTCGAGGTCCTCGGCCCGGTCGCCACCCCTCAGCACGGTGGTTCCGCGGTCCCCGGGGCGGCCGTGCCCGGCGCCCAGCCGCCGAGTATGCGGGGACTGATCCGCGCCCCCTTGACGCGCGGCCGCGAGCTGGCCGCCTTCCTGCAGCTACAGGTGCGGGAGGCCTCCGTGCATCGCGAGGAGCCGGTGCGCGTCGAACTCGACCCCACCGTCCTGTGGTAGGCAGAAGACCATGAGCAGCGCAGTCCCCACCCCCGCCCCCGCTGGCCGGCCCCGTCATGATCCGCAGGCCGAGGGCATAGACGCCGTCGTCTTCGACTACGGCAACGTGATCTACGCCTGGGAGGCGGTCGGTGCCGTCGCCGGGAGGGTGCGGCTGGAGGCCTGGCAGGAGTTCGTGGAGGCGGGGGAGTTCCACCGCTGGAACGCCATGCTGGATGCCGGCGTGCCCCTGGAACAGATCCTCGCCGCCCTGGCCGCCGCTCACCCGGACCGCCCCGACTGGACGCACATCCTGCGCACCTACTGGGATCACTTCATCGACACCAAGACCGGGCCCATCCCGGGCACGGCCGCGGTCATTCAGGCGCTTGCGGATGCCGACGTGCCCCTGTACGCCCTGACCAACTTCAATGACGTCCTGTTCGCCGCTACCCGCCACCTGTCACCGTTGTTGGAGCGCTTCCGCGGCGTGGTGGTCTCCGGCCAGGAGCACCTGGTCAAGCCCGACCCCGCCATCTACCGGGTGCTGCTGGACCGCTACCGGCTGGACGCCGCCCGCACCCTGTTCGTCGACGACTCGCCCGTGAACGTGGAGGCGGCCCGGGCGGTAGGGATGCAGGCCCATCACTTCACGGGGGCGGCGCGACTGCGCGCCGTGCTGATCGAGGCGGGACTGCTGCCGACACCCGTAGACTGACGCCATGCGTGTGCTCTTCGCCGGAACTCCCGACACGGCCCTACCCGCGCTGCAGGCGTTGATCGACTCCCCGGCGCACCAGGTGGTGGGGGTGCTCACCCGTGCCGATGCCCGCCGGGGCCGGGGCCGCACCCTGCATCCCTCGCCGGTGGCCGCCGTCGCCCGCGCGGCCGGGCTCGACGTGCGCACCCCCGCCACCCTGCGCGAGCCCGAAATCCAGGCCTGGGTGCGCTCTCTGCGCGCGGACGTGGCCGTCGTCGTCGCCTATGGGCGTCTGGTTCCCGCCGCCCTGCTGGACGTGCCCGCGCACGGCTGGATCAATCTGCACTTCTCCCTGCTGCCCGCCTGGCGCGGTGCCGCACCGGTACAGCGGGCCATCATCGCCGGGGACTCGGTCACCGGCGCCAGCGTATTCCGGCTGGAGGAGGGCCTGGACACCGGCCCCGTCTACGCCCGTATCACCGAGTCCATCCGGTCCGAGGACACCGCCGGCGACCTGCTCGCCCGCCTGGCCGACGCCGGGGCCCCCTTACTGCTGGAGGTGCTGGCGGGGCTTGAGGCCGGAACGCTCACGCCCACCCCGCAGGACGACGCCGCCGCCACTCACGCCCCCGTGCTGAGACCTGCCGACGGGCGCGTCGACTGGGAGGCGGACGCCACCGCCATCGACCGGCGTATCCGGGGCGTCACTCCGGCCCCCGGCGCTCACACCACCTACGCCGGCGCCCGGCTGCGCCTGGGACCGGTCACCCCCATCCCGGAGGACACCGGGCTGGCTCCCGGGGTACTGCACGTAACCAAGCACGAGGTGCGCGTCGGCACCGGGGCCGGATCCGTGCGGCTGGGCCGGGTGGCCCCCGCCGGCAAGAACTGGATGGATGCCGACGCCTGGGCGCGCGGCGCCCGTCCCGCCGCAGACACCGTGCTCGGAAGCCCCCAACCGCAGGAGGACGCCACCGCATGAGGCCAGACACCGATCCCGACCCCGCCCGTCTGGCGGCCCTGCACGCCCTGACCAAGGTGCGCGAGGACGATGCCTACGCCAACCTGGTTCTGCCCGAGCTGCTGGACCAGGCCCGCCTGGACCGCCGCGACGCCGGCTTCGCCACGGCTCTGACCTATGGGACCCTGCGCCTTCAGGGCCGCTATGACGCAATCATCGCCGCCTGCATCGACCGTCCCTTGGAGCAGGTCGATGCGGTGGTGCTGGACGTACTGCGCCTGGGTGCGCACCAGTTGTTGGGCATGCGCGTACCCACGCACGCCGCCGTGTCCACCACCGTGGACCTGGCCGCCTACAGCGCCGGTCGCGGCGCCTCCGGCTTCGTCAACGCGGTGATGCGCCGCATCAGCGAGCGCGAACTGTCCGCCTGGCTGGACCGCCTGCGCGCAGACGCCCCCGACGCCACCACCGCCCTGGCGCAAACGCTGTCCCACCCCGCCTGGGTGGTCAAGGCGATGCGGCAGGCCCTCAAGGTCAACGCCCGCCCCGACGTCGAGGCGGAGCTGGCGGCGTTGCTGGAGGCCGACAACACCGACCCACGCGTGACCCTGTGCGCCCGCCCCGGGTTGATCTCGGTCGATGAGTTGGCGGAGCAGGTGCGCGACGCCACCGGCGAGGAGCCCCGCCCCGGCCGTTTGAGCCCCCACGCCCTGGTCATGACCGGCGGCGACCCGGGCCGCATCGAGGCGATACGGGACTCCTGCGCGGGGGTGGAGGACGAGGCCAGTCAGCTGGTGGCCCTCATGGTTGCCGCCGCGCCGCTGGAGGGCCGCGATCAGCGTTGGCTCGACCTGTGCGCCGGACCCGGCGGCAAGGCCGCGCTGCTGGGGGCGCTCGCCGCCGCCCGCGACGCCACCCTGGTGGCAACGAGGTCACCGCCCACCGTTCCCGCCTGGTTGCGGGCGCGGTGCGGGCCCTGCCCGCGGGCGTGGTCACCGTGCGCACCGACGATGGCCGCAACGCGGGCCGGCAGGAGCCGGGCGCTACGACCGCGTCCTGGTGGACGCCCCCTGCTCCGGGTTGGGCTCGCTGCGGCGTCGCCCCGAGGCCCGCTGGCGCCGCACTCCGCAGGACGTGGCCGCGCTGGCCGAGCTACAGCGGGAGCTGTTGGCCTCCGCCGCGGCGGCGGTCCGCCCCGGCGGCGTGGTCGCCTACGTCACTTGCACGCCGCATGTGCTCGAAACCAGCCTGGTGGTGCGCGACGTGACCCGGCAGGCGGCGCGCGACGGCATCAAGCTGGAGCCGCTGCACGCCGGGCGCATCGCCGCCGAACTGGCCCCGACCCCGCCGGCCGGCGCCGATCGGGAGCAGCTGCAGACCTGGCCGCATCTGGACGATTCCGACGCCATGTTCTGCGCCCTGCTGCGGCGCGTGTAAGCCAGCATCCACACCCCGCGAAGGAGCCCATCATGCCCGCCATTCACCCGTCCATTCTCAATGCCGATCAGGCCCACCTCGCCGCCGAGCTGGACCGGGTGCGCACGGCAGACGGCCTGCATGTGGACATCATGGACAACCACTTCGTGCCCAACCAGTTCGGCGGCCCCAGCCTGGTGGAGGCGGTCCTGGCGCACAGCGACCTGCCGGTGGACGCCCACCTGATGCTCGAAAACGCCGACCGCTGGGCGCCGGTGTATGCCGAGGCCGGCTGCGCGATCGTCACCAGTCACCTGGAGGCGACGACCGCACCCTTCCGCCTGGCGAGGCAGCTGCGCCGTCTCGGCGCCGGCGTCGGCCTGGCGCTGCGGCCGGCCACGCCCCTTGCCGCAGTGGAGTCGCTGCTGGGCGAGATCGATCTGCTGTTGCTGATGACCGTGGAACCCGGTTTCGGAGGGCAGTCCTTCCTGGAGCCCATGCTGGACAAGATCGCGGCCGCCCGGCGCCTGGTGGGGCGCAGCGGCCAGCAGCTGCGCATCCAGATCGACGGGGGCGTGACCGAGCAGACCATCGTGCGCGCCGCGGAGGCCGGGGCAGACGTGTTCGTCGCCGGCTCCGCCGTATACGGGGCCGACGACGCCGCTGCGGCTATCAAGACCCTGCGTGAGCAGGCGGCCGCGCACCGCCACTGACTCGCCTCCGGCGCCCTCGAGGTGAATTCAAGGTAACGGGCCGGATTTGTGGTGATTCCACAATAGGCCCGCCAAGGTCGGCGGCCGTATCGTTGCATTGCGGCGGGAATCGCACGTCACCCCCGGACGGGCGGCCGAAAAGGCTTGTAGACATCCGCGAGTCCCTGCCTGTTCGTTAACAAAATCGGACAGACCCGCCCGAACCGACCACCCACCCCAGGAGCCGCTCAGTGAGCGTTGACGCGAGCCACCACCGCACCCTCAGCCGCATTCTCATCGCCAACCGTGGCGAGATCGCCCTGCGCGTGGCCCGCACCGTGCGCGATCTCGGCGCCACCTCGATCCTGCCGTACACGCCCGAGGACCTGATGAGCCCGGCCGCCGAGCTGGTCGACGAGGCCTACGCGCTGCCGGAGGCTCCGGCTACACGGACGCCGCCGCCATCATCGAGTTGGCCCGCCGCACCGGTGCCGACGCCATCCACCCCGCTACGGGTTCCTGTCCGAGGACGCCGACTTCGCCCAGGCGGTCATCGATGCGGGCATCACCTGGGTGGGTCCCTCACCGGCGGCCATGCGCACCCTGGGGGACAAGCTCAGTGCTCGCCGGGCCGCCGAGCAGGCGGGCGTCGCCCCCGTACCCGGCATCACCGACACGATCACCGGCCCCGACACCGTCATCGCCTTCGCCGCCACCCACGGCTACCCGGTCGCTCTCAAACGCACCGACGGCGGCGGCGGCCGGGGCATCACCGTGCTCGCCTCCGACGCCGAGGTCTGCGCCACCCCCGCCTTCGACTCCGCCGCCGGCGTCGGCACCCTCATCCTGGAGAAGTACGTCACCGCCGCCCGCCATGTGGAGACTCAGTGCGTCCGCGACGCCCACGGCGACTTCGCGGTCGTATCCACCCGTGACTGCACGCTGCAGCGGCGCAACCAGAAGCTGCTGGAGGAGGCCCCCGCCCCGTTCCTTCCCGACGACGTGGTCGAGCGGCTGGTGGAGGGTTCCCAGCGGCTGCTGGACGCCGTCGACTACGTGGCGTAGCCACCTGTGAGTTCCTACTCACCCCCACCGGCGAGTTGTGGTTCCTGGAGGTCAACCCGCGCCTGCAGGTGGAGCACTGCGTGTCGGAGGAGGTCACCGGCACCGATCTGGTGGAGATGCAGCTGCGCATCGCCGCCGGCGGCCCGCTGGGCGACGTGCCCGCCCCGCGCGGGCACTCCCTGGAGCTGCGCATCACCTGCGAAGACCCCGCCCAGGGGCTGGCCCCGTCCACCGGCACCATCACCCGGTTGCGCTGGCCCGCCGGCCCCGGCATCCGCATCGAGTCCGGCGTGGTCACCGGCGACACCGTCACCCCCACCTTCGATCCCATGCTCGCCAAGATCGTGGTCACCGGCGCCGACCGGGATCAGGCGATCCGCCGGGCCCGGCGCGCCCTGCAGGAGACCGTCGTGGAGGGGGTCACCGTATGCACCTCCCTGCACGCCCATGTGCTGGACCGCGAGGAGTTCACGCGCCCAGATGCCGCCGGCGGCCTGGGCGTGACCACCCGTTGGCTCGAGGACGCCGTCCTGCCCGCCCTGGCACCCAACACTGCCGACGACGGGGCGGCCGCGCCGAGTGCAGCCAGCCCCGAGCCGGCTCTCGACGACCACCGCACCCGCTCCACCTATGTCATCGAAATCAACGGCCACCGCCTACAGGTCACCGTCCCCGACGGGATTCTCGGCGCCCACGCCCGGCGCCTGAGCGGCGGCTACCACGGCGGCTCCGACCGCGCCCAGCAGCCACTGCGCGGGCGTGGGGGCGGGCGCGGCCGCGCCACCAACGAGCCGGGCCCGCGCAGCAGCGACCCGAATGCCATCGCCGCCCCCATGCAGGCCATCGTCACCCGCATCTGCGTCTCCCCGGGCCAGCGGGTGCGCGAGGGCGACCTGCTGGTGGTGCTGGAGTCCATGAAGATGGAGAACTACGTGCACGCCCCCGCGGACGCCACCGTCGCCGACATTCCGGTCAGCGCCGGCCGCACCGTGGCCGCCGGCGAGGTTCTGGTGCGCATGCGCGCCGACGACGCCGTCAACGCCCAACAGGAGGCCTGAACCCATGAACGACCTCACCATGCCCGACGCCACCATGGCCACCTCGGCAGCAACCAGTGCCTTCCGCGAGCGCATCGCCCGCGTAGACGCGCTGGCCGAGGAGCGCGCCGCCGCCCGCCAGCACCCCAAGGGCAAACACACCGCCCGCGAACGCATTGAGATGCTGGTGGACACCGACAGCTTCCTGGAGATCGGCCGCTACTCCGGCTCCGGCGCGGGGGAGGGGGCCCGCCCCTCCGGCGTGGTGACCGGCTTCGGGCAGATCGGTGGCCGGCAGGTGGCCGTCTACTCCCAGGACTTCTCCGTATCCGGCGGGGCCCTGGGCACGGTGGAGGGCGACAAGATTGTGCGCCTGCTCGACGACGCCATGCGCCTGTCCATCCCGGTGATCGGTCTGATCGACTCCGGCGGAGCAAGATTCAGGAGGGAGTGGCAGCCCTGCGCCAGTACGGGCGCATCTTCAACCGCACCTGCACCGCGTCCGGGCTGGTACCCCAGATCAGCGTGATCATGGGCCGTGCGCCGGCGGCGCCGTCTACAGCCCCGCCCTGACGGACTTCGTGATCGCCACCCGCGAGGCCTCTCACATGTTCGTCACCGGTCCCGACGTGGTACGTGCCGTCACCGGCGAGCGCATCAGCGCGGAGGAGCTCGGCGGCGCCGACATCCACGGCTCGGTCACCGGTGTGGTCCACTACGTGGCCGAGGACGAGGAAGACGCCCTCGATCAGGTGCGCACCCTGCTGGCCTACCTGCCGTCCTCCTCCGACCAGGAGGCTCCCCACTACGCATACGAGGACGCCGATCGGGCCGCGGACCGGGACGCCGCCGCCCAGGTCGGCACTCTGGTGCCCGCCTCTCCCCGCCAGCCCTACGACGTCACCGCCGTGGTGTGTGCCGTCGTCGACCATGGAGAACTGGTGCAGGTGCAGGAGACTTCGCCGCCAACGTGGTGGTCGCTTCGCCTGCTTCGAGGGACGCCCCGTCGGCGTGGTCGCCAACCAGCCGCTGGTGGACGCCGGCACCCTGGATGTGGATGCCTCTGAGAAACTCGCCCGCTTCGTACGCTTCTGCGATGCCTTCGGCCTGCCGGTGGTCACCTTCGTAGACGTACCCGGCTATCGGCCCGGCGCCGAACAGGAACATGCCGGCATCATCCGCCGCGGCGCCAAGGTGATCAACGCCTACGCCTCCGCCACCGTCCCGCTGGTGACGGTGGTGCTGCGCAAGGCCTACGGCGGCGCTACATCGTCATGGGCTCCAAGGCCATCGGCGCGGACCTGAACTTCTGCTGGCCCGGCGCGGAGATCGCCGTGCTCGGCGCCCAGGGCGCCGTGGGCATTATTCATCGCCGCGACTTGCAGCAGGTGCGCCAGGCCTCCGGGGAGGCGGCCGCCGCCGCCGAGCAGCAGCGCCTGATCGATGAGTACACCGAAACCGTCATCAACCCCGACAAGGCGGTCGCCATCGGGGAGATCGACGCCGTCATCGCCCCCGAGGACACCCGCACCGTGATCGTGGACTCCCTAGCCGCCCTGGCGGACAAGCGCGATGAACGGCGTACCCCCTACCGCAAGCACGACAACGGCCCCCTATGACCATCGACCCGACCAACCCCAACCCGCAGACCACCGCAACCGAACCGATAACCGAGGATCGCATGAGCACCCAGCCCACCACCGCCGTCACCATTGCCGAGCGACTGCACGCCGGCGAGCCCTATGTACTCGCCTTCGGCGGGCAGGCCACCCCCTGGCGCGCCACCCTGGAGGAGTTGGCCGGCCTGGACCACGACCTGGCCAACGAGCTGGTCGCCATCGACGCCGCCGTCGCCGACCGGCTCGCCCCGGTCGCCACCGACCTGCTGACCGTCACCCCGCGCGGCGGGCGCTTCTTCACCGACGCCGGCGCGCCGGTGGCCCCCGCCCCGCAGGGCGGTGCCGCCGACACCGCCGACGTATCCGTGCCCGGCATCCTGTTCGCCCAGCACGCGGCCCTGGCCTGCCTGCCCGGCTCCGGCATCGACCCCGTGGGTGAGCACGTCCCCGGCGCGGTGATCGGCCACTCTCAGGGAGTGCTGGGCGTGGCCCTGCTGGAGGCGCTGCGCACCTCCCGCCAGGAGGGCGCCGATGGACACGGCGAGTCGGTGGTGCAGGTGCACGCGATCGCCCGCCTGATCGGGGCGGCCGCCGCCCGCACCACGGGTCGGCTGAACCTGGGCACCGTGGGGGAGACCACCCCCATGCTGTCGGTGCGCGGCGTTACCCGCAACGTGCTCGACGGGGTGCTGGCACAGGTTCCCGGTGCGGAGCGAATCGCCGTCGGCGTGGTCAACGGCCGTCAGGCTCATATCCTCTCCGGCCGCCCCGGCGACCTGGAGCAGGTCATCACCGCCTTGCAAGCCGCCGCCCGCCGCAGTGAGCGCGACCGCAAGGAGCGGCGTCGCGGCGGCGCGGTCCTGAACCCGATCACCGAGTTCCTGGCCACCTCCGTGCCGTTCCACACCCCCCTGCTGGCCGCCGCCGTCGATGATGTGGTGGCCTGGGCGGGCCGCACCGGGCTGGACGCGACCTGGCCCGGGATCTGGCCGTGGCCGTGCTGATCGACCCGGTGGACTGGCCCGCCATCGTCACGGCCGCCCTGGGTGCGGGGGAGCGCAAGCTGATCCTCGACGTCGGTCCGGGCACCGTCCTGTCCCGCCTGACCGAGCCGGTGGTCGCCGGTACCGGCGCCACCGTGGTGCCCGCGGGCACCGCCCGGCACATCGACGACCTGGACCGGTCCGGCGCCGCCCCGGCTCCCACCGTGGACCGGGCCCGTTTCGCGCCGCGTCTGACCCGGTTGCCCGACGGCCGCATCACCGTGGACACCGCCTTCACGCGCCTGACCGGACGCTCCGCCATCCTGCTGGCGGGCATGACCCCCACCACCGTGGACCCGGAGATCGTGGCGGCCGCCGCCAACGCCGGCTACTGGGCGGAACTGGCCGGCGGCGGACAGACCACCGCGAAGGTACTGGCCGACAACCTGGCCGGCCTGGAGGCGGCCCTGGAGCCGGGCCGCACCGCCGCCTTCAACGCCATGTTCATGGACCGCTATCTGTGGAACCTGCAGCTGGGCACCCAGCGACTGTTGTCCAAGGCGCGTGCCGCCGGCACCCCCGTGGATGGCGTGGTCATCTCCGCCGGCATCCCCGAACTGGAGGAGGCCGTATCCCTGATTCACCGCCTGCGCGCGGAGGGCTTCCCCTACGTGGCCTTCAAACCGGGCACGGTGGACCAGATCCGCCAGGTCATCGCCATCGCCAAGGCGGTCCCGGACGTGCCGATCATTATGCAGATCGAGGACGGTCACGCCGGCGGCCACCACTCGTGGGAGGACCTGGACACCATGCTCCTGGCCACCTACGACGCCATCCGCGCGGTGGACAACCTCGTGCTGTGCGTGGGCGGCGGCATTGGCGCCCCGGAGCGGGCCGCCGATTACCTCACCGGCCGGTGGGCGCTGGCCTACGGCACCGCCGCCGCCCCGGTGGACGGCGTCTGCGTGGGCACCGCCGCCATGACCGCCCTGGAGGCCAAGACCAACGAGGACGTCAAGCAGCTGCTGGTGGACACTCCCGGAATCGACCCCGCCCACGAGGGCGGCTGGGTGGCCTCCGGCGCCTCCGCCGGAGGCATGACCTCGGGACTGTCGCACCTGCGCGCCGACCTGTACGAGATTGACAACTCCTCCGCCCGCGCCTCCCGGCTCATTCAGGAGATTGCGGGCAACGAGGCCGCCATGACGGCGCGTCGCGATGAGGTGATCGCGGCCCTCGCCAAGACCGCCAAGCCCTACTTCGGCGACGTCGAGTCGATGAGCTACCTGGAGTGGGCCACCCGCTACGCCCAGTTGTGCGTCGCCCCGCATGAGGCCGCGCCGCCGGCCGCGAGGACTGGGCCGATGAGGCTGGTACGACCGCTTCCTGGACCTGCTGCACCGCATCGAGCGCGCCTGAGCGCCACCGACCACGGCGAGATCCCCACGTTGTTCGCCGGCGAGGACGACGTCCTGGACGCCGACGCCGCCCTGGCCGCCCTGGCCGAGCGCTACCCGGCGGCCGCCACCACCCGGGTGGAGCCCGCCGACGCCGCCTGGTTCGTGGACCTGTGCCGCAAGCACCCCAAGCCGGTGCCCTTCGTGCCCGTGCTCGACGCCGACATCCTGCGCTGGTGGGGCACCGACTCCCTGTGGCAGTCGCAGGACCCCCGCTACAGTGCCGACCAGGTGCGCATCATCCCCGGCCCGGTGTCCGTGGCCGGCATCACCACCATCAATGAGCCGGTCGGTCATCTGCTGGGCCGCTTCGAGACGGCGGTGATCGAGGCGCTGCAGTCCGCCGGCGAGCAGCCCACCCCGGCTGCCGGCCGCCTCGGCGCCGGCCGCGGTGCCGAGAGCCATCCGGTGGCCGATGCCACCGAGCTGGTGCGCGCCACCCCGCATGTGCTGTGGAACGGTCACCTGACCGTCAATCCGGCCCGCGTGCTGGACGACGACGCCTACCAGGTGGTGGCCCGCCCCGACGTCGCCGAGGACGCCTACGACCTGGACATCGCCCTGGACACCCACTGGGACCACACCCCCGGCGGCGAGGCGATTCACGCCGTGCGGCGCCTGGTGGTGCCGCTGCGGCTGGCGCGTGCCTGGGACGGGGCCGCTCCTTTCGTCGACCCGGGCCGGATCAGTGAGACCATGAACGCGCTGCTGCGCGACACTGCAGGTGTCGGCGCCGTGTCCATCACCGGTGATGAGGTCGACCACCTGCCCGAGGTGGTGCCCGCCGTACCGGACGCCAAGGATGCCCTGGGCCGCCCGGCCCACCAGCCCTTCGGCACCGTGCACGCCCGCTTCACCCTGGGGGCGGGCCTGGGCGCGGACCACGCCGCCGTCACCGCCGACGCGCTGCCCACCTCGCTGGCGGCCGCGCCGCTGGTACCCGACGCCCTGCTCGGCCCCTGCTGGCCGGTGGTCTATGCCGCCCTGGGCAGCGTCGTCGAGGACGGCATGCCATTGATCGAGGGGCTGCTCGGCGCGGTGCACCTGGACCACACCATTGACCTGCGTCGCCCGCTGGCAGAGCTGGCCCGCCAGGCCGGCCCCGACCGGGTCATTCAGGCCGACGGATGGGTGGCCGGACTGGAGGAATCCAGCGCCGGCCGCGTGGTGGACGTGCGCCTGCAGCTGACCGACACCGCCGATGGCAGCCTGGTCGCGCTCATGCGCGAGCGCTTCGCCATCCGCGGGCGTGCCTCCGGCACCTCCGTGCCTTCCGCGCCCGAGCAGGCCGGCGGCACCGAGCGTCAGACCGCGCCGGCGGCGCGCCGCCTACTGCGCCGCATCACCGTGACGGCGCCCAGCGACATGACGGCCTTCGCCCGGGTCACCGGCGACTTCAACCCCATTCACACCAGCTACCACGCCGCAAAGGTCGCCGGCATGGACGCGCCGCTGGTGCACGGCATGTGGCTGTCCGCCACCGCCCAGCAGGCGGCCGCCGCCACCGCCACCGACGGCACCCACCACGTGCTCGCCGGCTGGACCTACACCATGCTCGGCCCCGTCGAGCTCGGCGACCGGGTGCAGATCAGTGTGGAGCGCACCGGCCTGGTGGTCGGCGGCGGCCTGGTCCTGGAGGTCACCTGCCGCGTCGGCGACGAGGTGGTCTCCCGGGGCACCGCCGTCACCGAGCCGGAGCCGACCGCCTACGTCTACCCCGGTCAGGGCATTCAGGCCCGCGGCATGGGCCTGGACGAGATGCGCTCGTCCAAGGCGGCCCGCGAGGTGTGGGAGCGCGCCGACGCCCACACCCGCGCCGAGCTGGGCTTCTCCGTGATCTCCCTGGTGCGGGACAACCCCACCGAGATGACCGCCCGGGGCGTGACCTACCGGCACCCCGACGGGCTGCTCAACCTCACCCAGTTCACGCAGGTGGCCCTGGCCACCGTCGCCATGGCCACCACCGCCCGCATGGCGGAGGCCGGCGCCCTGGTGGAGTCCGCCGCCTTCGCCGGCCACTCCCTGGGCGAGTACACGGCCCTGAGTGCCTACGGGCGGGTCATGTCGGTGGAGACCACCATCTCCATCGTCTTCCAGCGCGGCTCCACCATGCACTCGCTGGTGCCGCGCGACTCCTCCGGCGCCTCCAACTACCGGATGGGGGCCCTGCGCCCCAACCAGGCCGGTATTGGCGCCGACGCCGTGGAGGACTATGTGCGCTCGGTGTCCGAGGAGTCCGGGGAGTTCCTGCAGATCGTCAACTACAACTTGGCGGGCGTGCAGTACGCCGTCGCCGGCACCATCAAGGGCCTGGAGGCGCTGGCCGCCGACGCCCGTGCCAAGGCGGCCGCCCGGGGCGGTAAGAACCCGTTCATGTACGTGCCCGGCATCGACGTGCCTTCCACTCCGAGGTGCTGCGCCCGGGCGTGCCCGAGTTCCGGGAGCGGCTGCTGACGCTGATCCCCACGGACCTGGATGTGGACCGCCTGGTGGGCCGGTACGTGCCCAACCTGGTGGCGCGTCCCTTCGCGCTGACCCGCGACTTCGCCCGCGCGATTCTTGACGTGGTGCCCTCCGAGCCGGTCCGCCAGATTCTGGACGACTGGGAGCAGTGGGCCGCCCGACCGGTCGAGCTCGGCCGCCAGTTGCTGGTGGAGCTGCTGGCCTGGCAGTTCGCCTCCCCGGTCCGCTGGATCGAGACGCAGGACGTACTGCTGGGCGCCCCGGAGCAGGGCGGCCTGGGCGTGGAGCACCTCGTCGAGGTCGGTCTAGCTGCCTCCCCGACGCTGGCCAACCTCGCCTCCCGCACGCTGGCGCTGCCGCAGCACGCCGGCCGTCACGTGGTGGTGCACAACGCCCGCCGCGATGAGGCGCGCGTGCTGGCAACCGACACCGACCCGGCCGCCGGCATCGAGGAGGAGTCCCTCGCCGAACCGGCCGTCGAGGCCGGCGCCGAGAGCACCGCGCGTCGGCGCGGACGCGGACGCGGCCACCCCGGTCTCCGCGCCGACTCCCGCCGAGGCGGCCCCCGCGGCCCCGGCCGCTCCCACCCCGGCCGCCTCCGGTCCGGTCGCGGACCTGTCCTTCGGTGCCACCGACGCGCTGACGGTGCTGCTAGCGCACGCCGCCCGCATCCGCCCCGAGCAGATCGGCGCCACCGACACCACCGAGACGCTGACCAACGGCGTGTCCTCGCGCCGCAACCAGCTGCTCATGGACCTGGGCACCGAGCTGCAGCTGGCCAGCATTGACGGGGCCGCCGACGCCGACATGAACACCCTGGCCGGCATCGTCGCCAAGGGCGCCCCCGGCTACAAGCCCTTCGGTCCCGTGCTGGCCGACGCCACCCGCACCGGCCTGGGCCGCATCCTCGGCCCCTCCGGCGTGCGCGCCGGCCACATCGGTGAACGTGTGAAGGGCACCTGGGGCCTGGGCGACGGCTGGGTCGCCCACGTGACCGCCGAACTGTTCCTGGGTACCCGCGAGGGCGCCTCCATGCGCGGTGAGGACCTGGCCACCCTGGGTTCCTCTGCGCCGCTGACCTCCGCCGGCGCCGTCGACGCCCTCATCGACGCCGCCGTGCAGGCGGTCGCCTCCGCCCACGGCGCGAGCGTGGCCATGCCGAGCGCCGGGGGAGCCGGGGGAGCGGTGGTCGATTCGGCCGCCCTGGACGCCTTCGCCGCTCAGGTCACCGGCACCGACGGGGTGCTGGCCACGACCGCCCGCACCCTGCTGGACGCCCTGGGCCTGGCCGACAAGGTGAACGTGCCCGCCGACGCCGCCGACGAGGCCGCTGCCACCCGCGCCGCACTCGCGGCCATCGACGCCGAGCTCGGCTCCGGCTGGGTCAAGTCCGTGACTCCCGCCTTCTCCGCCGACCGGGCCGTCCTCATCGACGACCGCTGGGCGTCGGCCCGTGACGACCTGGCCCGCCTGGGCAACGGGGAGATGGGCCTCGAGCAGGCCACCGCCCTGCTGGATCCGCAGCGGTTCACCGGCCTGGGTTCCGCCGTGGCCGACCAGGCCGCCTGGTGGGGCCGGCAGCTGCGCGCCGCCGCCGCGGCCGGCACCGACACCGCGGACCTGGCCCGCCGTGCCGAGATCGCCGAGGCCATCGCCGCCACGGCCGCCCAGAAGCCGGTCGCCGGCGCGGACTCCGTCCGCTGGGCGGACGACGTGGCCGTGGTCACCGGCGTGGCTCCTGGCTCGATAGCCGCGGCCGTCGTCGGCGAGCTGCTGGCCGGCGGAGCCACCGTCGTCGCCACCAGCTCCCGGCTGACCCACGAGCGACTGGACTTCGCCACCCGCCTGTACCGCGAGCACGCCTCCGCCGGCGCCCGCCTGTGGATCGTGCCCGCCAACCTGGCCTCCTACCGGGACGTGGATGCCCTGGCCGACTGGATCGGCAACGACCAGACGGTCACCTCCGGCGGCTCCACCAAGCTGGTCAAGGAGGCGCTGGTCCCGACGCTGCTGTTCCCCTTCGCCGCGCCGCGAGTGGTCGGCACCCTCGCCGACGCCGGACCCACCGCCGAGTCCCAGACCCGCCTGCTGCTGTGGAGCGTGGAGCGCAGTATCTCCGCCCTGTCCGCCATCGGCACCGACACGCATGTGGACCACCGGCTGCACGTGGTACTGCCGGGCTCACCCAACCGCGGCACCTTCGGCGGCGACGGCGCCTACGGCGAGGTCAAGTCCGCCCTGGACGCGGTGGTGAACCGGTGGCGCGCGGAGAAGAACTGGTCCGCGCGCGTAACCCTGGCCCACCCGCGCATCGGCTGGGTGCGTGGCACCGGCCTGATGGGCGGCAACGACCCGCTGGTGGCGGCCGTGGAGGCCGCCGGCGTGCGCACCTGGTCCACCCGGGAGATCGCCGCCGAACTCGTCGACCTGTGCACCACCGAGGTGCGCGGCCGCGCCGCCCAGGCGCCCGTCGAGGCCGACCTGACCGGCGGGCTCGGTGACGACGTCGACCTGGTGGCGCTGCGCGAGAGCGCCCGGGCCGCGGCCCCCGCGCCGCAGCCGGAGCCCGAGCCGCAGGCGACCATTAAGGCGCTGCCCACCCCGCAGGTGCCGACCCAGCCCACCGCCCCCGACTGGGGCGAGGTTGACGCCGACCTGGATGACCTGGTCGTGGTGGTCTCCACCGGTGAGGTCTCCACGTGGGGCTCGGGCCGCACCCGCCGCGAGGCGGAGCTGGGCATGACCCGCGGCGACGACGTCGAACTGACCGCCGCCGGCGTGCTCGAGCTCGCCTGGGGCATGGGCCTGCTCACCTGGCAGGACAGCCCCAAGGCTGGCTGGTACGACACCGACGGGGAGTTCGTCGACGAGTCCGACATCTACGCCCGCTACCGCGACGAGGTCGTGGCCCGCTGCGGTATCCGCGAGTTCGTCGACGACGGCGTGATCGCCACCGAGGGCCCGGAGGAGGTCGCGGTCTACCTCGACCACGACATCACCCTGACCGTGGCCGACGAGGCGACCGCCCGCACCATCGCGGTGACCGACCCCGAGCACACGCTGGTGGCCCCGGAGTTGGTTGACGGCACGCCCACGGGGGAGTGGACCGTCACCCGCCTGGCCGGCTCGCTGGCCCGCGTGCCGCGCCGCGCCACCCTCTCGCGCACGGTCGGCGGCCAGTTCCCGGTCGACTTCGACCCGGAGCGGTGGGGCATCCCCGCCTCCATGGCGCAGGGCATGGACACCATCGCCTCCTGGAACCTGGTCACCGCGGTGGACGCCTTCCTGTCCGCCGGATTCTCTCCGGCCGAGCTGCTGGCGGCGGTGCACCCCTCCGACGTCGCCTCCACGCAGGGCACCGGCTTCGGTGGCATGGAGTCCATGCGCAAGATGTTCGTGGGCCGGTTCCTGGATGAGGAGCGCCCCAGCGACATTCTGCAGGAGGCCCTGCCCAACGTGGTGGCCGCGCACGTGATGCAGTCCTACGTCGGCGGCTACGGCTCCATGGTGCAGCCGGTGTCGGCCTGCGCCACTGCCGCCGTGTCCATCGAGGAGGGCTGGGACAAGATCGCGCTCGGCAAGGCCGACGTGGTCGTGGCCGGCGCCATCGACGACATCTCGATCGAGTCGGTGGTCGGCTTCGGCAACATGAACGCCACCGCCGAGGCGGAGGCCATGTACGCCAAGGGCATCTCCGCCCGCCACTTCTCCCGCGCCAACGACCGCCGCCGTGGCGGCTTCGTGGAGGCCGAGGGCGGCGGCACGGTGATCCTGGCGCGCGGCTCCGTGGCGGCCCGGCTGGGCCTGCCGGTGGCCGGCGTGATCGGGTTCGTCTCCTCCTACGCCGACGGCGCCCACACCTCCATCCCCGCCCCCGGGCTGGGAGCGCTCGGCGCGGGCCGTGGCGGCAAGGACTCCCGCCTGGCTAAGGCCCTGGCGAAGTTGGGTGTGGAGGCCGACGACATCGCCGTGGTCTCCAAGCACGACACCTCCACCGGTGCCAACGACCCCAACGAGTCCGAGCTGCACACCCGCCTGGCCCGCGCCCTCGGGCGCAGCGAGGGCAACCCGCTGGTGGCGGTCTCCCAGAAGACCATCACCGGACACGCCAAGGGCGGTGCCGCACTGTTCCAGGTGGCCGGGCTGGCCGAGATCCTGGCGACCGGCGTGGCCCCGGGTAACACCAGCCTGGACGTGGTGGACGCCCCGCTGGAGAAGGACGCCTTCTGGGTGTGGCCGCGCACCCCGATCCGCCTGGCGGGTCGCGGCGGGGCGAACGGCCGGGTCCCGGGCGCGGGCCCGGTGCGTGCCGGTCTGCTGACCAGCCTCGGCTTCGGGCATGTGTCCGGCCTGATCGCCTGGTGCACCCCGGCGCCTTCGAGGCGGCCCTGCGGGCGCAGGGCGGCCAGGAGGCCGTGGACGCCTGGGTGACCTCCGCCAACCGCCGCCTGGCAGCTGGCACCCGGCAGCGCCGGGCCGGCATGATCGGCCGCGCGCCGCTGTTCGAACAGATCGACGGCCGGCGCCTGGGTGAGGAGCGCAAGGGCCGCGACCCGCACGAGGTCGAGGCCGCCATGCTGCTGGACCCGCAGGCCCGCCTGGGTGCCGACGGGATCTACCACACCGGCGAGCTCGCCTAACCGTCGAGACCGGCACACGTAACACACCGAGGCCGGCACTAATGACGTGCTGAAACCGGCAGAGGCGGTGGCCCCGGGAACTACGGTTCCCGGGGCCACCGCCCCGTCGGGCTCATCTCGGGGTCGTCGGCGCGAATGTGTGCGCGGCTCGGACATATCGCGACCCGTAAGCTGGTTCGGCCAGCCCATTCTTTACAGGGGGCGGGGATTCTTCTGGGCGTCCGGTCTTTGCGGACTCCCGGAGCCTTCCTTGGGACCGGGACTGGAGCCTCACCGTGCGGTGTGTTTCCCACGGGGGCGTGCTCGTGGTGGTCTGTGTATTGACAGTTCGTACCTTTGGTCGACGGTTCGCACCTTTGCACCGACGATTCGTACTTTTATGCGATGGTTCGGCACCTAGATGTACGTACCGTCGTCAGACAGTACGAATCGCCGACCAGAAGGTACGAACCGTCACAAGATGTGCCGAATCAACGGTCAGAATGCACGAACCCTCACACGAAGGCACTGCGTTGTTTCCACAGCTTTGGGAGCTTTGAGGTCATGGCTTCTAGGATGCCGGGGCACCTATCATTGCCTGAATCGTCTACCGACTGGGCAAAAAAAGATCGAGGACGCGTGGTAGAGCCTCTGCCTGGCACGCCCGGCCAGTACTTGCCCGCCACTTCTCTGCCCCGGAAACATACCAGCAGCCACCACGCCCCGCCCACAGCGCCTACACCGTCACTAGAGGGAGCTCTCACGGGAATTGCCGCCACACTACGAGACCCACCACCCGACCAGGTCGGGGGCCGCACCCCTCTTGACGACGGATCCCAACAGCACGGGGCACCGCGTCCAAGCCCCCGGCGCGCGTTTGACATTCCGGACACGCAGGCCATCCGTCGGCCCGTCACACCCGCCGGCACGAATAGCCGTGAAAAGCCGACTTAGGATTGAGCGATGAGCAAGGCCAGCCGGGCCGCGTACCGATGCGAAGACTGCTTGTTCACGGTGCGTCCCATGCGAGCCTCAGACGCCGGTGCAGCCACAGGAGTGTGGTATCGCGCCTGGTGCGACACCTACGTCCACCCCGAAGGGGCCACCCGCCAGTGGGTCGATGAGATCTGGGCGCCTCGCTCAGCGACGAAGGCATCGCCCGCCTGGCACAGGACGTGGTTTCCGGGGACCAGGGCACGTACATGGTTGCCGAGTGCCGTAATGGCGACGTCATCGGAGTGGCGGTGGCACAGGGTGCGCAGGCCGAGCGTCAGTCCCTCAAGGCCCTTTACGTAGATGCCGCGTTCCGGTCCCACGGGGTCGGCAGCGCGTTGGCCCGGACGGCCTTGACGGGCTTGGACCCTGCCCGGCCGGTCGACCTGGAAGTTGCCCGCTTCAACCGTGGGGCGCAGCGCTTCTACGCTCGACTCGGATTCCAAGCAGTTCTCGGCTCGGACGCGCTGTGGCGGGGCGTGCTCCCCGTAGTCACCATGCGCCGACCCGCCGGATGGTGCGAGACACTGAAGCCATGAGCCAACCCAGTCTGCCCGAAGTCCCGGAAGTCAAGGGCGTGCTCGGCGTCGGCATCGACCTCGTGCACATACCCGGCCTGTCCGAACAGTTGGACCAGCCGGGCACCGTCTTCGCCGAACGGGCCTTCACCGCCCGTGAACGGCGTGACGCCGCCCGCCGCGCCGACGCCACCGGCTCTCTCGAGGCCGACCACCTGGCCGGGCGCTGGGCCGCGAAGGAGGCCTTCATCAAGGCCTGGTCGGCGGCTGCCAACACCCGCGCCGGGCATGCCGTCGCCCCGCGGCTCTCGCCAGAGGCGGTCGACTGGCGTGAGATCGAGCTGATCGGTGACCGTTGGGGACGCCCGTCGCTGCGCCTGACCGGCACCGTTGCCGACGCCGTCACCGCCAGCCTGGGTGAGGGTGCCGCCGCCTCGAGGCGCTGGCCCGTCTCCGTGACCCACGACGGCGACTGGGCGGCCGCCGTCGTGCTGTACATCGGCTCCTGACCAAGTTCCTGAGCACACCTTACGGGTCTCGGCAACCGGCCGTCCGTATCAAACCGGCCGCCGATTACCGCCCGATCAGTGATCGGCGCCTCATTCGCGGTACAGTTCTGCTATGAAAAAGCTAATCAACTCCGTCGACGGGGTGGTGACCGACGCACTGGCCGGTATGGCCGCGGCGCACCCCGACAGCCTCAGGGTCGATGTGGCACAGCACATCGTCTATCGCGCCACCCCCAAGGATGAGGCAAGGTCGCCATCGTCTCCGGCGGCGGCAGCGGCCACGAGCCGCTCCACGGCGGCTTCGTCGGCACCGGCATGCTCGACGCCGCCTGCGCCGGCGAGATCTTCACCTCGCCCGTTCCGGACCAGGTCTCTGCCGCGACCGCCGCCGTGGACCGGGGCGCAGGCGTGCTGCACATCGTCAAGAACTACACCGGCGACGTCATGAACTTCGACATGGCCGCGGAGATGGTCGCCGCCGAGTCCGGCATCGAGGTCGCCACCGTCGTCACCGCCGACGACGTCGCCGTGGAGGACTCCCTGTACACCGCGGGCCGCCGCGGCGTGGGCGTAACCGTGATCGTGGAGAAGATCGCCGGCGCCGCCGCCGAGGAGGGGCGTTCGCTCGCCGAGGTCGCCGCCGTCGCCAAGCGCACCTCCGAGGCCGGCCGCTCCATGGGCGTGGCCCTGACCTCCTGCACCGTCCCCGCCAACGGCAAGCCCTCCTTCGACCTGCCCGAGGACGAGATCGAGATCGGCATCGGTATTCACGGCGAGCCCGGCCGACACCGCGAGAAGATTGCGCCGGCCTCCGAGATCGCCGCGCGTCTGGCCGAGCCCATCCTGGCGGAGCTGCCCGCCGGCGACGGGCACGGCGTGATCGCCTTCCTCAACGGCATGGGCGCCAGCCCGCTGCTGGAGCTGTACCTGATGTACGGCGAGGTCGCCAAGATCCTGGACCGGGCCGGCATCAAGGTCGAGCGCTCCCTGGTGGGTAACTACATCACCAGCCTGGACATGGCGGGCTGCTCCCTGACGCTGGTGCGTGCCGACGAGGAGATGCTGCGCCTGTGGGATGCCCCGGTGAACACGCCCGGCCTGCGTTGGGGGGTATGAGCGCATGACGACGTCAACCGCACAGACCCCGTCCGCCCCCCTGACGGCGCTGGCCGCGGCCGATGCGGCCGCCTGGATCCGGCGCGCTGATCAGCTCATCTCCGCCCACGCCGACGAGCTCACCGCGCTGGACGCCGCCATTGGCGACGCCGACCACGGCGCCAACATGAAGCGCGGCTTGAACGCCGCCGTCGAGGCGCTGCCCGAGCAGCCGGACGCCCCGGCGTCCGTCCTCAAGCAGACCGCGATGGCCCTCATCTCCAAGGTCGGGGGTGCGGCCGGTCCTCTGTACGGCACGTTCTTCCTGCGCATGTCCACCGCCTGCGCCAAGCATGAGACCATCGACGCCGCCATTCTGGTCGACGCCGTGGAGGCCGGCATCGGCGGCATCGTCCAGCGAGGCAACGCCGAGGCGGGGGACAAGACCATGCTGGACGCCTGGTACCCGGCGCTGGAGGCACTACGCGCCGGCACGGACGGCGCAACTTTCGCGGATGCGGTCAGTTCCGCCGCGGACGCCGCCGCTGCCGGCCGGGATGCCACCGAGCCGATGCTGGCGAAGAAGGGGCGCGCCTCCTACCTGGGGGAGCGGTCCATCGGCATATCGACCGGGTGCCGCCTCCACCGCTCTGATTGTGCGGGCGCTCGCCGACGTCGTCTCCGGCCAGACGGCGGACGCCGCATGACGGGCATCGTCATCGTCTCCCATTCACGTCCGCTCGCCGACGCCGCCCTTGCCCTCGCCAAGGGGCTGATCCCGGGACTGGATGCACCCGTGGAGGTGGCGGCGGGTCTGCCCGATGGCACCCTCGGTACGGACGCCACCGAGATCATGGCGGCGATCGAGCGCGCCGACGACGGCGTCGGGGTGCTGGTCCTGGCGGACCTGGGCAGCGGCGTACTCAGCGCGCAGATGGCTCTGGAACTCCTGGACCCGGACCTGGCCGAGCGCGTGCGCCTATCCGGCGGCGCGCTGGTGGAGGGGCTGGTCGCCGCCTACGCGGCGGCGGGCACCGGCAAGGACCTGGATGCGGTACAGGCGGACGCCGATGCCGCCGCGTCACTTAAACTGCGGCAGGTTGCAGGCCCCCCGCCCCCGTAGGAGAACCATGACCGAGACGACCTTCCAAGCCATCTCCATGATCATCTATTTCGTTGGAATGGTGGCGATCGGCTGGTGGGCCTACGGTCATAACGACTCTCTGGACGACTACATGCTGGCCGACCGCGGGCTCGGGCCTGCGGTCACCGCGCTGTCTGCGGGCGCCGCCGACATGTCCGGCTGGCTGCTGATGGGCCTGCCCGGGGCGCTGTACGCCAGCGGACTGGTGGAGGCATGGATCGCCGTCGGCCTGACGGTGGGCGCCTGGCTGAACTGGCGCTATGTGGCCCCCAGGCTGCGCTCCTACACGGAGGTGGCTCAGGACTCCATCACGATCCCCAGCTTCCTGGACAATCGCCTGCACGACGACCGGCACCTGCTGCGCTGGGCCAGTGGGGCCGTGATCGTGGTCTTCTTCACGTTCTACGTCTCCTCCGGGATGGTCTCCGGCGGCACCTTCTTCGAGTCCTCCTTCGGCCTGGACTACCGGCTGGGCCTGACCCTGGTGGCCGCCATTACGGTGATGTACACGCTGGTAGGCGGCTTCCTGGCCGTGTCTTACACGGACCTGGTGCAGGGAATCATGATGGTGACCGCGCTCATCGCCGTACCCATCGTGGGCGTGATCCGCCTAGGCGGAGTGGGACAGACCCTGCATGCGGTCAGCGAGGTGGACCCGCACTACTGGGCGGTGCTCGGTCCCACCACCTCCGTGATCGGCATCGTCTCCTCCCTGGCCTGGGGCCTGGGCTACTTCGGGCAGCCGCACATCATCGTGCGCTTCATGGCGCTGCGCAGCCCCCGGGAGGCCGTGACCGGCCGGCGCATCGGCATCGGCTGGATGCTATTCGCCGTCGCCGGGGCGGCCGCCACCGCCATCGTCGGGGTGGCGATTTACCAGCGTGACAACGCCGCCCTGGCCAACCCGGAAACCGTGTTCATCAGCCTGGGGCAACTGTTGTTCCACCCCTTCGTGGCCGGCTTCATGCTCGCGGCCATCCTCGCCGCGATCATGTCCACCATCTCCAGTCAGCTGCTGGTCATCTCATCCGCCCTGATCGAGGACTTGTACCGCCACGTCTTCCACCGGCAGGTCTCGCAGCGGCGACTGGTCATGTACTCGCGCTTCGCGGTGCTGAGCGTGGCCGTGATCGCCGCGGCCATGGCCTGGACGCCCAATGACACGATCCTGGCGCTGGTCGCCTTCGCCTGGGCGGGCTTCGGCGCCTCCTTCGGTCCCACCGTCCTGCTGTGCCTGTATTGGCGGCGACTGACCGCCACGGGCGCCTTCGCCGGAATCATCGCCGGCGCCGTCGTAGTCATGCTCTGGGGCAATGTCTCCGGCGGTCCCGGCGGCATCTTCGACCTGTACGAGCTCGCCCCCGGCTTCGCCGCCAACCTGCTCGTCGCCTGGACCGTGTCCCACGCCGGCAAGCCGGCCCAGGCCGTCGCCGACGAGTTCGACGCCGCCGTCGCCGCGGCCCGCTGAGACCGGCTAGACCGCGCCGGTCCCACGCGGGCCGGGCCGGAGTATCCTGGTGGTGCTCAAGGGAGAGACCACCATGAAGACCGTCCGCCGTCCCGCCGTCGCCGGAAGCTTCTACCCCGGGGATGCGCGCGCCCTGAGGCACATGCTCGATGACCTGCTCACCGAGGCACGCACCCAGTTGCCGGAGACCGCCGCCATACCCAAGGCCGTCGTCGTCCCGCACGCCGGCTACATATACTCCGGCCCCATGGCGGCCCGCGCCTATGCCCGGCTTGAACGTGGTCGGGGGAGGATCCGTCGCGTGGTCCTGCTGGGCCCCACCCACCGCGTGCCGGTGCGCGGACTGGCGCTGCCCGGCGCCGACCAGTTGGCCACGCCCCTGGGGGTGCTGGATGTCGACGCCGCCGGCTGTGCGCAGGCGGCCGCCCTGGCCGGGGTGAGCACCGCACCGGAGGTGCACGCCTGGGAACACTCCCTGGAGGTACAGCTGCCCTTCATCCAGACCGTCCTGGGTGATGACGCCACGGTGGTGCCACTGGCGGCCGGCGACGCATCGGCGCGCACCGTCGCCGACGTGATCAATGCGCTGTGGGGCGGGCCGGAGACCGTCATCGTGATCTCCTCCGACCTGTCCCACTACCTGCCGCAGGACCTGGCCGTGCCGGTTGATGAGGAGACGGTCTCGCGCATCCTCGCCCTGGACTCCACCATCCCGCACGATCGCGCCTGCGGTGCCACTCCGCTGGATGGCATGCTGCTTGCCGCCCAGGAGCACGGTATGCGGGCCGAGCTGCTGGGCCGGTGCACGTCGGCTGACACCGCCGGCGACCCGGATCGGGTGGTCGGCTACTGCGCCGTCGCACTACATGAGGCGCCCGCCGCCGAAGCCGCATCGGCCACGGCCGAGGCACTCGAGGACGCGCAGGCGACCGAGCCGCCCGCCGACGCCGGGGACACGCTGCTGCCGCTGGCCCGCCGGGCGATCGCCCGCGCCGTGGGCGCCCGAGACCGGCGCGCCCGCCGAACTGCTGGCGGGGGAACGGCCCACCTGGCTGGACCGCCCCGGTGCCGCCTTCGTTACCCTGCGCGCCGCGGATGGTTCCCTGCGCGGCTGCATCGGCTCGCTGGAGGCGCACCGGCCGCTCGGCGACGACGTCGTCGCCAACGCCATCGCCGCCGCCCTGCGCGACCCGCGCTTCCCACCCGTCACGGCCATGGAGCTGCCGGCCCTGCACCTGGAGGTGTCGGTGCTCACCGCCCCCGAGGTCATGGAGGCGCGCGACGAGCAGGAGGTACGCCGCCGCCTGCGCCCGGGCGTCGACGGCGTGGTGCTGTCGCTGGGGGCCCGACGCGCCACCTTCCTGCCACAGGTGTGGGAGGAGCTGCCTGACCCGGCGGACTTCCTGCGCCAGCTCAAGCGCAAGGCCGGCTGGCCCGCCGGGTTCTGGGATGCGGATCTGGTCGTGGAGACCTACCGGGTGCGCGCCTGGGAGGAGTCATGAGCACCCTCACCACCCCGCCGATGCCATCCCCGTCCGCTGCGGACGAGGGTGCCGGCTACACGGCGCGCTGGTGGCACGCGCTTCCGGACGGGCGGCTGCAGTGCGACCTGTGTCCGCGGCACTGTCGCCTACGGGAGGGGCAGCGCGGCTTCTGCTTCGTGCGTCGGCGCAGCGGGGACCGGATCGTCCTGAGCGCCTACGGCCGGTCCACCGGCGTGTGCCTGGACCCGGTGGAGAAGAAGCCGTTGAACCATGTCCACCCCGGCAGCTCGGTGCTGTCCTTCGGCACCGCCGGCTGCAACCTGTCGTGCAAGTTCTGCCAGAACTGGGAGATCTCCACCGCCCGCTCCACCGAGGTGCTGAGCGTGGACGCCCCGCCAGACAACATCGCCGACCAGGCCGTAGCGTTGGGTGCCCGCGCCGTCGCCTTCACCTACAACGACCCGGTCGTCTTCGCCGAGTACGCCATCGACACCGCCCGCGCCTGCCATGAACGCGGGCTGCTGGCCTACGCCGTCAGCGCCGGCTGGATCTGTGCCGAACCGGCACTGGAGCTGTTCGGCGCCGTCGATGCCGCCAACATCGACCTCAAGGGCTTCACCGAGGACTTCTACCGGAAGATCACCGGGGCGCGGCTGCGGGAGGTGCAGGACACGCTGGTGCGCGTGCGCGAGCACACCGCGACGTGGCTGGAGCTGACCACACTGCTGATCCCGGGCCTGAACGACTCGCCCGAAGAGGTCGGTCGCTCGCCGCCTGGGTGGCCCATGAGTTGGGTGCGGACACGCCGCTGCACCTGACGGCCTTCCACCCCGCCCACCGCCTGCTGGACCGGCCGCCGACACCGGTGGCAACGCTCCGTCGCGCCCGCCGCGCGGCGCTGGATGCGGGGCTGCGCTTCGTCTACCTGGGCAATGTGCGAGACGAGGAGGGGGCGACGACACTGTGCCCCGGCTGCGGCCAGGCGGTTATCGTCCGCCGCGGCTACACAGTGGAGACCTACGCCCTGGATGAAAGCGGATGCTGCCGCCACTGCGGGCGGCGGATACCCGGACTATTCGACGCCGCTGACCCCGGCGACTCCGTGGCCGCCCACCCGTGGCGACTGGCCCCGACAGGCTGGTGAGCGGCCGCCAAACGCCCGCAACCCCGGAATCCTTTTACACTTATCCCTGTAAGTGTCAATGACTTCGGAGAGGGTGACAGATATGGCTGCCGGCTCCTGGCCCGTCGTCACCTGGGAGACCCTATCCTGGCGACCGCAGCGGCCCCAGTTGCTCAGCGCGCGCAACGTGCGGCGCTGCCGAACACCTACTAGTCCGCAATTCCCGCCACCATAGCGACGGCGCCGCTTGAGCTTCCCGGCGAGCTGCTGGCCCGTGAGGCCCGTGCTGTCGCCGCAATCGGCCGCTTTGACGCCGCCGCGGCAGATGCCCTGCTGCCGTGTACCGATCTGCTTCTGCGCTCGGAGTCCTCTGCCTCGTCTCGGATCGAAAGGCTCACCTCATCCGCGCGCAAGGTGATCGAGGAAGAGACCTTCGGTGGCGCAGGCGGCAACGCCACGGCGGTTGTGGCCAATACCCGCGCCATGCAGGCGGCCATAGCCCAGCCCGGCGGTCTCAACACCCGCACCCTGCTGGACATGCACCACGAGCTATTAGGCCCCACCGCACCCGATATCGCCGGCGTGCTGCGCAATGAGCCGGTATGGATCGGTGGACGGGACTATGCGCCAGTGGACGCCCTGTTCGTCCCGCCGGCGCACACTCGAGTACCGGAGGCACTCGCCGACCTGTTCACATTCACTCAGCGCTCAGACATCACCCCCCTGGCCATGATCGCGATTGCTCACGCGCAGTTCGAGACCATCCATCCCTTCGCTGATGGCAATGGGCGCACCGGCCGTGCGCTCATCCACTTGCTCTTGCGCCGTAGCGGACTGGTATCCCGGGCAGTCCTACCCCTGTCCGCCGTGCTCTTGACCGACACCAGTGCCTACTTCCACACCCTCGGCGCCTACCGAGACGGCGACCCGGCTGCTGTCGTCTCACTGTTCGTCGACGCGGCTAAGACCTCCTGCGACATCGGCCTGCATGCGGTCGCAGAGCTGACTCGTATCGAGGCCGACTGGAATGAGCGCATCACTGCCCGCGCCGGTACGCCCGACCGGGACCTGGCGCACCTGCTTGTACGCCATCCCATCCTCGACGTCGCCACCGCCGCACGGGAGCTGCAGGTATCACCGCAGAGTGCTAGACGTTCGTTGGCCCGCCTGGAGCAGGCAGGAATCGTGGTCGGCTATCAGGTGTCCCGCGGCCGGCGCGCCTGGCGTGCCCCCGATGTGCTTGCCCTCATGGACCACGTCACCGCCGGCATGCGCCGCGGCTGAGACGCGACGCACCTGTGACCGTGTCAGGTGAGCGGGGTTGCTAGTGATGCCACTAGCCGCTAATGTCGGGATTGCATCAAACGTGCTCCGGGGTCGGTGAAAGTCCGAACCGGCGGTGATAGTCCGCGACCCGGTTGCGCCCACCCGCGGGGCAGGCGCATCGGCTGAGCCGGTGGAATTCCGGCACCGACGGTGAAAGTCCGGATGGGAGGAGACACGTGGCGCGCGTCCGGCGTCGACGGGCCGTGGTGCGATCCCCATGTGGGCGCATTTCGGTCGTAGGCAACGGCCCTGCGCCGTGCGGCGCCAAGCGCGTGCCGCCCGTCACCCCGGAGCGCCCTGGGGCGGGCGCCCCGGGAGGATCCGGAGAGGACACCGCGCATGACCAGCGCCACTGTCGCCAGCGCCGGCATCGGCGTGACCGACCGCGAGGCGGACCACGCCCCGCGCACCGCGGCGCCCCGCCTGCCGCGACCGCGACTGAGCCCGCGGCCACCCTCGGGGCAGTGCTGCTGCTGGCCTGGTGGGCGATCACCCGCGCCGGACTGATCCCACCGGTCTTCCTGCCCAGCCCCGTGGACGTCGCCCGCCGCCTGGTGCTCGCCTTCACCCAAGGCGGCCTGGCCGGGTACACCTGGGTGACCCTGCGAGAGGCACTGCTCGGCTGCCTGGCCGCCGCCGCCCTATCTCTGCCGCTGGCCTGGATCCTGTACCACTCCCGCCGCTTCTCCCACGCCGTCCTGCCGTACGTGGCTGCATCTCAGGCCGTCCCGGCCATCGCCATTGCGCCGCTGCTGGTGGTGTGGATCGGCTACGGGACCGTGCCAACCGTGGTGCTGTGCGTGCTCATGGTCTTCTTTCCCATCACCGTTACCGTCCTGCTCGGCCTGCGCGGCCTGGACACGGACGTCATTGATGCCGCCCGGCTCGACGGCGCCCACGGCCTATCCATGCTGGTTTACATGGAGCTGCCCATGGCGCTGCCCTCCATCCTGTCCGGCCTGCGTACGGGCTTCACCCTGTCCGTCACCGGTGCCGTGATCGGCGAGATGACCATGGGCGGACAGGGCCTGGGCATGGTGCTTGCCTCCCAGCGGCAGACCGTGGACACCACCGGACTGTTCTCCACGATCGTGGTGCTGTGCGTCATCGCCACCACCATCCACTGGGTGCTGCACGAGTTGGAGCGGCGCAGCCGTGTTGTCGCCTCCATGCGGGGCCGGCGCGCCACCTGAGCCGGACCACTAATCACGCCGGCGCACAAGCGCCGCAGCGATAAGCCTTCTTCATTCGCCCATCCGCTTGCCTTAACCGCCACCCAGCACCGAAAGGAACCCCATGCCCGCCCTCGCCACCCGTCTGGGCCGCCGCACACTACTGACCGCCATGGGTGCAGGGGCCGCCGGGCTGCTGGCCGCCTGCGCATCGGGCACCGGCGCGCAGACCGCCACGGCCACTGCGTCTTCCGCCGCCTCCGGGCTGGTGCTCGGCATGACCTACACCCCGAATGTACAGTTCGCACCCTTCTACCTGGCCCTGGCCGACGGCGAATACGCGGCGGGCGTCTCCCTGCGCCACCACGGCGAGCAGGAGGGACAGTTCGACGCGTTGCTGGCCGGGACCGAGCACCTGGTGGTGGCGGGCGGTGACGAGGCGATCGTGGCGGCCTCCAACGGCAATGAGCTGGTCATTATCGGCGGCTACTACCAGCGCTACCCCGGCTGCATCATCGTCCCGGAGGACTCCGACATCACCGAGTTGGCCGACCTGGCCGGCAAGACGATCGGCACGCCCGGCAAGACGGGGGAGACCTGGTACTCGGTGCTGGTGGCCCTGTCCTCGGCCGGGCTTGCCGAGGACGACGTCGACGTGCAGGAGATCGGCTACACCCAGCAGGCCGCCCTGTCTAGCGGCAAGGTGGAGGCGATCGCCGGCTTCTCCAACAACGATGCCGTCCAGCTCGCACGGAGCGGCATGCCCGTGCGCATTATTGAGATCGGCGAGCAGGTGCCGCTGCTGGGTGCCTCCCTGATCACCACCCCGCAGGTGCTGGCCGACCGCCGCGCCGAGCTGGAGGCGGCGGTGGCTGCCTCCGCCGTGGGGATGACCAAGTTCGTGGACGACCCCGATGCGGCCGTGGAGGCCACCAAGGAGTACGTGCCGGACCTGGTGGACTCCACGCAGGCCGAGAACGCCCGTGAGGTGGCCGTCGCCACCGGTGAACTGGTGCGTCCCAGCGAGAACACGGTGGTGGGCGCGCTGGTCCCGGAGCAGGTGGGGGAGACCATCGACTTCCTGGCTGGCCGCGGCCTGCTCGGTGAAACCACCGTGACCTCCGACGCCGTCTGCGATCCGTTGATCACCGTCTGACGCGCACTGCCTCGTCCTGGTGCCTCCCTGCCAGTTCTCACGTACGCATTCGCCTCTGAGGCAGAAACTCGCACGTCAGGCACTAACTCGTGGCTCGTGGCCGCCAACGCACGGGGTGATTACAGCCGGCAGGCCACCAAGGAGGAGACCAGGATGGCGCGCGCCCCGATGGCGTAGAGCTCATCCATGACGCGGTTGGCGTCCTTGCGGGGGACCATCGCCCGCACCGCCACCCAGTCGGGGTTCTGCAGCGGGGAGACAGTGGGGGACTCGATGCCGGGAGTGACCTCACTGGCCAGGTGCAGCCGGTTCATGGGGATGTCGTAGTCCACCAGCACGTAGGAGCGGGCCCGCAGCACCCCTTCCAGGCGGCGCACCAGCGTGGCCAGGCCGGGCTCGTCGCGGTACTGCTCGGTGGTGATCAGCACCGCCTCGCTGGCAAGTATCGGCTCCCCGAACGTCTCCAGCCCGGCGGCCCGCAGCGTGGACCCGGTCTCGACGACGTCGGCGATCAGGTCCGCCACCCCCAGCTGCACGGAGGACTCCACGGCACCGTCCAGGTGCACGGTCTGGGCGTTGATGCCCTGTTCTGCCAGGAAGTTGCGCACCAGCACGTCGTAGGAGGTGGCCACGCGCTTGCCCTCGATGTCGGCCAGCGTGCTCATGGTGCCGGCGGGCGCGGCGAAACGGAAGGTGGAGCGGGCGAAGCCGAGCGGCAGGTGCTCGATCGCCTCCACGCCCGAGTCCAGCAGCAGGTCGCGGCCGGTGACGCCGGCGTGGACGGTGCCCTGGCCGACGTACACGGCGATGTCGCGCGGACGCAGGAAGAACAACTCAACCTGGTTGGCGTCGTCGACCAGGACGAGTTCCCGGCCGGAGCGGCGAGTGCGGTAGCCCGCCTCGGCGAGCATGGTGGTGGCGGGCTCGGACAGGGAGCCCTTGTTGGGGACGGCGATGCGCAGCACGGTGGTCCTTGACTGTGTGGTGAGTGGGTGGTGGGTCGATGTGGGGACCGGCAGGCCCGTCACAGGTAGCGGTAGATGTCCTCGAGCGTGTAGCCCTTGGCCAGCATCATCACCTGGATGTGGTACAGCAGCTGGCTGAGCTCCTCGCAGGCGGCCGCGTCGGACTCGTGCTCGCAGGCCATCCACGCCTCGGCGGCCTCCTCCACCAGCTTCTTGCCGATGAAGTGCACGCCGCGGTCCAACTCCTCAACCGTGCCGGACCCGGCGGGGCGGGCGGCGGCCTTGTCCTGAAGCTCGGCGAAAAGGTCCTCGAAGGTCTTCATGGGCTCAGCGTAGTGCAGCCGCCGAGGTGGTCGTCTCCTGCACTCAGGCGTCCGGGAGGTCTCGTGCCAGACGGGCGGCATAGCGACCGGCCGCCGCCGCGGCCAGGAACGCTGCGGGATCCTGTTCGAGCCCGCGTCCCATGGTGTTCAGACGAGCACCGGTGTCTCGTTCCACGGTGACCAGTGCCTCATGCAGTCCCGCCACGGACACGTCCACCCGCCGGTGCGTGGCCCCCTGCCGCCGCGGGGCGAACAGGGCTGCGGCCTGCTCGGCCACCTGCCGCCCGAAGGCGCCTTCCAGGCAAGGGACGACGACGTCCGCGGCCGCCAGGGCCACGCGCCCGTAGGCGGTCAGGGAGTGGTGGGAGATGCCCCGGTGGCGGGCCCTGCCGTCCGCCTCGGACACGCGCAGACAGGCAACCGGGCGCCCGTCCAGGGCGGCGACGGCGTTGACGGCGTCGCCGCAGGCCACCCCGGAGAAGCCCCAGGGCGTGTCGGTGCCCAGGTTGCCGGGCCCCTGGGCGACCACAATCACATCCGCGTCCAGCACGTACCGGGCCGCCAGCAGCCCGTTGTGAATGCTGACGGCCTCCAGATCCCCGCCCCAGGCCTGCCCGACGCTGACGGTGCCGGCCAGCAGCCCCGCCTCCTGCAGGGCGGCGACGGTGCGCGAGTAGGGCAGGGGCAGGGCGCCGCCGTCGGTCATCACGTAGACGACGCGCAGCTCGCGCGGCTGCGTCGGCGCGTTCACCGAGTCGCCGTCGGCCGGCAGCGGGGCGCGCAGCCCCGCCAGGACTGCGGGCAGAGCGGAGTGCAGGTCGGCGATCACCACGGGGCCCCCGCGAGGGTGAGGTCCTCGATCGGTGCGGACAGCAACGCATGGGCGGGTGTGTCCTGCTCATCAACGCCGGCAACCATGACCTGGTCGGGCATGTAGCGGGCCTTGACCAGGTGTCCGCCCGGAGCCGGATCCACCGGCAGCAGGCCGGGCCGTGCGGTCACCATGGCGTGCCCGCCGGTGCCCAGACCGCGGGCCAGCGCGGACACCTCCAGCCGCACCCACTCGCCGGGCTCGGGCAGGCCGGTGACGGATTCGTAGGCGACGGCCCGGCACGGCTCGCCGTCACCGAGCACGACGGCGCCCGATGGGGCCGACACGATCCGCACCTCGACCTCCGCGCAGCGTCTGCCGGGACGTCCCCAGATCCGCCGCACACCGAGCACGTTCGCGTCACGCCACATCATGTCTTCACCCTAAGCCACCCGGGTGTCTCGCCAGCGCCGGCGCGGCCGCAGCGCCTACGCTGGCGCCGTGCCCCAGTCCGCGTCCCGTCCCGACCCGGCCGCCATCCCCGCCGAGGAGCGGCAGGTCAACCTGCTGTTGGCACTGCGCAACACCGCCATCGGTCTGACGCGCACACAAATCACCCGCACGGTCGCCGGCTATGACATCGACGGCGGCGCCTCCGCCGAGCGCATGTTCGAGCGCGACAAGGGTGTGCTGCGGGACCTGGGCATCCAGATCACGACCACCGGCCAGGGCGAGGATGCCCGCTACCGCATCACCGATGCCGACTACGCCCTGCCCAATCTGACGCTGACTGCCGCGCAGGCCGCCGCCGTCGAACTGGCCGCCTCCGCCTGGCGCAGCGGGGCACTCACCCCGGCGGCGCGGCACGCACTGACGAAGATGCGGGCGGTCGCCGCGGACACCGCTCCCACGCCGCTTCCGGATCTGAGCATCGACCTCGGCAGTGACGTCTCCGGTGGGCAGGTGCCCGCCGAGCTGGCCGGCGCTGTCCAGGAGCGGCGGCGCGTGAGCTTTGACTACGCCTCCGCCAGCTCCGGGAAGGTGGGTGCACGCATCGTGGAGCCGCACCGGCTGCGCATGAGCGAGGGCGCCTGGTACCTGGATGGCCGGGACCATGCCTCCGGCGAGCAGCGCACGTTCCGGCTGGCCCGCATTGTCGGGCCCGTTTCGGTGGTCTCGGCGGCCGGAGCTTCCCGCCTCCTGCCGCGCCCGCCCCCGCCGGGGCGCAGGCGGTGCTCGCCGTTGCGCCCGGCCGCGCTCTGCAGCTGCGCGCTCGGGCGCACTCCACGGCCCCGGCGCGCCAGCCTGCCGGATGGGACGAGGTCCACGTTACCTACATGGATCGTTTCTCCTTCGCCGGAACGCTGGCCGCCCTGGCGGACGCGGTCGTGGTGCTGTCTCCGCCCTCGCTGCGCGACGATGTCGCCGCGCATCTGCGGGCGGTGGCCGCCCTCGCCGGGCCTCCACCGGGACAGGAGGAGGACTGACATGGCGCGCCCCAGTTCCACCGACCGGCTGGTGCGGCTGCTCGCCCTGCCCGCCTGGGTGTCCGAGCACGACGGCGCCACCCTGGCGCAGGCGGCCGCGCACTTCGGTGTCACCGCCCAGACCATCCGCCAGGACGTGGACACCCTGTGGGTCTCCGGCCTGCCCCGGGGCCTGCCCGACGAACTGGTGGACTTCTCCGCCGAGGCCCTCGAGGCGGGCCGACTCAGCCTGACCGAGCCGCTGGGCCTGGATCGGCCCGTGCGCCTGTCCCACCGCGAGGCGGTGGCGCTGCTGTTGTCCTTGGGTGTGCTGGCACAGGTACTGGCGGACGATCCCGAGGCCGCGGCCGTCCTCGAGCAAACACGCGGCGCGCTGCGCCAGTCCCTGGGTGCCTCCAGCGCCGCAGACGCCCCGTCGTCGCCGGAGACTGCCGGAGGGCCGCCCGCAACGGCGGGCGTCCTGCCGACCGTGCGCCGGGCGCTGGCCGAGCAACGGCGGTTGCACCTGGTCTACGTCTCCGCCACCGACACCCGCTCCGAACGCGACGTCGATCCCCTTGAGCTGGTCAGTGACGGCACCCACCTGACACTGCGCGCCTGGTGCCTTACCGCCCGCGCCGAGCGCTCCTTCAGGGTCGACCGCATTCTGCGGGCACAGGCGTTGGACATGCCGGCAGCGAACCACCGCGCCCCGCGCCGCGCCCAGCGCACAGCCGCTGTGGAGGCGACGCTGGTGCTGAAACCGAGCGGCCGCTGGCTGGTCGAGCAGATCCCCTGTGAGGTGTTGCATACCGATCGGATGGCACGCTGCACGTGCGGGTAAAGGGACGGGACCGGGCCTGGCTCGTGGGGTTGGTGCTGTCCGCTGGCCGGCACCTGCGGTCGGTCGCACCCACCGATCTTGCGCTCGAGGCGGCCGCAGCGGCCCGGCGCGCCCTGAATAACCTGGACAACACGGCCGCCGTATACGCCTGTGGTGGAACGCCGACAGACGGATGCGCTCCCGGCGGCGGCGAAACGCTAGACTCGTGACATACCCCGCGGGCTCATTCTCAGTCGCGAGCCCGACGAAAGGAGTTGCGTCGTGATCAAGCCCACGCACATCGTCGTCCTGCTTGTCGTCGTCCTGCTCATCTTTGGCGCCAACCGGCTGCCCGAGATCGCCGGCAGCATCGGCAAGTCGATGAAGGTGTTCAAGAAGGAGGTCAAGGAGCTTCGCGAAGACGAGGAGACCCCCGTCGCGCAGCAGCCCCCGGCCCAGATTCCGCAGCAGCCGCAGCAGGGCACCTACTACACCCAGCCGACCCAGGCGGGCCAGACCGCCCCGCAGACGGCGCCCCAGCAGCCGGCCGCCCCGCAGCAGCCGCAGCCGTACACGGACGGCACCGTCCAGCAGTGATGTCCTGGCTCGTGGCGTCGTGGATGCGCCGCGGGCCGAGCGCCGTCACTACCTCGTCGCAGGGACCGGGACCGCCCGGTCCCGCGCGCGTATAACCACCAGCACTCGGGAGGAGTAGAACGTGCCGCATATGCCCAAGCTGCCCGGCCGCAGGCGCAAGGAGAACCCCGAGGCGATCATGTCGATCGGGGATCACCTGCGGGAGTTGCGCAACCGCCTGTTCATCTCCGCGATCGGCATTACCGTGATGGCCGTCGTCGGCTATTTCCTCTCCGACAAGGCCTACCAGTTCATCACCTATCCGGTCGAGGCTGCCAACGCCGAGGGCGCCAACCTCAACGTCAACTTCTCCACGCTACTGTCCTCCTTCGACATGCGGATGCGCATCTCCATCTGGATCGGCGTGCTGCTGTCCTCGCCGCTGTGGATCTACGAGTTCTTCGCCTACGTGGGCCCGGGCATGACTCGCAAGGAGAAGGCCTACACCTGGGTCTTCGGCGTGGTCGGACTCCTGCTGTTTGCCGCTGGCTGCGCCCTGGGCATATGGGTGATGCCGCGGGCCGTGCGCATCCTGACGTCGTTCATCCCCCACAGCACTTCCGCCGCCGGCATTATGGACGTCTCGACCTACCTGTCCTTCATGCTGCGACTGGTGCTGGCCTTCGGCATCGCGTTCCTGCTGCCGGAGGTCATGGTGGCCCTTAACCGGCTGGGGGTAATGAAGGGCCGCACCATGCTCAAGGGCTGGCGCTGGGCGGTGGTCGGCATCTTCACCTTCATGGCCTTCGCCAACCCGCTGCCGGACCCCTGGTCAATGATCTTCATGGCCATTCCCATCACCGGCCTGTACTTCCTGGCCTGCTACATCTCCATCCGGCACGACAAGCACGTCGCCAAGCGCCGTGCCGAAGAGGACGCCGCCCTGGACGCGGCCTTAGCCGAGAACTCCTCCGTCACCACCGTCTGAGAGGCACATCCGCCCTCCACCGGTACGCCGCCCGCCGCTGGCGGTGCGAATCGGTGGCGGGCCGCGCATAGGGTTACCCCATGAGCTCGCCCGCCGAACGTTACGCCGCCGCACGCCGTCGCCAGGCGGAGTCGCGCACCGAGCTCGCCCGCTTCGCCGCGACCTACGACTTCCCCTTCGACGACTTCCAGAACGACGCCTGCCGAGCCCTCGAGGCCGGCGAGGGCGTGCTGGTGGCCGCACCCACCGGCGCCGGCAAGACCGTGGTGGGAGAGTTCGCCGTCCACCTGGCGCTGGCCCAGGGGCTCAAGACCTTCTACACCACCCCGATCAAGGCGCTTTCAAATCAGAAGTATGTGGACCTGGTAGCGCGTCACGGAGCCGACCGGGTGGGCCTGCTGACCGGGGACACCTCCATCAACCCACACGCCGACGTGGTCGTCATGACCACTGAGGTCCTGCGCAACATGCTCTACTCCGGCTCCCGCGACCTGGACCGGCTCGGCTATGTGGTCATGGACGAGGTTCACTACTTGGCGGACCGCTTCCGCGGCCCCGTGTGGGAGGAGGTGATCATTCACCTCGCCCCGGAGGTACAGGTGGTGTCGCTGTCCGCCACGGTGTCTAACGCCGAGGAGTTCGGGGACTGGCTCGGGCAGGTACGGGGCCGCACCACCGTGGTGGTCTCCGAGCACCGGCCGGTGCCGCTGACTCAGCACATGCTGGTGGGACGTCGACTGCTGCCCCTGTACTCGGCACGGATGCAGCCCAGCGCTGATGCCGAATCAGCCGCGGGGGAGGCCGGCTATCCGCTCAGCCGCCATTGAACCCCGACCTGTTGCGGGCGGTGCGGGATGCACGCCGCGCCGCGGCAGGAGAGGACCGTCAAGGCGGCTACGAACGCCGGGACGGGCGCAGGGCAGGTTCCGGACGCGGTGGCCGCTGGTCGCGCCACGCCGGCGGTAGGCCCCGTCCACCGCGCCGCGGCGAGGGCGGTGCCCGCACCGCCCGCCTGCGCCCGCCCGCACGCGGCACCGTCATCGGCGCCCTGCAACGCGCTGACCTGCTGCCGGCAATCGTGTTCGTTTTCTCCCGTGCCGGCTGCGAGAGCGCGGTGCGTGAGGCGATCTCCCGCGGCGTGGACCTTACCACCCCGGACGAAGCCCGCCGCATCCGGGAGATCATCGACCGGCGCACGGCGGATATCCCCACCGCCGACCTGGGCGTGCTCGGCTTCCACGCCTGGGCCCATGCGCTGAGCCGGGGCGTGGCGGCGCACCACGCCGGCCTGCTGCCGGTGTTCAAGGAGACCGTCGAGGAGCTTTTCGCCGCCAACCTGGTCAAGGTCGTCTACGCGACCGAGACCCTGGCGCTGGGCATCAACATGCCCGCCCGCACGGTGGTGCTGGAGTCTCTGCGCAAGTGGAATGGCTCGGCGCACGTGACCCTGACGCCGGGGGAGTACACGCAGCTGACCGGCCGCGCGGGCAGGCGCGGTATCGACGTCGAGGGGCACGCCGTGGTTTTGGCCACCGACGACGCCGAGCCCGCCTTTGTCGCCTCCCTCGCCTCCCGCCGCACCTACCGCTGGTATCGGCCTTCCGTCCCACCTACAACATGGCCGTCAATCTGCTGGAGCGCCTGCCGCGTGAACGCGCCCGGGAGGTGTTGGAGTCCTCCTTCGCCCAGTTCCAGGCCGACCGGGGCGTGGTGGAACTGGCCGCCGAAATCCGCCGCAAGCGCCGGCACCTGGACACGCTGGAGCAGCAGATGGCCTGCCACCTGGGTGACTTCGGCGAGTACGCCCTGCTGCGCCGTCGCATCGCCGATGCCGAGGCCGATCAGTCCCGCGCAAACCGGGCCGCACGCCGCAGCGAGGCGAGCCGCTCCATGGGGGCGCTGGCGCGCGGTGACGTGGTCCTGTATCGCGCCGGCCGGCGCCACCGGCACGGCGTCGTCGTCGCCCAACATGCCGCGAGCTCCGGGGAGCCGTACCTGACGGTGGTCGGCGAGGACAAGCGGGTGCACACCCTTACTCCCGAGAGCACACCCGATGGCGTCAACCGGGTTGGTTCACTGCCGGTTCCGGAGGACCTTGACGCCCGCCGCCCGCACCAGCGGGACCGTCTGGCCGAACGACTGCTTGAGGCGCTGCGCGCCGGTGCCCTGGACGCCTCCACCGCGCGCGGTTCCCGCCGGGGCCGCCGCCACGACGCCGACACCGCCTCCCGCTTGGAGCAGCTGCGCCACCGGTTGCGCGCCCACCCCTGTCACGCCTGCCCTCAACGCGAGGAGCACGCCCGCGTGGGCCGCCGCTGGGTGCGTGCACGCGAGGAGTTGGACCGGTTGCAGTCTCGAGTGGATCGGCGCACCGGCACGATTGCCCGCCAGTTCGATGCCGTGTGCCGGGTGCTGTTGGAACTCGGCTACCTGGTTCCGGCCGAGGCGGACCGGCCCGAGGGCGAGCTACGGGTCACGGCCGCCGGCAGGATGCTTGCGCGCGTGTACGCCGAGCGGGACCTGCTGGTGGCCGAGTGCCTGCGGCAGGGCCTGTGGGACGACCTGAGCCCGGCGGAGCTGGCCGGGGCAGTGTCGGCCTGCGTGTACGAACCCCGAATGGCGGCCGCCTCACTCGGTCTGCCGACGGCGCCCGGATCCCGCCTGGGGGAGGTGCTGCGCCAAGAGCTGTCCGTCTCCCGGCATATCAGCAACCTGGAGGCGCTGGAGCGGGTGGAACCCTCCACCGGCGCCGAGCCCGCCGTGGCCGGGGCGGTGCGGGAGTGGGCCGACGGCGCCGATCTGACCGCCATCTTGACCGAATCGGACCTTACCGCCGGAGACTTCGTGCGCTGGTGCAAACAGCTGCTGGATGTGCTGGGGCAGCTGGCTACGCTCAGCACCGCCGCGGGGGAGCGGCCCCGGTTGGCCGACCCCGCCGGGCGGTCGAGTCTGGCCAATCTGAATCGGTTGGCCATGACCGCAGCCGAGGCCTGCCTCGACGTCAATAGGGGAGTGGTCGGTTGGTCCTCCGTATGAAACTCACGCGGCGTCTGACCCCACTGCTGACCTGCGCCTGCGCCGGCCTGGGGGTGTGGGCGGCCTTCCCGCCGTTGAACGCGTGGTGGGCGGCCCCGCTCGGGCTGGCCCTGCTGGCGGCGTTACTGCGCGGCCGCGGCCCCTGGGCGGGGGCGGGCCTCGGGCTGGTGTTCGGCGTCGCCCTGTTCACGCCGCTGCTGCACTTCACGGCGGTGGCCATGGGCAACCCGGTCGGCTGGGTGGCGCTGACGGCGGTGGAATCGCTCTACCTGGCTGCCTTCGGCGCTGCCTGGGCACTGGTCGGGCGGATCAGCCGCCTGGAGCGTCCCGGCGCCAGCACCGTGTTGGCGCGTATGGCCGCCTTCACCGTGCTCTGGTGCGGGGTGGAGGAGCTGCGCTCGTCCTGGCCCTGGGGCGGTTTCCCCTTTGGCCGGCTCGCCTTCGCCATGGCGGACGCCCCGATGCTGCCCTTCGCCGCCTACGGCGGCACCGTTGGACTGACCGCGCTGGTGGCCTTCGCGGGGGCCGGCATTGCCGAGGCCGGCCGCGCGCTCGCGCGGCGCCGTGCCCTCGACGCACTGGTGGCCATCGCCTTGGCGGGCATGGTCGTCGTCGCTCCGATACTGCTGCCGGTGGACGGCGCCGCCCAGGACGGCACGCTGCGGGTGGCTGCGGTGCAGGGCAATGTGGCCGAGGAGTTCGAGGACGCTTTCAACCGGGCGCTGGAGGTGACCGGCAACCACGCCGAGGCGACCCGCGCCCTGGCCGAGGAGGTCGGGTGGGGCACCCTCGACGTGGTGATCTGGCCGGAGAACGCCGCCGACCTGGATCCGCGCACCACCCCTGCGTCGGCGGCGCTGGTGGAGACGGCCGCCCAGGCCGTCGGGGCACCGATCCTGGTGGGGGCCATGTCCTACGCGGACTCCGTGCGCTACAACGACATGGTGGTGTGGACGCCCGGCGTGGGGGCGGGGGAGTACTACCGCAAGCACCACCCGGTGCCCTTCGCCGAGTACATTCCCCTGCGCGAGCAGCTGCGCCACCTGACCGACCAGGTGGACCGCATCGGCACCGACCTGGCTCCGGGCACGGGCCCGCAGACGCTCACCGTTCACGCCGCCGCGCAGGACCGGGACGTCACGCTCGCCATGGGTATCTGCTTCGAGGTCGCCTACGAAGACACGCTGCGGACTGGCATTGAGCAGGGCGGCGAGGTGATCGTCATCCCCACCAACAATGCGAGCTTCCTGCACTCCTCCGAGGCTGAGCAGCAGTTGGCGCAGGGGCGGGTCCAGGCGGTCGTACACGGACGCGCCCTGGTGCAGGTATCCACCGTCGGGGTGACCGCGATCATCAACCCCGGGGCGTCGTCGAGCAGCGCGCGCAGCCCTATACGCAGGCCTCGCTGGTGGCGGACGTACACTGCGTACCTCCGTCACCGTTGCCGACCGGCTCGGCGCCTTACCCGGGCGCGCACTCGAGGCGGG
This sequence comes from Actinomyces ruminis, assembly GCF_002154335.2. Taxonomy (GTDB): domain Bacteria; phylum Actinomycetota; class Actinomycetes; order Actinomycetales; family Actinomycetaceae; genus Actinomyces; species Actinomyces ruminis. The sequence goes on from NZ_MTPX02000068.1 coordinate 64,024, forward strand.
TGCCGCGCTGCTGACCGCAGCCGGTATGGTTTCCGGTGCGTCACGGCTCTGGCGTCGGCGACGCCGCCGGGCGTGACCGGATCGGTGACCCGGATAGACCCGCACAACGGACAGGAGAAGGATCGTGAAGGCCCTGGTGGTAATCCCCACCTACAACGAGATCGAAACCCTGGCGGGGGCGCTGGACGGTGTACGGCAGGCCGCGCCGGAGGCGCACATCTTGGTGGTGGACGACAACTCGCCCGACGGCACCGGGGCGTTGGCCGACGCCCGCGCTCAGGCCGACGACCACATCCACGTATTGCACCGCAGCGAGAAGAATGGGCTGGGACCGGCCTACCTCGCGGGCTTCTCCTGGGCGCTCGCCTCCGGGTACGAGCTCATCTGCGAGATGGATGCCGACGGCTCCCACCGGCCGGAGGACCTGGCACTGCTCATTCAACGCGCCGAGATGGCCGATGCGCCCGATCTGGTAATCGGCTCCCGCTGGGTGTCCGGCGGCGCCACCGTCGATTGGGATGCGAAGCGGGTGGCCCTTTCCCGCGGCGGCAACCGGTATATCAACGCCATGCTCGGGCTGGGGGTCAGGGACGCAACCGCGGGCTTCCGCGTCTACCGGGCGAGCCTGCTGCGCCGATTGAACCTGGGGGAGGTGGAGGCGCTCGGCTACGGCTTCCAGGTCAATATGACCAAGCTGGTGGCCGACGTCGGTGGTCGCATCGTGGAGATGCCCATCACCTTCCATGAGCGGGAGGCAGGCCAGTCCAAGCTCTCCGGCGGAATCTTCTCCGAGGAGCTGGCCCTGGTCACCAAGTGGGGGGTCGCCAAACGTGGCGCACAGCTGGCCGGTTTGGCCGGTTCGGCAGCGACCGCCGTGCGCCATGGGGCCAGCCGCCTCCGGCGGGCGGCTCAGAAACGCTCGCGGTAGATCTCGCCGGAGCGCAGCATCTCCAGGCGCTCATCGAGGAGCACCTTGAGGTCCTCGATGTCGCGGCGCTCGAGCAGCATGTCCCAGTGCGTACGCGGCGCCTTCTTCGGCTCCTCCGACTCGGGCTCATCCTCACCCCGCAGGGCCGCCGCCTGGCCGCACTCGGGGCACTCCCAGGTGGGGGGCACCTCCGCCTCCACGGACATCGGCACGGTAGTGACGTGACCGAGGGGGCACTCGTAGGTGATGTTCTGCCTGGCGGCGAACTCCACGCCCTCCTCGGACTCCATCGACTTCGCGCCGATCGTCATGCCTCGCAGTGCGCGATCCGCCATGCTGGTGCCCTTCCTGTTCGCTGTTGCTTAACCGCCGAGAGGATAACGCACCCATGCCGCGGCGCATTCCCGCGCCGCGGCAAATGCCCCTGTCGGAACGCGACTACCGCACGAGGTACTGCGGCATACTTGGCGCCATGGCAACCAAGCGCATCGGAATCCTGACCGCCGGCGGCGACGCCCCGGGACTCAACGCCGCGATCCGCGGCTTCGGCAAGGCGGCAATCGCCGAGCACGGCTGGAAGCTGATCGGCTTCCGCGACGGCATGCGCGGCCTGGCAGAGAACCGATACACCGAGCTGGATGCGAAGGCCCTGTCCGGCATCCTGACCACCGGTGGCACCATGCTGGGCACCAGCCGGGACAAGGTGCACCGCATGGTCGTTGACGGCGAGGTGCGGGACATGATTCCCACCATCGTGGAGAACGTCGAGAAGGACAAGCTGGACGCGCTCGTGTGCCTGGGCGGGGGCGGTACCGCCAAGAACGCCCGTCGACTCATGGACGCCGGCATTAACGTGCTGCACCTGCCCAAGACGATCGACAACGACATCGTGCACACCGACACCTCCTTCGGCTTCTCCACCGCCCTGGAGATCGCCACCGAGGCGGTGGACCGGCTGCACTCGACGGCGCACTCCCACCACCGCATCATCCTCACCGAGATCATGGGTCACCGCGCCGGCTGGCTGGCGCTGGGGGCGGGCGTGGCCGGGGGAGCGGACGTAATCCTGCTGCCGGAGGTGCCCTATTCGGTGGAGGCGATCGCGGAGCGGATCGAGCGGCGCCGCAAGCACGGGTCGAGCTTCTCCGTGGTCGCCGTGGCCGAGGGTGCCCGCAGTGTCAAGGATGCCGAGGAACTCGCTCACGCCCAGGCGCTGGTCAAGGACGCCTCCAGCCCGGAGTTGAAGGCGATGGCGAAGAAGGGCGTAAAGGCACTGGAGGCCTCCCACCGCGCCAACACCTTCACCCTGGCCGAGCAGCTCGAGGCCGCCACCGGCCTGGAAGCCCGAGTGACCATCCTGGGCTATGTGCAGCGCGGCGGCACCCCGAATGCGGCCGACCGGCTGCTGGGCACCCGCCTGGGCGTCGCCGGGGCGAATGCCATCGCGGCCGGCAAGTTCGGGGTCATGGTCGCCGACCGCGGGCACGACACCGCGCTGGTCCCGCTCAAGGAGGTCGCCGGTAAGGTCAAGTACGTGCCGCGCGACCACGAGTGGATCAAGGCCGCCCGCGCGGTGGGCACGGCGCTGGGGGACTGACCTGGACGGAGTCTGGAGGCGCCGTCGCCGCGCGCGCCTCATAGCCGCCGGGTCATGAGCGTCAGGTCGAGCAGCTGGCCGTGTTTCTCGCCCGCGGCGACGACATTGCGGGTAGCACGAGTCGCGGGGGAGTCCGCCATGACGGCCGGTCGGATTCGGACGTGTTCATCGATCAGCTCCTTCGGCGTCACATACGTACCCAAATTCGGCAGTCTGGTGGGCCGCGCTCACCGATACGGCATCGGTGAGCGCGTTCAGCAGCTTCAGTTCCTCCCGCCAGTCACCGGCAGCAGCGCATGATCACAGGCGCCCAGACACAACCGCTGCTTTCCGCTTAGTTTCGCAGCGGCGTCGTCCCATGCCCAATCACGACTCCCGGATATTGGGACCGCGGGGGCCTCGAATCGACTTATGTCATTTAGGCACTCGTCGTCGTACAGCAGAGGAGTGAGCCACACGGCCGGGACCGCGTTGTCGGCCGCCCAGCCTGAAGCCATGGTGTCCAGCGATTTCGCCAGCACCAGGCGTTCATCTGCGTTCGCCGTACACTCCGCGAGCCGGTCGGTGGCCTCAGCAACAGCGGCGCGGCGCTCGGCTGCATCAAGATCAGACAGGTCCCACTGTGCATGGAAGACCTTCCAGCCCGCCAGCGAGAGTGCGCGCATCGGCAGCTACAAGCCCGGCAATTGCACTGGGTAGTTCAGGCCGGGTAGGACCAGCAGGCACCGCTCATCATTGACGTCGGGCACATTGCCCACCCATTCACGGACCTCAACCCTCGCCATACCAACCAATACTAGTTCGCTAGAGCAGAGCACCTGCCATACCGGCAACAGTCAACTATAATTGACGTCATGAGGACCCTGATCGGAGCCAACGACGACGCGCCACTGAAGGAGCTCGGACGCATCGTGCGCAAGCGCAAGGAGCTCGACGCCGCGGAAGAGCTCGCCGTACGCCGCGCCCGCAACGCCGGCCACAGTTGGACGGCGATCGGCGCTGCGCTGGGTATCAGCAAGCAAGCCGTCCACAAGCGCTATGGGAAGTAGTGCAACACCGTCAGACCGCGCGTCGCACGGCCTACCCGTGACGCCGATAATGTACATTATGTCATTCCAGCGATGTTGACGGACCGAGGCGTCTGCCAGCACGCGCGAGCCGACCGCCCACGCCTCGGCGGCCCCCTCTCCCACACTTCGCACCTACCCGAGCGCAACGCTCTGTGCGCTCACGTGCCCTGACTCCAACGATGTTCGGATGCCGCTCACATGGAAAGTCCTGCCACCGGGGGCAACGTGTACCGCGGGCTGGCGCACCGCCAGCCGGCCCGGCTGAACCGACAGGCCTTGCCGCCTCCGCCGACAACGAGTACTAAAGGAGTCTCGGTGTTTCTTGCGCTGCGTGAGATACAGCATGAACCCGGCCGCTTCGCGCTGGTCATCTCGGTGATCACACTGATCACCTACCTCACCTTCTTCCTCGCCTCCCTCGCCTCCGGTCTGGCCGGCTCCTACCGGGCCATCGTGGACAGCTGGGACGCTGGCAGCGTCATGGTCACCGAGGCCTCCAACGAGAACATCTCGGCCTCACGAATGACGAGTACGCAAGTTATCTCCGCCACATCCATCGCCGAGGACGCCGGTGCTGACGCATCCCCCCTAATCTCCGTTGCCGCCGTGGCACAGCCCTCCGCGGGGGCGGAGGCGGGCAGTAGCCAGCGCGACGCGGAGAACGAGGCGGACGACGGATCAAAGACCGACGTCTTCGCCTTTGGCGTGGACCTGGACGGCCCCCTCTCCCCCACCGTCGTGGCTGGCTCCCCGATCACCAACCCGACAACGGAGATTCTGGCCGATGAGAGCCTGCGCACGCAGGGGCTGGCTGTAGGCGACACGATCCGGCTCCTGGGCTCGGACCACGAGTGGACCATCACCGGCTTTACTCAAGACACCACCTTCCAGGCCGCCCCCGTCCTCACCCTGGATGCGAAAGCCCTGCGGGAGCGGGGACCGGACAGCCTGTCCCCCACTACCAGCGCCGTCGTGGTTGATGACGACATCACTATGGACTCCAAGGCGGCAGCGGCGGCTCCGGCCGCCGGACTCACTCTTCTGACCAGCGGCGAGCTGATCCAGACACTGCCCGGCTATTCCGCACAGGTACTGACATTCACCCTCATGATCGGCGCCCTCATCCTCGTGGCCTCGGTGGTGCTCGGGATCTTCCTCTACGTCCTCACCCTCCAGAAGCGCCCGGTCCTGGGCATCCTGCGGGCGCGCGGGATGCCCACCGGCTACCTCATCCGCTCCGGAGGAGCCCAGACCGCGCTCCTCGCGGCAGCGGGCGTCCTACTGGGCCTGATACTGACCCTGCTGACCTCGGTCGTCCTTCCGGACACCGTCCCGTTCCGTATGTCCTCGGGACTGAACGCCATGATCGCGCTCGCCTTCATCCTGGTGTCGGTTCTGGGAGGGCTGGCGTCGGTGCGCGTAATCGCTCGTATTGATCCGGTGGAGGCAATCTCATGAACGACGTCGACCGGCACGCGTCGGCAGCCGCGATGGTGCTGTCCGGGGTGTCTCGCGACTACCGCCAGGGCAAGGAGACCGTGCACGCACTCAGGCCCACCGACCTGGAGATCCGCAGCGGTGAGCTCGTGGGCATCCTGGGGCCCTCCGGCTCGGGCAAATCGACGCTTTTAACCGTTATGGGCGGACTGCGCACGCCGACCACGGGTACCGTCGAAATCGGCGGAGATCCGTTCTCCGCGCTGCCCGAGAAGAAGCGGGCGCAGCTGCGCCGGCAGTACCTGGGGTTTGTGCTTCAGAGCTCGGGCCTGGTCCCGTTCCTGACTCTGGCCGACCAGTTCACCCTGCATGACCGGGTGCTTCGTCGTGCCCCGGCGACGGAGCGTCGCAACGAGCTGCTCGACACTCTGGGCATCAGTGACCGCGTGCATGCCTACCCGTCCCAACTGTCCGGAGGCGAGAAGCAGCGCGCCGCTATCGCCGTCGCCGTATACCACGACCCTAAGGTGATCCTCGCCGACGAGCCCACTGCCGCGCTGGACTCCCGGCGAGCCCACGACGTGGCACAGCTGCTCGCGCAGCAGACGCACGAACTGGGCAAGGCAACGGTGATGGTCACCCATGATGAACGGATTCTGCCGGTCTGCGACCGGGTCATGGTCATGCACGACGGCGTGCTCGGCGCTCGGGAACGCGCCGACTCGCCGTAGTATCATCTTGCCAGGTACGGCTCCCATAGCAGGCGTCGTACGCGAGCATGCTGCTCTTCCTTCGGCACGAACCCACCACCCCACAACATGCTCTAGAATGTCATGACATAGTCGTTGCAAGGGTGGCCGTCTGGCGACCGCATGCACGATATCGGCCCGTCAGGATTAAGCTTGGCCGGGATTTGTCGGACAGCCGCGCAAATCGGTCGGGCCGGTGATACAGGTTCATGCAGGAGTCTCACAAAGGAGTTTGCCGTTGGTCGTGCGCCGCGAACCCACGCTTGCTGACGTCGCCGAAGTCGCCGGCGTCTCCTTGACCACCGTGTCCCGGGTCCTCAACAACCGGGGTTACCTCAGCCAGGCGACAAAAGACCGCGTCGCCAAGGCGATTGCCGAGCTCAACTACCGTCCCAACCAGGTAGCCCGCGCCCTGCACGGCAAATCGACCAACATCATCGGCGTGATCGTGCCCACGGTCGCGCTCCCCTTCTTCGGCGAGCTCGCCGATGAGATAGAGAACGCCCTGGCTGAGCACCACTACCGCATGCTGGTATGCAACTCGATGGGCCGGGCCGACCGAGAGCGAGAGTACCTGGACCTGTTGGTCTCCCACCGCGTCGACGGCATCATCTCCGGCGCCCACAACGACGATCTCAAGGAGTACCAGACGGTCCGCATGCCGCTGGTGACAATTGACCGGGACCTGTCCCCCACGATCCCCAACATCCGCTGTGCCAACGAGGCGGCCGCACACGAGGCGACCCGCCTGCTGCTGGACCGCGGCGCTCGCCGCCCCGCCCTGCTGACCTCGCGCACCGGCCCTCATAACCGCCGTGAAGCCGGCTACCGGACCGTCTTGAAGGAAGCCGGCGTCGAGCCCCTCATTTTCGCGGTCGACTTCCACACCCCCGACGCCGAGCGGGCCCGTCTCATCGACGCCCACCTGGACGCCGCGGCCGGCCAGATCGACGCCGTCTTCGCCACCGACGACCTGTCGGCCGCCGCAGTATTGGATTGGGCCGAACGGCACGGCCGACGCGTGCCCGAGGACTTCAAGGTAATCGGATTCGACGGTACCTCCGCAGTGCGCCGCGCCCTGCCCGGTCTGGCCACGGTCCAGCAGCCCCTGGCGAACCTGGCCCGCACCGCCGTCGACGTACTGCTGGCGCAGATTCAGGCAGCCGCCAAGGGTGAGGATGCCCAGCCCGTGGACGCTCCCATTGAGTTGCCGGGCGTGCTCCTTCCGGGCAGGACGACGTAGCCCCGCCCCCGCCGCGAGGACGCCGCACTCGCACCACCAACGACAACCACACATATAGGCAGGTGGCCGACCCGGTTTCCCGGGCCGGCACCTGCGTTCTGTGAGACTCGACGACTCCTGAAGCCGTCAGGCGTCGGCGCCCTGCGCGGCGGGCTCCGCCGCCGGGGTGACGGCGTACAGCGCGTCGCCGCGGGCCACCTCGCCGGTGTGCTCGTCGGTCAGGCCACCGAAGGCGGTCGCGTTGGAGACCACGATCGGGGTTACCGTCTGGTAGCCGGCCTCGGTTACGCCGGCCCAGTCGACCTCGACCAGCGTCTGTCCGCGCAGCACCTTGTCACCGGCGGAGACCTTCGGGGTGAAGTGCTTGCCGTTCAACTCGACGGTGTCCATGCCACGTGGATCAGCAGCTCAACACCGCTGGCCGAGCGCAGGCCGTAGGCGTGGCCGGTCGGGAAGGCGACCAGCACTTCGCCGTCGATCGGGGACACGACGGGACCGGAGTCGGGCACCACCGCCAGGCCCGGGCCGAGCATCCCGGAGGCGAAGGTCTGGTCCTGCACCTCGGACAGCGGCACGGCCTTACCCTGGATGGGCGAGGCGATGGTGAAGTCAGTGGCGGCCTCGGCAGGCAACTCCACGGTGGCGGCATGCGCCTTGGTGGCCTCGGCCTCCAGCGCCGCCTCGTCCACCTCATCGTCTGCGGCGAAGGACGCCTGCCCCTTGGGAGTACGGCCGTAGACGAAGGCGGCTGCGAAGGCGATGATGAAGGTGGCAATCTCCAGCACCACGTAGATCGGGATCTTATCGGTGATGATAGAGACGAAGCCGACGAATCCGGCGGCGCCCAGAGCGGCACCGCGCACGTGGAACAGGGCCACGCCGGCGCCGCCGATGGCGGCAGCCCCCATACCGATGAAGAACGGCCAGCGCAGGCGCAGGTTCACACCGAAGATGGCCGGCTCGGTGATACCGAAGACGGCGGAGACACCACCGGCACCGGCAAGACCCTTCATCTTGGCATCCTTGGTGAGGGCGAAGACCGCCAGGGCCACGGCGCCCTGAGCGACGTTGGCCATGGAGGCGATCGGGAAGATGAAGTCACCGACGCCGCCGTTGACGGGCAGCAGCGGGATCTCGACGGCGGGGAAGGACTGGTGCAGACCAGTGACCACGATCGGCGAGTAGACCAGGCCGAACAGGAAACCACCGACCGGGCCCAGCGTGTTGTAGGTCCAGTCCAGGCCCTCGGTGATCCAGATGGACAGCTGCCGGGTGATCGGGCCGACGATCACGAAGGTGAGGAAGCCGGTCAGCAGCATGGTGATCAGCGGCGTGAGCAGGAAGTCCGCGGTTCCCGACAGCCGCTTGTGCAACCACTTCTCGATGGTGGACAGGATCCAGGCGACGCACAGCACCGGGATGACCATCGCCTGGTAGCCGATCTTGTCGACCGTCAGGCCGAACAGGCTCCAGGTGTCGGAAGTGCCCATGTACTCCCAGAAGGCCTGGGCGGCGTCCTCCTTGGCCATGTCATACGCGGACAGCAGCGACGTGGACACCATGGCGGCGCCCATCGCGGCGCCTAGGTAGACATTGCCGCCGAAGCGCTTGGTGGCCGAGTAGCCCACCAGCACGGGCAGGAAGGCGAAGGCCGCCGAGGAGATCATGTTGATCAGGTCGGCATAGTCGGTCAGCCAGGCGTAGTGCCTGACCAGTGAGTCGCCGTGCAGGAAGAAGAGCAGGCCTTCAGCTCGGAGCACGTTGTCGATCGCCATCATCAGACCGCCGGCGATCAGGGCGGGAAGGATCGGGACGAAGATGTCCGCGATCATCTTGATGAAGCGGGAGACGATGTTGCCACTCTTGGCGGCCTCCTGCTTCGCCTCATCCTTGGACACTTCCTTGACGCCGCCGGTCTTGACCATCTCGTCGAAGACGATGTCGACGTCGCCAGGACCGACGATGATCTGGAACATACCGCCGGCCACGAAGGTGCCCTTAAGATCGGGATCCTTGTCCAGCGCCTTCTGGTCCACCTTGTCCATGTCATTCAGGACGAGGCGCAGGCGGGTCGCGCAGTGCGCGGCCGCGTTGATGTTATCCGCGCCACCGACGTACGTCAGGACGTCTTTCGCCACGCGGGCGTGATCCATAGCCACCCGGGCTTCCTTTCTGTGGGAACTGATCACTCTGCATTGAGCTCGACGGAAGGTTCCGGCGCGCCGAGGGGTCGGTCGCCGACCAGGCGCTTAGACCTATGTCAAACGTCGGTCAGACTACCTTCGGTCCTGGCGTTCCGCAACCGTTGGGACCAGACATTTCGCTGCTGTGACACGTCCCGCCGCAGACGCATGTCCCAAGCTTGTACTCAGTCGTAGACGACAACGTTCGCCTTCACCTGCACTCCTACGTCGACTAGCAGGTTCGCACCCGTGGCGTACGGGGCGACGAAGCTGCGCAGGGTGAAGGCGATCTCGCCGTCGCCGACGAACACCTCGGTGACGGACCGGTCGTGCAGCACCTCCAGCCGCGGCGGTGTGCCTGCGGGCAGGGTGACAGTGCGCGTGGCCCCGTGCTGCGTGTAGCGCGAATGGGAACGGTCCACGCTCAGCTGCATGGCGCCGTCGGCGGCGCGGACCAGTTCGACGGTGATGTAGCAGTCGGCGTCGCCGATGCGCAGCCCCCAGCGATCCGCCTCCGATGCGGCTTCCAGGCGCAGCTGCCAGGCGCGGTGCCCCTCCAGCGCTGGGATGGGCACGCCGGCCGGAAGCTCCTCTCCCGCCAGGGTCAGCACGGCGGCGTCGTCGCTCAGCGTAGTCACCGGCCGCTGCAGCAACCGACCGCCTCGTAGGGTCAGCGCGCGCGGCACGGTCAGGGCGTGCACCCAGCCGCCGGTTTCGATGGAGGGCTGGTCGTCCTCGGAGGCGTTGCCGGCCCAACCGGTCAGCAGGACCGGGCCGGGCTCGCTGGGGCGACGGGCGAAGGCCTGGGGGGCGTAGAACTCGAAGCCGCGATCGACCTCGGCGAACGTGCCGTCGCACTCGCGCAGTTCGGTTCCCACCAGGTGACCGACGGTGTAAACGCAGGGAAAGATGTTCTCGTAGCCCTCGGCGTCGGGGGTGATTCCCTGTGGGCACCAAATCAGCACGTCGCGCACCTGCCCGGTCAGCTCATCGGTCAGGCGCACCAGCCCGGGGCACTCCCACATGTAGCCGAAGTGGTCGAAGGCGCCGCCGGCGTCGGGGAAGGTCAGCTCGCCCTCCAGCTGCCAGGAGAGCAGGTCGCTGGAGCGGTACAGCAACGCGGCCCCGGTCAGGTTTTCGCGCTGTACGCCCAGAAGCATGCGGAAGCTGCCGGGCTCATCCGGATCGCGCCACACCTGCGGGTCACGGTAGTGGGCGGTGTAGCCGGCGGGGTGGCCGGGCAGCAGCGGGTTGTCCGGCCACTTATCGAAGTGCTCCAGGTCCGTGCTGGTGACCAGGCACTGGCTGGCGGTGCGCTCGTCGGTGACGGGGTCCTTGAGGTTACCGGTGTAGAAGAACTGATAGGGCGCCTCAGCGGGGGCCGCGTGCGGCTCATCGCCCTCCAGTACGACGGCGCCGCCGGAGTATGCCCCGGAGCGGTCGTAGAACGAGTCGGGGATGATTGCCGGGTCGTGGTGGGTCCAGTGGAGCAGGTCGCGGGAGGAGGCGTGTCCCCAGTACACCAGCTTGCGGTGTGGATGGAAGGGACTGAACTGGTAGAAGGCGTGGTAGGTGCCGGAGTCGACCAGCAGGCCGTTGGGGTCGTTGAGCCGACCGATCGGCGGTGCCAGGTGCACCACCGGGTAGTCCGGGTCGGCGGGTGCGTGCGAGCGGGTGATTGCCTCCAGGGCGGCCGCCCTCAGATCCTCGGTCATGCGGCGACCCTAACAGCCGCGCCCGGGTGCAGGCGCCGAATGGGACGACGTCCCTCAAAGCCCGGCGGGAGTCAGTGGAAGTACGGGATCAGTAGCCACAGCCCGAACACAGCGATCCCCACCACGCAGGCGATGAAGAAGCCGGCAGCCACCTCGGCGACGTGCAGGCCCTTGACCTCACCGGCCTGCCGCTTGATCCGGACGGCGGCGAGCATGCGCACCGCGGCGGCGGTCACCGCCAGGATGAAGGCCGCCCCGGCCACGGTGACGACTGTGACCAGAGCGAGTGAGAACCAGTCGATGCTCATACCAGCGCCCCTGTCCCCCGGTCGCCGGAGCCGGCTCCCACCAGCTCACGCTTGACCTGCTCCATGGTCTTGGGGGCACGTCCCAGCTCCGGGTCCGTCTGCTTGGCCACGACCACCTTGTCCGCGTCGTTGACGTTGGAGAAGTCGACCTTGTTGTGGTTGGCCTGGCGAATGATGAGCAGCGAGCTGAGCAGCAGCAGCACGATCACGGCGATGGTGCCGACAACCCCGCCCTTGACGGCGATGAAGGACGTGACCGCCCCGACCACGGCCGCGCAGGGCAGCGTGATGAGCCAGGCGGTGCCCATCTTTCCGAAGGTTCCCCAGGAGACCTTGGTCCCCCTGCCGATGCCCGTGCCGAGGATCGAGCCGGTGCAGATATGAGTGGTGGACAGGGCGAAACCGAGGTGGGAGGAGGCCAGGATCGCCACGGTGGAGGTGGTCTCGGCGGCGAAGCCTGTGGCGGGTCGATGTGGACCAGGCCCTTGCCCATCGTGCGCATGATGCGCCACCCACCGGAGTAGGTTCCCAGTCCGATCGCCGCTCCGGCGGCCAGGACCACCCACCAGTGCGGCCCGGATCCCGCCTCCTGGTATCCCGCGGCAATGAGCACCAGGGTGATCACCCCCATGGTCTTCTGCCCGTCGGAGGTGCCGTGGGCCAGGGCCACCATGGAGGCGGAGACCCGCTGCCCGTAACGGAAGATCCTGTCACCGAACTTGTCCGTCGGACCGGTGATCCGGAAGGTGATCCAGGTGGCGACGGCCGACGCCAGTGCGGCAACGGTCGGGGCGATCAGCGCGGGCAGAATGATCTTGGACATGACGGTGCCCCAGTGCACTCCCTGAAATCCGGCGGCGACGACCACGGCGCCGATCAGCCCCCCGAAAAGCGCGTGGGAGGAGGAGGACGGCAGGCCCAGCAGCCAGGTGGCCAGGTTCCACAGGATCGCGCCGGCCAGGCCGGCGAACACCATTGCAGGCGCTGCCTGAATCAGTGAGTCGTCGAACATGCCGTGGGAGATTGTCTTGGCCACCTCGGTGGACAGCGTGGCACCCACCACGTTGAGGATGGCGGCCACCAGCACGGCGCGCCTAGGGGTGAAGGCACCCGTGGCCACGGAGGTCGCCATGGCGTTGGACGAATCGTGGAAGCCGTTGGTGAAGTCGAAGATCAACGCCGTGACGACGACCACGATCACGATGAAAAGGGTTGTACTCATGCCATTTCCGGTCGGATATGGGGCCTGTGCCCGTGCCGGAGTCCTCCCGGCACTGCTTCAGCCCGGGCCGCGGTGACGCGACCTGCTGTCATTCTTACCCCCGGGGTGAGCGCCGCTGCAGCCAAGACGACCGGAATTCACCAACTGTTCACTCGGGGTGTGGCCTCGACGACGCTCGCCGAGCTCGTCCGGTGCGCCTGCTCACACCCGCGTCCGGGCCGGGCGCGAAGAGGCCCACACCTCACCGGCGCCCCGTCGAGCCACCGGGCGCGCGACGGGCTTGAGCGATAGGGTCACTCCCATGGCAGCCCGAAGTGGTAGCAACAGTACGCGGCAGACCCGCAAGCGTCGGCGCGCTCCGTCCGCGCCCCTGGACCTCGGCATCGACCTCGGCACGACGCGCACCGTCGTGGCCCGCGCGGACCGGGGCAACTATCCCGTCATCGGCTTCACGGACACCGAGGGCGACATCCATGAGTTCTTCCCGTCGTTAACCGCGCTGACCGCCGACGGGCTGGTGCACGGCTTCGAGGCGCGTGCGGCCGCCCGCCGCGGTGCGCCGCTGCTGCGCAGCCTCAAACGAGTGCTGTCCTCCCCCACCGTGACCGCGCAGACACCGGTCCGAATCGGCGACGCCACCTTCACCGTCTTCGAGCTGCTGACCGACTACCTGGCCACCGTGCGCTCCCATCTGCTGACGTCCTATGAGCTCGACGGGGCGGACCCGGCGGGCGAGGACGCCAATATCGTCGTCGCGGTGCCCGCCCACGCCTACGGCGCCCAGCGGCTGATCACGCTGGACGCCTTCCGCGAGGCCGGCTTCCACGTCACCGCCATGCTGAACGAGCCCAGCGCCGCCGGCTTCGAGTACACCCACCGCAAGTCGGCGACCGTTTCCTCCCGCCGCACCCGAGTGCTCGTCTACGACCTGGGCGGCGGCACCTTCGACACCTCGCTGGTGGACGTGCGCGGCCAGCTGCACGAGGTACTGGCCTCACGGGGTGCCGGCGACCTGGGCGGGGACGACCTCGACCTGCTGCTTGCACAGCTCTCGCTCCAATGCGGCGGCGTGGCCGAGGAGGAGCTGACTACGAGGGAGCTGGACGACCTGCTCGATCAGTGCCGCGACGCCAAGGAGGCGATGGCGCCGCAGACACGGCGGCTGGTCATCACCCTGCGGGGAAGGGATCTGGTGCTCCCGGCGGCCGACTTCTATGCGGCTGCGACTCCCCTGATTCAGCGCAGCCTGGACACCATGGCTCCGTTGATCGGCCGCCTGGATGATGGCGGGCCGGATCTGGCGGATATCGCCGGCATCTACCTGGTCGGCGGCGCCTCCGCCTTCCCGTTGGTCCCGCGGCTGCTGCGCGAGCGCTTCGGCAGGCGCGTGCACCGCTCCCCCTACCCGGGCGCCTCCACCGCAATCGGTCTGGCGATCGCCGCCGACCGCACGGCCACGGTGGCGCTGACCGACCGCCTCTCCCGCGGCTTCGGCGTGTTCCGAGAGGCCGATGGCGGCGCCCGCACCGTCTTCGACGCGCTCCTGACCCAGGAGTCGGTGCAGGAGCGGGCCGACGGCGCAAGCGGCACGGTCATCACCCGCCGCTACCCCGCGGTTCACAACGTCGGGCGTTACCGCTTCGTCGAGTGCGCCGGGGTGGATGAGGCCGGTGAGCCACGCGGACAGCTCGCCCCCTATGAGGACGTGCTGTTCCCCTTCGACCGCGGCCTGCGGGACGTCGACGAGCTCAAGACCGTGCCGGTGCACCGCCTCGGCGGCGGCCCGCTGATCGAGGAGCGCTACGACATCGACGGCGCCGGGCTCATTCACGTGACCCTGACGGATCTGTCGGACGGTTACTCCCGCACCTACGTGCTGGGACGTCGTACCGCCTGAATGGCTTCGCCCGGCGCGACGTACTCAAGGCGCGCCGGGCGGCGCGGCCTCAGACCCGGTCCGAGGCCTGCGTGAGGGCCGCGGTCTCATCTGGGGTGAGCGTAAGCGTGAGGGCGTCGACGATCGGGCCGAGCTGCTCAAGCGTGCGGGCGGAGGCCAGCGGGGCCACCACACCGGGGCGGTCGCGCAGCCACGCCAGGGCAACCGCCGCGGGAGCGGCATCGTGGGCAGCTCCAACCTCGTTAAGCACGTCTACGACGGCGAAGCACTCCGGGCGCAGGTAATCCTCCACCCAGCCGCCGCGCGGTGAGGTCGCCTCTGCACCGGACTCGGCGGTGGGCCGGTACTTGCCGGTGAGGAAACCGGAGGCGAGCGAGAAGTAGGGCACCATACCCAGCTGATGAGCGGCGGCTACCTCCCCGCGGTTGCCGGGACCCTCGACGTCGCGCCGGTGCACCAGGTTGTAGTGGGGCTGGAGCGCCACCGGGGCCGCGAAGTCGTTAGCCGCCGCGATGGCGCACCACTCCTCGATGCGATCGGGGGTGTAGTTGGACAGGGCGATGTAACGGGCCTTGCCGGCGGCACGCACCTCCTCGAAGGCGGCTACCGTCTCCTCCAGCGGGGTGTTCGGGTCGTCGAAGTGAGCGTAGTAGAGGTCCACGCGGTCCGTGTGCAACCGTTCCAGGGACTCGTCCAGGGCGGCGTGGATATTGCTGGCGGCAAGGCCCTCACGGCCGGGTTTAGTGGCTACCTTGGTAGCGATAATGACGTCATCGCGGTTGCCGCGTGCCTCCAGCCAGGTGCCGATCACGGCCTCCGACTCGCCGCCAACATGACCCTCGGCCCAGTGGGAGTAGCCGTCGGCGGTATCGATGAAATTCCCGCCGGCTTCCACGTAGGCGTCCAGAATGCGGTGCGAGGTGGGTTTGTCGGCTGTCCAACCGAAGACATTCCCACCTAGACCGATGGGACTGACGGAAAGATCTGAGCTTCCGAGCAGTCTGGTTGACGCCATGTTGTACCTCTTCGACTTGGTTTTCAGACCGCCTGTTGCTTAGCCGCACGGCGCTTGGCGAGCTCGTCCTCGACCAGCGGGACGTCCGCGGCATGTTCGACCGGGAGCTCGGCGAGCGATCCCTCGATCTCCTGCCAAACGCGGCCGACCGCAATACCGAAGACGCCCTGGCCGCCCTGGACCAGGTCCACGACTTCGTCGGCGCTGGTGCACTCGTACACCGAGGCGCCGTCGCTCATCAGGGTGATGGAGGTCAGGTCCTCGACGCCACGCGCATGCAGGGCGTTGATGGCCACCCGGATCTGTTGGAGGGAGACACCGGTGTCGAGCAGGCGCTTGACGATCTTGAGCAGCAGGATGTCGCGGAACGCATACAGCCTCTGGGAGCCGGAGCCTTAGCGCCGCGGATGGAGGGCTCGACCAGACCGGTGCGGGCCCAGTAGTCCAGCTGTCGGTAGGTGATGCCGGCGGCTCGGCAGGCGACCGGTCCGCGGTACCCGGTGTTGACGTCCAACTGCGGGAGCGGGTCGCCGAAGAGCATCCCCTGCGTGTGCTGGGGTGCGGGTACGTGAAGACTCGCTTCGTTGGCGCTCACTTGCCGGCTCCTGTCGAGATCGGGGCGTACGCGGGGACGCACGCGCGGGCCGGTCCGCCCGGCCACTGCTCCACGATAGAACCCGGCGTGGGCGGACTCAATGTCAGGCACGCCGAATCAACCGCTTCGAGTTGAAGTTGAGGTTCACCCTCCGGTCGCCCGGTGCCCCAACAGCGCGTGATTGCGCGGATTACTTGCAGCCCCACCACAGACAATGTGACACAGTACACATCAGTTTTCACACCTGTCACACGCGTCCCGCGCGTCGCGGGTGGGTGGGCGCGCCGCAACAGCGGGGTCAGACGTCTTCCGGGACTGCGCCGTCCAGCTCTCGCCGCCACCGCTCCATGCGCTGCTGTAGCGCCTCCTCCCCCAGGTCAATACCGCGTAGCCGCAGCAGCGCGCTGGTGGCCACCACCGGTACGGACAGCACATCGGCCAGGACTAGCGCATCGCTGGGAGCGCAGGGCACCGCCTTGGGCAGGCCGGGGACCGGAGCATCCAGTACCGCATTGGCACACAGGCCACCGTCCGCATCGACATCGAGCACCACCCGCAGTATGGCCGCACCGAAAGCATCTACGCAGGCAGTCAGAAAAGTCACCCAGCCGGGGGGCCGGTTGTGGTTGGGGGCACTCAGCAGCAGTCCGTCCCGCGCCCCCACGGGGACGGTGATCATGCCCGGACCTCCGTCCTCCATGAGGACGGCGACCAGGCCCGAGTCCGGAGCCGTGGAACGGACTCCCATCAGCGACATGGTCCGCACGGCTCATAACCTACCGGCGGGTCGGCGACACTGTCCTGGGAACGGGCAAAGAAGTATCTGACTGGTATGCGGCGGTCAGCGCAGCGCCTCGACGGCGTGGCGCAGCAGGTTGGTGTGCAGCTGTGCCAGCACTCCGGCCAGTTCCGCAGCCGCGTCCTCCCCCGCCGTCGCCGAACGATTGCGCTTGTGCTGGGTGGCCAGTTCGATGGCGTCGGCCTCACGCTCGGCAGCGCTGCGCACTGTCCGCAGGTTGCGCAGGGGGACGCCCATCCGGCCGGCCTCGAGCGCGAGCGACACGGTGGTGAGCGCACGCGAGTCGAAGCGGCCATGCGCGTCGGGCGCAATGATGCCGATCGTCACCAGCTCCTCGATCTGCGCCAGCGATGCACCCGAGTGGTGCACCAGATCGTCGGCGTCGAAGGCACCGGCGACCGTATGGCCGTCCGAGGCCACCACCCGCGCCACCGGGGCGGGCGGTGGGGCGTCCATATCCCCATCAAGCTCCGCCAGCCGCTCACGAATCACCGAGAGCGGCAGGTACTCGTCACGCTGCGCGGTCAAGGTGTAGCGCAGGCGCTCCACGTCGGCGACCGAGTAGCGCCGGTAGCCGTTGCCAACCCGGTGCGGGGAGATCAGCCCCTCGGCCTCTAGGTAACGCACCTTGGAGACAGATAGGGCGGGGAACTCACCTTTAAGGTGATCGACCACCTCACCGATCTTCATCGCCGGCTCGCGAGAAACCCCGCGCGGCCACGGCTCGGATCCCTCGGCGCGCGCCGAATCGCCGGCAGCCCTACGCCGGGCGGCGGCGCCGGTCACTGCGCGGCCCGCTGCGGCGCGGGATGGTAGGTCATGCGGTACTTGCCGATCTGGACCTCATCGCCCGCACGCAGAGCCGCCTGCTCCACGCGCTGGCGATTCACGTAAGTGCCGTTGAGAGAGCCCTGATCGCGCACGGAAAAACCGCCGTCGGGCAGCGCGGTGAACACCGCGTGCTTGCGGGAGACCGTGACGTCATCCAGGAAGATGTCGGCGCGCGGGTGCCGCCCGACGGTCGTCTCGGCGGAGTCGAGCAGGAAGCGCGCCCCGGTGGTCGGTCCCTGCTGCACCAGAAGCAGCGCCGTGCCCGCGGGCAGCGCCGCGATGGCGGCGCGGTCCTGGGCGGAGATACCCACGGAGGGGACATCGGGCTCCACGGGAACGCCAATAGCCCCGAAGGCCTGGGTCGAGGTGGGATCCGGTTCCATCGGCGTGCTCGACATCTGTTCCCCTCCGGTCGGGCGGTGCCGTTCGCACCGCTGTGGTCACACCATACCGTCGCCACGGTGGACCCTCACAATGTGTGTGCCGGAAAAGGCCCCGGACGGGGCCGGGCGGAGCCAACCGCGCCCCATCCCGAGCGCAGGGCTCAGTTCCACTTCTCTTCTACGCGGCCGGGCTCGGCCCACAGCACGTGATAGACGCCGTCGGGGTCATCTACCCGGTGGTAGGTGTGGGAACCGAAGAAGTCGCGCTGCCCCTGGATGAGGGCAGCGGGCAGGCGCTCGGCGCGCAGCTGGTCCACGTAGGCCAACGACGCCGCGAAGGCCGGTGCGGGCACACCCGCCAGAGCGGCGGCGGACACCACCTGCCGCCAGGCCGGCAGGGCGTCGCGCAGCGCATCCGCGAAGGTGGGGGCCGTCAGCAGGCTGGGCAACTGTGGATCGGCCTCATAAGCGCGAGTGATGTCATCCAGGAAGCGGGCACGGATGATGCAGCCGCCCCGCCAGATGCGGGCCATGGCACCCAGGTCCACGTACCAGTCATTCTCGGCGGACGCGGTGGCGATCTCATCAAAGCCTGGGCATAGGCGGCGATCTTGGAGCCGTACAGGGCCTGCCGTACGGCGTCGACGAATGCGTCGCGCTCGGGTCCGGCGGCCAGGCGCGGCACCGTGGTGCCGGTGTTCAGGTCCGCGGCCCGCACGGCGGCGCGCTGAGCGGGAGCGGAGGATGCGGCCCGGGCGAAGGTGGCCTCTGCGATGGCGGGCACGGCCACGCCCAGGTCCAGGGCCGTGCGGGTGGTCCAGGCGCCCGTCCCCTTTTGGCCGGCGGCGTCCACGATCACGTCGACAAAGGGCTCGCCGGTGGCCGGGTCAACCCGATCCAGGACCTCGGTGGTGATGTCGATCAGGTAGGAGTCCAGCTCGGAGCGCTTCCAGTTACGGAAGACATCGGCAATCTCGGGCACGCTCATCCCGGCCACCCTGCGCAGCAGGTCGTAGGCCTCGGCGATCAGCTGCATGTCGGCGTACTCAATGCCGTTGTGCACCATCTTCACGAAGTGTCCCGCACCACCGGGGCCGACGTGAGTACAGCAGGGCACGCCGTCCACATGGGCGGCGATGGACTCCAGCAGAGGACCGAGCCGCTCATAGGAGCGTCGGTGCCGCCCGGCATGATCGAGGGGCCGAGCAGCGCACCCTCCTCACCACCGGAAACGCCCATGCCGACGAAGTGGACGCCCTGCTCGCGCAGAGAGGCCTCGCGGCGCTCGGTGTCCTGGTAGAAGGTGTTGCCGGCGTCGACAATGATGTCTCCCGGTTCCAGCAGCTCGCGCAACTGCTCAATGACCGCCTCGGTGGCGGCGCCGGCCTGCACCATGATGATCACGGCCCGCGGGCGGCGCAGGGAGGCGACGAATGCCGCCGCATCGGCGGCCGGCACGAAGTCCCCTTCACCGCCGTGCAGGTCGATGAGCCGCTCCGTGCGCGCCGGGGTGCGGTTAAAGACGGCGACTGAGTGGCCGTGGCGGGCGAGGTTGCGGGCCAGGTTGGCCCCCATCACCCCCAACCCGTACACGCCGATGTCCGCCGAGGCGGGCTGCGGGACGAAGTCGCTCGCTGAACTCATCGCTATCCCCTTCTGCCCGTCGGCCACGGGCCATGGTTCTGGGATCGTTTATGGGGTCAAGGTAACGCACCGGGCGCGCCCCCAGAGCCTACCGTTGCGGCCGCCGCGGTGTACCCCGGCGAGCGGGAATTGAGACACGCCCCGACAGACACCCATTCGATTCCCGCCATGCCCGGCGGCGGGCCGGCACAGCGTTTAGAGTGGACGCGGTCGGCTCGGCGCTGCAACCGGGGGCGGTCTCATCCGCTTTCGGGGCGGACGTCCGCGGCCGACCCCAGCCCTATCGGGAAGAAGAACAGGAAGGCGCATCAGCACCCGTGGACCTCTCCCAAGCCTCAAGCGCACCTTCCGCGTCCGGCGGCGCCTCAGAGGGCCTAGTCGCCCCGCGGGGCAATCCGCTGTTGGACCCGCGCGATCTGCGCCTGCCCCGCATCGCCGATCCGTGCGTGCTGGTCATGTTCGGCATCACCGGCGACCTGGCCCGTCGCAAGCTGCTGCCGGCCATCTACGACCTGGCCAACCGTGGTCTGCTCTCCCCCAGCTTCTCACTGGTGGGCGTGGGGCGACGCAACTGGTCCGACGACGACCTGCGCAACTACGTCGCGGACGCGGTACGCGGCGGCGCCCGCACCCCCTGGCGACAGGCGATCTGGGATCAACTGGCCGCCGGCATGCGCTTCGTCGAGCTGGCCTCCTTCGACGACGGCGCCGCCTACGACCGACTCACCCACACCGTCACCGACCTGGATGCGACGCGCGGTACGGGAGGCAACCGGGCCTTCTACCTGTCGGTGCCGCCGGCCTGGTTCTCCGCCGTCACCGAGCATGTGGCCGCCTCCGGGCTCGTGGACGAGCTCCCGGGCTCCTGGCGCCGGGTGATCATTGAGAAGCCCTTCGGCCATAACCGCGCCAGCGCTCGGGAACTGGACGCCGTCGTCTCCCGGATCGTGCGTCCGGATGACGTCTTCCGCGTCGACCACTACCTGGGCAAGGAGACGGTGCAGAACATTCTGGCCCTGCGCTTCGCCAACACCATGTTCGAGCCCCTGTGGAACCAGCGGTACGTGGACCACGTTCAGGTCACCATGGCCGAGGACATCGGCATCGGCACCCGCGCCGGCTACTACGACACGATCGGGTCGGCGCGCGACGTCATCCAGAACCACCTGCTGCAGCTGCTGGCCCTGACCGCCATGGAGGAGCCCATTTCCATGCGCGCCTCCGCCATCCGCTCCGAGAAGGAGAAGGTACTGGCCGCCGTCAAACTGGAGCGGGCCGGGGGTCTCGACCTGGACGCGACCACCGCGCGCGGCCGCTATGAGGCGGGCTTTCAGGGCGGCGTCCCTGTGCGCGGGTATCTGGAGGAGGACGGGGTGGCCGCCGACTCCCACACGGAGACCTTCGCCGCCGTGCGGCTGGAGATCGCCAACCGCCGCTGGGCGGGCGTCCCCTTCTACCTGCGCACCGGCAAGCGGCTGGCCCGGCGCGTGACCGAGGTGGCGGTCGTGTTCAAGCGGCCGCCGTTCCTGCCCTTCACGGATGCGGCCACGGCCGGCCTGGGCGCCAACACGATTGTGCTGCGCATCCAGCCCGACGAGGGCATCACCATGCGCATGGCCTCGAAGGTCCCCGGCACACAAATGGAGCTGCGCGACGTGACCATGAACTTCGGCTACGGCGCCTCCTTCAACGAGGAGTCCCCCGAGGCCTATGAGCGGCTCATTCTGGACGCGCTGCTCGGCGACGCCCCACTGTTCCCGCAGCAACGCGAGGTGGACCTGTCCTGGCGGATCCTGGATCCGGTGATCGAGCACTGGGCCGCGAACGGGGAGCCGGAGGGGTATCGGCCCGGCTCCTGGGGGCCGCCCTCGGCCCACGACCTGCTTGCCCGCGACGGCCGCATTTGGAGGCGCTCATGATCATCAACCTCGCCGAGACCACCACCGACGAGATCGTCTCCGCCCTTCTGTCTGAGGGAGTCGGCAGTGGTTCGCGCGTGCTCACGCTCGTCATCGACACCGACCGCGACGGTCTGGAGGAGGCCCTGGTGGCCGCGCATGGGGCCAGCCGGGACCATCCCTGCCGGGTGGTGGCGGTAGTCAGCCCGCGATCCGACCCCCGTGACGACGCCGATGACGACCGCCGTCACAACGGGCACCGCCCCGACGGCTCGGTCGGCCATCTCGACGCCGAGATCCGGCTCGGCCACGACGCGGGCGCCGGCGAGACGCTGGTGCTGTTCCCGCAGGGCGAGGCGGCCCGCCATGCCGACACCCTGGTGGTGCCCTTCCTGCTGCCCGATGTTCCCGTGGTGACCTGGTGGCCGTATGCGCCACCCGTGTGTCCGGCCACGAGCCCGCTCGGGGCCCTGGCCACCACCCGTATCACCAACACGCCCTCGCAGCCGGACCCGTCCTCCGCCCTGGCGGCGTTGGCGCCGGAATACACGCGCGGCGACATCGACCTGGCCTGGACCCGCATCACCCTGTGGCGGGCCATGGTCGCCTCGACGCTGGACTCGCTGTTGTGCGCAGGGTCGGTCCGCGGCGTCGTCGTCGCCGGAGAGCCCCACAACGCCTCGGTCTCGCTGATGATTCGCTGGCTGCGGCTGCGGCTGGGCGTGCCGGTGGAACGGTGGATGCCCCCGGCATTCCCGGCATCGCCACGATTACGGCGCACACCGGCTCCGGGGACCTGGTGATCACGCGCAAGGACCACGAGCGGGTGATGATCACCCGCCCCGGCGCCCTGCGCCCGCAGGTCGTGACCATGGCGCGCCGCGAACCGGTGGCCACGATGAGCGAGGAATTGCGTCGGCTGAGCCCGGACCTCGTCTACGAGGAGGTTCTGGCCACCTTCGTCGAAGACACCGCCCCGACAACCCCAACAGAAGCAACGGAAATCAAGGAAGAGGGGATCCACTGATGCCCGCAATCGACGCCACCGCCATCAACCGGGCCGCAGCGCCCGCCCCGCCCCGTCCGTCGTCGTCCACGACTCCATGGCCGCGGCGGCCGCCACCGCCGCCGCGGAGACCGCCCAGTTGCTCGCCGACGCCGTCACCGCTCGGGGCGTCGCGCACCTGGTCCTGACCGGCGGGTCGGGTGGCGAGGCGCTCGCCGCGGCGCTGCCCGCCGCCCTGGCCGCCGCCGGGTTGACGCCTGCGAACGGCCTGGAACGGCTCCACCTGTGGGAGGGCGACGAGCGCTTCGTGCCGGCCGATCACCCGGACCGCAATGACCTGCAGGTGGCAGGACTGGTGGCCGCGGGCATACCGGCGGCCAATGTGCACCGGCTGCCGGGACCCGAGCAGGTGGACTCCGTCGACGCGGCGGCGGCTGCGCTCGCCGAGGCGCTGCGCGAGCACGGCCCGGCCGATGGGCGTTTTGACGTCGTTCACGTGGGACTGGGGCCGGATGCGCACGTGTGCTCGTTGTTCCCGGGGCACCCGGTCGCGCCGACCACCGGCACGGACGTAATCGCCGTGCACGACTCCCCCAAGCTACCGCCCGAGCGTGTGTCCTTCACCTTCGACGTTCTGCACCGGGCTCGTCGGGTCATGGTTGTCGCCGGTGGCGCCGGTAAGGCCGAGGCGGTCGCGAAAGGCCTGGCCTCCCCCGATGTTGTGGCCGCCCCGGCCTCCTGCGCCCGCGGCGAGGCTACGGTCTGGCACCTGGATCATGCGGCTGCGGCCGGTATACCCGACTGACTCGCTCCGTCCGGCCCTACTTGAGCCGGTCTGGCACGCCCGTCGGCGTCCACAGGCGTGCCCCGCGACAGGTATTCGGCTCGGCCTGTGGACAGCCCCGGGTTGCACCTGGGCAGGCCAGCGCATCTCGGTTACCGTATTTGTATGAGAATCCAACCAATTGGCTCATCCGACCTGAACGCCTCCAACATCATCCTCGGCCTGATGCGCATCAAGGAGCTCAGCGACGCCGAGATCCGTACCCTGGTGGGAACTGCCCGCGACGCAGGTATCACCATGTTCGACCACGCCGACATCTACGGCCGCGACCACGCCTGCGAGGAGCGCTTCGGCGCGGCCCTGAACTGGTCGGCCGCCGAGCGTGAACAAGTGGTGCTGCAGAGCAAGTGCGGCATCCGCTGGGGCTGGTTCGACTTCTCCACCAAGCACATTCTTGAATCCGTAGACGCCTCTCTCCAGGCGCTGCACACCGACTACCTGGACGTGCTGCTGCTGCACCGGCCCGACGCGCTGGTCGAGCCCGAGGAGGTGGCAGCCGCCTTCGATCAACTCGCAGCTTCCGGGAAGGTGCGCCACTTCGGCGTCTCCAACCACACGCGCGGCCAGCTCGAGCTGCTGCGCGCCACCGTGGACCAGCCGCTGCTCGTCAACCAGCTGCAGCTGTCCCTCACGCATGCAGACATGATCGCCGAGGGCGTGGCCCTAAACATGCGCCACGACCAGTCTGTGGTGCGCACCGACGGCATTCTCGACTACTGCCGCCTGACTAACACCACCATTCAGGCCTGGTCTCCCTTCCAGGCCGGTGACGGCTCCGGCCCGTACCTGGGCAACCGGGAGCGCTACGGGGAGCTCAACGATGTCGTGGACCGCCTGGCTGCCGAGTACGGCGTGCCTCCGGAGGCGATCGCCGCCGGCTGGATCACCCGTCATCCCGCCCACATCCAGGTGGTGCTGGGAACCACCCGCCCGGAACGGGTCGAGGCCGCGGCCGCGGGCTCCGAACTGCCGCTGACGCGCGAGCAGTGGTACGAGGTCTTCCGCGCCGCCGGCTACATCGTCCCCTGAGACGACTGCGGGTCTGGCCGCGCAATCCGCCCCGTCATGCTGTCTGTGCCCCACCCATCCGCCCGCCTGGTGCCGGTGGCCTGCGCGCTCTCGGCAGTGCTCGCCTTGGCCCCTTGCGCGCTCGCGTCCCCGACCGCGGCAAACACCACGATTTCGGCGGACGCGCAGACCACCGCCGATGTCTCCTGGGATGAGCGTGGTCGGCTCGTGCTGGGCGCGGCGGACGCGCTGGCCGCGCTCGAGACGCTGCCGGAGGACTCCCCCGCCGCCGTCTCCTGGGGTGAAGGTGGTTCGCGCACCGGCTGGTTCGGTCAGGCGTGGATGGACGTCGATGGCGATGGCTGCGACACCCGCAACGAAATCCTGGCCCGGGACCTCAGCGACGTGGACTTCTCCCGTGAGGACGGCACGCAGGGCCTCGATGCTGGGCGTGGGCAGGGGGCGGCCGTCTGTCCCGACGCCACCGTCTGGTCTGGCACCCTCCACGATCCCTATACCGGGGCCACGATCGCCTTCCAGCGCGGGCAGGACACCTCCGACGCGGTTCAGATCGATCATGTGGTTCCGCTGAACTACCTGTATGCGCACGGCGCCTGGGCATGGGACGAGCGGCAGCGTCTGCTGGTGGCCAACGATCCGTTGAACCTGCTTGCGGTGGACGGGGCCGCCAATCAGGACAAGTCCAACTGCGGCCCTGCCACCTGTCCGGCCGGCTCCACCGAGACGGGCACCTGGACCGCCGCCACCGGGCCCGGCTGGTGGCCCGACGACGTCGGCTACCGCTGTGAGTACGCGCGCCGCTTCGTCAGCGTGGCGGCCGCCTACAACCTCGGCCTGCCGGACGCCGACGCCGATGCCCTGCGCACGGCCCTGACCGACTGCGCGGCCGGTGGTAATGGTGCCGTCTCGGTGCCCGAGCGTGTCCGCAGGGTTGGCGCCCGGGTGGGGCGAACGGTGCTGAGCAACCGTGTCTATACGTTGGTGTGTGCCGCCGGCGCGCTGCTGATCGGGCTCGGGCTGCTGGCCCGTGGCCGTGCCGCCCTGCGCGCCGCCGGCGGCAAGCGTCCTCCCCGCCCGCGCCCTTCTCACCGAGGTCGGTAGAAGTTGCCTGCCGGCGTCGGTCGAAGTGGCATCGAGGCTCTGGGCCGATCATCTAGGATCAGGCACGTGGCGAATATGCAGTCGGGCCGAGCGGCCGGAAGCGAGGACCGGAGCATTCCCGGCGCCAACGATCCGGTGTCGGCACGCGTGGACGTGTGGCTGTGGAGCGTGCGGCAGGTCAAGTCCCGCTCCGCTGCGACCGCGGCTTGCCGCGCCGGCCATGTGCGTATCAACGGCGAGACCGCCAAGCCCTCCCAGCATGTGAAGGTGGGCGACGAAATCCGCTACCGTGTGCAGGGATTCGACCGGCTGCTGCGCGTACAACGCATCCTGGTCAAGCGGTAGCGCGCCCGTCGCCCGCACCGCCTACACCGACTTCTCTCCCCCACGCCCGACCCCGCTGGATGCGCCCGCCGCGATCGTTCGTGACCGCGGCGCCGGCCGCCCCACCAAGAAGGAGCGCCGTCAGCTCGACGCCCTGCGCGCTACCGGCCGGGATGCCGTCGACATCGAGCACCTGCTAGACCAGGACTAAAGGAGGATCACATGGCTCCCTCCGCTCGCGCCACAGGTGGCGCGGCCGCCATTGCTGCCTTGAGTGCCATCGGGGCGCTGGCGGTGCGGCGACGGGAGCTGGGCCCAGGCTTAACCGCGTGGCCCGCGAGTTGCGTGCACCGCTGCTGGTGATTGGCCGGGGCCAGGCAGGCGTGCCCGAGGACCTTCCCGCCGACTTCTCCTCGGTGCTTTCCTCACGGCTGCCCGCGCGGGTATTCCCATCCGGCTCGGGGCGGCGTGACCTCATCGCCGCCGGCGGGCTGGAGGTACCGGTATGGCGGTACGAGCCGGACTCGCGGCGGCAAGCACCGCCGTCGGGCGCCCTCGTGTGGCTGCACGGTGGCGGTTATGTGGGTGGTTCCCCCGCCCAGGATCACTTGCTGTGCTCACGCATCGCCCGAGAACTGGGCATTCTGGTGGTTTCCGTCGATTACCGGCTGGCACCCGCCCACCCCTACCCGGCGGCCCTCGACGATGCCTTCGCCGCTCTGCGCTGGCTACACGCCGAGGCCGCGGCCGAGGGCGTGGATGCGGAGCGGATTGCGATCGGCGGTGCCAGCGCCGGCGGCGGGCTCGCGGCCGCGCTGGCGCAGCGTGCCCTGGACGAAGACGTCCCGGTGGCCTTTCAGCTGCTGATCTACCCGATGTTGGATGACCGCACGGGTGCCGGCGGCGTCGGAATACCCGGCCGCGGCGAGTTCGTGTGGACCGCCCGCCGCAACGCCGAAGGCTGGGGCGCTACCTGGGCCGTCCGGTCGCCGAGCCGGCCGACCGGTGGACGCCGGGGCGCTGGGCGGTGCCGGCTCGACGGGAGCACCTGGCCGGGTTGCCGGACGCTTGGATCGGCGTTGGTGACTTAGACCTGTTCCTCGACGAGGACCGCGCCTACGCCGAGCGTCTGGAGGATGCCGGCGCACAGGTGCAGCTGCGGGTTGAGCCGGGTATGTATCACGGCGCCGACTACTGCACGTGGTCGGCGGCGATGCGCAGTTTCCGCAGCGACGCGATCGATGCCCTGCGTCGGGGGCTGGCGAACGGAAGCTGAAGGCCCGCGCAGTTGCCCGGTGGCGGATCTCAGGCCAGGCGTCGCAGCAGGGCCTCGACGGTACGCAGCACGCCGGCTTCGGTGTTCGCGGGCGCGGTCCAGCGGGCGACGGCCTGAATGCCGGGGTGGGCGTTGGCCATGGCGAAGGACAGCTCGGATCGCTCGTACATGTCCAGGTCGTTGAGGTAGTCGCCGAAAACGGCTGTCTGTGCCGGCGTGATGCCCAGGCGCGTCTGCAGGGCGGCCAGGGCCCGCCCCTTGGAGGCGGTGCGGGGCATCAGGTCGGTCCAGTGCACGCCGGAAACGACGGTCTGCACGTCCGGCACGGCTGCCTTCAGTGCCTGCGAGCTGCCGGCCTCGACGTCGTCGAAGTCGTACACCGCGACTTTCAGCGTTCGGTCCAGCGGCACGGCGAGTAGGTCGTCCACGATCTCCAGTTCCCGGTAGTAGCGGGAGACCTCCTCCACGAAGGGCGGGTCCTGGCGGTCGATGTAGGCGCAGTCCACCCCGGCCAGGACGGCGCCGACGTTGTAGCCGTCGATGCCCAGATCGCGGGCGGTATCGATGGCGGCGACGGTATCGTCCACGGTGATGGTCTCGCAGTGGATGACCTGGTCGCCCTGAACCACCAGAGTGCCGTTCTCGGCGATGATCGGCGAGTGTGCGATCGGCTCCCCCAGCACGGTGCGCAGGTTGGCGAGCTGACGCCCGGAGGCGGGGGCGAACAGCACCCCGTGCTCGCGCAGCCGGGCCACCATGTCGGCGAATCCCGCCGGCAGCAGGCCATCGCCGTCGAGCAGCGTTCCATCCATATCCGTCACTACCAGCCGCAGGTCGACAGGTGCGGGCGGCAGCAGGGCGGGATCGGGATCAGAACCGGGAGCGGTGGAGGGCTTCACGCAGGCGATTGTTACAGACCCGGCGGGTGATCGGGAATCGGAGAGGGGAATCAGACGGTGCGTTTGACGATTCCGTCCACGACGGCGTCGATCGCCTCGATCAGCCTCAGACCGATGACATCCACGCGCCTGAGCAGTTCCCGGCGAGCCAACGCCTCCATGCTCAGTTCCCCCACGAACAGCTGGCGCAGGCCGTCGTCGTACTGTTCACGCACCCGGCGACCCTCCTTACGGGCAGCGGTACACCTCTCTCGGTTAATACGCCCGGAGGAGGTGTCCATGGCACCGACCAGCTGCTCCAGGCCGCGGCGAATGTGCTCTAGGCCCGCCCGAGAGTGCACATCTGGCTGAACCTGCCAGGCGCGGGTCTCGCGCACGAAGTCACGGGTGTTGGTGAGCACCTCATCGAGACAGCGGGAGAAGCGGAACATGTCCTCACGGTCGAGCGGCGTCACCACGCGAGTTGACAGCAGGTGTACGAACTGCAGGCGGGTTGCATCCCCTTGACGCTCGACCTGCTCAATGCGCTGGACCAGCTCGTCCAGCTCCGCATCCGCCTCGCATGCGTGCAGCGCAAGCTCAACGCCCTCAATGGCTAGAGCCGCCTGAGCCGACAGTGTGCCAACCAGGGTCTGGCGCCTGCCCGGTCGGCGTAACCACGCCCGCAGTCGCATCATGCCGTATCCGCCCTTCCGCGCTCAATTGTGCACACCACGCGAAACGGCGTTCAACGGCTCAGCATCATCGCCGCGCCGGTGCCGCACAGCAGGGACACCGGGAGGGTCCAGGCCCAGGCGGCGGCGATCCGGCCGACGGCATTCCACCGCAGTCTTCTCCACTGGGCACCGGGCACGCTCCCCATGAGGCTCCCACGGTGGCCTGAGTCATGGACACCGGGGCGCCGACGATCGCACCCACCGTGACCGCCAGGGCCGTCGCCAACAGCACGTTGGCGACCTGGTAGGCTTGGGGGCAAACACTCCCACGCGCCAGGCACGCCCGGCGGGTCCCAGGCCCAGCCCGGCGCCTGCGGCGAAGGCCAGACCGGATCCTGCGGCTACGAGGCATGGCAACACTGGGGTTCCGCCTGAGCCGCTCGGGGAGTCAGTGAGAGCCGTTGTCCACACCACGGCGAGCTTCTGGCCGTCGTTGAGCGCGTAGGCCCCACAGGCGCAAATGAACCCGCCGGTGCGGGCGTACTCCACCCAGCGGCGGGCATGCGGCAGCCGGATTCTCGCCGCAACCGTCAACATGGCGCGGGCACATACTCCCGCCAGCACCGGCGCGAGACCCGCCAGCACCAGCACCCGCGCGACGAGCCTCCAGTCGGCGTCGCCGCCGACCAGCCGCGCGCCGGTCGCGGCGCCGACCAGGGCCAGCGTCACCGACGTCGGGACGCGCACGACCACCGCCGCCGCCAGCGTCACAATCGCCGCCAGCAGTACCGTGCCGAGCTCCTGGGCATGTCCCTCGCCCAGGAGTCGGCGGTAGGTGTCTGCGACGGGTAGAACACCGGCCAGTGGGACCAGTGCGGTTACCGCGGTGAGGAACGCGACCGGCCGCCAGGGATGACCCGGGGCGTTCGAGAGGCTGAGGGCGCACAGGGGCGCTCCGTCGTTTCTCCCGACGACGGCGGTGAAGGCCAGAACCAGCGCGGCCGTGACGAGCACTAGCGGCGACACCTCATGCGCACAGGGCAATCATCCACCGGTCCGGGTTCTCCAGACGGAACGGCCCCCGGTTGCGCGGGGCATGCACCACCTGACGATCCTGGTCGATGGGTAAGCGGTTTCCACTTCGGTCGACCAGCACCGTCCCAACCGCATCAATAGCCATGATCTCCTCATCCGCGTGGTTCGCAATGCCGCCGAGCCTCACCAACACGGGTGCCTTCAGAAGGTCGGGACGTGCTTCGTCAGGACCGAGCAGATGCGCCGCGCCGGAAACCGTCGTGCGCCCGACCGCCATGGCATCGATCAGCGCCGCGGCGGTGCACTCCTCCGCGGCAATCCAGGTGGTCGGCATTCCCGGCCGCAGTGGTGTGGAACGGTTATGGAAGTCGCTGCCACCAACAATGATGCTGTCCCTGCCACCTGCCGCCGCCCAGGCCAGGGGCGCCGTGCTGGCGGGATTCCGGTAGGAGGAGCCGTGGAAGAGTTCGGCACCGGTCGTTCCACTAAGCAGGGGGTGCAGCCACGAACAGTCCCCGTCGACCGGATGATTCATCGAGATGAAGCCGCCACGCCGCTCAACCTCCCGCATCCAGGAGTCGGCCTCCTGACGAAAGTCGATGGTCCCGATCCGCCCCCAGGCGTTGGCGTGCCCGCGGTGGGTCGTGATCTCCTGTCCGGGGATCAGGGTGATGCCGTGGCGTTGCCCCACGGCGTCGAGGTGTTCGTGGTGGCTAACGGTGTTGTGTTCGGTGCATCCCAGGTAGTCCAGACCGGATCTGACCGCCTCGTTGGCGAGCTCCCACAACGACAACTCCCCGTCGGAGTGAAGGCTGTGGCTGTGGGTATCGCCCGCGTACCAGGTGAGCCCCGGCGGTGCGGGTAGACCGCGGTCGGAGCCACTCAGGACACGTTGAACAGGGGTTTCCCGAGCGCCGTGGTCGGGGCTGGTAGCTGCCGGTGACATGACGGTAACGGAGACGTCCACGCCCCTGGCCGGGAGCTGATGCAGCCCCACAAGCACCGCCCATGCGCCGGCCTGCAACCCCGGCAGATATCCCGGAGTGGCGTCGTTATGCGTTACAACGCAGTTGGTCCTGGCCGCACCCGACCAGCCCCGCAGGCCGTCCGGGCCCAGCAGCCCCAGGTCTATTACCGCGTTAGAGGCATCCCCACCCACCTCGAGGAGGACCTCTATCGAGTCGACATGCTGCGGGAGCTCGAAGGGAATCCGCAGATAGCGGTCGGCGGCCTGATCCGCGAGGGTCGGGTGCAGGGTCGTGCGCTGCAGTACTGTCATGCTTCCGTCTCCTGACTGAATTCTCGCCGCTTCTCACGCGGCGGAGTGACCACCGAGGGGATGGTTGGCCGGCGTCGCAACGTGAGGATGGTGGCCGCGGGAACGTCCAGTTCCCACAGGGGCACCCGCTCCTCCATCACCGCCCCGCTCAGATCGGTCCGGTCCCACTCCCCAGCCGCTCGCACTCGCAGCGGTTCGGGGTGGTGGTAGTAGTTGACGAGACGGGCTTCCAGGGCCCCGTCGTCAAGGCGGCGCAGAGACTCCAGCGCCACGCGTCCATGCGTTGTCAGGGGCGGTGTCACGGCCGGCTCGGCCGCTTCTTCCCCGGTCCCGGTCACGAGGACCGGTTCGAAGCGGAACTGGTCCGCGTGGCGAATGATGTCCGAGTCGTCCCAGTCGGGGCAGGACAAGTCGATGGCGAAGTTGGTGTCAACCGTGGTGCCCAGGTATTGGGCACCGGGCACGTTCAGCTCTGCGCCGGCGGGCTCGTCGCGCAGCGGGTGGAGGTTGACGCTCATGAGTCCGACCGCGCGCAGAAGCGTCAGTACGATTTCATCGGGACGATCGGAGGCCTCGCCGGCGTCGGTACCGGGGGTGACTATCTCGTACTCCATGGTCCGATCGGTAAGGACCGCGACGCCACCGGCATGCACGAACCGGGCAGCCGGGTAGGTCGGGAGGGGAAACTCCCCCCAACCGCCCTCGCCGACGCGACCGCGAAGCGTGACCCCGTACTGCCCGGCGGCGACCGAGCCGGGCAGGTCCCGTCCACAGGTGGGAACATGCACGCGGAGCCGATGATTTCCCACGAGGTTGACGAAAGTGACACGCACCCGTACGAAGCGTTCGTCCCCACGGACCTCCAGCAGCGTGTCGATCGTTTGGTCGCGGATGTCCGAGCCGCGGGACGACCCGTCCCCGTTCAAGCCGACCGGGAGGCGGTGGACGCGGCGGATTCGAATTCTTCCCCGTAGCGGGCCCTGCTCCTCTACCTTGATATCGACCTCGGTGGGCCTGGTGACTGCGCCGGACTGGACGGGGCCGTAGTTGTAGGAGTCCCCCCGGTCCCCCTCATCGGTGAGAGCGAGGGCGCGGGCGACGGCGCGCCCACTGGGGAGGTCCGTGACCGCGACCAGGCCGTCGTCATCGACGTCAATGCGGACGAGGCCGTTGTCCAGAGTCCGCTCCGAGACATGTACCGCATGCTCTACGGCGCCGCCGGTCAGCAAACGTGCGGCACTCATTCCCGCCGCACGGCCCGTCAGCAGTACTCGGTAGGATGGCAAGGCCCGAGTCACTACGTGCCAGAGTTTCTCGGGATGCCCCCTGGCCAGACGGTGTTGAAGCTCTTGGCTGAAGGCAGCGTGATCGAAGGTGCCATGGTCGTGGCGGGACACCTCAAAGACGAGTCCGTCGGCTGTTGGAAAGCGGTAGCCGCATATGGCGTGGCCGAACAGTTCCCGACCGTGGATCCGGCGCAGCACTCGGGGCATGTCGGCGACGGGCAGCCACTCGTCGCCTAGGACCACCGGAAGCGCTTCAATGAGCTGGGCTCCCTCAGGAACGTCGTTCGCGCTTACCTCGAGCACGGTCTCCCCCTGAAGTCCCCGTGCCCAGCCGGACTGGTTGAAGGCGGCCGGCGCTCCGGCAGGAATGCGACCGGCCAGCCGCGGTAGCGCGATGTCGATGACCCCGCGCGCCGTATTGGCGGCGACATGCAGACGCGTCAGTGTATCTTCCGCCGTGTCGTCGCAGCCGCAGCCGGTGACCGAGTCGTGGGCGGAGGACTCGACCACCAGGTTCCAGCCATGCTCACAGAGCTTTCGGCGAGAAGCACCGCCCACCGCGGCGTCAAGACGCTCGGCCGTCGTAAGGCCGCGTTCGGCGCGTGCCATCGCCGCCTTGAGTCCCGTTCTGATCGATAGGACGCCCGGCAGGATATTGCCGCGGGCATGGGAGCGCAGTTCGCCGTCAACTACCGGCAGTGCTTGTAGATCTACGGCATCATGCGAACGTGAGGCGACAACCTCACCCAGGGTGGCCAGGACCAGGTGGGCTTCGGGATGACGCGCGTTGTGGCGGCTAATCAAGTCGAGCATGTCCGCCCGCGGACTCATGTGGTCGGTGCCGAACATTCCCGCCGGTGGATGCCCGCAAAGACGGGAGGCGTGCGCCTGCACATACTCCGCCACCAGCCGATCAACCCTATCCGGCGGATCGAACAGCTTTAGTGCCGAACCGTATCCGTCCCACAGGTATTCCACCCGAACCTCGGAGCCGTCCAGGGCCCTCCACCTGAACGCGTCAGTGCCCACCGCCGCTGGAGCCCCTCGCCACAGGGCGGCGTCGGTCAGGCCGAATCCTTTGAGAATCTGCGGCATCTGGGCGGCATGACCGAACATATCCGGAAGGTATCCGACCCGCATCTCTCCGCCGATGGCGCGGGCGATGCGAATGCCTCGTTCAAGGTTGCGCACCATCGTCTCACCGTCGCAGCAGAACTCGTCCATGAGTATCGCGAACGGTCCCACCGCCAGTTGTCCGCGGGTGACGGCGGCACTCAGCCTCTCGGCGTTCTCGGGACGGATAGCAAGATAGTCCTCGACCATGGCGGTCTGCCCATCGAGAGTGAAACGGTACTCGTCGGCGTCGTCGAGGAGCGTCAGTAGTTGGTCAATGACGGGAATCAGGCGCGCCCGGAACACGTCATGCGGTTCGTAC
This sequence comes from Actinomyces ruminis, assembly GCF_002154335.2. Lineage (GTDB taxonomy): Bacteria > Actinomycetota > Actinomycetes > Actinomycetales > Actinomycetaceae > Actinomyces > Actinomyces ruminis. Next base: position 97,708 of record NZ_MTPX02000068.1, read on the forward strand.
CACTCCCGGTCCCAGTGAGTGTGGGGAATGATCCACATCGCGGTAGGTACGGCGTCGCCGTGCTGCGTCATTGCTGTCCTCCTCCGATTAGTGTGCCGGTGTCGGTGTCGAAGACGAGGACCTTCGCCATTGGGAAGGTGAACCAGCAGCGTTGTCCCGGTTCCGGTAGCGGATCCTCTCCGACTACAGCCTGTAGGCGATCCGTCCCGGCGCGCATGGTGAGCAGGGTGTGGGCGCCCAGGTTCTCCACCGTGTACACATTGCCGGCGACGGCCCCGATCGCGGTCGTCGAGCCGTCCGGCGACGGCGGTGGATCCGCCGTGGTGCCGGCGGGGATCGGTACCCAGTCGACGTACTCCGGCCGCACTCCCCACGTGACATGTGCGCCTTCGGGCAGCGCCTGGGCGGCCACCTCAATGGCCGGGAGCGCCGTGCCCATTGAGGTGATCCGCCCACCGCTTAGGACGCCTGCCACGAGGTTCATGGGGTGGGCGCAATGAACGAGGCGACGAATTCATTGGCGGGGGCGTGGAAGATCTCCCTGGGAGTGCCGACTTGCTGGATCTTCCCGTCTTTCATGACCGCGATGCGGTCTGCGAGGGCGAGGGCCTCGGCCTGGTCGTGGGTGACGAAGACGGAGGTGATGCCGAGCTCGCGTTGCAGCTCTTTGAGAAAGGTGCGGGCTTCGAGGCGTAGCCTGGCGTCAAGGTTAGACAGGGGTTCATCGAGGAGAAGCACCTCGGGGCGAGTGGCGATGGCCCTTGCCAGGGCGACACGTTGCTGCTGTCCGCCCGACAGCTGACCGGGACGACGCTCCAACAAACCATTCAGGGACAACTCTCCCGCCGTGTCAGTGGCAACCTTTCTGCGCTCGGCCTTGGACACCTTGCGGACTCGCAGCGGGTAGGCGATATTGTCTAGGACATTCATATGCGGGAAGAGGGCATAGTCCTGGAACACCATGCGACGCCTCGCTCTCCCGGCTCCGTGTCGGTCATGTCGACGCCACCGATGTGCAGGCTACCCTCGGTGATGGTCTCCAATCCTGCGATCGTTCTCAGCAGGGTGGTTTTCCCGCAGCCGGACGGGCCCAGCAGCGCGAAGAACTCCCCCTCCCGAATCGACAGGTCGATCCCGTCGACACCGCGCACGCCGTTGGGATATTGCTTGACCAGCCCGCGCATCACGATCGTGGACGTCATGACTTAATCCCCCCGTAGAAGCGGAAGCCGAATCGCCTGTTGACGAAGAAATAGATGAGCAGGACGGGGACCGCAAACACCAGGGCGAACACGGAGATGAGGCGTAGATCGGCCTGCCCGGACTCGGTGTAGAAGGTGTACATGACCACCGCGGCCGGCTGACTACCCGGATCACGCAGCAGCAGATAGGGGACTAGGAAGTTGCCCCAGACCTGCACCACTGCCCAGATCGCCACGAAGGCGATGCCCGGCCTGGCGACGGGAATGACGACGTCGGCGAGGATCCTTCCGGGACCGGCGCCGCACAGGCGGGCGGATTCCTCATAGGACTTGGGAACGGAGTCCATGAAGTCCTTGAGAATGAATACGACTGTCGGCAGCAACCCGCCCGCCAGAACGAGGATGACGCCGGTGTGGGTGTTGATGAGGCCGATAGCATTCATCAATTGGAACGTGGGTACCATGGCCGCGGTACCGGTGACGATTGAGGAAAGCAGCAGCATGCCGTACAGGAGGCCGTCGCGTCCTGGTATGCGCACTCGGGAAAGCGCATAGGAGGCCAGTGTGCCCAACACAACCACCACCGCCATGGTGCCCAGGGCGATAATGAGTGAGTTCGTGATCGATCCCATGGCGTAGGGATTGTCCAGCAGCCGACGAAAGTTAGACAGCGTCCACCGCGGCCACTTCACCGCCATCGTCGGGTGGCCGTCGAACGGCGCCAGTATCAACCAGGTAAGGGGCAGGGCGAAAAACACACCGACGATGGTGAGTACCGTGGCGAAGACGATCCGTCGCGCGAACTTCATTGTCGCCCCCTTCCCACACGCATGTATGCCAGGGCGATGATCAGGTTGATCAGCAGCATGAGTACGGACAGGGCAGCGCCGTGACCCAGCTGACCGCCCGGAATAGCGGTTTTATAGATGTATACGGACAGTATCTCGCTCCTACTACCCGGACCGCCGGCGGTGAGCAGGTAAGGGGTGAAGGTATTGAAGGTCCACAGGGTGATCATGAGTGTGTTCGTCAGAATGTGTCCCCTGATCGTGGGCAGGACGACGTCGCGTAGTTGCTGCCAGCCGGAGGCGCCCGCCATTTGCGCGCTCTCCAGCTGTGAGGGCGGCACCGCCGACAGGGCCGAGGAGAACAGCTGCATGGAGAATGCGGTGCCGCACCAGATGTTGAAGATGATGATGACGGCCAGCGGATGCTCGATGAGCCACGCCTTTCCCGGCATGTTGAGCAATGCGTTCAACGTACCTCCGCGCCGGTCGAGCAGGGCTATCCACAGGAAAGAGACGACCGAGCCGGGGATGACCCAGCCGGCTAGCACCACCGACTCCAGGAGGGTGCGCGCCCAGCCGGCGATGCGGCGGGTGGACCAGGCGAGCGTAAAGCCCACAACCGTTTGGCCGATGACGCCGGAGAACGCGACAAAGGCGACAGTCAAACGCAGGGAATTCCAGAACGCGGGATCACGCAACGTGGCCAAGTAGTTGCCGAGACCGACGAACTCTGTGTGCGCCGCGGCCAAGCCGGTGAGCCGATAGTTGGTCAAACCCAGATAGATGGTCCACACCGCCGGGAACAACAGGAACAGCACGATCAGGCCAGGGCGGGGACGACGAATAGGGTGGCGCGCCCCCGTCCCAAGCCCGCGACGTCCTCGGCCCGCCTACGCAGACGCCGATGCACGGCACGCGCCTGTCTCACGATCAGGCTCCGCGTATCGCGTCGGCACCCACGACGTCTTCGAGCGCTGCCACATAGCTGCTCACGGCCTCATCGACACTGGTGCCGGTAACCACGTCGAGCGTGGCCTGCTGCAGCAGCACCGATACCTCCGGGTACTCCGCGAGTCCGGGCCGGTATGAGGTGATCGGCAGGACCTCCTCCGAAACGAAGGACAGCATAGGGTCGGAGGCGAGCAACTGCTCATTGACGTCGTCGCGCGGCGAGATCGACAAGGTTCCCTCCGCACGGGCTCTGAAGGCCTCCAGAGAGTTCATGAAGGCAAGCAGCTCCCAGGCGAGCTCGGGGTTGGCCGAGTTCGGGTTCAACACTCTCGCGGTGCCGCCCGACATGGAGACGAAGTCCTGCCCGTTGACACCGCCGCCGGGGGTCATGGCGGGGATCTTGGCGTAACCGACCAGCGTGTCGCGGTCGGCCATGGGGGCGGTGCCGACCGCCTCGTCGGGGTTGATGACGGAGCGCCAGAAGTAGTCACCCTCCAGCAGGATGGCTATGCGTCCCTCGGCGAACTCCTGGAAGGAGGCGTCACGTCCGGAGGCCTCCTGCTGGAGAATGGGGTCGCCGAGCTCCTCGTCGACATAGATCGTCTTGTACAGCTCCAGCACCTGCCTCATGCCGGGCGTGTCCCCGGCCCACATGCCATCGGACCAGATCGCCTGTCCGGTGCCGACCAGCATGGGCAGGAACCCCTGCATGGTGGTGGCCTCCCCCATGGCGGTCCCGGCGTTGAGCTGGAGGGGGACGACGTCGTCGACCCGCTGCTTGAGCGTGCGCGCAGTCTGGAGAATGTCATCCCAGGATGCTGGCTGCCAGTCGGTGGGCAGTCCCGCTCGTTCGAAGACGTCCCGGTTGTAGTAGATAACGCGTCCGTCGGCGCCCTGCGGCACGCCGTAGCGTCGTCCCTCGAAGGATGCGGCTTGTTGGACCGCCTCGGGAATCTGCTCCCATCCGTCCCAAGATGTCACGGTGTCCCCGGCGATCTCCTCCAGCGGCTTGATATAGCCGGCTTGAGCGAATTCGCCGATCCAGATTCCATCGAGCCCGACGACGTCGGCTCCCTTACCGGATTGGAAGTCGAGCGCCGCCTTGGTCTTGTAGTCCTCGTCGTCGACCCCCTGCGCCTCGAAGACGACCTCGACCGATCTGCCGGCCTCCTGCTGGGCGGCTGTGAACTCGGGGATTACCCAGTCTGCGATCCAGTCGGCCTCCGCGGCGTTCTTCCCGCCGGCGATCGCGTTGGTCATGATGGTCAGGGTGACAGCGCCTGAGGTGGATCCGGATGTACTCCTATCTCGGGATGCGCAGGCCGCCAGTGCGATCGAGGCCGACGCCAGCGCCGCTCCCTGAATCGCGGTCCGTCGTGTGATGGATGACCTAATCGTCATTACCTCCGTGGTGTGTGGCCCACGCCTGCTGCAAGCTCCGCCGCGCGCAACGCATCGGCGGGGACGCCCAGACGATCCGACATCACCTCTTCGTGATGTCCGCCACTTATTAGTCTGGACTTCTGATTAAATGCTGTCAACGCTGGGCGCGCAGTGTTACAGACTTGGGACTCCCGCGCGAATGGCGGATGCCGGGTAGCCGGTTGCGCGGCTCAGGACCGAGAGCTGGGTGGGCGGGGCACGTACAGGTTGTCGTGGACAACCGACGCGGCGCCGACGGCGCCGACGTTGTCCCCTATCGCCGATGACAGGATCGAGACCGGATGCGGTCCTCTGGCGGACGGGCGCTGCACGGCACGGCGGCTCGCCGGGGCATACCAGGGTTCAAGCAGCTTCCAGTAGGGGCCGCCGAACACAACCATGTCCGCGTCGAGCAACTCGACGGCCATCATGACCAGTTCTGCCATACGCGCGGCCGCTGCGCGCAGAAGCTCATCCGCGCGCCATCCCCCTGGGTCGCCGCGGCGCACAGCCTCTCCAGACGCCACTCAACCGCATCGTAGTCGGTGCGCTGCGGGAGCGGTTCGGGCTGGAGTCCCAGGCCGTGCGCACGTTCGACGATGAAGGCCGGATCATTGTCCATTCCCGTGTGTCTCCCGGGAGTTCGCGAACCGAGCGCCGTCATCATGGTACCGACCTCTCCGCTATTGCCGGAGAATCCTCGCACGGGCTCCCCATTGATCGATAACCCAAGCCCGGTGCCCGTGCCGACGTAGACGAAGATCATGGTCGAGTCCAGAGTCTCTCCGCCCCTCACCCAGTTCTCACCAATCACTGCCGCCAGAGTGTCCTTGACTACCGGAACAGACATCTCCAGGTGACCACCCAGAACCTCACCCAGGGGCACCGCACTCCAACCGGGGAGCCATGCAGGAGAGTCCGGGGCGCCGCTGATCGGATCCAGCGGGCCGGGAATGGCCAGGCATGCGCCCGCCAACCGCCGTTCATCGATGGATTGCTCGCGGATGAGTCGACGCACCGTCTCAGCACCTGAGCCATTGCCGTATGAGGATCGTCGGGATTGACGCGGCGCGCCGACGCCGACCCGGTCACATTCCCTCCGAGATCAAGCGTGACCACCGTGGTGAGTGATGGATCAACATGTATGCCGACGGCGATGCGTGCCGAGCTGACGATATTGAGCAGAGTACGGGGACGGCCACGCCCGTTGACCTCCGTGCCGACTTCGGCGAGCAGACCCTGGCGCTGCAGACCCCGCACGATTGCCGATACCGTCTGCGCCGACAGCCCCGTGGCGGCCGCGATGTCACGTTGGCTGCAGGCGCCAAGACGACGCAACGTGTGGACCACAACGTTCGCGTTGTATCTGCCCAGGTCCACCAAGTTGGTACCCACTCGCATTGAGCCGCCTCCCCCACGGGACGAACATCATGGGCGACTGTCATGGTTCGCCGCGACCAACACCGCCCCGTGGGAGGCTAGCGTACGCACGCCGCATCGACATTGCGGAGGGCAGCCGCCCTAGGGCCGCCACACAGATGGCTCGGGCTCCAGCAGGTCAGAGGCGTCGGCGCCCACACACTCGGCCAGGCTCACGCAGCGCAGCGCCGGATCGTCGTAGGTCGAGTAGTAGTAGGTGCCGTCCGGGCAGAGAAGCAGCCGGTATAGAGCGTGCGCTCGTATACGCCATTGGACATCATGGCGGCGCCGTCGACCATGGAGACATTGCCGAGCGTGTGGAACAGCCGGGACACATTCTCCGCCTCATTGTCCTTGACCGGATAATGGGCGTTCAGGAACGCCGCCTTGGCGAATCGCGACGGCGAGTAATAGTCCCCTGGAATTCCCCGCATTCCAGCCCCAGAGCCGAAGGGAGAAAGGGTCGCATCGCGCCAGCTGGCGGAATCCGGGAGATCGCCGGTGGCAGTGATGAACGTGCGTAGATTCTCCATATGCCAGTCGAATGTCGGCTGGTTGGCGAGGGTATCGACCAGATCGTGGTGAATGTGCATGCCGTCCTTCATGTACTCCACCACGATGCTGCGCGTCCCATCCCCGATGATCCAGTGGAGCAGGGAGACGCGAGGTTCTCACTGACCGGCTTGGCCACAATCGCGGTGTTCGCGAGCGCCGTCTCGACCTCGTCGACGGTGGTGAAGTTGGCGGCGACCCACAGCGGAAACTCGTAGGCGGCCACATTCGTCCTGCCCGCCACGGGCCCGTCCTGGTAGCAGGCATAGCCGGGGAAGTTCAGCCCGGCGACCGCCAGGCCGGCGTCATTGCCGCAGTCGAAGTACAGCGGGTAGTCCTCGAAGACGATACCCATGCCGATGACCGCATGGGCGGCCGGAGCGCCGTCGGAGAACTCCGAGCGGATCCAGAAGCCCTGCGGGACCACCACGATGCGCTCGCCGTAAGACGTACTCCAGTCCAAGTTGCGCCCGAAGTACATATTGCCTTCACTGTCCGTGAACCTGATTCCCGTGCACATGGGACCCTCTTTTCAAGGTTGAGCGTTGACAAGTTGACTTTGAGGTGCCGGCCGGGCCTCTGGCAGCAATTTAGTACGCCACACTCTGCAATGTGCGAGATTTCACCAATTCGATACGGCAGACGCGGTTATCTGGGAGAACCATGAAATTAGGCTGCGGTTTTCCGGGGTGCGGTAAACGGACCATTTCACCTTCGGCGTGCATGGCCAGCACACCCTCCCCAATACATCTACGAAGGCATATGCTGGGTGCATGCTTGAGCTTGTCCATGCTTTCCTTGCCGAGTACGCGCCGACCCAGGAGACAGGCTTATGACGGTGGGCGACTCGCTCATGAGGCGTGAGTGGACGTGACAATCACCTACTCCTTCTCCGGTCACGGCGCCTCGCGCAGCCGGGAAAGGGGCATTACCCGCGAGCAACTCGACTCGGCCCTGAACCATCCCACCTGCGTGACCCCTGGCGAACAGCAGGGACGCAAGAAGTATGTGATCTGCCCCAACTGCGACGGCTTACGAACCGTCGTGGTGGCCTCCGACCCACCGGATGCCACCGGGCACGTCACGATCATTACCTGCTACCTGTCACCTCCCACCGCCGTCTCCGGGAACCGTGGGCGGACGAGACGGCCGATGGAGAACCACCAACATGGACAAGACTCGCACGATCACCGTTGACCCGGCAGTCGGCGCCTGCTACGTCAAGCTCTCGCACGACCCTGTTGCCTACACCGAGGAGTTCTCGGACGCGTTCCTGGTTGACTTCGACGAGTACGGTGTTGCGGTTGGCATCGAGATCCTGGATCTCTCCGCTCCTCTCCCGCTCACCGACCTGTACCGTCAGCTGCATATACGTAAGGGCGACGAGCCGTACCTCGCGAAGCTGTTGCCAACGCTCAGACACTCGCTGTGATTAGATCCGCGTTCCGCCTCCGATTCGACGATGCGACCGCGGACCGGTCTGTCGGCCACGACGACCGCAGCCGGCCGCGCCGCCTATGGCGCCAAGGTACCCCTGGGCAGCGCCCGCCCGGCGACCAGCTCGGCCACGCGGAACACCTCGTCCAGCTCCGGCGCCTGGCCGAGGTAGGCCAGCCGGTACACGAATGTGCCCACCAGCATATCCACGGCAGTATCCGGATCCGGTCCGTCCCACTGCCCGGCGGCCACCGCGCGGGCGATGGCGTCGATCGCCCCGTTGCGGAGCGGCGCGATCACGCGCTCCCGGTACGCAGCGGCCGCCTGCGGATGTCCGGCGAGCTCCACGCCGAGCCCGGGCAGCGCCGTCGTCAGGGGCGGGCGCATGAGCAGCTGCCACGTATGGATGACGATGTGGGCAAGGTCCTCCAGCGGGTCCTCCCCCGGCGGAACTCGCGGGGGCCCAGGGCGGCGTCGACGGCGTCGACGGCGAGCTCCGCCAGAGATGACCAGCGCCGGTAGATCGTGGACTTGGGGACCCCGGCACGCGCGGCCACCTGGTCGGCGCGCAGGCCGTGCAGACCCCTCTCGGTCAGCAAGGCAAAGGTCTCTTGCAGAATGCGCTTGTCCAGGGCGGTGTCGCGCGGGCGTCCGCCGCGGCCCACGCTTCTGCGCCGAGTAGTATCGGTCCGCGCCGCGGACCCGTAGTCCGCCTCACCCCTGTCGTCTGGCTGGTCAGTCACGCCATCCGCCTCACCCCTGTCGTCTGGCTGGTCAGCCACGGCATCCTCCTTCTCCCGTCACCACCTCGCACGCAATTCTTCCATCCGCGCCCGACTTCCGCTACTCTTGGTTGCGCAACTGATGGTTGCGTAATGTTGGGAGGACTCATGGACAAGGTGGATCTGGCGACCTCGGGACTGTTCTTCTCCTGGCTCGCCCACGACTTGGAGGAGTACGCGACCATGCCGGGCCGTGCCCATCCCTATATGCGCTTACTGCCGTTCCTGCCCGAGGAGGTGCGCCTGCGCGGGTTCTCCCGCGATCAGGTGTACGTGGCCCTGAGTCTGATGGGGGTGCTGATGGCGGCGGCCTCCGTGGACGGCTACCGCACCCGCGGCCGCTCGACCTTCTACCAGGCGATGCTCTACGGCTACGGCATGCACGCCTTCATGCACCTGGGGTCGGCGGCGATAGCCCGCGGTTACACGCCCGGCTGCGCCACCGCTCTGCCCGTGGTACTGCCGTTCTGGCGCTTCGCCAAAGCGGCGCTGCGGCAGGACGGCGTCGAACCGAAGTCCGCCCGGTGGACCATTCCGGCCTTCCCCGTCGTCGGCGTCGCGCTGCACAGTGCGGGATACCTGGCCGCCCGGCGCTGGCGAAAGTCTGCAGCATGAGACGCCCAAGCCCTTTGGACGCGGCCACCCTGGGACTGGCTATCTGCTACCTGCTCAATGACTCCGAGGAGCTGGCCACTTACCGCGCCTCCTCCGCCAGGCTGCTGCGGCGGGCGCCGCGCTGGGTGCCGTTGACGGAGCGAGTGCGCCGCGACGGCTGGAGCCAGGCGCACGTGAACCTGGCGATCGCGCTGATCGGAATCCACTGGGTGGGCGCCTCGCTAGCCGGGTACCGCAGTGGAGGCCGCTCGGCCTGGTTTCAGAACGCTGCGGCCGCCTGGGGACTACACGGCTTCGTCCACCTGGCGGCGTGCGCAGCCGGCCGCGGCTACGTCTCCGGGGCGCTGACCGCGCCGGCCGTGATTGCCTACGGGGCATGGGCGCGCCGCACGCTCAGGCGTGCCGGCGTGCCGTCGCGGGTGTCGGTCGCCGGGGTGGCCGCCTCACTGCCGGTGCTGTGCGCCGCGCACACCGGGGCTGAGCTACTTCTCGCCATCGCCCGGCCGGCTAGCGGTACTGTGACAGTTAAGCCCTGACCGGATGGGAAGACAGAAGAGGCCGGCGTGACACGTGTACTGGTGACCGGAACGAGTACCGGACTGGGGCTGGGCGCCCTGGGCGACCTGCTCGCCGCCGGGGCGCAGGTGGTGGCACACGTGCGCCGCCAGGAACAGCTCGACGCCGTCGGTCGCGCCCTGGGCCAGGAGGTTCCCGGCGTCGTCGGGGACCTGGCCGACCAGGCCGGGGTACACCGCGTGGCCGAGCAGGTAGCTCGCCTGGGCGGCGTAGACGCCGTCATCCACAATGCCGGCACCATGGACGAGCGCCTGGTCCTGCCCGTCAACGTGGTGGCTCCGTATCTGCTCACCGCGCTCGTACCCGCGCAGCGGCATGTGTATCTCTCCTCCAGCATGCACCGTGGGGCTCGCCTCAATACCGCCCGCCTGGCCGGGATGGACTGGACGGGTGCGCGGCCGACGGCGTCGTACTCGGACTCCAAGCTGCTGGTGACGACGTTGGCAGCCGCGGTGGGCCGGATCCGCCCGGACACGCACGCCCACGCCGTCGACCCCGGCTGGGTGCCCACCCGCATGGGCGGCGCCGGCGCCCCGGATAACCTGGAGGCCGGGCACCATACCCAGGCCTGGCTGGCCCTCGGCGAGGACCCCCGCACCCACACCAGCGCCTACTGGCACCACCAGCGCACCCAGACCCCCGACCGCCGGGTGACCGACATGGAGTTCCAGGACCGCCTGTTGGCAGCGCTGAAGCAGGCGACGGGAACGCCGCTCGGCTAGGCACCGCCACGGGCATAGACGAACTCACAGGACCGTCTTCCTGCCGCCGTCCAGCTCCAAGACCATTGCACGACGGTCTCGACCCGGCAGCCGCGGCACGTCCCGGCCTGGTGGTACACGATTGACGTCCTAGATTGCCCGCATGCCAACCCTCACCGCTCGCGGCGTCGCCTCCGACGCCTCCCCCGAACAGATGCCTCCCCGTTCCTGGTCCCTGACGCTGACCCTGACCATGCTCGGACTGTTCTCCGCCTGGTTCGGTCCCATCCAGGTGCTCCTAGGACTGCAGGCCTCGCAGCTCGCCCCCGACCATAAGGAGGCCGTGCTGTCCCTGGTGACCGGGCTGGGCGCGCTGGTATCCACGCTCGGCAACCCGATCTTCGGCGCCCTGTCCGACCGCACCTCCGGCCGCTTCGGACGCCGCCTGCCCTGGATCGCCGGCGGCCTGGCCCTGGGCACCGTCGGCCTGCTCATCCTCGCCTCGGCGAACTCGGTCGGAATGATGATCCTGGGCTGGTGCCTGGTGCAGGGCTTCCTCAACGCCGCCTACGCCGCCCTGAACGCCTCGGTTACCGACCAGGTGCCGGTGAACCGGCGCGGGCTGGTCTCCGGGCTAATCGGCGTGGCACAGACCGCCGGCCTGGTGATGGGCGCCGGCATCGCCGCCGCGGCAGGTGGAACCCACACCGGCTACCTGGTGTTGGCCGTGCTGGTGGTTGTCCTCGGCGTCCCGCACGTGCTCAACGCCCGCGACCTGCAGCTGCCCGACGGCGCCCCGCGCCCGTCGCTGCGGCACATCCTCGCCGGCTTCGTACCCCCGCTGCGCTCCTACCCGGACTTCGGCTGGGCGTGGCTGACCCGTTTCCTAGTCAACCTGGGCAACTCCACGGGCACGCTCTACCTGCTCTACTACCTCATGGACGCCGTCGGCATGGAGGCCGCCGCCGCCACCGGCGTCTTCATCCTCACCGGCATCTACGCCGTCGCCGTTTTCGGCTCCACCGTGTCCGGCGGCATCTGGTCCGACCGGTTGGGACGGCGCAAGCCCTTCGTAATTGTGGCCGCGCTGGTCACGGGACTGGCGGCGCTGGACCTGGCGCTCACCCAGAACTGGATCGGCGCGATCGTCGGCGCCGTCATCCTCGGGATCGGCTTCGGCGCCTTCACCAGCGTGGACTTCGCCCTGGTCACCCAGGTCCTGCCAAGTTCCGGCGACGCCGCCCGGGACCTGGGGATCATCAACATCGCCTCCGCCGGCGCGCAGGTGCTGGCGCCAGTTATCGCTGCTCCCGTCGTCACCCACATGGGTGGTTACACGGGTCTGTATCTGATGGCCGCCACCGTCTGCGTGCTCGGTGCTATCTGCGTTACCCGCATCCGCACGGTCGACTAGCAGCCGCACATCGGCGGCACCCCGGCCGGAGTAAGCACTCAGGCCGGCCGGACGGGGTGCCTGATCACCGTGCGCAACCGCTCGGGGGCAACCCGCCGGGCGTCGCTGAGGTAGATCTCGTGGTGACGCCGCACGTCGGAGAAGTCCGGGACATAACCCTCCGACTGCGCGAACTCGTGCATGAGCGTCACCGTGGCGGGCTCGTCGTCGTAGGGGCCCACGTGCAGGCACTGCACACACAGCCCCTCCTGTAGGGGCATGAACTCGACTCGGGAGAAGTCGGTGCGTTTCTTGCGCGTCGCCTCCTGAATTGCCCAGGCGAACTCGGCCTCGGTCACGAAGTCGGGCAACCGGATGGCGGCGATCCACTCGAAGCGCTCCTTGTGGGCGTAGTCGACGTCGCCGACGCCCTCCTGCCACCAGAAGCCCTCCAGCGGCGGAACCACGTAATCGAAGTACCCGTCCATGAGGTGCCCGGCACGCTTGCTCATCTTGATCGTGAAGGCGACGGCGTACAGCAGGCTGATTGCCTGCTGGTACTCCCCGTCCTCGCGGTTGGGGTCCCCGCTGCCGCGCACGGCGATGAAGTTCATGGCGGGGACGTCCACGATGCCCGGCCGCCTGGGCGGGGCGTAGTACTCCTTGTACTCCCGTTTGTAGTCAAAGGCCATGTCGCACCTGCTGCTTCCTTGCATCGGTCGGATCGACGGGTCTCTGCGAGGCATTGAAAAACGCAGAAACCCCGAAACGAAGTGCCTTCATTCCGGGGTTCTCAGTCGGGCTGGCGGGATTTGAACCCACGACCCCTTGACCCCCAGTCAAGTGCGCTACCAAGCTGCGCCACAGCCCGTCCGCTCGCGGCTGGTGCCTCGTGCGAACAGGGAAGACCATATCCCATCCGGCTCCGCCGTCGAAATCCGCAGGCGGTGACGCCGCTCACCGTCCCCTTTGTTCTTTCCACACCTCACTCGCACCGGTACGTCATAAGTGCCGGTCTCGCGAGTCAGGCGGAGGCGCTCCAGGCCTTGATGCCGCCTTCCAGGTTGGTCATGGGGCCACCGTAGCCGGCAGCCTCAAGCGCCTCAATGGCGCGGGCGGAACGGATGCCTCCGGCGCAGTAGACAATCAGCTCCCTGCTGGGGTCCAGTTCGCCACGGCGCTCCACCACTTGGTCGAGGGGGATGTGCACGTCACCGTCGATCGATTCGAGCTCGACCTCGTGCGGCTCGCGCACGTCCAGCAGCGTGTACTCCTGTCCGGGCAGCTCGCCCCCGGCGATGCGGGCACGCAGCTCGGCGGCGGTGATCGTGTTCATGGTGCTCTCCTGCATTTGAGTCTCCTGCTCCTGCCACGGCCGGGTGCCGCAGAGGTCTTCATAGTCCACCAGTCGGGTGATGGTTGGCTGGGAGCCGCACAGGGCAGAACACCGAGCACGCCGGCATCCCCCAGCAGGTAGCGCGTGGGGAAGCCGTCGGTGTCGTCGATCAGCGAGGAGAAGGTCTCCCCCGCGTTCACGACAGTGCCTCTACGGGAGTGTCGGCACCGCGTTCAGTTACGCAATCCCCGGTAGCGGTCAATGAGCTGCCGGGTGGAGGCGTCCTGGGCGGCGTAGGCGGCCTCATCGCCCCGCACTGCGGGGGCGATCTCCAGGGCGAGCTTCTTGCCGAGCTCCACACCCCACTGGTCGAAGGAGTCAATGCCCCACACAATGCCCTCGGTGAAGGTGATGTGCTCGTACAGGGCAATCAGCTGCCCGACGACGGCGGGGGTGAGGGCCGGGGCCAGGATCGACGTCGTCGGCCGGTTGCCGGTGAACACGCGGGCCGGGACGATCGCCTCCGGGGTACCCTCGGCGCGCACCTCCTCGGCGGTCTTGCCGAAGGCGAGGGCGGCGGTCTGGGCCAGGAAGTTAGACAGCAGCAGCTCGTGCACGTCCACCTCGCCGTCCTTGACCGGGTGGGCCGGGTTGGCCACGGTGATGAAGTCGGCGGGGATGAGCCGGGTGCCTGGTGGAGCAGCTGGAAGAAGGCGTGCTGGCCGTTGGTGCCGGGCTCGCCCCAGAAGATCTCGCCGGTGTCGGCCACCACGGGGCTGCCGTCCCAGCGCACGGACTTCCCGTTGGACTCCATGGTCAGCTGCTGCAGATAGGCCGGGAAGCGGTGCAGGTACTGGGCGTAGGGCAGCACCGCGTGGGAGGCGGCCTGGAAGAAGTTCACATACCAGACGTTGAGCAGGCCCATGAGCATGGGCACGTTCTCAGCCGGCGCCTTGGTGGCGAAGTGCTCGTCGACGGCATGGAAGCCGGACAGGAAGTCGGCGAAGTTCTCCGGGCCGACGGTCACGGCCAGCACGGTGCCGACGGCGGAGTCGACCGAGTAGCGGCCGCCCACCCAGTTCCAGAAGCCGAAGGCGTTGGCGGGTCGATGCCGAAGGCTCCACCTTGTCCAGGGCGGTGGACACGGCCACGAAGTGCTTGGCGACGGCACCATCGGTGCTGATGCCGCGCGCGGCAAGCGCCTCCAGCAGCCAGGTGCGGGCCATGCGGGCGTTGGTGAGGGTCTCCAGGGTGGTGAAGGTCTTGGAGGCAATGATGAACAGGGTGGTCTCCGGGTCCAGGTCGGAGACCTTCTCGGCGCAGTCGTTGGGGTCGATGTTGGAGATGAAGCGGGCCTCCAGGCCGTCGCGCACATAGGGGCGCAGGGCCTCGTAGACCATGACCGGCCCCAGGTCGCTGCCGCCGATGCCGATGTTGACAACCGTCTTAATGGGCTTGCCGGTCACGCCGGTCCACTCCCCCGAGCGCACGCGGCGGGCGAAGGCGTAGATCTTGTCCAAAACCTCGTGCACGTCGGCGACCACGTCCTGGCCGTCCACGGTGAGGGAGTCGGTGGCGGGCCGGCGCAGGGCGGTGTGCAGGACCGCGCGGTCCTCGGTGACGTTGATGTGCTCGCCGGCGTACATGGCGTCGCGGCGGCCGGGCACGTCCACGGCCTCGGCGAGCTCGACCAGGGCGTCGCGGACCTCATCGGTCAGGAAGTTCTTGGACAGGTCGACGAACAGGTCGCCCATCTCGTAGGAGTAGCGCTCGGCGCGCTGCGGGTCTTGCGCGAACCAGGCGCGCAGGTCGGGCTCCATGGCCTGGTGCAGCTCCGTGAGGCGCTTCCAGGCGGCCGTGGTAGTGGGGTCAACCGGTGTCTGCATTGTCGACATGTGGCCAGTCTAGGCCGTCCGCTACGGTTACCGCATGAGCGACCTGGTGATTGGCGCGGACGGCCTGGCACGGCCGGCGTGGGCGGCGGGAGACCCGCTGCTGCGCGAGTACTACGACACCGAGTGGGGCATGCCCGTGCGCGACGAGCGCGGCGTGTTCGAGCGGCTCAGCCTCGAGGCCTTCCAGTCGGGCCTTTCCTGGCGCACCATCCTGGTCAAGCGACCCGCCTTCCGGGAAGCCTTCGCCGACTTCCGGCCGGAGGCGGTGGCCGCCTTCGGGGACGACGACGTCGCCCGGCTGCTGGCCGACGCTCGGATCGTGCGCAACCGGGCCAAGGTGCTGGCGACCATAAACAACGCCCGGGCCACGGTCGCCCTGCGGGAGGCCGACGACGTCGACGGCGGGCTGGCGGGCCTGGTGTGGTCCTACCGGCCGGCATCCACCCCCGCCCCGCGCACCCTGGCGGAGGTGCCCACGCGCTCACCGGAGTCGGAGGCGCTGGCCCGGAGACTCAAGCGCCTGGGCTTCCGCTTCGTGGGCCCGACGACGGCGTTCGCACTCATGGAGGCCATCGGCATCGTGGATACTCACCTGGTGGGCTCCTGGCGGCGTGGCTCATCCGGCGTGTGGGGCTAGCGAGCGGAGGTCACGTGCTTCCCGGCGCCAGCACGCTCTTGCTGTCAAAATCGATGACAAACGAAATCCGCAGCGCTCAAGGCGCTTCAAAAAACGTTGAAACCATGCGGGTGCCGAGTGGCGTAGAAGAGCGCTTCCCTAGCGTTTGTCATCGATCTTGACATCGCCGGTCCGTTGACATGCCGAGCCGCCCCGGCAGCACCGCTCCGGGGTTAGCCAGGGTTGTCCAGAAGCTTGGACAGGCGTTTCTTGCGCCGGTTCTGGGTCACGATCCACGCGACGTCGGGGTCCGCGGTGTCGAGCGCTGCGAATACGGGGAGGCCCGCGCCGGGGTCGGCCGCCACGGCCACGCTCCAGCAGTAGCCCAGGGACTTGCGCAGCGTCCTGGCCGCAGGAGCCTTGCGGTCCTGCACCGGCAGCGCGATGAGGCGGTCGGTGGTGCGCTGGCACACCTCGATGGCGATCCGAGCCGCCTCCTCGGTGCGCAGCAGCCGCGGCTCGCAGATCGCCACTGCGGCCGCGCGCTGCACCAACGGGTCTTCGTCGTCGGCCCATGCCCGGACGAGGGAGACCAGTGTTGGTAGGTCGGAGTCGCCCAGCAGCTGCAGGCCGATGGTGACGGCCTCGCGCACGCGCCAGCGCTCGTCTTTGGCCAGCTCCCGAGCCCGCCGTTCGAAGGCCGCATCGGCGGCCCGGTAGCCAAGTGCCGCGGCCGCGCACGCAGCGGTGTACTCACCGTCGTCGGCCAGCAGTACTTCGATCACGCTTGGATCGGCCGCCCGCGCGACCACCGCGATCAACTCGATGTTCGCGCGGGGGCCGGGAAGCCCCGAGCGCTGGTTCAGGTACGCAGGCCACTCGGCGGCCTCCAATGCCTTGAGCTCAGCCAGCCACAACGTTGTGTCGACCATGCCTCCAAACGCTACGTCGCGACGGCGTGCAGGGCAACTGGAACGCAGGAATGTCCGAAATCGGCACGAACAAGCCCGCGGCCTCAAGGCGCAGCTCTGGAATCGTTGGAATCACGCGGATGCGAAATCACCCTAGGCAGCCGAATCCGGCGTTAATGCCGATCCTGGACATTCTGCCGGGCCCGACGCGCTTTCACGCCCGGGCGAAGCCGCCCTCAGCGCCGCTGGCGGCGTTCCCGCACGCGCACGCCGATCTGGATGGGGGTGCCGGCGAAGCCGAACTCCTCGCGCAACCGGTTCTCAATGAAGCGCCGATAGCCGGCGTCCAGGAAGCCGGTGGTGAAGATGACGATGCGCGGCGGGGCGGCCTGCACCTGTGTGGCGAACAGGATGCGCGGCTGCTTACCGCCCCGCACCGGGTGCGGGCTGGCCGCCTGCAGCTCACCCAGGAAGGCGTTGAGCCGCCCCGTGGGCACACGCGTGTTCCAGCCGGCCAGGGCCGTGTCCAGGGCGCGCGCCAGCCGGTTGGTGTGCCAGCCGGTACGCGCGGAGAGGTTGATGCGCGGCGCCCAGTCCACGTGGGCGAGCTCGTGCTCGGCCTCCCACTCCAGCTGCTTGCGGCGGTCCTCATCCACCAGGTCCCACTTGTTGTTGACGATCACCAGGGCGCGCCCGGCATCCACCACCTGCTGGATCACGCGGATGTCCTGCTCGGTAATGGCCTCGGAGGCGTCCAGCAGGACCACCGCCACCTCGGCCTTCTCCACGGCCCCCTGAGTGCGCAGCACCGCGTAGTAGTCGGCGCCGCGCGCCTGCCGAATGCGACGGCGGATACCGGCAGTGTCCACCAGCACCCACTCGCGGCCGTCGAACTCCACCACCTCGTCCACCGGATCGCGGGTGGTGCCAGCCAGCTCATTGACCACCACACGCTCGCTGCCGGCGAGCTGGTTCAGCAGGGAGGACTTGCCGACGTTGGGGCGCCTACCAGGGCGATGCGGTGCAGGTCGTCGCTGGGGCCGGGCCCGCCACGGCGGACACCTCCGGCAGAATGGCGACGGCGGCGTCCAACAGCTCCCCGCTGCCGCGGCCGTGCAGCGCAGAGACGGCGTAGGGCTCCCCCAGGCCCAGCGCCCACAGGGCGGCGGCATCGCCCTCCTGCACGGGAGAATCGACCTTGTTGGCCGCCAACACCACGGGCTTGCCGGAGCGGCGCAGCATCTTGACGATGCGGTCGTCGGCCTCGGTGACGCCCACGCGGGCGTCCACCACCAGCAGTACGGCGTCGGCCAGGTCGACGGCGGCCTCGGCCTGGGCGGCGACGGCGGCGTCCAGGCCGGCCACGTCGATCTCCCAGCCGCCGGTGTCGACGATGGTAAAGCGCTTGCCCGCCCACTCGGCCGAGTAGGAGACGCGGTCGCGCGTCACCCCGGGCACGTCCTGCACCACGGCCTCCCGGCGGCCCAGCACGCGGTTCACCAGGGTGGACTTGCCGACGTTGGGGCGGCCGACGACGGCCAGCACCGGCAGGCCCGCGTCCAGGCCCGCCTCGGCGGCGGGGATCTCCTCCCCCGCCAGCAGGGCCCGGTCCTCCTCGTCGAGTTCGTAGTCGTCCAGGCCCGAGCGCAGGGCGTCGGCCCGGGACTCTTCCAGCTGCTCGCGCTCGGCGGCCTCGGCACGCGCCTGCGCCACCAGTTCGGTGACGTGGACGACGGTCTCGTCCAGGGTCAGCTCCGAGGTGTCGACGAGGGTGACGCCCTCGGGGGCGGTGAGGAACTGGGAGACGGTGGCGTCGTCGCGGTCGCGGCGCACCACCTGGTCGCGCAGGGCGGCGGCGTCCACGGCCTTGCCGGCGGCGTCCAGGTCGGCGGCGCGGCGCTCCAGCCGGGCCTGCTCGCTGGCGGTCAGCAGTAGGCGCACGTCGGCGTCGGGGGCGACGACGGTGGTGATGTCGCGCCCCTCGGCGATGATGCCGGCCCCGTGGGAGAAGGATCCGGCCAGGTCGCTCGCCTCGGCGCGGATGATCTGCCGCTGGAGCCGGGCCATCTCGGCGCGCACGTCCAGGTTGGTGGCGACCTTGGAGACCACGGTGGAGATGTGCGGGTCGCGGATCGCCTCGGCGACGTCCACGCCGTCGCAGGTCACGCCCGGCGCCTCGGGATCCAGGCCCATATCCAGCGGCATGGACTGCACGGCGTGGGTGACGGCCTCGGCGTCGTCCAGGTCGATGCCGAGACGCTCGCACCACCAGGCGGCCGCCCGGTACATGGCACCGGTGTCCAGGTAGGCCAGTCCCAGTGCGGCGGCTACGCGCTTGGACACGGTGGACTTGCCGGACCCGGACGGCCCATCGATGGCGACGACGATTCCCATGTGCTCCTCCAACGTTCGACCCCGCGGGCTCCGGTGAGCCCCGTCGGCCTCAAGGGGTAAGCGTCGCACAATCGCGCGGCCGGGCGCGGATCCGCAGCGGATGAGTCCGCCCACAGCCCAGCGGCATCCGATTCAGCCCGCGACCAGGGAGGAGTAGCTATCCCATATCGGCATGGGCACCCCGAGACGGTTGCCGGCCGCCAGCACTTCGAAGAAGCCGGCCCTCCATTCGGCACGGCCGTGAGCCAGATGGGCCAGCACCATGCGGCGCGTATCGGGTTGGGAGAACATGCGACCCAGGCCCGCGGCAACCATTCCCGCCGGAAGCCGCACCAGCGGCGCAGGCATTATCCGGCCGGTGGCAATGCCCCGCGCCCGGCATACGGCCACTCCTTCTCGCAACGCCAGCACCATGCGTCTTAACGCGGCGTCATCGGCGCACAACCGGTCGTAGCCGCCGGCCTCCAGCAGCGGGCCGAGCGTGAGCGACTGCTGCAGGTAGTGCACGGCGAGCCAGCCGGGCATGTCCCGCTCCCGCTTGACCTTCAGCCCCGCCGCCGCCAGCGCCGAGTCGATCCGGTCCGGGAGCGCGCGCCTGCCCCGAGCGCCGGCCTCCAGGCGCGTGCCCCGGTCGAAGAGCGTCGCCTCGATCCCCTCCGCGGTATGCCCGCCCCCGATCTGGCCGGGAAAGCCGACACAGTAGTGCCCGGGAGCCAGCCACGAGGACACCTCCCCGACGATGTCCCAGTGGTTGAGCATGAACAGCAGCGGCGTGCTTCCGACCAGCGGCTCAAGCATGGGAAGCAGCTCGCCCAAGCGGGTGCGGTCCACCGCCACCAGTGCCAGGTCGGCGTCGACGGGCTCGTCGACCACCCCGGGCCGGAACCGGCCGACCAGGGATGGCCTGCCCCGCCGCCCGCCGCCGGCACGGTGCAGCCGCATCTGCACGCCGGCTCGCAGCTGCTCCGCACGATGCGGGCGGGCCATGACCACCACCTGGTGGTCTCGGCTGAGCAGCCAGCCGTAGCTCAGGCCGATCACTCCCGCCCCGATGATCAGGATGCGCATGCTGCACCGCCGTCAGGCCACGACCACGCGCCAGCCGCGGGCGTCCAGGGCGTCCTCCAGTCCCTGCGCGGCGGCAGGCATCACCGAGAGCATCGCCAGACCGGCGCTCTGGCCGGGCGAGTGCTCCATGGCGAAGTCCTCGATGTTCACGCCGGCCTCGCCGACGTCGGAGAACAGCCGGCCCAGCGAGCCGGCGGAGTCGGGCACCAGCACCTGCACCTGCGCGTAGCGGCGTGGAGCCCCGCCGTGCTTGCCGGGGATGCGGGCCTGTCCGGCGTTGCCGCGGGTCATCACGTCGGTGATGGCGCCGACGGCGCCCGGGGCAATGGTGGCGGCGTCCCCCGCCGCGGTGTAGGCGGGGTCGCCGGGGTCGACGGCGGCCGGAGATATCCCGGCGATGAGGACATCCAGGTCGCCGCGCAGCTGACGCAGCATCTCCACCACCGGCCCGGCGTTGCCAACCACGATGGCCGACCACAGTCTGGGATCGGAGGCGGCGATACGGGTGGTGTCCCGCAGCCCCTGCCCGGCCAGGCCCAGCGCGTTCTCGGGGGTGGTCTCCAGCCGCGCGGCCAGCAGGGAGCTGACCAGTTGCGGCACGTGACTGACGGCAGCCACGGCGGCGTCGTGCTCGGCGGCGTTCATACGCACCGGGGTGGCGCCGACGTCGACGGCCAGGTTGCGCACCGCCAGTTCGGCCTCCGGGGCGGCGCCGTCGGCGACCACCACCCAGGGGCGGCCGGCGAACAGGTCGGAGTCGGCGGCACCGGCGCCGGAGCGCTCCCGCCCGGCCATGGGGTGGGAGCGACATAGCGGCGCGCACCCGGCCCACCGTGGCGGCGCACCTCGGCGGCGATACGTGCCTTGACGCTGGCGACGTCGGTCACGACCGCGCCCGGGTGGGCCGTCAGCTCACGCAACACAACCTGCGCGGTCACGTCCGGCGGGGTGGCCACCACGATCAGGGTTGGCTCGGGGCTGTGCTCGTCGCGCACCTGTCCGGCGCCCATGTCGCGGGCGAGCGCCAGGGAGGTGGGTGAGGTGTCGGCCAGCTGCACCTCCACGCCGGCAGCGGTCAGCGCCAGCGCCAGGGAGGTGCCCAGCAGGCCGGTGCCGACTACCAGCACCGGCCCCCGGGTGGCGAGCGGAGCAGACGGATTTCCGGCGGCGCTCACAGGCCCACCTCCCGCTGTAGGGCACTGACCTCGGCGCCGGTCAGGGCCCGCATGGCGCCGGGCCGCAGGTAACCCAGGGTAAGGGGGCCCAGGCGGGTGCGGGACAGGCGGATCACCGGGTGGCCGACGGCGGCCAGCATGCGGCGCACGATCCGGTTGCGGCCAGAGTGCAGGGTGATCTCCATGATCGAGGCATTGGGCGAGGAGTCCTTGACCACCGCCCGGTCGGCGGCGATCGGCCCGTCCTCCAGCTCGACGCCCTGCCTGAGCCGCCGCGGCAGGCCCGCGCCGACCCGGCCCTTGACCACGGCCACGTAGGTTTTGGCGACCTCGTAGCTGGGGTGGGTGAGTCGGTGGGTGAGTTCGCCGTCGTTTGACAGCAGCAGCAGCCCCTCGGTGTCCGCGTCCAACCGGCCCACATGCACCAGCCGCAGCGCGGCGGCCTTCTCCGCTCCGCCCAGCTGTTCGGCGTGCTCGGCCAGGTACCGCGCGGCGTACTCGGCGACGGTGGGCCGTCCCTGCGGGTCCTCCATGGTGGTGACCACGCCGGCGGGCTTGTGCAGCATGATCGTGATGACGTCGGGATCGGTGAGCACCCGGGAGCCGTCCACGCGGATCTCCTGAGTACTGGGATCCACGCGCACTCCGGGCTCGGTGACCCGCACCCCGTCCACGCTCACCCTCCCGCCGGCGATCAGCTGCTCGCATACGCGCCGTGAGCCCAGGCCGGCGTGGGCCAGCACCTTCTGCAGCCGTTGCCCGCCCGCAACGTAGGGATCTTCGGGACGCGGGTGGTCGTCCTGATAGGCGTCGCCGGCAGCAGCGGCGTGGGCGGTACCGTGCGCGTCGGTCTCGTAGTCGATTTCTTCGAGGTCGTCATCGTCGTAGAACTCCTCGGCGCCGAAGTCCAGTACGGCGTCCGTGCGCTCGTCGCGGTGGTCCTGGCTTGCGTTCACGGCAGTATTCTCCCGCTGATCTCGTCTTCGATGTCTCCCAGGGCGGAGGTGTCGGGCAGGTAGGGTGCCAGGGGAGGCAGGTCGTCCAGCGAGTCCAGGCCCAGGTACTCCAGGAATTCGCCCGTGGTGCGGTACAGGATGGCGCCGGTGGATTCGCTGCCCGCCTCCTCGATCAGGCCGCGGGCGTGCAGGGTGCGCACCACGCCGTCGACGTTGACGCCGCGGATGGCCGCGATCCGGCCGCGGGTGACGGGCTGTCGATAGGCGATCACAGCCAGAGTCTCCAGGGCCGCCTGCGACAGGCGGGCGGTGGCGCCGCCGATGACGAAGCGCTCCACCAGGTCGCTGAACCTGGGTGCCGAGGCCAGCCGCCAGCCACCGGCGGCGCGGCGCAGCACGAAGCCGCGCGCCCGCACGTCACCGGCGGTCGGCGCCTCGCCGGCGTACTCGGCGGCCAGGGATTCCAACAGCGCTTCGACGACGGCCTCCTCCCGGTCCAGAACCGCGGCCAAGGCGGCCGCGGTGACCGGCTCGTCGGTGACCACCAGCACCGCCTCGACGGCGGCACGCAGCTCCTCGTCCGATACGGGTACGGGCAGCCGGGCGGCCATGGGTGACGACTCCGGGGTGCTCATGCGAACTCCTCCTCCAGTTCGGTGCCGGTCATGCCGCCCGCTTCCACCTCGCCGCGCCAGGTGACCGTGATTTCCTCCATGGGGGCATCCTGGGCCAGCTCAACACCGCCCTGCCGGTACATGATCAACAGGGCAAGGAAGCGGGCGACGACGACGGCGGTGCGGCCCGCGTCCGCGGTCAGCTCGGTGAAGGTCAGGGTGCCGGCCCGCCGCAGCCGATCGGCAAGGATGCGCAGCTGCTGCCCAACCGGGACGCGCTCGTGCAGGTGCACGGTCTGCACGCCCGGGTCGCGGGGACGGGTGAACACGTCGGCCGCGATGCGAGCCAGGTTCTCGGCGTCGATGGTGGCCACGAGCCGGGGCAGCAGCGCCGCCAGCTCGGGGGGCAGGGCGACCACGCGCGGATGGGTGCGGGAGGCGGTTTCGGCGCGAGTGCGGAAGGCGGCCGCCGCCTCCTTGTAGGCGCGGTACTGCAGCAGCCGAGCGAACAGCAGGTCGCGGGCCTCCAGCAGCTCCATGTCCTCGTCGGCCTCATCGGGGTCGTGCGGGAGCAGCCGGTGAGCCTTGAGGGCGAGCAGCGTGGAGGCGACGACCAGGAACTCGCTGGCGTGCCCCAGGTCGCCGTCGGCGCGCATGTAGGCAATGAACTCGTCGGTGACCTCCGCCAGGGCCAGCTCGGTAATGTCCAAGCGCTTGCGGGCGATCAGGGTGAGCAGCAGGTCGAAGGGCCCCTCGAACTGAGGCAGGTTGACGCTGAAGCCGGGCAGCTGTACCCGCGCCGCGGTGTCGGATTGGGCGGCACCGTCCAGCGGCGGCTGGGAGGCGGCCGATGGGACGCTCCCGGAGCGGGAATCAGGCGACATTGCCGCGCGCAATGACCTCCCGGGCCAGGCGCCGGTAGGCCTCGGCGCCCGGGTGGCTGGGGGCGTAGCTGGTGATGGGCTCGCTGGCGACCGAGGCGTCAGGAAACTTCACGGTGCGGCGGATCTGCGTGTCGAATAACTTGTCTCCGAAGGCCTCGCATAGGCGCTCAAGCACCTCCCTGGAATGCAGGGTGCGTGGGTCCACCATGGTGGCCAGGATGCCGTCGATCTGCAGGCGCGGGTTGATGCGGTCGCGGACCCGGTCCACGGTCTCCACCAGCAGGGCCACCCCGCGCAGGGCGAAGAACTCGGTCTCCAGGGGGATCATGACGCCGTGGGCGGCGGTGAGGGCGTTGACGGTCAGCAGGCCCAACGACGGCTGGCAGTCCACAATGATGGCGTCGTACTCGTCCAGGACGGGCCGCAGCACCCGGGCGAGGGCCTGCTCGCGGGCGACCTCCCCCACCAGCTGGACCTCGGCGGCGGACAGGTCGATGTTGGCGGGGACCAGGTCCAGGCCCTCCACGGAGGTGTGGTGAATGATCGAGCGCACGTCGGGGCGAGCGGCCACCAGCATGTCGTAGACGGTCTGGTCCAGTTCATGGGCGTTGACGCCCAGGCCGGCGCTGGCCGCGCCTGCGGGTCGAAGTCCACGATCAGCACTCGGCGCCCGTACTCGGCCAGGGCGGCCCCCAGGTTGATGGTGGTGGTGGTCTTGCCGACGCCGCCCTTCTGATTGCACATGGCGATGACGCGGGCCGGGCCGTGTGAGTCGAGTGGCGCGGGGACGGGGAAGGTCTTCTCCACTTCCTCCTGCTGGTCCTCGGCGGGGGTATCGGGCGGGTCGATCAGCCGGGCTGTTTCGCGTCACTCACACGGGCAGCCTAGTCGAAGAGGCCGCGCGGGGCGCGGCGACCGTCCCGGTGAACGCCCATCGCGGTCAGCCGCGGGCGCGCGGGTGGCTGGTGGCGTACACCTCGCGCAGGTGGTCGACGGTGACCTTGGTGTAGATCTGGGTGGTGGTAACCGAGGCGTGGCCGAGCATCTCCTGCACCACGCGCACGTCCGCGCCGCCGGCGAGCAGATGGGTGGCGAAGGAGTGGCGCAGCGTGTGCGGGGAGATGTGTCGTTCCTCCTCCGCGCCGGTGCCCGTGAGCCCGGCGCGCTGGGCCGTCTGCTGCAGCACCGCCCAGGCGGACTGGCGTGACAGGGGCCGGCCGAGGGTGTTGAGGAATACCTCGGGCACTCCCCTGCCCCGGGCGGCCAGCACGGGGCGGCCCCGCACCAGGTAGGCGTCCAGGGCCTCCCAGGCGAACTGCCCCATGGGCACGATCCGCTCCTTGCGGCCCTTGCCGAACAGGCGTAGGCAGCCGGAGTCGGCGTCCAGGTCATCGATCACCAGCCCGACGGCCTCGGAGATGCGGGCGCCGGTCGCGTACAGCAGCTCCAGCAGGGCGCGGTCGCGCAAGGACACCGGAGAGTCGTCAGTGTTGGCGGCCTCCAGCAGGCGACGTACCTCGTCGACGGTGAGGGCCTTGGGCAGGCGCCGCCCCACCTGGGGCGGGCGCACGGCGGCGGAGGGGTCGGCGTCGGTGACGCCCTCGGCGTGCAGGAACTTGTGCCAGCCGCGTACCGCGGTGACCGTGCGGGAGGCGGAGGAGGCGGCCAGAGGGCGGCCGCCGTCGGCACCGGTGCGCAGCGCCTCCAGGAAGGCGGCCACGTCCGTCTCGGCGACCGCGGCGGGGGTACGGATCGAGCGGGCGCGCAGGAAATCGGCGTAGCGGCCCAGGTCGCGCTCATAGGCGGCCAGCGTGTTGGGGCTGAGCCCGCGCTCCACCCGCAGATGGGCGAGGTAGCCGGCGCGGGCCCGCTCGAGGGCGTCCCCGCGGGGGTCGGCCCCCGGGCGTGAGGTGTCGACGGCTGGTTTCGTGGCGGCCTCGTCCGTTCAGGCGAAGCGGGCCAGCAGGCCCAGGCCGACGATGGTGGCGGCCCATACCAGGCGACGCCGATGGTGATGCGATTGAGGTTTCGCTCGGCCACGCCGGAGGAACCGGCGGAGGAGGTGATGCCGCCGCCGAACATGTCCGAAAGGCCGCCGCCCCTGCCCTTGTGCATGAGGATCGTCATGATCAGGAAGAAGCTGGACAGCACCAGCAGCACTTGCAGGATGATCGTCAGCGTGCCCACGCGGTTCCCTTCGTTGTCGATTCGGCCGGTTCGGGCCCGGCGGCGGCCAGGCGGCCCGCCGCTTCGTGGGCGACTCTACCCGATCCCCTCCCCCGTGTATGCGCGTGCGCCCGGCCCCAACGAGGGGGCCGGGCGCACCTGCCGTCTACGCGTGATTGGGGTCAGGCGTAGAAGCCGGCCATCTGCGCGAAGGAGTCGGCCTTCAGCGAGGCACCGCCGACGAGGGCGCCGTCGATGTCGGGCTGCGCCATGAGCTCCTTGATATTGGCGGGCTTGGCGGAGCCGCCGTACAGGACGCGGGTGGCGTCGGCGGTGGCGTCTCCGTAGTCGGCGCGCAGAGCCTCACGGATGGCGCCGCAGACCTCCTGAGCGTCCTCGGCGGTGGCGGTCTCACCGGTGCCGATGGCCCAGATGGGCTCGTAGGCGATGACGATCTTGGCGACGTCCTCGGCCGACCAGCCTGCCAGGCAGCGCGGATCTGGCCGAGCACGAAGTCCACGTGAGTGCCGGCCTTGCGGACCTCGAGGCTTCGCCGCAGCACAGGATCGGCGTCATGCCGGCGTCCAGGACCTTGCGGGCCTTGGCCCCAACCAGCTCGTCGGACTCGCCGTGGTACTCGCGGCGCTCGGAGTGGCCCATGACCACGTAGCTGCAGCCGAGCTTGGTGAGCATGGCGGTGGAGATCTCGCCGGTGTAGGCGCCGTTGTCGTGGATGGACACGTCCTGGGCGCCGTACTTGATGTCCAGCGAGTCGGCCTCGACGATCGTCTGCACGGTGCGGATGTCCGTGAACGGTGGGATGACCAGGACCTCGCACTTGGAGTAGTCGTGGCCGGCGTCGCTCAGGGCCATGGCCAGGCCCTGCACCAGGTGGTTGGCCTCGAGGTGGTCGAGGTTCATCTTCCAGTTGCCCGCCATCAGCGGGGTGCGGTTGCTCATCTGCGTTTCCTTATCCGTGTTCCCTCGCGGGAATCCTCTGTGTGATGGGGGGTGAGTTCAGTCGTCCAGGACGGCGATGCCGGGCAGGGTCTTGCCCTCCAGCAGCTCCAGGGAGGCACCGCCACCGGTGGAGATGTGGGAGAAGGTCGACTCGTCGAAGCCGAGCGTGCGCACGGCCGCGGCGGAGTCGCCGCCGCCGATCACGGAGAAGGCGTCCGAGGCGGAGATCGCCTGGGCGACGGCCTTGGTGCCCTCGGCGAAGGCTGCGAACTCGAACACGCCCATGGGGCCGTTCCAGACGACGGTCTTGGAGGAGGCGATCGCCTGGGCGAACAGCTCGCGGGTCTTGGGGCCGATGTCCAGGCCCATTTGGTCGGCGGGAATGGCGTCGGCGGCGACCACGGTGGCCGGGGCATCCGCCTTGAACTCGGGGGCGACGACGGTGTCGACGGGCAGCAGCAGTTCGACGCCGTTAGCTTGGCGGTCTCGAGGTAGCCCTTGACCGTGTCGATCTGGTCCTCTTCCAGCAGGGAGGTACCGACCTCGTAGCCCTGCGCGGCGAGGAAGGTGTAGGCCATGCCGCCACCGATCAAGAGGCGGTCGGCCTTGCCCAGCAGGTTGGCGATGACGCCGAGCTTGTCGGAGACCTTGGAGCCGCCCAGCACCACGGTGTAGGGGCGCTCGGGGTCGTTGACGGCCTTGCCGAGGGACTCGATCTCCTTGGCGACCAGCAGCCCGGAGGCGGCCGGGAGGATGCGGGCGACGTCGTAGACGGAGGCCTGCTTGCGGTGCACGACACCGAAGCCGTCGGAGACGAACACGTCGGCCAGGGCGGCGAGCTGCTCGGCGAAGGCGGCGCGCTCGGCGTCGTCCTTGGAGGTCTCGGCGGCGTTGAAGCGCACGTTCTCCAGCAGCACGATGTTGCCGGGCTCGAGCGCGGCGACGGCGGCCTGGGCGCTCTCGCCCACGGTGTCCTGCGCGAGAGTGACCTTCACGCCCGTCAGCTCGGCCAGGCGCGTGGCGACCGGGGCGAGGGAGAAGTCGGGGTTGACCTGGCCCTTGGGGCGGCCCAGGTGGGCGACGATGATGACCTTGGCGCCCGCGTCGAGCAGGGTCTTCAGGGTCGGCAGGGCGGCGCGGATACGGCCGTCGTCGGTGATGTTCTTGTCGGCGTCGAGCGGAACGTTGAAGTCGGAGCGGACCAGGACGCGCTTGCCCTTCAGGTCGCCGAGGGACTCGATGGTCTTCATGGAACCTCGCAGTGCTGTGTTAGTGGGGTTGGTGGGTGGATGGTTGTTGAACTCGCGCCGGTAGCGGCGGACGCCCGCGCACGCGAGTGGCGTGCGCGGGCGTCCGTCAGTGGCTCACAGTGGTGAGTGCCGGCTTACGCGGACTCAGGCGAGCTTCTCGCAGACCAGGGCGGTGAGCTGAACGAGGCGGTTGGAGTAACCCCACTCGTTGTCGTACCAGGACACGACCTTAACCTGGTCGCCCTGCACCTTGGTCAGCTTGGAGTCGAAGATGGAGGAGTGGGAGTCGCCGACGATGTCGGTGGACACCAGGTCCTCCTCGGAGTAGGCCAGAACGCCCTCGAGCGGGCCCTCAGCGGCGGCCTTGACGGCGGCGTTGATCTCCTCAACGGTGGCCGGCTTGGCGGGCTTGAAGGTCAGGTCGGTGACGGAGCCGGTCGGGACCGGGACGCGCATGGCGTAGCCGTCCAGCTTGCCCTTGAGCTGCGGGAGGACCAGGGCCACGGCGCGGGCGGCACCGGTGGAGGTCGGGACGATGTTGAGGGCGGCGGCACGGGCGCGGCGCAGGTCCTTGTGCGGCGCGTCGTGGATGCGCTGGTCACCGGTGTAGGCGTGCACGGTCACCATCAGGCCGTTCTCGATGCCGAAGGCCTCATCCAGCACCTTGGCCAGCGGCGCGAGGCAGTTGGTGGTGCAGGAGGCGTTGGAGATGATGTTGTGCTTGGTGGTGTCGTAGTCCTGCTCGTTCACGCCGACCACGAAGGTACCGTCCTCGTTCTTCGCCGGGGCGGAGATGACGACCTTCTTGGCGCCGGCGTCGATGTGTGCCTTGGCCTTGGTGGCGTCCGTGAAGAAACCGGTGGACTCGACGACAACGTCAACACCCAGGTCCGCCCAGGGCAGGTTGCCGGGCTCGCGCTCGGCCAGGACGCGGATCGGCTTGCCGTTGACGATGATGTTCTCCTCGTCGTAGGTGACCTCGGCGTCGAGGCGGCCCATGATGGAGTCGAACTTGAGGAGGTGGGCGAGGGTCTTGATGTCGGTCAGGTCGTTGACAGCCACGACCTCGAAGTCGGCGCCCTGCTCCAGGGCGGCCCGGTAGAAGTTACGGCCGATGCGGCCGAAGCCGTTGATACCAACGCGGGTGGTCACTTTGTGTCCTCCTAGTGCGCCGCACGGGCGCACGTACTCGTAGCTTGCTGCACACATGGTGTGCCCCGGGCCTTCGTGGGGTGCTCCCCGTCCGATCCGGCAGGTTGAGTCTAGCGTTACGTGCACGCCGCCGTGCCGGTTCGGACTCGCCAGGGGCGAACACGTGGGCGCATCTCACATGTCGAGCATGTCCTGGGTGAGCACGGACTCCGTGTCCGGGATGCCCAGCTCATGGGCGCGCTTGTCCGCCATGGCCAGCAGGCGGCGGATGCGCCCGGCCACCGCGTCCTTGGTCAGCGGTGGTTCAGCCATACGCCCCAACTCCTCCAGGCTGGCCTGCTTGTTCTGGATGCGCAGCCGGCCGGCCTGCACCAGGTGCTCGGGCACCTCCTCCCCCAGAATCTCGAAGGCGCGCTCCACCCGGGCCCCGGAAGTGACGGCGGCACGCACGGAGCGGCGCAGGTTGGCGTCGTCGAAGTTGGCCAGCCGGTTGGCGGTGCCGCGGGTCTCGCGGCGCGAGCGCCGCTCCACCCAGGTGGCGTTGGCCTCCACGGCCCCCATCTTCTGCAGCAGCACGCTGATCGCCTCACCGTCGCGGACCACGACCCGGTCGGCGCCGCGCACCTCACGGGCCTTGGCCACCACGTCGAAGCGGCGAGCGGCCCCCACCAGCGCCAGGGCCGCCTCGCTGCCGGGGCAGGTGACCTCCAGGGCGGAGGAGCGGCCCGGCTCGGTGAGCGAGCGCGCGCCAGGAAGGCGCCGCGCCAGGCGGCCGCGGAGGCATTGCGGCCGCCCTGGACGACCGCGACGGGCATGCCGCGCACCGGACGACCGTGGGCATCCACCAGGCCGGTCAGGCGGGCCAGGTCGCGACCGCGGTCGGTCACGCGCAGCACGTAGCGACTGCCGCGGTGCAGGGAGCCCGCCTGAACCACCAGCACCTCCGGGGTCATGCCGTACAGCTCCCGCAGATCCCGGTGCAGCCGGCGCACGGCGCCGCCGTGGTCCAGTTCGGCCTCGACCACGATACGGCCGGACACCAGGTGCAGCCCGCCGGCGAAGCGCAGCATGGACGCCACCTCGGCGCGGCGTTGGGCGGCGTTATCGGTACTCACGCGGGCGAGCTCGTCCTTGACGGTCACCGTCAGCGACATGTGGTGATGCTCCTGGTCCTGTGGGGGTGGAATGGATAAGTGTGGGGCGTTCAGGCGGCGCGCGGCGGGCCGGTGATGTCCCCCACCGCGCCGTCGAAGGCGTCCCGGAAGACGGCGGCCAGCCGCAACGGGTCATGGTGACACAGCGCGTCCCCCGTCCGCACCTGCCGCAGCATCAGCACCGCTCCCATGGACTCTGCCACCGCGCTCAGCTCCGCGACGTTCTCCACCACACTGGGGTCGGCGATGACCACATCCAGGCGCAGGTCGGGGGCGTACTCGGCCAGCACCCGCAGATGGTCTGCGAGGGTCATGTCGTCGGTCTCGCCGCTCTGTGCCGACAGGTTCAGCACCACGGCCTTGCGTGCGCGGGTACTCACCAGGGCGCGCCGCATGGCCGGCAGGATCAGGTGCGGCAACACCGAGGTGTACCAGGAGCCGGGGCCCAAGATCACCCAGTCAGCGGCATCGATGGCGCGGATCGCCTCCGGGTGGGCATCGGCGTCCTCGGGCACCACGCGCACGTTCTCCATACGACCGCGGGTGGTGGCCACGGCGACCTGCCCACTCACGCGCTGGCGGTGATCGCCGTCGACGATATCCGCCTCGATTACCAGGGGGGAGGCGCTCATGGGAATGACCCGCCCGTGTATGCTCAGCAGCCGCCCCACCCAGTCGAGCCCCTCAACCTCATCCCCGAGCAGCTGCCACAGGGCCAGGATGAGCAGGTTGCCCAGGGCGTGGTTGTCCAGCTCTCCCTCACCGGAGAAGCGGTGCTGGAGCACGTCCCGCCAGGTCAGTCCCCATTCGGTCTCGTCGGTCAGGGCGGCCAGAGCCATGCGCAGATCGCCGGGCGGCAGGCAGTTGAACTCCCGCCGCAGCCGGCCCGAGGAGCCGCCGTCGTCGGCGACGGTGACCACGGCGGTGAGCCGCTGGGTGACGTGCCGCAGGGCCCGTAGGGTGGCGGATAAGCCATGCCCACCGCCCAGGGCGACGACGGCGGGCCCCTCCTCGCCACGCCGGCGCCAGCCGGCGGAGTCAATGGTGGCGCGGGCGCCGGGCACGTCGGCACCGATTGCGCTGCGCCCGGGTTGCCCCGGAGTCTGCCCCATGACGTTCACTCCCTCCCCAGGTCCCGGTGCTGCACGGCGACCTTGAATCCCGCGGCGCGCAGGCTGGCGCCGATCCGCTCGGCGGTCGCAACCGAGCGGTGCTTGCCGCCGGTGCAGCCCACCGCGATGGTGACACTCGGCTTGAGCTCGTCCACGTAACGGGGCAAGGCCGGGATCAGCAGGTTCACGTAGCCGTCCACGAAAGCGGCCGCGCCGTCCTGCTGGAACACGTAGTCGGCCACCGGCGCGTCCCGCCCGGTCAGGTGACGCAACTCCGAAACCCAGTAGGGGTTGGGGATGAAGCGCACGTCCAGCACGTGGTCGGCATCCATCGGCAGCCCGTACTTGAAACCGAAGGACATGACCGTGACCCGCAGGCCCAGGTCGGATTCGTGGGCGACCAGTTCCCGGATCCGGCGGGCCAGGTCGTGCACCGAGTAGTCGGTGGTGTTGATGACCTCGTCGGCGGTGCCCTTCAGACCGGCCAGCAGGGTCCGCTCATGCTCGATGCCGTCCAGGATGGAGCCGGTTCCCTGCAGCGGGTGCGGGCGCCGAGAGGACTCGAAGCGCCGGATGAGCACGGCATCGGAGGCGTCCAGGAAGATCAGGCGCACGTCCACGCCGGTATCGCGCAGCTGCCCCAGGTACTTCATGAAGGAGGCGAAGAACTCGCGGCTGCGCACGTCTACCACGGCGGCCAGCCGGTGCACGCCCGCCCCCACCGTGGTCATCATGCCCGCCAGCGCCGGCAGCAGCTGCGGCGGCAGGTTGTCCACCACGTACCAGTCCAGGTCCTCCAGGGCGTTGGCGGCCCGGGAGCGGCCCGCACCGGACATGCCGGTGACGATGATCATCTCCGGCCGTTTGGCCGGTGGCACCGGCGCGGCCGCCTCATCGATGGCGGAGATGCCACGCGGAACCGTGTCCTTCGCCGGATCCCGGGGTGCCGGGGCGGCCGCAGGCGACTCGGCGACGTGGCGCACCGGTTTGCGCGGAGGCACACCCGGCGGCAGCGGGGCGGCGGAGGCGGGGCCGACAACGGGTACCGACGGGGGGATCCGGCCGGAGCCGGCACCCGGTGCCGGCGGGCGGCCGGGGTCGGTTCGGTCCTGTGCGTCCATACCCCCAGCATGGCACAACCAGCTGTGCCGGGCTGGCGATGTTTCGGTAGCGTGGCCGTAGCGACCGGCACACGGCTGCCGTGCCGCCCGGGCGCGCCCGCGCACCGCGCACAATCGACTTGGAGGCGACCGTGACCGCATCCCAACCCCCCTCCCCCGCCGCCGCGGGCATCGGCACCCCGGGAACGCCGTCGGCCACGAAGGTGGCGCTGCTCGGCTCCGGAGAGCTCGGCAAGGAGGTGACGATCGCGCTGATGCGCCTGGGCGTGGAGGTCACCGCCATCGACCGGTACGCGGGCGCGCCCGCGCAGCAGGTTGCCCAGCACGCCCTGACCGTGGACATGTCCGACCCGGCGGCCCTGACGACAGCAATCGCGGCATCCGGGGCACAGATCGTCGTCCCCGAGATCGAGGCACTGGCCACCGACGCCCTGGTGGCACTGGAGGAGGCCGGCACGGTGCGAGTGGTTCCGACCGCGCGCGCCGCCCGTCTGACCATGGACCGGGAGGGGATCCGCCGCCTGGCCGCGGAGACACTCGGCCTACCCACCAGCCCTATGCCTTCGCCTCCTCTTTGGCCGAGCTGGCCGCCGGCGCACAGCGCGTCGGCTACCCGTGCATCGTCAAGCCGGTCATGTCCTCCTCCGGGCACGGCCAGTCCGTGCTGCGCGGCCCCGACGACGTTGCCGCCGCCTGGCGCCTGGCGGCCACCGAGGGGCGCGTGGACCGGGGCCGGGTGATCGTGGAGGGCTTCGTCGACTTCGACTCCGAGATCACCCTGCTCACCGTCCGCTCCCGCGACCCGCGCACCGGGCGGACCGTCACCTCATTCTGCGAGCCGGTCGGGCACCGCCAGGTCGGCGGCGACTATGTGGAGTCCTGGCAGCCGCACCCGCTGCCGCAGACGGCACTGCGCCGCGCGCAGGAGGCGGCCGCGGCGGTGACCGGCGCGCTGGGCGGCTGGGGCCTGTTCGGCGTGGAGCTGTTCATCTGCGGGCAGGAGGTGCTCTTCTCGGAGGTCTCGCCGCGTCCACACGACACCGGCATGGTGACCCTGGCGAGTCAGCGGCTGAGCGAATTCGAACTGCACGCCCGGGCCCTGCTGGGGCTGCCGGTGGACACGACGCTGCGCTCCCCCGCCGCCTCCGCCGTCATCAAGTCGCCCGTGGAGTCCGGGGCCGATACCGGCGTGATCTACCGGGGCGTGGCCGAGGCGCTGGCCGTTCCGGGCAGCGACGTACGCCTGTTCGGCAAGCCCGACGCGCACCCGGGCCGCCGCATGGGGGTGGCCGTTGCCGCGGCCGCCGAGGTCGAGGTTGCGCGCGAGCGGGCGCGGGCGG
>NZ_MTPX02000024.1 GCF_002154335.2 Actinomyces ruminis
CACGAGCCGGGCACCCCGAGCGCGTCCACCAGGGCGCTGCGCACCGCGGCGCCGTCGGCCTGCCAGCTGCGGCCCTCGCCCAGCAGCGTGAGCACCGCCCCGGGCACCGCCTCAATCCCCGCCAGGGTGCCGTCGTCAAGCAGGGCCTGCAGCAGGCGCGGGGCGCGGGCCACGGTCCCGGAGAAGCCCAGCAGTCCATCGGGGACCACCCAGCGCATAACGGCGGGGTCCGGGGTCGCCACGGGATGCGTGGGGACGACGCCCATGGCTACCGCGCTCAGGCGAGGGCGGCGACGACGGCGTGGGCGATGGCGCCGGCCACCCAGGCCAGCACGAACAGGTAGCCGTAGGCGATCGCCGACCACTTCCAGGTGCCGGTCTCCCGGCGGATCGCCCCCGCGGTGGCCATGCACTGCATGGCGAAGACGAAGAACGCCAATATCGCCGCGATCGTCGCCGGGTTGAATAGCGGCTCGCCGGCGCTGGCCACCAGGGTGTCCTCGGTGTAGGTCATGGCAGCCAGTTGGGCGCCGGGGTCCTCCGGGTCGCCCGCGGCGGCGATCTGCCCGAGCGTGGCCACCGCCGTCTCCCGGGCCGCCAGGGAGGACATGATCGCCACGTTGATCCGCCAGTCGAAACCCAGTGGCTCGAACACGGGCTGGATCGCCTTCCCGAGGGAGGCGGCCAGCGAGGAGTCCATGGTGTAGCTGGTGCGCTGGGCGTCCAGCAGCGCCTGCAGTTCCTCGGGATCGGTGACGGTGGCGCCGTCGTCGTCCAGCACGGTTGAGGAGTCGGGGTCGGCCACGGCGGCGGCGATCGCTGCGCACTGGGCGCTGGCATCGCAGTGGGCGGTGAACTCCGCCTCGGAGCGGATGGGCACGTTAAGACCCGTCCACACCAGGATGGTGGCGGCCAGGATGATCGTGCCCGCCTTCTTCAGGAAGCCCTTGCAGGCGTCCCAAACCATCAGGCCACCGTGCGGGCGCGCGGCAGCCGGTAGGGCGGCATTTCCATGTAGAAGGGCAGCAGCACGCCGCCCCGGTCGGTCAGGCGCTTGACCACCCGAGCGGCCAGCATGGCGGCGACCGCCCCGGCCAGGTACAGGCCGAACATGATGGTGCCCGCGGCGCCGAAGGGGCCGATGCGCTGCCCCGGGTCGACCAGCAGGGAGATCATGATGATGTAAACCGGCAGCCGCGCCGAGCAGGTCATCAGTGGCGCCGCCAGCATGGTGGCCAGGCGGTCCTTGGCGCTGGGCAGCGTGCGGGTGGCCATGATGCCGGGAATGGCACAGGCCAGCGAGGACAGCAGCGCCACGAAGGCGCGCCCCTCCAGCCCCGCCCGGCTCATCACCCGGTCCATGAGGAAGGCGGCCCGCGACATGTAGCCCACGCCCTCCATCAGGCGATCAGCAGGAACATGATGGCGATCTGCGGCAGGAACACCAGCACCCCGCCGACGCCGCCGATCACGCCGTCGGCCAGTAGCCCCGCCAGCAGCGGCGCGGGGCCGTCCAGCCAGTTGTGGACGGCGTCGCTCAGGAGGCTGAAGCCGGTCTCTATGGCCTCCTGGAAGGGGGCGGCCCAGGTGAAGATCGCCTGGAAGAA
Source organism: Actinomyces ruminis (assembly GCF_002154335.2). GTDB lineage: Bacteria > Actinomycetota > Actinomycetes > Actinomycetales > Actinomycetaceae > Actinomyces > Actinomyces ruminis. The sequence goes on from NZ_MTPX02000024.1 coordinate 1,608, forward strand.
GGTGAACATGACCGCGAAGAACACCAGGGTCCCCCACAGCGGGTGCAGCAGCACCCGGTCGACGGCGGCGGTGCGCGAGTCGGGCACGGGGGCGGTGTAGTCCGCGGCGGCAAGGACTGACTCCGTCCAGGAGGCCCGCTCCGGTCCGCTGGTCGGCGGCGTGATCGGCGCGCGCGACCAGTCGCGCCAGGAGGCGAGCGTGCTGCGCAGCTGCGGGATGCCGGTGGCGCGGTTGCCGATGACCTGCACCGCGGGCACGCCGAGCGCCGTGCCCAGGGCCTCGACGTCGAGCCGCCCGCCGCGGCGGGTGAGCTCATCGGTCATGGTGACCGCCAGGGCAGTGGGCAGGCCCAGAGCCAGGGCCTGGGCGACGAATCCCAGGGAGCGGGACAGGGTGGTGGCGTCGATGACGACTAGCAGGGCATCGGGCTGGGCGACGCCGTTGCAGCGGCCGGTCAGGACGTCGTGGACCACGCGCTCGTCGGGGCTGATGGGCTCCAGCGAGTAAGCGCCCGGCAGATCCTCCAGGGTGATGGTGGCGGGTTCGTCGCCGGTGTCGGTGGCGGAGAGCGGCAGGTGCCCAAGGAGCGGGAGACGGTCACGCCCGGGTAGTTGCCGGTCTTGGCGCGCAGGCCGGTGAGCGTGTTGTAGATGGAGGTCTTGCCAGCATTGGGGGCGCCCGCCAGGGCGATGCGGGCGGCGTCGGCGTCGATGGAGGCGGAGGCGGCACCGTGGGCGGCGCAGCCCTCGTGGCAGGAGGGCTCGTGGCAGGCGGGCATGTCGGTTTCCCTGGAGTTCGCGGCGTCGACGGCGGTGCTCATGCGGTGGCCTCCGGAACGCCGGGGACAGCGCTGGTGGAAATGACTTCTACGGTGATCAGGGCCGCGTCACGGCGGCGCAGGCTGAGTTCGTAGTCGGCGACGTGGTAGACCGCCGGATCTCCCAACGGGGCGCGGCGGCCAACCTCGAGCTGGCGGCCGGGCTCGAAGCCGAGGTCGACCAGACGCCGAGCGAGGCACTCACCGCGATCGGCGGATACAGCGATGATACGGGCGCGCGTGCCGCGGGGCAGGGCGGACAGGGGGACTGCCGAGGCCGGCTGTTCTGATGGGATGATTCTGGCCGTGGCGGATGCGGCCATGTCTTAACTCCTTGGTCCTGGTGACGCTCGCGGTGCGGGTTGGTCGGCACGGGTTGACCGGGGACTGTCCGTCGGGTCGTCGTGCCGGGTAGGCGCTGGCACCTGCTGGCGCAGTAAAGGATAGGCTTTGGTAAGCGTCAGTGGAAATCTTGCGGCCTGGGCCACGGGCATCCGTCACCTGAAGCGCGCGCCGGCGGCCGGGTCGGCCAGCCAGGTCAGGGCGGCGTCGATGCGCCCCGGGGTGGAGGCCACCAGCGGCGTCGGCAGCGCGTCCGGCGCGAACCAGCCCACCGCCGTCGACTCCTCGTCGGCCACGCGCGCACGCGCCACCGCGGCGGAATCCGCCCGCGCGGCGAAGGTGATGTCCATGAACACGCAGCGGTCCCCATTGGGGAAGGTGATCGGCTGCCCCGCGCTCACCCCGGCCACCCCGACGATCTGCGGGTCGACGCCGGTCTCCTCCAGGCACTCGCGCCGCGCCGCGGCGGCCGGCTGCTCGCCGGGCTCCGGGATGCCGGAGACCACCGCCCAGGCGCCGTTGTCGGAGCGTCGCCCCAGTAGCAGCCGCCCGTCCGGGGCCACCACCACCACGCTGACACCGGGCAGCCATAGCTGCTCATGCCCGATCTTCTCGCGCAGGGAGACGATGAACTCAGGGGTGGCCACGGCGCATCACCTCGGTCGGGCGGCGGCCACGGTGCTGGCGCGGCGGGCGTCGGCGTCGTCGATGGGCAGCGGGTCCCAGTCCTGTCCTCGCAGTTCGACCGCCCGTTGCAGTAGCCAGTCGGCCACAGCCGGGTTCTTCGGCAGCAGCGGGCCGTGCAAATAGGTGCCGATCACGTGCTTGAACCGGGCGCCCTCCGCGCCGTCCTTGCCGTTGTTGCCGGCGCCGGAGCGCACCGTCCCCAGGGGCTCGGCGCCGGGGCCGAGCGTGGTCAGCCGGAGTGGTTCTCATAGCCGACCACGCGGCCGAACTCGGGGGAGTCCAGCACGATATTGCCGATCAGGCGCCCCGTCCCAGCCACCGTCTGCGCGTCCAGCAGCCCGATCCCGGGAATCTCGGAGCCCTCGCCGGTGACGAAGCGGTGCCCGAACAGCTGGTACAGGCCGCAGATGACCAGCATGGGCACGCCGTCGTCGGCCCACTGCCGCAGGCGCGGGCCGATCTTGAGCAGGTCGGCTTGATGCGCTCCTGCCCGGAGTCCTGGCCACCTCCGCCCAGAACCAGATCGGTCTCCTCCGGCAGTGCGTCACCGGGGTTGTAGGAGTGCAGCTCGACGTCGTAGCCGTGCCACTGGCCGCGGCGGGCCAGGGTGAGCAGATTGCCCCAGTCGCCGTAGATGTTCATGTCCCGCGGATACAGCTGCAGGATGCGGATGCGGCCGCGGGCGGGGCCGGCGCCGGTGTGGGTGTAGACGGTGGGCTCGGCGCTCACTTCATGACCTCCTCGACCTTGGTGAGGCGCCCGAGGCGGGCGCGCAGCGCCAGCATGGCGGTGTAGGTGGTGTACACGCGCATGGGGCGGTCCTCGGCGGCGGCGCGCTTGCGCAGTGCGTCCAGTCCGGCCTCCAAGTCCGGTTCGACGACGTCGACCGGCACCTCGTCGTAGCGCAGCCGCAGCGCCATGTCCCAGGCGCGCACCCCGGTGACGACGGCGACCCCGGCTTGTTTCAGCGAGGAGAAGTCCACGTCCCACAGCCAGGACATGTCTCGGCCGTCGGCGTACTCGTCGTTGATGGCGACCATGATGAGCTCGTCGGCTGCGGCGTCTGCCCGCCCTGCGGCGCCGGCCTGCGCGGTGGGGGCAGACATGAGGCTCATGCGGAAGCCGGCCGGATTCTTCACCAGCGCCAGTTGCACTGGGCGGCCGTCCAGGGTGATGACCTCGCCGCGGCCGAAGGCGGGGCGGATCTGAGCCAGGGTGTCCAGCAGGCGGGACAGGTCGGCCCGCTCCCCGAGCACCTCCAGCACCAGGGTCAGGGCGGCGCAGGCGTTGAGCACGTTGTGAATGCCCGGGATGGCGAAGGTGACCTGGTGCTCGGCGCCGTCCACCTCAAGGGTGGCCTGGTTGCCGGCCAGCGCCAGCAGGCGTACCCGCGGGGCGGGGCAGGGGGAGGCGGCGTCGGCGGGGGATACCCCGGAGATGGGAGCGTCGTCGGGCGCGGGCACGTCGGCGGCCTGCTCGGCGCGCAGATCGTCGTCGGACAGGAACACCGAGCGCAGGGCGGGGCCGACACCAAAGGCGGCGGTGCGTGCCGTGAGTCCGTCCAGGAAGCGCTCGCCGTTCAGGCGCGGGTCGTCGGCGTTGACCACCACCACGTCGCGCGTGGCCAGGGCGGCCTTGCGCAGCAGGGAGGCCGTATAGTCGATCTCGCCGAAGCGGTCGAGCTGGTCGCGCATGACGTTGAGCATGAGCGCCGCCCGCGGCTGCACGGCGCGGACGAAGTGGACGGCGTGCGCCTCGTCGAGCTCTAGCACGGCGACGTCGGCGTCCAGGCGGCCGGCGGCGTCGACCTCGGTGAGCAGGGCCGCCAGCACGCCGCGCACGAAGTTGGAGCCGGTGCGGTTGGTGAAGACCTTCAGGCCCTGGTCGCGCAGCAACTGCACCACCATCTTGGTGGTGGTGGTCTTGCCGTTGGTGCCGGAGACCAGCACCACCCGTGCGGCAGCCGGTCCAGGGTGCGGGCGAGGAAGCCGGGGTCGGTGCGCTCCATGACCAGGCCGGGGAAGGCGGTGCCACCGGAGCCGCCGCCGCGCAGGCGGGCCAGGGCGCGGGCCGTGCGGCCGAGCGCGACGGTGAGTCGTGAACGCATGGGGCTCCTGCCTGTGGTCGGTGGCGGGTCGCCTCAGTCTAGAGGAGTGTGCCCGATCGGATAGGCGGTCGTCTGCAGGTGCGTTCCACGACCTTGAGGGTTTTTGCGGGCGGACCGGTTTCGGCACGTCATTAGTGCCGGCTTCGGTGCGTTACTGGTGCCGGTCTCGGCGAGTGGGGCGAGTGGGGGCGGGCGGGACGACGACGTGCAGGGCGGCGGGCTCGACCTCGGCCACCAGCTTCCGGGTACGTCCCACCGGGTCACCGTCCAGCTCGAAGGGGACCGGCTCGGGCGTGGTCAGGGTCAGGCGGCGGGCCTGGTGGTGGCTCAGGCCTTCCACGTCCTGGCCGATCAGCAGGCCGGCTCCGACCTTCGCCCAGTCGGCGATCCGGTTCGGGCCGGTCAGCAGCAGGTCTACACGGCCGTCGTCGGGAGTGGCCTGCGGGAAGATCGTCACGCCGCCGGTGATGGTGCCGACGTTCCCCAGCAGTGCCATCACCACCCGGTGCTCGCCGGCCGACCTGCCGGTCGACTCGCCGTCGTCGAGCGCCACCTGCACCGAGAAGGGGTCCGGCACGGCGTTCTGCACCGCGGCCAGCACGTAGGCACCGGAGCGGATCACCTTCTTCAGATCGTCGCTCGTGTCGGCCATGATGCGGGCATCCAGGCCCAGGCCGGCCATCACCACGAAGCGCTCCTCACCGCCGTCCCAGGTGCAGCGCACGACGTCGACGGCGCGGGTGGGGCCGGACAGGGCCAGGCGCAGGGCGGCGTCGGTGTCCAGCGGCACCTGCAGGTTGCGGGCCAGCAGGTTGCCGGTGCCGGTGGGCAGCAGCGCCAGGGGCACGCCGGTACCGGCTAGCTCGCCGCAGACGGCGCGCACGGTGCCGTCCCCGCCTGCGGCCAGTACCAGGTCGACCCCGGCGGCCAGGGCGCGCCGGGTCTGCTCGTGACCGGCGTCGTCGGGGGTGGTCTCCAGCCACAGGGTGGGCTGCCAGCCGGCCGCCAGCACCTCGGACTCCACCCGCCGGCGCAGCAGGGACAGGTCGTCGAACTTGGTGGGGTTGTAAACGATGGCGGCGCGCTTGTCCACGGTGGTGCGTGGCAGACCGATGTGGGCCCAGGACGCCAGGATCTCCTCAATGCCCCCCACGGCGAGGGCGAAGGTAGCCACCGCCGCGCCGAGCAGGACGCCGCCGATCAGGTCGGAGACGGATTGCAGGCCCATCGCCCACTGACTCACGCAGGTGACGGCGATGGCGAATACGGCGACCATCCGCCACAGCCGTACCTGGGAGGTGGGGCGGCGGCGGGCCCGGGTCAGGGTGACCAGCACCCAGGCGGCCACGGTCATGGCGACGGCGTGCCCGGCGGGGTAGGCGAACCCGCGGTAGGACAGCGAGTCGGCGAAGGCGGAGGAGGGGCGCGCGTGATCGATCCAGGTGGCGATGACGATCTGGAGCGGCAGGCCCAGCAGGGAGGTCGTCAGGGCGGTGGATAGGCGCCGCATGCGCTGCTGGTAGGTGACGACGGCGGCCACGGCGATGGCTGCGTAGATCAGCAGCGGGTGGGTGAGCAGGGAGACCGCCTCGAGGACCTGCCCCCGACCCGAGCGCGGCGGCAGCACCGGGGCCGTGAGGACGGCGTCGAGGCGGTCGGTCAGCCCGGCGCGCACCAGGATGGTCCAGGCGGCGAAGAGCAGGGCGCACAGCGGCCACAGCCAACGCCCCGTCCCCCAGAAGCGGCGCAGCCGGTCAGGCATTGCGGAGGGCGGACCGGGAACGACGCCGGGACGGATGGGCACTGGACTCCTCCCCACGGGGTGCTGGTTGACGGTGCGGCGGGTGCCGCGCCGCCAAATTACCAGCGCTGCATGTGGGGAGGCTGTGCACATCCGTCCCGGGAGCGGGGCGGGCTGGGAATCTCGGCGGAGCCGCCGGTTACCTCACCTTCTTGATGAAGATGGCCAGCACGCCGCCGATGATGGCGCAGATGCCGGCGAAGTAGCACAGCGCCGGGTAGTTCATCTTCTCCGGCGAGCCGATGCCCAGGAAGAACGGCGCCATGTACGGGGCGAGCGACTGCGGCAGGGCGTTGGCGATATTGAACACGCCCAGGTCCTTGCCGGCGTTGTCCGGGTTGGGCAGGACATCCACCACGAGGGCCAGGTCCACGGAGATGTAGATGCCGTAGGCCAGGCCCATGATCGCCTCCACCTTGTAGAACCCGGACACAGTAGTCGTGTGGGCCAGCATGAGGACGCCGACGCCGAATAGTGCTGAAGCTAGGAAGACGAAGGCCTTGCGGCGATGGAGCCGGTCGGACAGCTGGCCGCCGACGAAGCTCGCGGCCATGAGCGCAATCGTGTAGATGAGCACGGAGGTGGCGACCACGTCGTTCGCACGTTCTTCCGTGAGGTTGACCCGGTGGACCAGGTACATTAGCCGATAGGTGGTGAAGGAGAAGGAGCACAGTGTGATGAGGAAGCGCCCCCACCAGGCCAGGGCATAGTCGGGGTAGGCGATGGGGTTCACCCAGAAGGTCTTGATCAGGCCGATGAGGTCGAGCCGGGGCGGCCTGATGGTCAGCTGCTTGTCCGGCAGGACGAAGGCGAACCAGACCATGAACAGGATGGCCGGAATGGCCGGGGCGATGAACAGGACCTCGAGATTGTCCTTCAGGCCTTTAGACAGATAGGTGGCGGCAAGCACGGCCAGGTTCTGGGCGATGGAGATCATGGAGCTGATCCGGGCCCGCTGGAACTCCGGCACCTGGTCCGAGAGCACCGCCACGAAGGGTGCCAGCGCCGCGTTGGCGCCGATCTGGGCGATGAGCCAGCCGGCGGCGACCAGGGGGACCGTGTTGGTCAGGCCCATGATCACCAGGCCGACGGTCATGCCGAGGATGCCGATCACCAGCCAGGGACGGCGTCGGCCCCACCGCCACATGGTGCGGTCGGAGATCTGCCCGAAGATGACGTTGGCGAAGACCGCGCCCAGGGCCCCCAGGCCGGCGATCTGGGACACGGCGGAGGTTTGGGCCGCGTTGTCGTTCGGGAACATGGCCAAGGCCTTGTTCTGGATGGACAGGACCGCGGGCCCCATGAGGGCGATGAAGAAGAAGAGCTGTGCGGCCAGGTAGGAGGCGATGAATAGCGGCTTGACCTCCTGGAGCGGTGGCGCGAAGAAGGCGTCGATCTCCTCCTGGGTGGCGCGCCTGTCCTTGGAGGGTGCTGGTGGTTCTGCCATAGGGGTCTCCTCATTGAGCAGGGAAGTGACGTGCACTACATCTAGCAGCGTAAACCTGGCGGCGCCTTGCCGTCACGCAATCGTTTGACGGAGTTTTGTGCAGCGCTGTCTGGGGTGTGATTCTGGCCGGCTGAGTCCATGCGTGGGGCCGGCCGGCGCCTCGCTGCGGGTCTTATCGAATGAGGCCAGCCGGATCTGTCTCATCGCGCGGGCCCGAGGGTCAGTCGTCGAACTCGGCGTTGCGGTCTGTCCAGGAGGTTGGTGCTGCCCGGTTCGACTGTGTTCCCGCGGCTGATACCGCAACGACTATGCGTGCGCGGCGTTCAGGCGCTGGTGAGGTACTGGCGTGGATGGCTGCGCTCGTGTTGGTGTCGAATCTGGACACTTTTCGGAGCGCAGGGATCGTCCCCTGGCTCCCACGCCGGTTGTGACGGCTGACTGCCTCAACTGTCCGAAAACGGCACGAACAGCCTTCAGGGAGACGTCATAGAGATGGCGGATCGTTGGAATTATGCGGTTCTGTCTGTGTCCGTGACGGGGTGTCGGCGGTGTTTATGCCGATCTCGGACATTTCTCACCGCGCCGGGCGTAGGCGCGCCGTCGGCAGTTCCAGCTCAACGGTTCCCGCCCAAGTGGTCGCCTTCGCGACGTGGCCCGACAGCTCGTCCGCAACTCTGGTGACGACCACGTGGTCCCGGTGAATCTCGCTGATCCTTGCGGGCACCCAGATGGTCCCGTCGTCGATGTCGGCGTCTTGTGCGAGGAGCCAGTCCTGGGCCAGCAGGCGCAGGCCGATCTCGTCGAGGATGGCTTCAGTCTCGTCCAGTTCCAGGTTCTCGCGGCGCCGGTGGTCGAAGACGTCAGGGGAAACACCGGGCCGGGTGTGCGGGTGTTCGGGGCTCATATGACCCAGGCTATGCGTGCGGTCGGGACGGGCCGGCGCGTCCGCCCGGAAGGGTTTGCACTGTCGCAAACGGTCACAAACGCGCCTGCCACGCCTAAAGGCGACTCGGTAATCGTTGGAATCACGCGGCTGCGAAAAGGGACGAGCTGCTGTGTCAGGCGTTTGTAACCGTTTCAGACAATGCTCGCCCTTGATGCGTCGGCGGCCTGACCGCTGGCAGAGCTTCGAGGGGGCTCGGCCTACGGTGCGGCAACCTCCAGCAACTCTCCGACCGTGCACCCCAAGGCCTCGCACAGCGCCGTGAGGGTCGTGAAGCGGATGGCTCGGGCACGTCCATTCTTCAGGACCGACAGGTTTGCCACCGTGACGCCCACCTGCTCGGACAGCGCCGCGAGCGTCATACCCCGCTCCTCAAGCAGGCGGTCGAGGTGGCAGACGACGCGGGTCTCGCCCGCCGTGCTCATACGAGTCCCTCCGTCTCCTCGCGCAGGTCGGCGTTCTCGACGGCGAGCGCTGCCGTCCGCAGGGCCAGGCGGTGAAGTGCCTCGGTGAAGTAGGTCAGCGTCCAGACCCCCACGAGGATAGCGAAGGGCAGACCCTTCCAGAAGCTGCCCACACTCATTGCACTGACGTCCTCACTGACTGGGGAGAGGAGTCCCGGGATCAGCTCGCCGAAGGCTGCATAGACGCACACGGCCGCGAAGGCGGTCCAACGCAGATACCGGACCCTGCATCTGATTCGCTCCCAGGGGTCGCCGTCGCCCTGCCAGTACTGGCTGGTCGGGGCGACTGCCTGGCTGAACAGGATGAGCGAGGCGAATACGAGCGCCATGTAGGAGATGATGAGGAAAGCCTCGAGTGCCAGGGTCCAGCCGGGTAGGTCGCAGTATCCGTACAGGATGGTGCGCTCAAGACCGGTGTCCTCCAGGACGCCCGTATAGGCGCCGCGCAGCTCGATCGGTCCGGGCGTTGCAATGACGGAGACCCGCAGGATGCCGTCGCGCAGGATGGATAGCAGTGCAATCAGCGGCTCGGCGACGGCTATGAGCGCGATGATGACCAGGAAGGCGACAGTGGTGATGCGGCCGGGAACGCCCCAGGGGTTGTCGCGCTCGGCGGTGGCATTGGCGATGGCGGTGCGGATACGGCGGCTGAGTGAGGGGGCGGTAGGGACGGCGTTGCTCATGGTGATCCTCCGAGTCCGGCTGTCGACCAGCCTGTCATATCGAATAACGATCGATCGATAATCGATATGGTGCGTCATTTCGGGTGGGGTGTCAAGAGCTGAATCGTGCCGATATGCGCCTCTTCGCGTTTGTGGGTGTGGTCGGTGGGGGTGGGTGCTGTCAGCTGGGGTGCAGGGGCTAGGCCTCGTCGTTGATGCCTGGGCCGGCAGTGTTTGGGGTGCGTGTGCTGGGGCTGGCGGCGGGTACATCGCCATCGCCGGACTCCGGGGATGCGTCTTCTACGCCACTTCGCTGCCGGGCGTGTTCTCCGGGTAGGGCTTGGCGCGCAGATCAGCGCGGGGCCTGACGGTTCGTACCTTTGCTTCGATGATTCGTACTTTCTTGCGACGGTTCGGCACTTGGAGGTACGTGCCGTTGCAGGAGAGTACGAATCGTGGACCGGAAGGTACGTACCGTCGCGGGAAGGTACGAATCGTCGGCCGGAGGGTGTGAGCCGCCGGGGAGCGCCCGAGCGGTCCCGCCCGAACTACCGACAGCCGCGGTGATCCGCCGCGCGCGCAATCGCGACGAGTCCGATCCGCGGCAGGCTGTGCTTCGTGGGACGGCCGTCATGTCGATTTCCGACCTTGGGGGTGCGGCCGGTCGGAACAACGATGTGGAGGGCGCCCTCGTGGCGACGGTGGTCGAAGGCGTCGGGATTGGTGTGCGGGTGCTCGGGGCGCATGTGACCCAGGCTATGCGTGTGGTCGGGAAGGGGTGTCGCGCCCGTCCGGAAGGGTTCGCATTGTCGCAAATGGTTACAAACGCGCCTGCCACGCCTAAAGGTGACTCAGTAATCGTTGGAATCATGCGGCTGCGAAAACGGGACCAGCTGCTGTGTCCGGCGTTTGTGACCATTTCAGACGTAGAGAATGTAAGTGTCTGCTCGGTGCTGGGGGTGTGTGACCCTATTTCGGACTGGCGGCCTGGTTGGGTCTGTCCTGGGATTGATCTGTCCGCG
>NZ_MTPX02000047.1 GCF_002154335.2 Actinomyces ruminis
CGACCGGCCCGCCCTGGTGCACGCCGCCCGAACCCGCCCGGCGTCGCAGCACGTCTGCGCTCGCCACCGTCACCGGCGCCGGGCTCACCCGGAGCGGGCGCTTCGGGGCGGGGCTGCATCCGACCAGCCGGCGGCCAGACCCCGGGCCACGGCGTCGGCGAGGTCCGCCGCCACCAGGCGGCCGCGCAACCGACGCCCCAGGCCCGAAGGGGCCGGAACGACCAGCAGGCACCCGCTGGCCTGGGCCGCCGACACCGCCTCGGGGCGCAACTGACCGGCCAGCCAGTGGCCCGCCCGCTCGCCCGCCACAGCCATAACCGGCCCCAGGTCCTCGCGCGCCCCGTTCTTCCAACCCAGCACCAGGGGACGCACCGGCCCGGTATAGGTGGACAGGGCCCACACGTCCACCTGCCCGGCGGCGTCAACGTGCTCCACCCGGTGCGGCGGGGCGGCCAGCAGCGCCGCGCAGTCCCCGCACAGGGGCGTGTCCCAGCGTCCGCAGCCGGCGCAGTTGACCGGCAGGCCCACATGCAGCGCGTCGGTGAGCAGCCGGGAGAACACTCGCGTCATGTCTGTCAGTGTGCGTCCGCCCGGCGGCACCGCCCAGGCCGCTGCCCGGACTGTCCACATCCGGGTGGGGCCGACGGTCGCGAAGTGAGGCTGTGGACTCCGGTGGCGAATGGAGCCGGGCCCGTTCCACGGTCTTTGCGGTCAGCGATAGCGGGGCATGCGCCGGAGCGACGGCGGCCCGATGACATACCATGGCGGCGTCCGTGCTCGGTCACCCGGGCATGGGGCCCGTCGGCCCGGGCTCACGGCCGCGGCGGGAGCCCACCACCTACCAGGGGAGAAAGCAGCGTGTCGATCGTCGACCGGATCCTTCGCATCGGTGAGGGACGAACCCTCAAGAAGCTCGATGCCCTCGCCACCCAGGTCGAGGCGCTCGCGGAGGACTACCAGGACTTCACCGACGCCGAGCTGCGCGAGCAGACCGCGGAGTTCAAGCAGCGCTACGCCGACGGGGAGACCCTGGACGAGCTGCTGCCCGAGGCCTTCGCCACCGTGGTGGAGGCGGCCGACCGCGTGCTGGGCCAACGCCCCTACCATGTGCAGATCATGGGCGGTGCCGCCCTGCACCAGGGCAACATTGCGGAGATGAAGACCGGTGAGGGCAAGACCCTGGTGGCCACCATGCCCTCCTACCTGCGGGCGCTGACCGGTAAGGGCGTCCACGTGGTCACCGTCAACGACTACCTGGCCGAGTACCAGTCCGACCTGATGGGCCGCGTCCACCGCTTCCTGGGGCTGTCCACCGGCTGCGTGCTAGCCACCCAGCGGCCCGCCGAGCGGCGCAAGCAGTACGCCTGCGACATCACCTACGGCACCAACAACGAGTTCGGCTTCGACTACCTGCGCGACAACATGGCCCAGCGGCCAGAGGACCTGGTGCAGCGCGGGCACGCCTTCGTGATCGTCGACGAGGTCGACTCCATCCTCATCGACGAGGCCCGCACCCCGCTGATCATCTCCGGCCCCGCCACCGGGGACGTCAACAAGTGGTACAAGGAGTTCGCCAAGATCGCCGGGCGGTTGCGCGCCGGCCGCGACTACGAGGTCGACGAGAAGAAGCGCACCGTCGGCGTGCTCGCCCCCGGCATCGAGCGGGTGGAGGACTACCTGGGCATCGACAACCTCTACGAGTCCGAGAACACCCCCCTGATCGGCTTCCTGAACAACGCCATCAAGGCCAAGGAGCTGTTCCACCTGGACAAGGACTACATCGTGCGCGACGGCGAGGTCCTCATCGTCGACGAGCACACCGGCCGCGTCCTGCCCGGACGCCGCTACAACGAGGGCATGCACCAGGCCATCGAGGCCAAGGAGCGGGTGGACATCAAGGCCGAGAACCAGACCCTGGCCACCATCACCCTGCAGAACTACTTCCGCCTGTACCCGGAGGCTCGCGCGCCGGCATGACCGGCACCGCCGAGACCGAGGCCGCCGAGTTCGCCGGCACCTACGGCATCGGCGTGGTGCCCATCCCCACCAACAAGCCCATGATCCGCGTGGACCAGCCCGACCTGGTCTACACCAACGTGGCCGCGAAGCTGACGGCCGTCGTTGACGACATCGCTGAACGCCACGAGGTCGGCCAGCCCGTCCTGGTGGGCACCACCAGCGTGGAGAAGTCCGAACGGCTCTCCCGGCTGCTGACCGAGCGCGGCATCCCCCACCAGGTCCTCAACGCCAAGCAGCACGCCCGCGAGGCCGCCGTCGTCGCCCTGGCCGGGCGCAAGGGCGCGGTCACGGTGGCCACCAACATGGCCGGCCGCGGCACCGACATCATGCTCGGCGGCAACGCGGAGTACATCGCCGTGTCCGCCCTGAAGGAGGCGGGCCTGGACCCGGAGGAGAACGCCGAGGAGTACGAGCGGGCCTGGCCCAAGGCGCTCGCCGCCGCCCAAGAGTCCTGCGCCGCGGAGCACGACGAGGTGGTGGAGCTCGGTGGCCTGTACGTGCTGGGCACCGAACGACACGAGTCCCGCCGCATCGACAACCAGCTGCGTGGCCGCTCCGGCCGCCAGGGAGACCCGGGTGAGTCCCGCTTCTACCTGTCCATGGAGGACGACCTGATGCGCATGTTCGCCTCCGGCGCCGCTCAGCGCATCATGAACTCCGGCGCTATCCCGACGATGTGCCCATCGAGTCGAAGATGGTCACCCGTGCCATCGCCTCCGCGCAGCGGCAGGTCGAAGCGCGCAACTACGAGATCCGTAAGAACGTCCTGAAGTACGACGACGTCATGACCGAGCAGCGCGAGAAGGTCTACTCCGAGCGCAGGCGCGTCCTGGACGGGGAGGACCTGGAGCCGCAACTGGAGAACTTCCGCGCCCAAACCATCGGTACCATCGTGGCCTCCCGCACGCAGGAGGGGCGCCCCGACGAGTGGGATTTGGACGCCCTGTGGGACGACCTTGCCCACGTCTACCCGGTCAGCGTAACTCAGGAGGATCTGATCGAGGAGGTCGGCGGCCGTGACCTGCTGTCCTCCGAGCGGCTGACGGCCGAACTCACCGACGACGCCGCAGTCGCCTATGAGGACGCCGAAAAGCGCCTGGACGAGAACCCCATCGCCCGCGCGCAGCTGGGCGAGGAGCCCATGCGCGTCCTGGAGCGGCGAGTGCTGCTTGCCGTCGTCGATAAGCACTGGCGCGAGCACCTGTATGAGATGGACTACCTCAAGGAGGGTATCGGCCTGCGCGCCATGGCCCAGCGCGACCCGCTGGTGGAGTACGCCAACGAGGGTGCGCACATGTTCAAGGCCATGATGGAGGGCATCCGCGAGGAGACGGTTGAACAGGTCTTCGCCAATGCTGCGCGCTTCGACGCCGCGGCGGCCCGCGCCGCTGCCGAGCAGGAGGCGCAGGACGCGGAGCCGGAGTCCGCCGCAGGCGGCGCGAAGCCCGGCGCACGCAAGCGGGGGACCGCCAGCAAACGGGCCGAGGGCGGCTCCGTGCTGGGCACGACCGGTCAGGAGCCCATGAACCAGCGCATCACCTACACCGCCCCCAGTGAGGACGGTACTGCCACGGCCACCCCCGCCCCCTCGGTGCGGACGTCGGCGAAACCGGTGCGCGCTGCTGCTGGCCCTACCGGCGCAGGCGCCGCTGCCGGCGCGAACCAGGCCGCCTCGGCTCCGGCGGGCAACCGCAAGCAGCGGCGTGCGGCCGCCAAGAAGCGCCGCAAGTAGTTCAGGCGATCTCCAGGGCGGCCAGCAGCCACCGGCCCCGGAAGGCCTCCAGGCGGGCCGCCGCCGCCCGTACGCGGGCGCCGTCGTCGAGCAGGATCGTCACTTCGCAGGTGCCGTGTTCGGGCCGCTGGGCGTGCACCGAGCGGGGGCGCATGCGGGTGGGAGCTCGCCCAAGCAGTCTTCGGGCCAGACCCGCCCGGCGGGCGAGGGCCGCGAACAACTCCGGGGTGGTCCAGCGGGCGAGGTGGTCGGCGCTGCGGTGACCGGACAGTACCTCTGCGGCGGCGGTGACGACGACGGCCGCGAAGTGTGCCGGGTCCGGCATGGGGGTGCCGGTGTCGGCACCAGCGGCGTTTGACCCGAGGACGCTGCCCGGTGGGATCGCTGCCGCGGCTGCGGCCCCCGGTCCGGCGGCGCGTCGGCTGCCCTCCTGCAGAGCGGGACGGAAGGCCATCCGATCCCAACCGCGGGTCTGCCCGGTTTCGTCCGGGCCGGGGCGACGTGTCACTGTGCCGCCGGCCGCGGTGGCGGGCAGGCGCCGCACCTGGAGCCGGCGCGGCTGCGGCGTCGGCTTGGAATGGTGCGTGGGTTGCCGCTCGGTAAGACGGCCCGAGTCCGGCGCCGTGGTTGGGGTGGTGCGGGGCACTGCGGTGGGGGCGGTCAGGACTGTCATGGTGGTTCTCCTGAAGCGAGGCGGTTCCGATGAGCATTGGGAAGTGCGGGCCGCTCACGGGCGGTCGGTGAGGGTGGGAACGGTCAGAAGCGCTCCGGGGTGGATGAGCCCGGGGTCGCGCCGATCACTTCGAGGTTGGCTTGATAAAGCCGGGGCCAGGCGGCGGCGATGTCGGCCGTGGCGGCGTCGGGCCCGAGCGACCCGGCCGTGATCGACCACAGGGACTCGCCGACGGCGACGCGGTGCGTGGTGGTGTCTGTGGTGCCGGTCATGGCGGGGGACTCGCTCGCGACGGCTGCCCCCGCTGCGCGATGTGGGGTGCTCAGCTGCGCGCCCGGGGACTCGGCAGCGGGCAGCAGGGGGATGCGCACCGCGGTCTGGGTGGCGGGTGCGGTGGCGGCCGCCGCTTCGACGGCCTCCGGCTCGAGTGACTCAGTTTCGCTGGGCCGCGCCGGGGCGCTCGCGGTGGGCCGCCAGCCGAGGTCGTCGGTATCCGGCATGGAGTCGGTGGCGGCCAGCGCCGGGCTCGCGGTGACGCCGACGACGAGAACGCCGCCGGCTAGCCGCCGCACCAGGGGAGCGCCCCAGCGGCGCAGCAGCCGGACCGCCGCCCCGGCATTGGGTTCCTGGAACTCCGTGATCACGCCCGACCGGGTGGAGCGGTACAGGATGACGAGGGCGACGGCGGCGGACACCAGGTGCCACAGTGCGCCTACCGTGCCGGCGGCGCAGCCCAGTGCGGTGATCGCTGCTGACAGCTGGTTGGCGCCCCACCAGGCCGGCGGTAAAGCGAACAGAGTGCGGACACTGCCGAGTGTCGCACTTAGCAGCACCGGCATGATCGCGGCGCAGGCCAAGCCGAGGCCGGCCAGGCGGACGCTGTCGCGCACAGCGAGTCGGCGTGCTTCCGGTTCGCGAGGTTCCATCCACGTTGATGTAGCCATGTGTCATCCCGTCGCCGTTGATCATGTTTGATGATGTTAGATCATGACGCATGGGTGTACGTGTGTCAAGCAGATGTTAGAAGTGTGTTGACGTTGGGCGGCTGTGCCCGGTTTGGACCGCCTGCGTCGGTTTGGACCCCTTACGTCTGTTTGGACCGCCCATGTGGCACACAACGGCGGTCCAAACCGGGGATAGCGGTCCAAATGGACTTACGCGGTCCAAACCGGGGATCGGGGTCGAAACCGGGGAAGACGGGCTGGAGGAAGGCCGCCCGGTCAGGCCCGGTGGCGGCCGGAGCGACGGCGCGCGGAGTTGTCTGCCGCGGGTTGCGGCATTGAGGCCTGGGCGTTCACGGCCGCGATTGCGGAGTGGACCGCGTTGGACTCCGGGGTGGCGCCGAGACCTGCCTGTGGCGGGGGTGGCGGTGCGGGCGTGGCTGCGCCTACAGCGGGGCTGCTGGCTGCACCCGCCGGCGCGGCACTCGGCCTCGCCGTGGCAGTGGGATCGTTGGCGGCTTTTGGCCGTCGATGCGTCCGCAGCCGGGAAACCAGGCACTGCAGCCGAGCGCCACGGGCGGCGCGGTCTGCCCGGGCCGAGGTGCCTGAGTTCGGGTCCACGCGGTCCACCAGTTCGGCTAGCGCCCGCCCCAACGGTGAGCCTGGCGCGGCCTCAAGCACGCTGCGCCCCTCCATCAGGCAGCGGTCAGCCGTCTGGGCGTCCTCGGGCAGCACGATGACCTCCTCCAGGCCGCCGAAGCGTGCCAGCGCCTCCCGTACCGCCCGTTGCGGGGATGGGCCCGCGGCGGAGGCGCGCACGCGGTTGACCACTACCTCGACACGCCCGGTCGGCCGCATGTCACCGTCGAGATCATCCATGAGCTGCAGCAGTCGGCGCACCCCGATCGGGTCGCCGGCTCCGACGATCACCACCACGTCCGCGCTGCGCAGCAGGTCCGCCGATACGGCGCCGCGCCCCGGCTCCAGGGTGAAGTCGTCCACGGCATCGTCGACCTGGCCTCCGGCAACATCCACCACCGTCCAGGAGACCGCATGTCGACACCGCTCCCACACCTCCGGCATCGCCGCCGGCGGCAGCTCTCGCCAGCGCCCGGGGCGACCCAGGCCGGTCAGCAGCCGTCGGCCCTCGCTGATCGGGACGAGAATACGATCCAGCGTCTCCGCGTCCAGGCGGCCGCGTGCGGCCAGCCGTGCCGCCGTGGCCAGGGCGGAGGAGTCCTCGGGCAGGCCGAGCAGTTGGGTCAGGCTGGGGGCCTCGATGTCCGCGTCCACCAGGATGGTGTCGCCGGCGAGCCCGCTGGCCAGGGCGGCGGCCACGGTGGAGCGTCCCGGCGCGCCGTGTGGGCCCCACACCACCACCAGCCTGCCGCGCTCGGCATCTCCGGCTGCTCCGACAGCGGCGCCCTCGGTGTGAGCGATCTCGGGCGTGCCGGCCGGACCCATGATGTCCCGGCGCGGTGAGAAGCTCGGCGGCGATGCGGGTGGAGTTGCTGCGTCGAATTCGTCCCACAGGTCGGCCGCCGCTGCGTCCGCAGGCGGCGAGGCGGGCGTCGCCGGCGTGACCGTGGTTGAGATCGCAGGCGCGGCCGAACGCGGGCCCGGCGAGGAGACCCGGCTACGGGCGATCGACTGCAGGCGGGCGCACACGACGGTGGCGGAGGCGGCGGTGGACTCCACCGGCCAGCCGGTACTCTCCCAGCGCTCGCGGTCGGCATCCGGTGCCAGCAGCAGACCGGTTACCCCGGCACGATTCAGCCGGTCCAGCACGCTGCGGTCGAGCTCGTCAAAGTCCGTGCCGATGACGGCAAGTGTTCCGAGCCCGGCCAGGGCGACGCTGAGCAATTCGGCCGTGTCCGCGCAGCGGCGCACCACCTGCATCCCCGAGCCCGGCGCGTCGATGGTGCGCAGGATGTCGGCGTCGTCGCTCAATGCCAGCATGACGCCACGCGGCCCCGGCGCCGTCGGCTCGTCGTGTCCGGTGGCCATCATTACTGCCCCTGGCCGGTGGGGACGAGCACGAGGGAGCCGTTGGCGCCGATGGCGGTCAGCACGTCGGCGACCGCGTCTTGGGGTACAAGCACCTCGACTTGCACGCTGGTGCCGCCGACGATCGAGGAGCCGACCTCCCCGACGGAGGAGACCATCAGCCCCTGGGCGACGATCTCGGCGGAACCGGCGTCCTGCCCGGCGACCGGGGCGGTGGGCAGGGCCCACAGGTCGACGACGTCGCCGGCGCCGGTGCCCGCGGGCAGACTGGAGGCGACATCGAGCACCACGGAACGCAGGTCGACGTCGCCGGCCGCCCCAACCGCCCCGGACGGCAGCAATTCGCCGGCTTGGAGTGAGCGGGTGGCGACGGCGTCGGCGGGCAGATCGCCCGCGGTGACGTAGGCGGTGGTGCCGGGATGGGAATCAACCAGTGCGAGCACTCCGTCGGCGTTCAAGTCGGCACCGGGGGCGACGTCCTGCGTGAGGACATAGATCGGTTCGGTGTCCGCGGCGGCGTTTACGGCCCAGGCGCCCAGGGCCACGGCGGCACCGATCAGCACCAGTCCGCCTGCGAGCCGCGGGTCCTTCCAGGTGGGGCGGCGTAGCCGACCCGGCGCCGGACGCGCGGGGCGAGTATTGAGGAAGCGAGGTGCGCTTCGCTGCGCTGAGCTCATGGGATCCTCCTTGATCATGAGCGTGGCCCTTGGGTGCTCTAAGAGCATCGTTGGTTATTCACAAGTATGTTCGACTATGGCGTACGCGGCAAGATAATGAGAACATAGTGCCATGCCAGATAAGTTTCTGACCATCGCCGAAGTAGCCGAGCACCTGCAACTGTCCGCTCAGGGGGTGCGCGCCCTGATCCAGTCCGGGGAGCTGCCTGCAATCCAGGTGGGGGCCCGCCACCTGTGGCGGGTGCCGGAGAGCGCCTTCGATGAGTATGTGGAGCGGCAGCTGGCCGCGACCCGCCAGATGGTGGCCTCCGGGTCCGCCAAGACGTCCCGATCCGTGGACGCCTAGCCTCGCCCAAATCCCGAGGCCGGGGCCGATGACATCCCGAGAGCGGCGCAAACAACGCCTACGGTCGTGGCTAGCCGGCGCTGCTACCGGCTGCGCACCACGTCAATCACCGCCAGCGCAATGGTGACCGCCCCGGGCGCGTGCCCGGATACCGGGTCGCGGGCAACATCGATGTAGTCGGCGCCCACCCGGGCGAGCCGGCCGGTGACCTCCTCCGAAGCACAGATCACGCGCACGCGCGTGCCCGCACGGGCGAGCTCCCGCAGAGCGCTCTGGAGGGTGGGGCGGCGGTGCTCGTTGCGTGTCGGTGCGGGACCGGGCAGGGGCGAGACCAACGCGACCGCCTCGAGCGGCACGAGCGACTGAATCCTCTCGCCTTCATCCAGCAGTACGAAGGCATCCTCCGCGCGTCTTACCACGCCGTCGACGGCGGCCCCGCCGCGCGTGCGCAGGTGCACGGTGCGGCCGACGGCGCCGCGCAGCCGGTCGGCCAGGTGCAGGGAGGCGACTTCCGCCTCCGCGAGGTCGGCGGCTTCGGCGGCAATGTTGGTGCGCCGCTGGGCGTCGAAGCGGCTTTCCAGGTCGGCCAGCAAGCTGTCCCAGTTCATACCGACAGCCCACCACATCGGCCGCGCCGCACCAAGGGGACCTTAGTCGCGGTAGACCCGTACGCGAACCGGTTGGCCCGATGCGCGCGGTGGCGGGATCGGGATGCGGCATGCGCGTGGCGGCGAGCGCGCGTGCGACGCGGTTTCGGGGCACACTTGCCCCATGCGTGTCTATCTGCCAGCCACCGCCGCGACTTGTCCGCGGCCTCGATCAGCCCCCGCACCGCCCACGCCGCCACGTCCGCGCTGGCCGCGGTGTTCCCCGAGGAGGATCAGGAGGGCCTGGAGGTATCCGCAAGCCTGTGTGCCGCCGATTCCTCCGTGATGCTGTTGGCAGTACCCGGAGCCGAGGACCTGGCCGACCGCCGGGTGGTGATCGCTGCCGACGTCGAGGCGGAGCAGGTGCGGGAGGCGCCGGCGGGAGGCGACGTTCTGCCGGGAACGGTTGAGGTGACTGTGCCGGTGGAGTGGGAGGCGGTCGCGGCCCTACTGGTGGATGAGGCGGACGCCGAGCCCGACGTGCGCGCTGCGCGCACCGGTGACGAGGCCGCCTTCGAGCGTGCCGCCGACGCGGACCTGCTGTGGTACGACGTGTCTGAACGCGCCGCACTCGCCCAGGAACTGGCCGAGTCCTCGCGAGACCGGCACTAATCACGCGGCGAGACCGGCATCAATCACCCAGTCAGGGGCGAGCACGCGGCAGCCCTGTCAGGAGGCGATGGTGCGCAGCGTGGAACCGGTTGGCGAGCGGGTGACCTCAATGCGGTCTGCCACCTGCCGGCGCAGCTCCTCCACGTGGGAGACGATCCCGACCGTGCGCCCACCCGCCTGCAGACGCCCGAGCTCGGCCAGCACAGCCTGCAGCGTTTCGGGATCCAGGGAGCCGAAGCCCTCGTCGATGAACAGCGTTTCCATGGTCACCCCGCCGGACTCGGCCGTGACCACGTCCGCCAGGGCGAGCGCCAGCGACAGGGACACGTAGAAGGTCTCCCCGCCCGACAGCGTCTTGGGGTCGCGCACATCCGAGTCGGAGAACCGATCCACCACCCCGAGCCCGAGTCCGCGGTCCCTGCGGCGGGCGGAACCGGCCTCGTCGTCGACCCGTACGAGCGCGTAGCGGCCCGCAGACATCTGGTCCAGGCGGTCGTTGGCGAAGGCAAGCACGTCGTTGAAACGCTCTAGCAGCACCCAGGTGGATAGCGGGGTCGCGGCGTCGTTGCTGCCGGCGGCTAGGGCGGCGACCTCCAGCAGGGTGGCGGAATCCTCTATGGCGGCGGTGAGCGCATTGGCGGCGTCGGCGAGCCCGGCCGCCGCATCTCGAACCCGCGCCAGGAATGCGCGGGCCTGCTCCCGCGCTTGCATAGCCGCCTCGTAGTTGGATTCGGCCGCGGTCAGGCGTTCCCGGGCGCCGTCGACGTCGGCAGTCTCCTCTCCCGTGAGGGAGGCGATCGTCTCGTCCTCGGTTAGTGCCTGCCGGACCCGCTCGCGCCGCGCCGCCCTCTCGTTGACCCGCGCCTCCAAGGCCGCCAGATCGGAACTGGGCAGGGCGGCTGCCGCGGCCTGTGCGGCGGAGGCAAACCCCGCCTGCGCCACCATATCGGCCAGTTCCCTGCGTTCCTGCACGGCGGTGCGAGTCGCGGCCTCGGCCGTGGTGAGCCGGGTGGCCAGGTCGGCTGCGGCATCGGCGGCATCGGCCAGGGAACGCATGCGCGCGGCGACGGACTCGTACTCGCCGCGGGCGTCGCGACAGCGCTCCCGATCCTGGGCGAGGGCGGCGGACTGCGTCTCCAGACGGGCGCGGTCCTCTGCCAGGCGGCTGCGACGCCGATCAAGGTCTTCGCGCAGCCGGTCGGTGACCTCGGCGAACTCTGCGAGCTCGGCCTCCAGCTGTGCCAACGGCGCGGCAGTCTGCTCGGCGGCCTGGAGACGGGCCCTGGCGGCCTCCAGTGATTGGGTGAGGACGTCCACGGAACCTTCTCCGGCGATCGCACGCGCGGCGGCCTGCTCGGCAACCAGGGTGTCGTGTTCCCGGGTGCAGGAGGTCAGGGCCGCGTCCGCCTGCTGCTGCGCCGCCTCTGCATCCTCCACCTGGGTGCGGGAGATCGCAGAGGCCCCGGGCGCGGCGGGGGAGGGGTGCTCGGTCGACCCGCACAGGGGGCAGGGCTGCCCGTCGACGAGTTCGGCGGCCAGTGAGCCGGCGGTGGCGGTGATCCAGTCGTTGCGCCGCTGCGCAACCAGGCCCGCCGCGGTCAGAGCCTCAGCGGCGGCCTGCTGCACGGCGTCGCGGGCGGCGGCGATGCGCGGTTCCAGGGCGGCGGCCCGCTGGGCGGCCTGCAGACGCTCCTGGCAGGCGTCCCGCGTTACGCGCGCCTGCGCCAGCCCGGCCTGCGCCTCCCGGGCGGCGGTCAGGCGCTCGGACAACTCGGTTTGCAACCCGGGGCGCTCGGCCAACTGTGCGGCGGCGCGCTCCACCTCCGCGGCGGTGGCCGCCAGCTGCTCCCGTGTTGCTTGCGTCTCCTGCTCGCGAGTCGGCAGGCCCGCCTCCACCTCGACGACGGCGCTGAGCGCCCCGGCGCGCGTGCGCAGGCTCTGACCGTGCTCGGTTAACGCTGCAGCGGCCGCGGCTACGGCCGCGAGTGCGGGTTCGGCCTTGGGGGAGGAAACGTCATGGTGCGCGTTGGGGGAGGTCGCGAGGGCGGGCTCGGCCGAGAGCAGCGCGGCGAGCCCGTCCAGGGCCGCTCGGGCCGGGCCCGCCTCGGCGCCGGCTAACGCGAGGGCACTGCCGGGATCGACGTCGGGGGCATCGGGGGCGTCATCGGCGAGTGCCTGCGCGGCCCGGCCGTGGGCGGCGTCGGCGGCGCGTGCGGCCTCCTGTGCCCGCGTTAG
>NZ_MTPX02000052.1 GCF_002154335.2 Actinomyces ruminis
GCAGGTGCGTGACCAGGCCCGCGCCGCCGCCGAGACCGCCCGCACCTGGGTGGAGCAGGCCCAGGCCGAACGCGTCCGCATCGAGGCCGAGCGCGCCGATGCCGCCGCCGCGGCCGCCGACGTGCGCAAGCAGCTGGACGCCCTGGCCGGGGAACTGGCCGCCCTGTCCGACGCCGCTCACCGCGATGAGATCGCCCGCGCCGAGCAGAAGCTGCGCCTGGAGAACCTGGCCGAGCGCGCCATGAACGAGCTCGGGCTCGAACTGGACCCATTGGTGGAGGAGTTCGGCCCCCACATGCTCGTGCCGGATGCGCAGGCGGCTGCGGCCGCCGCAGAACAGGACGGCGCTACCGGTGAGGCCGACGCGCAGGCGCAAGCCGAGGCCGCGCCGTCCGAGCTCAGAGCGCGCCCGGCCGGCCGGCCCTACGTGCGCCACGAACAGGAGAAGCGCCTGGCGCGCGCGAACCGGGACCTGGCGCGCCTGGGCAAGATCAACCCGCTGGCCCTGGAGGAACATGCGGCCCTGGAGGAGCGCCACCGCTTCTTGGCCGAGCAGCTGGCCGACCTCAAGCAGTCGCGCGCCGACCTGCTGCGCATCGTCCAGGACGTGGACCAGAGGGTGCAGGAGGTGTTCACTCAGGCCTACGCGGACACCGCCCGCGAGTTCGCGATCGTCTTCGACCGGCTCTTCCCCGGCGGCGAGGGGCGCCTGGTGCTCACCGACCCTGACGACATGCTGGCTACCGGCATCGACATCGAGGCCCGGCCCGCGGGTAAGAAGGTCAAGCGCCTGTCGCTGCTGTCCGGTGGGGAGCGCTCGCTGGCCGCGGTGGCGCTGCTGGTGGCGATCTTCCGGGCCCGGCCCTCGCCGTTCTACGTCATGGACGAGGTGGAGGCGGCCCTGGATGACACCAACCTGGGGCGGCTGCTGGACATCTTCACCGAGCTGCGGGCCTCCAGCCAGTTGATCATCATCACCCACCAGAAACGCACCATGGAGATCGCCGACGCCCTGTATGGCATCACCATGCGCGACGGCGTCACTCAGGCGGTTTCCCAGCGGCTCTCATCCGCTGCCCAGTAGCTCGGGCCAGCATGTGGGCGAGCAGCTGGCGCGGGCAACTGTGAGCCACTGTGACCAACACGGCGCTGTCTGGTGGGCGACACAGCCCGCCCGCCTTGGCGGCATTGTGACAAACGGAAGGCACAATTATGCCCATGGGCTCCATGATCCTCCCCCTCGCTGTCGTCCTCGTCGCCGCCTTAATCGTGCTCGGCCTGGTCGTCGCCGAGCGCTACCCGGTCGCCACCTGGCGTGACCGGCTGCGTGAGTTGGCCGGGTTGGCCCGGGAGAAGGAAGAGCCCGTCAAGGTGGTGCCCCAGGACGCGCGCCTTGAGGACCTCATGACCCGGGACGACTCCGCCGTGTACGTGGGTACCGAGTCCTTCTCCGGGCTCGTGGATGTGGTCGAGAAGGCCATGGACACCGCCGAATCCAAGGCCGCCGAGGTGCGGCGCAACAAGGACGCCGCCGCGGCCCGCCGCACCCGGGAGACGGCGCCGCAGCACTAGCGCCGCCATGGGCGCCCCCTCGCCTAAGGCGCCCACACTTGCCTGCCCCCGCGGGCGATCAGGCATGATGGGGCCATGGATCCCTTGCTGATCGTCCTCATAGTCGTCGTCGTGCTCGCCGTCGCCGGCGGTATCTGGTTCTACGCGGGGCGCAACCGCGGCGGCGAAGTGCCGCCGGAGATCGGCCCCCACCAGCCCACCAGCGCCGACGACGTCCTGCTCGCCCCGCCGCAGGAGCGTCCCTCCGCGCCGGGGGAGCGCCCCACGGAGCCGACTTTGGAGCAGCCGGCCCCGGAGGCGGCCGCACCGGCCACCCTGGAGCGTCCCGAGTCCATCCCTGGCCGCATGCAGCGCCTGCGCTCGCGCCTGGCCGGCGCCGGCGGCTTCGGGCGGGCCATCCTGGCCGTCCTGTCCCGCGGCGACCTCACCGAGGCCGACTGGGAGGAGATCGAGGACACGCTGCTGACCTCCGACCTCGGCATCGAGGTCACCACCTCGCTCATGGACGAGCTGCGCACGCAGGCGAAGGTCCTGGACACCTCCGACCCCGAGGCCATCCGGGGTGTGCTGCGCGAGGAGCTGTTGAAGCTGGTCGACCCGGCCATGGACCGCTCCCTGAACCTGGACAAGCCCACCCCTGCCGCGGGCTGGAATGCCGCCGACGGCGAGCCGGCCGCCGCCGTGCTCATGGTCGGTGTCAACGGCACCGGCAAGACCACCACCTGCGGCAAGCTGGCCCGCGTGCTCGTCGCCGACGGCAAGACCGCCGTCATGGGCGCGGCCGACACCTTCCGCGCCGCCGCCGCCGACCAGCTGACCACCTGGGGCCAGCGGGTCGGGGTTGAGGTGGTCCGCTCCGAGCGTGAGGGGGCCGACCCCGCCTCCGTCGCCTACGATGCCACCCGCGCGGCCGCCCGCGACGGCGTGGACGTGGTGCTTGTCGACACCGCCGGCCGCCTGCAGAACAAGGCCGGACTCATGGATGAGTTGGGCAAGATCAAGCGCGTCATGGAGAAGGTCGCCCCCGTGGGCGAGGTGTTGCTGGTGCTGGACGCCACCACCGGCAGAACGGCATGCGCCAGGCGCAGGTCTTCTCCGAGGCCGTCGGTATCACCGGTATCGTGCTGACCAAGCTGGACGGAACCGCCAAGGGCGGCATCGTCGTGACCGTGCAGAGGGAGCTGGGCGTGCCCGTCAAACTCGTCGGGCTGGGCGAGGGCGCGGACGACTTGGCGCCCTTCGACCCGGAGGGTTTCGTCGACGCCCTGCTCAGCTGAAACGCCGCTGCAACAACTTGCAGCTGCCTGTCATGCGCGTGTCACGGCTGCGACACCGGCCGCCAACGCGTCCCTGATTGGCTCTCTCCCGTGCGAATTCCCGCATATTCGGAAGGGAGAGATCTCATGGTCCTCGACACCGGAGCCACGGCCTGGATGCTGGTGAGCGCCTCGCTCGTGCTGCTCATGACCATTCCTGCGCTCGCGCTGTTCTACGGCGGTATGAGCCGATCCAAGTCGGTGCTGAACATGATGATGATGTCCTTCGGCGGCACCGCCGTCGTCGGCGTCCTTTACGTTGTGTTCGGCTGGTCCATGTCCTACGGCGGCAGCGACTTGGCCGGCATACTGGCCAACCCGTTCGAACAGCTCGGGCTGCACGGCGCGATCACGGACTCATCCGGCGCATTCCTACTCGACGACTACGGCGTGCCCGTAATCGTAGGAGTCGCCTTCCAGATGACCTTCGCGGTGATCACCGTCGCCCTGATCTCCGGCGCTATCGCCGACCGCACCCGGTTCGGCGCCTGGATGACCTTTGTGCCGCTGTGGGCGACCCTGTCCTACTTCCCCATGGCCCACATGGTGTGGGGCGGTGGCGCGCTCTCGAGCGACGGCTGGTTCGGCTCCATCGCCGCCCCCATCGACTTCGCCGGTGGCACCGTGGTCCACATCAACGCCGGTGTCGCCGGCTTCGTTTTGGCGGTGCTGATCGGCCGCCGCCGCGGTTTCGGGCGCATGCCCATGCGACCGCACAACCTGCCGCTGACCATGCTCGGCGCCGGGCTGCTGTGGATCGGCTGGTTCGGCTTCAACGCCGGCAGCGCCTTCACGGCGGACGGGCTGGCAGGCCTGGCCTGGGTCAACACCTCGGCCGCCGCCTGCGCCGCGGTCCTGGGCTGGCTGCTGGTCGAGCGCCTGCGTGACGGCCACGCCACCAGCCTGGGAGCGGCCTCCGGCATCGTCGCGGGCCTGGTGGGCATCACCCCGGCCGCCGGCTCCGTCACCCCGGTCGGGGCGCTGGCGCTCGGCGCGATCTGCGGAGTCCTGTGCGCTTTGGCCGTGGGCCTGAAGTACCGCTTCGGCTACGACGACGCCCTCGATGTGGTCGGTGTCCACCTGGTGGGTGGGCTGACCGGCACGGTGTTGGTTGGTTTCCTCTCCGAGGACACCGGCCTGCTGTACGGGCACGGCGCCGCGCAGCTGGTCGTCCAGGTGCTCGTCGCCCTGGTCGCGATCGGGTTCAGTCTGGTGACCACAGCCGCTTGCTGGTTCATCGTCTCCCGGACCCCGGGCGGCTGGCGACTGTCCGCCGACGCTGAGCACCTGGCGCCGACAAGGCCGAACACTACGAGTCCGCGTACGAGTCGCTCACCGGCGGCCGCCTGGCCACTGTCGTCGCCGGCCAGGAGCGTCGCCCCGTCATCGCTGCCAGCGAGGAGGCCTGAACCATGAAGCTCATTACCGCCATCATTCAGCCCTATCGGCTCGATGCAGTCGTTTCGGCGCTGGAACTAGTCGGCATCAGTGGGGTGACCCTGTCCGAGGCCCAGGGCGCGGGGCGGCAGAAGGGGCACACGGAGGTCTATCGCGGCGCTGAATACCAGGTGGATTACGTGCCCAAGCTCCGCCTGGAGATACTTTCCACCGACGCGCAGGTTGAAGCCATCATCGGCGCCATCTCCGGTGCTGCCCACAGCAGCGGCGGCGGTGCGCTCGGTGACGGCAAGATCTGGGTGACCGAAGTGGAGGAGGTGGTGCGGGTGCGCACCGGCGAGCGCGGCGAGGACGCGATATGACGCCGGCCCGGACAGCGCCGTGAGGGCCCGCACGTCCCCCGAGGTGGGACGGCGCGGGCCCTCCCCGCTATCCTGAAGCGTGCGCCGCGCTGCGCCGGACCTCGGCGTGAGTGCGCACCATCGACCCCTCCAACCACCTGCGCCCCGGCGCCAAGGAAGGACCCCGCGTGTTCGGCAACCTCTCCGATCGGCTCACCGCCTCGTTCAACTCGCTGCGCGGCAAGGGCCGTTTGAGCGAAGCGGACGTGGACGCCACCGTCTCCGAGATCCGCCGTGCCCTGCTCGAGGCCGACGTCGCCCTGCCGGTGGTGCGCTCCTTCACCGCCGCCGTGCGGGAGAAGGCCAAGGACGCCGCCCGCTCCCAGGCCCTGAACCCGGCCCAGCAGGTCGTCCGTATTGTCAACGACGAGCTGATCGAGGTCCTGGAGGGCAGTCCCGGGAGCTGAACTGGGCGGACCGCGGCCCGACCGTCATCATGCTGGCCGGCCTGCAGGGTGCCGGTAAGACCACCCTGGCGGGCAAGCTCGGCCGCTGGCTGAAGCAGCAGGGCAAGCGCACCCTGCTGGTCGCCTCCGACCTGCAGCGCCCCAACGCCGTCACCCAGCTGAGCGTGGTGGCCGAGCGGGCCGGCGTGGACGTGTGGGCCCCCGAACCCGGCAACGGCGTGGGCGACCCGGTCGCGGTGGCCCGCAGCGGCGTCGAGCAGGGCCGGGCCAATGGCTACGACGTCGTCGTCATCGACACCGCCGGTCGCCTGGGCGTGGACGCGGAAATGATGGACCAGGCCATCCGCATTCGCGACGCCGTGTCGCCCCACGAGATCCTGTTCGTGCTGGACGCATGGTCGGTCAGGACGCCGTCAACACCTCTGTCGCCTTCCGCGACGGGGTCGGCTTCACCGGTGTGGTGCTGTCCAAGCTCGACGGCGACGCCCGTGGCGGTGCTGCCCTGTCCGTGCGTGGCGTCACCGGCGCGCCCGTGCTGTTCTCCTCGATCGGCGAGGGCCTGGACGACTTCGAGCGCTTCCATGCCGACCGCATGGCCTCCCGCATTCTGGACATGGGTGACCTGCTGACCCTGATCGAGCAGGCGGAGCGCGCCTTCGATGAGAAGGAGGCGGAGGACGCCGCCGCCAAGCTCGCCTCAGGCACCTTCACCCTCGACGACTTCCTGTCCCAGTTGCGTCAGATCCGCAAGATGGGCTCGATGAAGAAGCTGCTGGGCATGATGCCCGGCATGGGACAGATGCGCGAGGCCCTGGAGAACTTCGACGAGCGGGAGGTCGACCGTATCGAGCGATCGTCTGCTCCATGACCCCGGCCGAGCGCCGCGACCTGTCCATCCTCAACGGCTCGCGCCGCTCCCGTATCGCCAAGGGTTCGGGCACGACCGTGCAGGCCGTCAACGAGCTGGTCAGCCGGTTCGAGGCCGCCAAGAAGATGATGGAGCCATGGCCTCCGGCGGGCCGGGTGCCCTCGGCGGTCCCGGCGGCATGCCTGGCATGGGCTCGTTGCCATCCACCGGCAAGCGTTCCAAGGCCCGGCAGGCCCCCAAGGGCAAGAAGCGCAAGGGCGGTAAGAAGGGACGCTCCGGCAACCCCGCCAAGGCCGCCCGACAGGCGCGCGAGGCAGCCGCCGCCCGCGCCCGGAAGGCCAGCGACGAGGGCGACTCGCCGGCTCCGGCACCGGCCGGTTCCGCTTTCGGGCTGGGCCAGCCCGCCGCCCCAGCGGCCCCCAGCTACGGCATTATGCCGGGGCAGGGCGCGGCACCCGCGCCGCAACCGCAGTCGCAGGACACCGACGCCGAGGTCGCCGACGCCATGGCCGCCCTGCCGGAGGATCTGCGCCGTCACCTCGGCCTGGGCTGAGCGGCGCGGGCCGGGCGACGCCGTCCGCCCTGCGTCCTCGGATCACCCGCAGCCGCCGCCTGGGGTAGCCTCACCCTCGCCCCGCATCCCCGACGGACGGAATGAACCGTGTCCGCTGCACTTACCGACGCCCTGTCCGGTTTCGAGAGCTTCGTCTCCGGCAACATTCTGGTCTGGATCCTCCTGGGCACCGGCCTGTATCTGACCGTGCGCACCCGCGCCGTCCAACTGCGGCTGTTCGTGCGCGCCATCCGCCTGGTCGCGCACTCCCGCCACCAGCGCGGCTCCCTGTCCAGCTTCCAGGCCTTTGTGATCGGCCTGGGCGGGCGCGTGGGCACCGGCAACATCGCCGGCGTGGCCCTGGCCGTCACCCTCGGCGGCCCCGGCGCCCTGCTGTGGATGTGGGTGGTGGCGATCCTCGGCATGGCCACGAGCTTCGCCGAGTCGACCCTCGCCCAGGTGTTCAAGGTCCGCAACGCCGACGGCATCTTCCGGGGCGGCCCCGCCTACTACATGCGGCGCGGCATCGGCGGCGGCCTGGGCCGGTACATGGGTGTGGCGTTCGCCGTCATGCTCGTGTTCTCCTACGGGCTCATCTTTCCAATGGTGCAGTCCAACACCATTGCCCTGACCCTGCGCGAGGCGCACGGCGTGAGCACTTCCGTCACGGCGATCGTGCTGATGGCGCTGACCGCGCCGATCCTCCTGGCCGGCATGCGGGTGGTCGCCAAGGTGACCGAATGGCTCGTGCCGCTGATGGCCCTGGCCTACCTGGTGGTGGTATGCGTGGTCATCATCGTGTCCATCGACCGGGTCCCCGGCGCTTTCGCCGACATCTTCGCCGGCGCCTTCAACCTGCGCTCCGGCTTGGCCGGCACCGGCGGCGGCATCTTCGCCACCTTCCTCAACGGCACCAAGCGCGGTCTGTTCTCCAATGAAGCCGGCCAGGGCTCCTCCCCGAACGGCGCCGCCACCGCCGACGTCGCCCACCCGGTCACCCAGGGACTCATCCAGGCACTGGGCGTGTGTGTGGACACCCTGCTGATCTGCACCGCCACGGGGCTGACCATCCTGCTTTCCACCCCTGCCGTTTACACCCCCGGGGTGGAGCCGCAGTGGGCGGAGACGACGCTGGTACAACACGCCCTGGCGGACGCCGTGCCCGGCAACTGGGTCATCTGGTTCATGAGCTTCGTGGTGCTCACCTTCGCCTACTCCTCGGTGCTGGGATACTCCGCCTTCGCCGAGATCAACGTCAGCTACCTCGGCGGCGGTCGACAGGCGGGCATCGCCCTGCGCCTGGCCATGACGGCCGCCACCGGGTTGGGTGCGCTGGTCGCCCTGGATTTGGCCTGGGTGATGGCCGACGTGGCCCTGGCCTTGATGACGATTCTGAACCTGGTGGCCGTGCTATGGCTGTCCGGCTGGGTGGTGGGCACGCTGAGGGACTACGACGCCCAGCGGCGTGACGGCGTGGCCGAGCCGGTTTTCGTTGCTCCCGGCAACCAGCTGCTGCCCGGTGAGCTAGACGGCGACGTCTGGACCGCCGACCGAGCCATCCTGCGGCAAGAGAGCCTCCACGAGGAGATCTGAGATCCCAGGACGCCGGCGTGCCGGGGCGATGTGGACCGAGGCAGGGCGGACAGTGGTGCACCCTGTGGGCGATCTCGCACCGAATCGGCGTGCCGTGGGCGCTCCACGGCTGGCATGTGACGGCGTCGCTCTGGCAGAATGCACGGCTGTACTCGACCGTTCCCGGTCCCTCTCCCGGTGCGATCGCGTCTCGGCCCTAACCGGCCCCCGTTGCTGTAACCCCACCGGGAACCGGCATGGGCCAAACCATCGAGAACCAGGAGTTTCAACCAAGTGGCAGTCAAGATTCGCCTCAAGCGCCTCGGCAAGAAGTTCGCACCCTTCTACCGGGTGGTCGTCGTCGATTCCCGTAAGAAGCGCGATGGCCGTGTCATCGAGGAGATCGGCGTTTACGACCCGATGCAGGAGCCCTCGCTTATCCGCATCGACTCCGAGCGGGCCCAGTACTGGCTCGGCGTAGGCGCACAGCCCTCCAATGCCGTCTTCAACCTGCTCAAGATCACCGGCGACTATCACACCTTCAAGGGCCTGAAGGGCGTCAAGCCCCGCCTGAAGGTCAAGGACGCCGAGGCCGAGGCCGCCGCCAAGCAGGCCGCCGTCAAGGCCGTCGCCGACGACGCCGAGAAGCGCAAGGCCGACGCCGCCGTCAAGCAGGCCGAGGCCCAGGCGGCCGCCGCGGACGAGGAGCCGGCCGAGGCCCCCGCCGAGGAGGCCTGACGTGCTCGCCGACGCACTCGAACACCTCGTGCGCGGCATCGTCGACAACCCCGACGACGTCACCGTCACCGCCCGGACGCTGCGCCGCGGCGACCTGCTGGAGGTCAGGGTCAACCCCGAGGACCTCGGCCGGGTGATCGGCCGGTCGGGCCGCACCGCCCGTGCCCTGCGCACGGTCGTCGGCGCACTGGCCGACTCGCCGGTGCGCGTGGACGTCGTGGACACGGACCGCCGCTGACACCGGCGCGCAGTTCTACTACCGCCGCTGCCCGCACCCCACCTCGGGGCACGGGCAGCGGCGTTTTAAGATGTCTGCCGCAAGGCATGAATCGTCGTCGTAAGGGATGGAGTAAGCACGGGTTGTCGGCGTGAGCGTGGTGCTTTAGCGCGGCGTGTCGTGGGGATTCCTACCGCCGGCCTTCGCTGTTTGGACCGCTTGCCCCGGTTTGGACCACTTGCCCCTGTTTGGACCGCGTAAGTCTGTTTGGACCGCTGTCCCCTGTTTGGACCGCTGTTGTGTGCCGCGTGGGCGGTCCAAACCGACGTAAGGGGTCCAAACCGACGTGGGCGGTCCAAACTGACGTATATGTTGGTTGTGCTCGTCGTGGGGCGTGAGCCTCACGCACACTCAGTGCTACCGGCTGCTACTAGACCGCCTGCCGCGAGCTTTTGCCCCTGGTGTACGGGTATTTGCCGCACACCAGGGGCAAAAGCTCGCAGCAGAGGGTGCTTGCGGTGCTGACGCGCATGTGGTGCTTGCGATGGTGATGCGTGCGGTAGGTGCACGCGCGGTAGGTTTGGGCACGTGCTGCTAACCGTCGCCCTCATCGGCCCCGCCCACGCCCTCAAGGGCGAGGTGCGCTTGGAAATCCGCACCGACGATCCCGAGGGCCGGCTCGCCCCCGGCGCCGTGCTCCCCGTCGACCCCGCCACCGGCCCCGCCGCTGCCGGACACCTGACCGTCTCCCGACTGCGCTTCGACGGCACCCGCTATTACGCCACCTTCGTCGAGGCCCCGGACCGCACCGCCGCTGAGGCCCTGCGTGGAGTGAAGCTGCTGGTGGACTCCGAGACCGAGGAGCCCGAGGACGACGACGCCTGGTACACCCACGAACTGGTCGGCCTGCGGGCCATCCGGGTGTTGGCCGACGGCAGCGCGCAGGAGTTGGGACAGGTGAGCGGCCTGGAGCCGGGTGTGGCCCAGGATCGCCTGGTGGTGCGCACCCCCGAGGGGCAAGAGGTTTCCGTCCCCTTCGTTCAGCAGCTCGTCCCCGAGATCGACCCCGACGCAGGCACCGTCACCATCGACCCGCCCGGTGGTCTGTTCCCCGGCCTGGGCGAGGCGGAGGAGGCCCGGTGAAGCGCCCGGCCCCGGCCGCTCCGGCGTCGGCTGCCGCCGGCTCGCTGTGCCTGGACGTGGTGACGATCTTCCCCGACTACCTGCGGGTACTCGACCTGTCCCTGATCGGGCGTGCGGCCACGGACGGGCTGCTGGACCTACGCGTCCACGACCTGCGCGATTGGACCCATGATCGCCACCGAACCGTGGACGACACCCCGATCGGCGGTGGCGCCGGCATGGTGATGAAGCCCGACGTGTGGGGCGCCGCGCTCGACGACATCCTGGCGGAGCCCCTACCCGCCGCCCCGACCGTCCCCCGGCGGGTGCTGGTGATCCCCACTCCCTCAGGCGATGTCTTTACCCAGCGCACCGCCGAGGACCTGGCCGGCGCCGATCAGCTCATCTTCGCCTGCGGCCGCTACGAGGGCATCGACGCCCGCGTGGCCGCGCACTATGCCGCGCGCGGTGTGGAGGTGCGTGAGCTCTCCATCGGCGACTACGTGCTCAACGGCGGGGAGGCCGCCGCGCTGGTCATGATCGAGGCCATCGCCCGCCTGCGCCCCGGTGTGCTGGGCAACCCCGACTCGATCGTCGAGGAGTCGCACACGGGTGCCGGCCTGCTGGAGTACCCCGTCTACACCCGGCCCGTGGCCTGGCGCGGCCTGGACCTCGCCGTCACCGAGCCGGTGCTCCTTTCCGGAGACCACGCGCGCATCGACCGCCACCGCCGCGACCAGGCGGTGGCCCGCACCGCCGGGCGCCGACCCGACCTGATGGCCCGTCTGAACCCCAACCGCTTGGACGCAGGCGACCGCGTCGCCCTGACCCGCAACGGCTGGGTGGCTCCGGCCGACGCCGCCCACCCGGTGCCGCTGGTGGTGCGTCCGGCGCTGGAAGCGGACCTGGGCGCGCTCGCGGACCTGGCGAAGCGCACCTTCCCCGACGCCTGCCCGAGCTTCCTCACCGCCGAGCAGATCGCCGCCCACATCGCCGTGAACCTGTCCCCGGAGCGCCTAGCCACCTGGCTGGCGGACCCGCGCGTGGTCCTGACCGTGGCCGAACTGCCCGACGGCCTGCCCACGCCCTCCGGCCGTCCCCGACACCCCGGCCCTGCCGCCCGGCGCCCTGGCCGGCTACAGCGCGGTGG
>NZ_MTPX02000018.1 GCF_002154335.2 Actinomyces ruminis
TCGGGAGCGGTGGGAGGCACTCACCGACGGCGGCTGGGACTCAAACACCCTGGAGGAGCTCACCGCGGCCATGGCGGCGGTGTCGACCCTGCGTGCCAGCCAGGATGAGGAGATCTCCGCCGCGGCGACCTGGGTCACCGCCAGGTCGATCGAGTTTGCCGTCGACCAGGTGCCCTCCAGGTACTACACCAGCACCATGAAGCGAAATCTCGCCGTCCTGCTGGGCAACATCCCTGACGAGGTCGCCGCCCTGGCGGGTGGTGAGTCTCTGGATCGTCCGGACCTGTATGGCCTGTCTGGCCTGGTTACCGACGCGCAGTTCGAAACCGTCCTGTACCGCGTCATCGACGATGAGCACGCCGCCGAAGCCCTGACCTCCGCCATGCTCCAATACCACCACGACCGGATCGACTCGCAAATGCCCACGGCCGCAGACCCCGAAGCCACCGTGCTTGGGCAGTATCAGTCCGCCGCGCAGACCATGGGCTACCTCGACGGCATTGCCGAACTACACACAAACAACAACACCGCCCCCGACCCCATAACCCCAGAAACCGCCCACGAATACATCACCTGGCAGCGGCATGTAAACGATCCTACCATGGACAGCATCGACCACGAGATGGTTAACACTAAAACAGGGTATGACCAGGGCCAGGCGGCAAAAGTCACCGACTGAGTCTCCAGGCGACTGGTCCCGCCGATCCTTCCATCCGCTCCCACGGATTCCCGGATACTCTCGCCCCGTCCCGCCCGGTCGGGCGCGAGCACAGCAGGAGGAGGCACCATGGGACGTGGCAGCAACCTGCCCCGGGTGGGCGGGTTCAACCGGGCCGTCGTACTGGAGGCCATCCGTCACTCCGCCGACGGGTTGACCCGGGCGCAGCTCGGGCGGATCACCGGTCTGGCGCCGCAGACGGTCTCCAATGTGACCCGTGAATTGCTCAACCAGCAGCTGATCCGCGAGACCGGCATCGTGCCCCCCGACGGCAGGGGCGCCCCGGCGTCGCCCTCAGTCTCAACCCTTCCGGAGGGCTCGCCGTCGGCATTCACATCGACCCGTCCGCCCTGGGCATCGCGGTAGTGGACCTGACCGGCGAGATCGTCGCCGAGAACTACGGTCCGCTCCCCTCACCCCAGGACTCCACGGCGGCGATCGCGCACCTGCAGCGCGAGGTCGAACGCATGGTGCAAGAGGCCTCGGTTCCGCGCGGCAGGCTGCTGGGCATCGGCGTCGCCGCACCCGGACCGATAGACGACGACGCCGGCACCGTCAGTCCGCCCCTATTGCCGGGCTGGGGCACGGTTCCGCTGCGCGACCTGCTGGCCCGGCAGACGGGCCTGGACGTCGTCCTGGACAAGGACGTCACGGCGGTGGCCAAGGCGCACCTGTGGACCGGCGAGTCGCCCGATCCCGCTAACTTCCTCGTGTTCTACCTCGGCGCCGGCGCGCGATCTCCCCGGTGATCGCCGGACAGGTGGTGCGCGGCACAACCGGTAATGCGGGCGAAAGCATGCATCTTCCCGGCGATCCGCGCTCCGATTCGCCGCGCGGGCGCATACTGGGCACGTCGCTGGGCGAGCGCGAGCTGGTGGCGCATGCGCGCGAGCTCGGCATGACGCTTCCGGGCGAGGTCGACTCGTGGAATCCCCATGAAATCGAGGAGGGCTTCACCGACCTGCTGGTCCGCGCCGGTCGGGGGGAGGCAACGGCGATCGAGGTGTTCGCCTCGGCGGGGCGTGTGCTGGGCGCTGCCGTACTGGCCGTGGCCGAACTGCTGGACATATCCGCAATCGTCATCACCGGCCCGCGCTGGGCCGCCATGCGGCCGCTGTGCGAACCCGAGTTGCAACACGCGATCGCCGAT
The DNA here is from genome assembly GCF_002154335.2 of Actinomyces ruminis. Classification (GTDB taxonomy): domain Bacteria; phylum Actinomycetota; class Actinomycetes; order Actinomycetales; family Actinomycetaceae; genus Actinomyces; species Actinomyces ruminis. The sequence goes on from NZ_MTPX02000018.1 coordinate 1,869, forward strand.
CACACGCTGCACGGGCAACCGCGTCCGCTGAACTTACACACCTCCTCGCTCGGCGAACGTGCCGGTACCGTGGGAGCGGCCTGTCTCGTGCTTGACCGCCTCTTCTCGCCGACTCCGGCAACGCTGCTCATCGGGAGTTGAGGGCCCGCGCTTGATCCCCAGGATGCGGTCGATGCCGAACAGGCGAGGTGGAGCCCGGGTCCGCCCACTGAGATCGGCCGCAACAGCGGCGCGCAAAACCATCACCGGCCTCGCATGGAGCATGCAGAAAACACCAAAAGCGGGCGATGGCCCCCAGGCACAGCGGCTACTCCCTGCGATGACTGTTTACGCGTTCCACCGACGGTTCGGCACTTCGCCGCAGCGCTTCGGCATTTCGCATGACGGTTCGGCACCCAGCGGTACGAACCGTCACCGCAGAGTACGAATCGTTGATCGGAAGGTACGAACCGTCGTCGTAAGTGCCGAAACGTCGTGCGTCCACTCCCGGCCCGGGTTCCGACCACGCTCCAAGACCCGCACACACCCACCCTTATATAACGAATCCACAACGACCCCAAGGGCGCCTTGACAGCATTTTATCCATTTGATGGAGTATTTAGCGATGGCGTCACAGTGGACGCCCCGGCGCGAAGGAGCCCACCCATGCCCCACTCAACCCCCGCACCCCTAACCCGCCCGGTCCCGAGCCGCCGTAGCTTTCTGATCGGCGCCTCACTCGCCTCCGCGGCCGCCGCGCTCGCCGCCTGCTCCGGCTCCTCGAACGAGCGTTCCACCAGCACCCTTAAGATCGCCTACCAGAAGACTTCGGCCTTCACCCAGCTCGAGGACCTGTTGACCAAGGCCAAGGACGAGTTCGAGGCCGCCAACTCGGAAGTCACCATCGAACTGGTGCCCATTGAGGCCGAGCAGGACCAGTACTTCACCAAGCTGGCACTGATGAACGGCTCCGACTCGACCGCTCCTGACGTCATGTACGAGGACTCCTTCCAGGTCCGCTCCGACGCCGCGGCCGGCTACCTCATGCCGATTGACGAGTACGTCGAGGCTTGGGAGGACTGGGACCAGTTCGTCGACTCCGCCAAGGAGGCCGGGCTCGGCGACGACGGCAAGCTTTACGGCGTCTCCATGGGCACAGATACCCGCGGCATCTACTTCAACAAGCAGATCTTCGCCCAGGCCGGGCTGCCCGAGGACTGGCAGCCGACGAATTGGGATGAGATTCTCGACGCCGCCCGCACCATCAAAGAGCAGGTGCCCGACGTCATCCCGCTGAATATCTTTGTCGCCAAAGCCGGTGGGAGATGACCTCCATGCAGGGCTTCGAGATGCTCCTGTCCGGCACCGACTCCGAGCTGCTATACAACGCCGACACGAAGAAGTGGGTCACCGGCTCACAGGGGTTCATCGACTCCCTGGCCTTCATGGACACGGTCTACGCCGAGGAACTCGGCCCTGCACTCGACGTCGCCCTGGACTCCACCATCGGCAACCGCGTCTCCACCGAACTCCTCCCCCAGGGCAAGCTCGCTATGGCGATCGACGGCTCCTGGATGCCCGGCGGCTGGATCTCCGGCGACAACCCGTGGCCCGAGTGGGAGGAGACGATGGGTTTTGCGATGATGCCTACGCAGAACGGGCAGGGTGACGGGTTCACCTCCATGTCGGGCGGCTGGACGCTCGCCGTCGGCTCCAAGTGCGCTAACCCCGAGGCCGCCTTCCAGTTCATCTCGATCGCCCTGAACTACGAGAACACCCTCAAGTACGACACGGAGAATGCCCAGGTCGCTGTACGCAAGGACGTCGCCGAATCCGAGGACTACCTCTCCTACAACCCGAGCTTCGAGTTCTTCTCCAGCCTGGTTCAGTACACGCACTTCCGGCCCACCACCCCCGACTACTCGCAGATTTCCGGGAACATCCAGGTCGCCTGCGAGTCCGTGGTCACCGACGACGCCACCCCCGAGCAGGCCGCCGCCACCTATGACTCCGGGCTGGTCGCCATCGTCGGCGAGGACGGCACCGAGGCGGCGTCCTGATGTCCGCCCCGGCTGCAACCGCGACGACGGCGGGCGGGGGCGCGCTGTCGTCCCGCCGTCGCCCCGGTAGAACTCTGCGGCGCACTGCACCGCTCCTTCCGGCGGTCGTCCTGCTGGCCCTATTCCTGCTCGGTCCAATCGTCTACTCGCTGTACGGTTCGCTCACCGACCGGGCGATGAGCGGTTACAAGGCGGCCGCACCATCCTTCGTGGGCCTGAACAACTACGTCACCCTTTTCTCCGATCCGGCCTTCGTCAAGTCGATCTTTCTTACGGCGGTGTTCGTCTTCGCCTCGGCGATCGTCGGCCAGAACGTGCTGGGCATGGTGTTGGCCGTCCTCATGCGGCACTGCGCCCGCCCCCTGGCCTCCCTGGTAGGTGGAATCGTGGTGGTGGCCTGGGCGCTGCCGGAGATCGTGGCGGCCTTCGCCTGCTACGCCTTCTTCGCCTCCGAGGGCACGTTGAACTCGATGCTCGCCTTCATCGGCCTGGAAGGGCCCAAGTGGCTGCTCGCCTTCCCTATGCTGTCGGTGATTCTTGCCAATGTCTGGCGCGGCACCGCCTTCTCGATGATGCAGTACAACGCCGCCCTGGCAGAGGTGCCGCCGGAGGTGAAGGAGTCCGCCGCCATCGACGGCGCCTCCACCGTGCAAAGCTTCTTCCGCATCACGCTGCCGATCATTCGGCGTTCCATCGCCACCAATCTCATGCTCACCACCCTGCAGACGCTCGGGGTGTTCACCCTCATTTGGGTCATGACCGGAGGCGGCCCGGGAACAAGTTCCTCCACCCTGCCTGTGCTCGCCTACCAGGAGGCCTTCAAGTTCTCCCAGGTCGGCTACGGCACGGCGATCGCCACCGTCACGCTGCTGGTGGGAGCACTGTTCTCCGTCGTCTACATGAAACTGCTCAAACCGGAGGTGGACTGACATGCCCGATACACGACAGCCGCCCGCATCATCGCTCAAACTCAGCTCCCCGCGCGGACGCGGACTCAAGATCGCCGCATCGGCGATCATGGCGCTGATCGGGATCTGCTTCCTGATCCCACTCGCATGGATCATCCTGTCCGCCTTCGACTCCGCGGCCACCGTGTCCATCTCCGTGCCCGAGACCTGGACACTGTCCAACTTCACAGAGATCGCCAACGTCGATGAGACCCTCCGGCCCCTGTGGAACTCGCTGGTCATCTCCTTCGGAACCGCGGCGATCACCGTAGTAGTGGCCACTCTCGCCGCCTACCCGCTCTCGCGTTTCCAGATGCGCTTCAACAAGGGATTCATGTACACGATCCTGTTCGGCACCTGCCTGCCGATCACGGCCATGATGGTGCCCGTCTACACCCTGTTCGTCAGCTTCCAGCTGCTCGACTCGGTTGCCGGCACGATCCTGTTCATGGCGGCCACTTTCTTGCCCATGGCCATCTGGATGATGAAGAACTTCATGGACTCCGTGCCGATCTCCCTGGAGGAGGCTCCTGGGTCGACGGCGCCTCCGCCATGACCGCCCTGTGGCGGATCGTGGTGCCACTGATGAAGCCCGGCATTGCGTGGTGTTCATCTTCGTGTTCACCGGCGCTGGGGGAACTTCTTTGTGCCCTTCGTGCTGCTGTTCTCCCCCGAACACCAGCCCGCTGCGGTGGCCATTTACAACTTCTTCGGCACTCACGGCTCCATTGCCTACGGCAAGCTGGCCGCCTTCTCCATCTTCTACTCCACGCCCGTGCTGCTGCTCTACCTGATCGTGCAGCGTCGCGCGGGCGGGGGCTTCGCCATGGCCGGCGCCGTCAAGGGCTGATCCGACGCCGGCACCCCGCCACAGACAACACCAGGAAGACCATCACATGCATTCCAACCCCGTCCTGACCGAGCAGCGCGCCGCGCGCCTGCTGCGCGACCATGTGCGCCCGGCGATCTATCGCGACCGCAGACCACTGGAGCTGTCGGCCTGGCAGGCACCGGGTGAACCGGTCCCCTTCACCCACGCCGTTGCTGAGGACTACTCCCCTATCGCCGTCGGCGCTCCCTGGGGACCGCCGTGGGGCACCACCTGGTTCCACGTCACCGGGCGTGTGCCCGCAGCGTGGCACCGCACAGACGGCGCGCACGTGGAGCTGAGCATCGACCTGGGGTTCACCGCCACCCAGCCCGGCTTCCAGGCGGAGGGCCTGCTGCTGCGCCCCGACGGCTCCGCGATCAAGGCCATCTCACCGCGCAACCACACGGCCCCCTGGGACGATGAGCCGGATGCGATCGATGTCTATATCGAGGCCGCGAGCAACCCGGACGTGGCCGGCAACTTCACCTTCTCCCCCACTCCCCTGGGCTATCGGGAGACCGCGGGCAGCGAGCCACTGTACCGCCTGGGCGCCGTGGATGCGTGCCTGCGCGACGACGTCGTGTGGGAGCTGACCCAGGACCTGACCGTCCTGCTGGAGCTGGCAGCCGCCCTCCCGGAGGACTCCTCCCGCCGCGCCCGTATAGACACGGCGCTGGAGCGCGCCGTCGACCTGATCGACCCGGGCGACGTGGCGGGCACCGCGGCGGCGGCACGGGTCGAACTGGGCGGAGTACTCGCATCCCCGGCCAATGCGAGCGCGCATCATGTGCTCGCCGTCGGGCATGCGCATATCGACTCCGCCTGGCTATGGCCGGTGCGGGAGACGGTGCGCAAGTGCGTGCGCACCTTCTCCAGCGCGCTCGCCCTGATGGATCAGGATCCGCAGTTCGTCTTCGCCTGCTCCTCCGCCCAGCAGTACCAGTGGGTCAAGGAGGCTCAGCCGGAGCTGTACGAGCGCATCCGCAAGCGGGTGGCCGAGGGACGCTTCGTTCCCGTGGGCGGCATGTGGTTGGAGTCGGACACGAATATGCCCGGCTCGGAGGCGCTCGCCCGCCAGTTCATTGAGGGCAAGTCCTTCTTCCTGAAGGAGTTCGGAGTGGAGACCCGCGACGTGTGGCTGCCGGACTCCTTCGGCTACAGCGGCTCGCTGCCTCAGATCGCCCGGGCCTCGGGCTCACCCTGGTTCCTGTCCCAGAAGCTGTCCTGGAACGACACCGACAAGATGCCGCATCACACTTTCTACTGGGAGGGCATCGACGGCTCCCGCGTGCTGGCGCACTTCCCCCCGGTGGACGCCTACAACGCCCGGCTGTCCGTCACCGAACTGCACCACGCCGAAGCAAATTTCTCCGAGAAGGGCATCTGCACCACCTCGATCGTCCCCTTCGGCTACGGCGACGGCGGCGGCGGCCCCACCCGGGACATGCTGGCAGCGGCGCACCGCTTCCAGGATCTGGAGGGCGTGCCGACGGTGGAGCTCGGCAGCCCGAACACCTTCTTCGAACGCACCCAGCTGAGGCACAGGCTCTGGCCGCGGAGGGCGGCGCGCAGCTGCCGGTGTGGCACGGAGAGATGTACCTGGAGTTCCACCGCGGCACCTACACCTCCCAGCTGCGCACCAAGCAGGGCAACCGTCGCAGCGAACATCTGCTGCGGGAGGCCGAGCTGTGGGCGGCAACGGCGGCCGTCCGCGAGGGCACGGCATACCCCTACGATGCCCTGCAGGAGTCGTGGCGCACGGTGCTGCGCAACCAGTTCCACGACATCCTCCCGGGCACTTCCATCGGTTGGGTGTATCAGCGCACCGAGGCCGAGTACGCCGAGGTTGCGCGCATACTCAACGAGGTGATCGGCGATGCCGCCGCCGCGCTGGTGGGCGACGGCGACACCCCGCTGCTGCTCAATGCCGCCCCGGCGGCGCGCGACGGCGTGCCCGCACTGGGCGCCGCCGCGCCGAAAGCCGCCGTCGGCGAGGTGTCGGTGGAGCGGTCTGCTGCCAGCACGATCATTGACAACGGGCTGCTCCGCCTGGTGCTCGATGCCGAAGGGACCCTGACCTCGGTGGTGGACCTGGAGGCCGATCGGGAGCTGCTCCCGCCCGGCGCCCGGGCGGGCCTGTTGCAGCTGCACCGCGACACCCCGCGCCAGTGGGACGCCTGGGACATCGACGCCGAGTACCGCCACACGGTTCAAGACGTGCTCGAGGTTCGGGACCTGGAGGTCATGCGAGACGCGGGCGGTGCGTGTGTGCACGTCACTCGCACGCTCGGGCGGTCCTCCACACTGGTGGAGTGCATCCGCCTGAGCCCGGACTCGAAGCAGGTGGTCTTCGACTTCGACGTTGACTGGCACGAGCGGCAGCAGCTGCTCAAGCTGGCCTTCCCGCTGGACCTGGTGGCGGACGCCTCCACCGCCGAGATGCAGTTCGGGCACGTGTCCCGCCCGACGCATCAGAACACCTCCTGGGACGCCGCCCGCTACGAGATCTGCGCCCACCGCTGGATTCACGTGGGCGAGCCGGGCTACGGGGTCGCGGTGCTGAACGACTCCACCTACGGGCATGACGTCACACGTGATGTGGACGCCTTCGGCCACCCGTCCACCACGGTGCGCCTGTCGCTGCTACGGGCCCCCCTGTTCCCAGATCCCGAGGCCGACCAGGGCCGGCACCAACTGCGGGTCGCACTGCGTCCGGGGGCAACGATTGACGACGCCGTGCGGGAGGGCTACGCCTTCAACCTGCCTGCACGCGTGGTCACCGGCACCCGGGAGGTCGCACCGCTCGTATCGGCTACGGGCACGGGTGTGGTGGTGGAGGCGGTTAAGCTCGCCGAGGACCGCAGCGGCGACGTCGTCGTCCGCCTGTACGAGTCCCTCGGGGCCCGCACGCGAGGCACCCTCACCACCGGTTTCGCCGCCGCCTCGGTAGTGGCCACCGATCTGTTGGAGCGCCCGACCGACGACGTCGAGTTGCACACCGGTCCCGCTGAGAGTGCCGACGGCGGGCAGGCGGGCGCCCTGACCAGCGACTTCGAGCTGCGCCCCTTCCAGATCCTCACGCTGAGGATTGCCCGGGCGTGATCGGTGGGCGCAGCCGACTACGGCACCCACCAGTGCAGCGACCCGGGCAGCATGCCGCATCCCGAACCTCGAGGCGGATCGGCTCAGTCCTTCTCAATCTGGATGGAACCGGGGTAGCCGCCTGCACCATCACGGCCGTAGATCAAGGACTGCCCGCCGCTGATACCGGTGTTGAGGCCTCTATTCGCGTGCATGAATACGCCTTCCGGGTCATGGGTGGGCACGACGTCGTCGGCCCAGTTGTGGACCTCTATGCTCTGCCGGCGGGTCGGCGGGTTGTCGAGGTTGAAGGCGGTGGTGCCGTCGGCGCCGGTGGAGTACCACGAATACGGTTCCCCGAACTCATCCTGGAGGTACTCGGAGTTGAAGGCGTCAGGGTCGGTGAACAACCCTCGGTTGACCGCCTCCGCATACGCTTGGGATTCCAATATGCTCCGAGTGATGGGGATCGGGTTGTCGAACTCTGCGTCCGCGCCTGCAATATCCGTCATGCGCTCAACGCCGATGGCATTTAGGTATCCATACGCATTGCCCATATTCTGGCACATGCCCCCAAGGTCGCCGGCGTCGGCCATGCCAGAGTAATCGGCTATAGCGGCGTCAACGAATGCCTTGGAGATGGTAGCAGCGGCGTCCTGATTGTCAATTACCCGGTAGATCAACGTGGTGTACACGCTGTTGGCATCACCGCTATTCTTGCTGTCATCGTCCCTGTACAGTCCCAAACCCCTGGGATACCCGCCATTGGCGACGTGAACGCCTTCTTCGGCAGTGTTGGCCACCACCACCGCCAGGTTCTCCTTCATGGCCTCCGTATAGTCCTCGAAGGGCACCTGGTCGACGGCGAACTCGATAGACCTTGCGACCGTCCATGTTGCTGCGGCGGAGGTCTCCTCGTCCTGACTGCCGCGCATGGTTGATACCGCCGCCATGGCGGCGGTGAGCTCCTCCAGGGCATCGGAACTCCAGCCGCCCTCGCTGAGGCTTCCCACCGCTCCTGCGTCTGTTCCCCCGGAATCCACCATCTATCAATGACCTCACCATCGGGGTTGAGGTACTCGAAGGCAGCTTGGGCGTTGGTCTGATCGGTGACGGCGTCAGGCTCGAAGCCGGGAATGTCCAGGCCGCGCTCGTCCGAGTCCGCCGCACACGCCGTGATTGGCATGCAGGCCAGCAGTAGTGCCAGCAGGAGTGTTTTAGTTCTTCTTGATCGCGATCTCACCGGGCTCACCTCCTATGCCGTCCTCTCCGCGGATCAGGCAGACCCCTCTGCGGATCCCGGCGTTCACGCCACTGTCCGCACGCATGACCGCGTATTCAGGGTCGTGTTCGGCGCCGATGGCGTTAGCCCAACTGTGAATCTGGGCGCTCTGCTCGCTGCTAGGCGGAGTATCCAGCGTGAAAGTGGTGGTGCCGTCATCGTTGGTCGTGTACCACGAGTAGGGCTCACCACTACCCCCATCCTGTAGGTATTCGGCGTTGAATGCCTCCGGGTCCGCGAACAGCCCCTGGTTAACCGCATCGGCATAAGCCATGGCCTCCAAAGCGGAACCCGTTGCGGCAATCGGATTGTCATAATCAGCTTCAGCGCCCATTATGTCGACCATGCGCTGGCCACTGATCGTCGCGAGGTATCCGTATACGCTCGCCACAATCTGATATTTCATTTCAAGCGTCGTCACGTCGCCGACGTCCGGATAACGTTCCATAGCGGCATCAAAAAACGCTGAAAGGATGCTCGCTGCGGCGGCTTTGTTGTCAATAACCCGATAGATCATCGTTGTATACAGGCTGTTGGCGTCGTCCAGGTCCTTGTCCTTCTCGCCCTGATACAGTCCCAATCCCTTAGGAGAACCGCCCGTGGCGACTTTCACTCCTTCGTCCGCGGTGTTGACCACCACCGTTGCTAAGTTCTCCTTCACTGCGTCGGTGTAGTACCTGGGGGGTACCTGGTCGACGGCAAACTCGATCGACCTGGCGGTGACCCAGGTCGCCGCGGCGGAGATCTCCTCATCCTGACTGGCACGCAGGGTCGACACCGCCGCCATGGCCGCGGTGAGCTCCTCCAGGGTGTTTGAGTCCCAGCCGCCGTCGGTGAGTGCCTCCCACCGCTCCCGA
>NZ_MTPX02000030.1 GCF_002154335.2 Actinomyces ruminis
CCCGGTCCGGCACCGGCCGCCGCGCCCGTACGCCGTCGCCGCCGGCTCCGCCCGACCCGATACCCCAGCACCCAGTCCCTGCCCTCATCCGCCGAACTTGAGCGCGAGGCCGAGCGGACTTCCCGCTCCAACGCCTCCCCGCGCGCCGATGTTGAACGGGCCGGCGAACTCCTGGGACGTGTCACCGAGATCTTCTCTCAGCGGGTGGTCGGCCAGGAGCAGCTGCGCCTGGCCCTGGTCTCCAGCCTCATCGCCGGGGGACACATCCTCCTCGAATCGGTGCCCGGCCTGGCCAAGACCACCGCCGCCCAGACCCTCGCCGCCGCCGTCTCCGGCACCTTCCACCGCATCCAGTGCACCCCCGACCTGATGCCCAATGACATCGTCGGAACCCAGGTCCTCAACTACGCCACCGGCGAGATGACCACCCAGCTCGGTCCGGTCCACGCCAACATCGTGCTGCTGGACGAGATCAATCGCTCCAGCGCCAAGACCCAGTCGGCCATGCTGGAGGCCATGCAGGAGCGGCAGACCTCCATCGGCGGGGTCATCTACCCCCTGCCGCAGCCCTTCATGGTGATGGCCACTCAGAACCCCATCGAGGAGGAGGGCACCTATGTGCTGCCCGAGGCCCAGATGGACCGCTTCCTGATGAAGGAGGTGCTGACCTACCCCAAGCCGGCGGAGGAGGCCGACGTCCTGGACCGCATCTCCAACGGCGCCTTCGAGGAACCCATTCGTACTCGCCCCATCTCCACCGAGGATGTGGAGTGGCTGGCCGGCGCGGTGGAACGCGTCTACGTGGACCCGGTCATCAAGCAGTACATCGTCGCTCTGGTCAACACCTCCCGTGGTGGCGGGCCGCGCCCCATTCCGGGGTTGGAGCGGCACGTGCGCGTGGGCGCTCCCCCGCGGCGGCATCGCCCTGATGAAGATCGCCCAGGCGGTCGCCCTGCAGGCCGGTCGCACCTACGTGACCCCCGACGATGTGCGGCTGCTGCGCTACGGGGCCCTGCGCCACCGGCTGGTGCTCACCTACGACGCCTGGCGGACGACATCGCGCCGGAGTCCATCATCGACGCGATCTTCGCGGCCGTCCCGACCCCCTGAGCGGCGCCGTCACCATGACCAGCGACCCCGTCTCCGCTAACGCACCCGAGCCGGCCCCCGCCCGACGCCGGTCCGGCTCCCGGGTGGCGCGCGTGCGCGGACGGCTGTCACTGCCCACATTGCGCCGCTCCACCAGCCTGCTGGACGGGCGCCACCGCTCCGTGTTCGTCGGCCACGGTCAGGACTTCGACGACCTGTCCGCCTACCGGCCCGGCGACGACGTCACCGACATCGACTGGAAGGCCTCCGCCCGCATCGGCCAGCCGGTCATTAAGCGCTACCAGCGTGAATCCAACCTGCCGCTGGTGCTCGCCGTCGACACCGGCCGTACCATGGCCGCCCAGGCGCCCAGCGGAGAGGATAAGCGCGACCTGGTCCTGGCCGTCGCCGAGGTCTTCGCCTATCTGGCCCGTCTGCGCGGGGACACGGTGGCCCTGGTCGCCGCCGACGCCGCCCGCGTGGTCTCCCGCCCGCCGCGCGCCGGCAGCGAGCACGCCGAAATGATCCTGTCCCTGGTCGAGCGCCAGCTGGACGCTCTCACCCGTGGCGACGAACTGGTCCCTGGCGCGCCCGGCCCGGCCCTGTCCACGCTGCTGGAACGCGTCGGCACCTGGCACCGCCGTCGCAGCCTGGTGGTGCTGATTACCGACACCTCCCACCCCGACGCCGGCAGCGACCCGGCCGTAACCGACCGGCTGCGTCGCCTGTCCGCGCAGCACGAGCTCATCACCATCCAGATCGCCGACGACACCCCGCTCGCGCCCGGCCGGGGACGGGCTCGCGATGTCGAACTGGCCGGCGAGGTTCCGGCCTTCCTGCGCGAGGACGCCAAGCTGGCAGCCGGCCTGGCCGCCACCGAGGAGGCCCGCCGCGCCGCCGTGACTGCCCTGTTGGACGCCCGTCACATCGAGCACACCGCCATCCGCTCCGATGCCACCCTGGTGGACTCCATCGCTACCCTGCTGGCCCGCCAGCGCCTGGCCTCGCGCCGGGGCGGGGGAAGGCGCTGAACCGTGAGCGTCAACTATCCGGTACTGATGCCCCTGTGGCTGGTGATCGTCGGCGTGGTCGCCTGAGTGCGGCCGCCGCCGTCATCCTGCGCGCCTTCCTGGTCACCCGCCGCGACACCGCCCGCACCGTCGGGGACATCCCCATGGCCGCCTCCGAGCGCAGCCAGTGGGTGCGCCGCGTCGACGCCGCCGCCGCCCGCTACCGCAGTGGCGAGCTGGACCTGCGCGGACTGCACCTGGAGTTGGCCGGCGCCCTGCGCGGCTTCGCCACCGCCCGCAGCGGTGAGGACATCGTCTCCGCCACCGTCCTGGAGATTCTGGACATGGCCGATACCACCGGCCCCCGCTCCATTCTCGAGCGGCTGCGCCGGGTGCGTGCCAGCCGCCGTCCCCTGGACTCCAACCCCCTCGGACACGTCGGCGAACTGCTGGCCGTGTGGGAGCAGCCCTCCTTCGACCGCGACCCCGACGCCGCCGCGGAAGCCGCCATTGGCGAGGCCAGGGAGGTGGTCACCCGATGGTGATGCCCTGGTTGGTCGTGTTAATCGTCCTGGCCGCCATCGGCGTCGTGGCGCTGGCCGCCACCGGTCGCCTGCCCGGCGGGAGGACTGCGCGTCGCGGCCCGGCGCCGCGGCGAGTCGCCAACTCCGCCGCCCTGCTGACCAGTCCCCTCCTGCGTGAGCGACTCACCCGCCGACGCCTGTTGTACGCCGGGATGGGGGCGGTCCTCGCGGTCAGCCTGGCCGCCTCCGCCGCGCTGGCCGGCCGGCCCGTGGAACGCACCGTGCACAACGAGTCCCTGGCCAGCCGCGACATCGTGTTGTGTCTGGACATCTCCACCTCCATGGTGACCACCGACTCCAAGATCCTGGACACCTTCGCGCAGCTGCTGGACACCTTCGAGGGGGAGCGGGTGGCGCTGGTCGTGTGGAACACCACCGCGCAGACGGTGGTGCCGCTAACCGACGACTACGACCTGCTGCGCGACCAGTTCAACGAGATCGCCGACGTGCTCGACTTCGTGCCCGTGCGCGGCAACCCCGCCCTGGAGCGCTACTACCAGACCTTCCCCGGCACCTTCTCCGACGACGTGATCGCCTCCTCCCTGGCGGGGGATGGGCTCGCCTCCTGCACCCTCGCCTTCGACAACCAGGTCTCCGACCGCTCCCGCTCCATCATCCTGGCCACCGATAACCAGATCCTCGACCCCTACGGGGAGCAGATCTACTCCGTGTCCGAGGCCGCCGACCTGGCTCAGGAGGAGTCCATTCGCCTGTTCTCCCTGTTCGGTGCCGACCCGGAGCTGGCCGATCCGGACGTGTCCGGCAAGGACGTGGACGAGGCCCGTGAGGATCTGCGTGATATCACCACCGAGCACGACGGCCGCTTCTATGAGGTTGACGACGCCGATGCCGCCGGCCAGATCGTCCAGGAGCTGGAGGCCGACCAGATCGATGAGCTGGATGCCAACGCGCAGGTGCGTGTGACCGACGTGCCCGAGCGGGCCGCCGCCTTGCTGGCGGTGTTGGTGGTGGCCTTCCTGGCCGTGGCCGCATGGAGGCGCGCATGAGTCTGGTGCCCCTATTCGGCTGGCCGCTGACGATCCTGGCGGCGCTCGTCGTCGTGGCCGCGCTGGTCGTCTCCGCTCGCTGGCTGCTGCGCGACGGCGCCGACCCCGGCGCTCGCATCACCTGGTGGCGACGGGTGGCGCTGGGCGCGGTCACCGTGCTCATCCTGGCCGGCCCCAGCCTGACGGTCGCCCAGGCAGTGGCGGTATCGAACGTGGAGATTTACCTGGTGGTGGATCGCACCGGCTCGATGGCCGCCGAGGACTGGGCGGGCGGCCCCGACGCCGGCGGCGGTACCCGCCTGGACGGGGTGCGCGCCGACCTGGCCGCCATCCGCGAGGCCTACCCCGAAGCCCGCTTCAGCATCATTGCCCTGGACTCCACGGCCGCCCGCGAGCTGCCCCTGACGCGCGACGTCGAGGCTGTCGACTCCTGGATCGGTGCCCTGCAGCAGGAGATTACCGGTCGCTCCAAGGGCTCCTCCCTGGAGCGCGCCCTACCGCTGCTGACCCAGACGCTCACCGCGGCCGCCGAGTCCAGTCCCGAGGATGCCCGGCTGGTCTACATCCTGTCCGACGGCGAGGCCACCGACGACGGTGCCGGCGCCAGCGAGGCCGCGGCCGCCGGGACCAGCTGGGAACAGTTGACAGAGTTGGTCGATGGGGGCGCGGTGCTCGGCTACGGCACCGACTCCGGCGGCGCCATGCGTGTTTTCGACGGCTCCGGGAGTGCCGACGCCGACTACATCACCGACCCGGAAACCGATGAGGCGGCCGTGTCCGTCCCCGACACCGCCGAATTGCAGTCCGTCGCTGACACCCTGGGAATCACCTACCTGCAGCGCACCGGCACCGACGACGACCCCACCACCGCCTTCACCGACCAGAACGTCGATCAGGTGCTGTCCGACGGTCGGGAGCGCAAGCGCTACAGCCATTACGTGGTTTGGCCGCTGGGCGTGATCGCCGCCGGCCTGCTCATCTGGGAGGCGCTGCCCTCATCCGCGCCGACCGGGCCGTGCAGGATCTGGCTCGTCCCGGAGTCGGCACCCGACCGAGCCGGGCAGGAGGACCCCGATGACTACTGCCGGCACCCCGGACCCCAGCGGCCTGCCCCGTGGGAACGACGCCTTCCGTCCCGGCGCCCGCAGCGAGGCCGACGCCGCCGATTATGCCGCCCGCGTCGGCATCACCGACTCCGCCGACCCCGCCCCCGAATCCCCCCATCACCGGCGGGCCCGGCTGGCGCGGCGTCGCCGGCTGCTGACCTGGCAGGGGATCCCGGCCGCCGTCGTCGCCGTTGTCGGGGTGTGGATGCTGTTGGTGTGGGGACTGACCTTCGCCGGCAACCATGCGGCCGTGGACGGCAGCTACACCACCGCGATCGGCCGCTATCGGGCGGTGGAGCGCCTGAACCCGTGGCTGGAGCAGTGGCGCGTGCACTACAACCTGGGTACCGCCCAGCTACTGGACGATCAGCTCGATGCCGCGGTGGATCAGCTGGAGGAGGCGCTCGAAACCGCGCCCGCCGCCGACACCGTGCAGGTGCAGGACGACGAGGGCAACGTGTCCACCATCCTGGACCCGGAGTCGCCCGAGTGCCTGGTGCGGGTGAACCTGTACGTCACACACCTGTCGCTGGCCGCGCAGGCCGCGGAGGCCGATGATGCGGATACCTCGGCGGCGGAGCAGGACGCGGCGGTGGAGGCGGCCGGCGAGTGCGAAGTGCCACCGCCCCCGCAGGACACGCCGCCACAGCCCGACCCCAGCCCGACCTCCTCGGAACCCCCCACGGCTGAGCCGACGCTTCGGACGAGTCCACGGGAACGCCGTCTGCGGAGCCAACTGCCACCGGTCAGGGGGAGCCGTCGTCGTCGCCGTCGCCGAGCCCGTCCCCCAGCCCTACCCCAACCGATGCCAAGCGCCAGAAGCTTGAGGACCGCAACGGCGATGCCAACGCCACCACCGGTTCCGGTGGTGGGCACGGGCGTCAGTGGTGAGAAGTGGTGAGAGGCGTCGGCCGGTAGCAGGCCGAGGGCGGGGCCTCAACCGGCGGCGCGGGCGGGCCGGGGGATGGGCTCGGTGGCGTGCGGGGCACGTACCGAGGGGACGGCATGCTCCGGCGGCGGTGCCCCCACGGCGCGCAGTACGAAGGTGTCCAGGGCATTCAGATAGGCGGCGCGGGCGCGCGGCTCGGTCGGCGTGGGGCGGCCACCCAACACGCAGGCGTGGATCAGCGGGATCACCAGCATCGGGTCCTGGCGGGGGATGGCGCCGGCGTCCATCGCGTCGGACAGGATCTGGGTGAGCATCGCCGTCATGTGCTCGGTGTGGTTGTGCAGGCGGTTGGCCGTGTCGCGGGAGACCGCGCGTGCCAGCGGGCCGGTGGCCGGGAAGTGGTAGTGGCGCTTGACCAGCGCCTGTTGACGCACGTAGACGCGCAGCCGGTCGATGGGGTCGGCGACGTGGCTCAGGGCCTGGGCGAGTTCCTTGGCGTAGCGGCCGGTCTCGTGTTCCATAAAGGCCAGGAGCAGGTCCTCCTTGTCCGTGAAGTGGTTGTACACGGCGGTGCGGCCCACGCCCGCGCGGGCGGCCACATCTGACAGGGTGATCTTGTCGAAGGGGCGTTGGGCGAGCAGATCGGACAGGGCGCTGAACAGGGCGCGGCGGGTGCGCTCGCGGTGCTCGGCCAGTGAGTTACCCATGATCTTCGGCATGAGGACACCCTAACCCTTAAGGTGACGGAGCGACGAGAAGTGTCAGCAACTGAGTCAGGCGAGCATGCGGCGGAGCGCGTCCAGGATCGGCCGGTCGGCGGGCAGCCACGGCAGGGCGGCGACCTTATTCAGCGGCACCCAATTAAGCGCGGCGTGTGCCTCGCTGAGTCGCGGCGTCCCAATGGACTCGGCCAGCCATACACGCATGCGGTAACCGTGCATCGCCGGCCAGGCCGGGCGGTCGTCACCGGGGAAGACGTCGGCGTCCGCATAACTGGCCGGCGGCGGCACGGCCAAGTCAGGGGAGGGGAGCACCTCGGCGCCCAGGCGCACATCCAAGTCGAGTTCCTCGGCGAGTTCGCGCATCAGGGCGGCTGTCGGTCTCTCCCCCGGTTCCACCTTCCCACCGGGAAACTCGTACTGGCCGGCGTGCTCGGCCGGATAGGAGCGCGCCGCACACAGGAGTTTCGTCGGTCGTGGGCTCGGCAGGCAATCCAGGACGGCGGCGGCCACCACCAGGCGGCCGGGGCGGACGCGACGCGTTTCGAGCATGGACCGACCCTAGGTCACGCGCACCGAGACCGGTCTAGGCCATGGCCGGTTGGGTTCAGCTGTCATGGAATGCACCACTTTCAACCCGCCCTGCCGTTGGATCGCCTTGATAACCGCGTCATCATGCGACCCGGCGATGTTACAAGTGGTGGATCCGCCTTAAAGTGGTGCATCCTGTGACAGCACCCGCCCGAATCATAGTCGGGGGCGCGGGCCGGGATTCGTGTGGGGCCTGTCGGCCTCACACAGGGGCACCTGGCAGACTGCTGCCGGTGATCATGACCAGCACACTTGCAATCGACGCCGTGGCATCCGCTGCGGCAAGACTGTCCCCAGGTGCCGCAGCCCATGCCACCGCGATCGCCGACGCAGCCGACTTCTGGGACGCTGTGCTTGCCCGCATCGCTGCTACGGCCCCGCCCGATCTGCGCCTGCTCTGGCCGGCCGCCGCCGTGGTCGCCCTGGCGTGGGCGCTGCCGGGGGTACGCCGTTGGGCGCGGGCTTTAACCACCCTCGTGCACGAGGCCGGACACGCCGCCGTCGGAACGCTGGTCGGCCGACGTTTCCACGGGTTCGTGGTGGAGGGCGACCTGTCCGGGCGGGCGGTCACTTCCGGCCGCAGCCGCGGACCCGGCCGCTGCGTGACGGCCTGGGCCGGCTATCCGATGCCGGCCCTCATCGGGACGGGCATGGTGCTCGCCGCTCTGTTCGGTTGGGCCGGAGCGGTGCTGGCGGCGGCGCTAGTGGCGCTGATCGTGCTGCTGGTGATGAGTCGGTCCGTGCGCACCGCATCCCTGGTGGCGCTGTGTGGTGCGGCCGTGGCGGCTGTGGTGGTGGGGCGACCACGTCGTAGCCGTGCCGCTGCGCGCCGGTGTGGTGGTGGGCGTGGGGCTGCTGCTGCTTGCGGGGGCGTGGGAGTCGCTCGGCGACGTCGCCCGTTCGCGCTCCGGCGGCGCCGACCACCGCACGCTGGCCGCGCTCACGCCGCTGCCCGCCGGCTTCTGGTGGGTCACTTGGGTGCTGGTCAACGCCGGCGCGACCTGGCTGGTCGTGCGCGCTGTTGCCGAGCTGTGGTGAGGGACGCGATCCGTCAGGTATCCGCGGGCCGCCGGTGGAGCGGGTGACGGGAATCGAACCCGCGCTGTCAGCTTGGGAAGCTGAAGTTCTACCATTGAACTACACCCGCGTGCCTCATCGGGATGAGGCGCCCGGACAGATTACCACGCGGTCGGCCTGACGCAACGCGCCGCCGCCCGGCCCCATAGGCGACCGGAGCGTGAGATACCTCGCGCATGGATAGAACAACCCTGAGACGGTCTGGGCGCCAGCGCACAGATCTGTCAGTATGACCCCATGACTGCTTCGCCCTTTAGCGCACCCGAACCGCAGAACCACGACGGCTGCTACGGGGCGAACCCGCCCAATGATTCTCCCACCGAGAGCTACTCGTACTCTCAGGGCGATCAGGCAACGGCGCTTTAACCGGCTCCACGGCCGAGGTCGCCGACCCCTACCGCCGGCTTGACGCCAACCAGGGGGGCCAGGGGTACCAGGATGGCGCCTACCCGCCGGGGTATGAGCAGACGCAGCAGCCCGGCTACCAGCAGCCGGGGTACCAAGACCCCGCTTACGGCCAGGCCGCCTATCAGCAGGGGTACCAGCAGCCCCGCTATCAGGCGCCTGCGGCGGCATACAGCCAGCCCTACGCCGCTTACAACCAGAAGTCCAAAGTCGCCGCGGGCCTGCTGGGGATTTTCCTGGGGTCGCTCGGCATCCACAACTTCTACCTCGCCACACCGGCAAGGCGGTGGCCCAACTCCTTATTACGGTGCTGTCTTTTGGGATTCTGGCTGTGGTCTCGGCGATCTGGGGCCTGGTCGAGGGCATCATCATTCTCACCGCCACCCCCGGCGCCCAGCCGTGGGGCGTCGACGCCCAGGGCGTGCCGCTGAGCAACTGAGGCGGCCGCGCCGCCCCGACCGGGTGCCGTGACGGCGGCGACCTGGCACAATCGGGTCCGTGCTGCTTTCCGACCGTGACATCCGTGCAGAACTCGAATCCGGTCACGTCGGCCTCGAGCCCTACGACCCGGAGATGATCCAGCCCGCCTCCATCGACGTGCGCCTGGATCGTTGGTTCCGCCTATTCGACAACCACCGTTACCCGGTCATCGACCCCGCCGTCGAGCAGGACCGGCTCACCCACCTGGTCGACGTCGGCCCCGACGAGCCGCTCGTACTGCACCCCGGAGAGTTCGTACTCGGCTCCTCCTACGAGCGCGTCACCCTCCCCGACGACATCGCCGCCCGCCTGGAAGGCAAGTCCAGCCTCGGCCGCCTGGGCCTGCTCACCCACTCCACCGCCGGCTTCATCGATCCCGGCTTCTCCGGACACGTCACCCTGGAGCTGTCCAACACGGCCACCATGCCCATCAAGCTCTGGCCCGGTATGAAGGTCGGCCAGCTGTGTTTCTTCCGGCTGTCCTCGCCCGCCGCCGCCCCCTACGGGCAGGGCGCCACCGGCTCGCGCTACCAGGGGCAGCGCGGCCCGACGGCGTCGCGCTCACACCTGTCCTTCCACCGCATCCGCATCACCGACCCCGGCTCTCTGGCCGACGACGCCGCCGCGTGCCGCCCCGAAGGCACCGGGGCATGAGTCAGCCGCAAGGTTCCGGGGCCGCCGGCCCGGCCATGCCGGACTTCTTCACCGCCGGCGCCGACCTGGCGATCACCCTTCCGGACGCCGCCCTCTCCGCCGTCGGCTCCTTCCCGGTGGGTCGCGCCGACACGCAACACCTGCTGCTGCTCGCCGACGACGTTACCGTCGACGAGGTAGAGGCCCTCGCCCTCTCCCTGGACGAGCATGCCGGCTGGGTCGGCGCCTCCCGACTACAGGTGGCTCCCGGTGCCGAGCTGCAGGGTCCCTGGCGTGTAGACGACGAGCTGCGCCGCGTGCTGGAACTGCCCGATTGGGTGTGTCAGCTCATGGTTCTGGACTGTCCGCCGCAGCGCGCCGGCGCCCTACCACGGGAATTGGCGGGCGTCGACCCGCTCACCGACGCCTTCCCCTCTGCGCAGCCGACCGGTACGGAGTTGCTGGCCCTGACTCGCCTGCGTGCCATCGCCCGCCGCCTGGCCGGGGGGATTCGTCTGGCCGGCGATCCGGCCGCACCCGGCGGCCGCACCACGCCGGTGCTGGTGGTCCCCGACCCCGAGCGTTCGACCACCCTGACCGTGTACTCGCCCGTATGGATCGTGCCCGACGGCGTCGTTGCCTTGGCTGATCCGGTCGCGCCAGGCGCGCGTGTGCTGCTTCAGCCCGAGTCCGCCCAGGGACCAACGGGCTTGGCTGCCATCCCGCCCGAGGAGTTGTCCCGGCTGGTCAAGACGCTGGGGGAGGATGTGCTCGACGCCGCCTGGCGCGCCGCCGAGCAGCGCCGTCACGAGCAAGCGGAGGAGGAGGCGCGTGCCCTAGCCGCGGGAACTCCCGTGGAGGAGCTGCGCGATGGATACGGCGTGGTTGCCGACGTGGAGGAAACACACCCCGACTGGGGCGGCATGGAGATCCGCGTTCAGGCGGCCGAGGCGGTGCCGCTGGCGGTGCGCGGTGAGTCCTGGGCGCGCGGCGGAGTAATCGCCTACCAGGTCGTATGGGTGCCATTGGACCCGGCCGACGCCCACCGTGAGTACCCGCCCGCCGAGGTACGGCGGGCGCGCGATGCCGCCGGTGCGCTGATTGAGAAGGTCGCTGCCGCTCTGCTGGCCGGGGCCGGGGGAGTGGTCGTTGATGACGACGGGTTCTTGGTCGCGTTATAGGTCTATTCGGAAATCTTGATCATTGCTGGCGGGGCCATTGGTTGAGGATTTGGGTGTAGGTGTCGGGGGTGCCGTAGGTGAGGATGGCGCCTTCGGCTACGGGGGTGGCCTTGGTGGCTAGGGCGTGGGCCTGGGCCCAGTGGGGTGAGTCGCGGTGGAAGAAC
>NZ_MTPX02000058.1 GCF_002154335.2 Actinomyces ruminis
CTCGGCCGGGTCGGCGCCGGCGGCCACGGCCAGGCCGAGGTCGCCGCCCGCCTCGGCGGCGCCCGTCTGGAGAGCCCCACCGCATGGACGTGACCCGCCTGGGGCGGGATGTGCTGCTGATCGACGACGCTTACAACGCCAACATCGATTCCATGACCGCCGCCTTCGACTCCCTGTCCGCGCTGGCCGGCAACCGCCGGCGAGTGGCCATCATCTCCGAGATGCTGGAGCTGGGGGCCGCTTCCGTGGCCGACCACGTCCGCACCGGTGAACTGGCCGCGCAGGCCGGTGTCGGCCTGCTGATCACCGTGGGCGGCGGCGCCGGGCCGGCCGCGGCATCCGCGCGGGCCGCAGGCGTCACGGTGCTCGAAATGCCCGACGCCGATGCCGCTCGGGCGGCCCTGGATGCACCGGACGGTCCGCTGCGCGACGGCGACGCCGTCCTGGTCAAGGGATCCAACGGGTCGGGCGCCTGGCGCCTGGCCGACCACCTCCGAGACAGTCTCAAGGAGATGCACGCCCAATGACAGCAATCCTCGTGTCCGCGGCGGTCGGCCTGCTGATCACCCTGTTCGGCACGCCCGTGCTCATCCGTTTCCTGCACCAGCGCGAGTATGGGCAGTTCATTCGACAGGACGGCCCGCAGGGTCACTTCACCAAGCGCGGCACCCCCACCATGGGGGGCCTGGTTATCATCATCGCCACCGTGCTCGGCTATGCGGCGGCCAACCTCATTGAACTGCGCACGCCGCGCGCCAGCGGCGTGCTGTTGCTGTTCCTGATCGTGGGTCTGGGACTGATCGGTTTCCTGGACGACTTCGAGAAGATCTCCAAGCAGCGCTCCCTGGGACTAAGCCCCTGGCAAAAGATCCTCGGCCAGGCCTTCATCGGCATCACCTTCTCGGTAGCCGCCCTGAACTTCGCCAACCGCAACGGGCTCACCCCCGCCTCCACGCGTATCTCCTTCGCCCGCGACTCGAATCTGGACCTTGCCTTCGCGGGCGCTGTTGGCGGCATCATCCTGTTCACCATCTGGTCCAATTTCCTGATCACCGCCTGGTCCAACGCCGTCAACCTCACCGATGGGCTGGACGGCCTGGCCGCCGGCTGCTCCGCCGTGGTGTTCGCCGCCTACACCCTCATCGGTGTGTGGCAGACCAACCAGTCCTGCACCTACGGGCACGGCGATGTGGTCGCCACCCTGTGCTATCAGACCCGGGATCCGCGAGATATGGCCATGATCGCCGCCGGCCTCATGGGCGCCTGCTTCGGGTTCCTGTGGTGGAACGCCTCGCCGGCGAAGATCTTCATGGGCGACACCGGCTCCCTCGCGCTGGGCGGCGCCTTGGCCGGACTGTCGATCCTCACCCGCACGGAGTTTCTGGCGGTACTCATCGGCGGGCTGTTCGTCGCCGAGGTCGTCAGCGACATCATCCAGGTGGTCTCCTTCAAGTCCACGGGCAAACGCGTGTTCCGCATGGCCCCGCTGCACCACCACTTCGAATTGGGCGGCTGGACCGAGGTCAACGTGGTGATCCGCTTTTGGATCATTACCGGCGTGTGCGTGGTGCTCGGCCTGGGCCTGTTCTACGCCGAATACCTGGTGTCCTGAACCGCCCAGTCTTCTTCGCCGCCGCGGCAAGGACGCGGCCCAAGCAGCCGAATCGTGAAGCAGAGGTCATGCAAGCAGACATCTCCAGCAGCACCGGGATCGAGGCTCTCTCCGGGGCGCGCGTGGGCGTGGTCGGGCTCGGCCGCACCGGACTCGCCGTCGTCGACGTACTGACCGGCCTGGGTGCCCACGTATCCGTATTCGACTCCCGCCCCAGCGCCATCGATGGCCTGGCCGATTCCCTGGGAACCGACGTCGCCGCCGGCCTGGCCGGCACCACCGCCGGCGACGATGCGCATATCGCCGCGGCTGTCGCCGAGTCGGACCTGCGTGTGCTGGTGGTCTCCCCGGGCGTGCCCGCCACCGGCCCCGTCCTGACCGCCGCTCGCGCCGCGCGCCTTGAGACCTGGAGTGAGATTGAACTGGCGTGGCGGTTGCAGCGCGCCTCCAACCGCCCCGACGTGCCCTGGCTGGCCGTCACCGGCACCGACGGCAAAACCACCACGGTCGGCATGCTCGCGCAGATCCTGACAGCCGCCGGACTGAACGCCCCCGCCGTCGGCAATATCGGTGATCCTGTCATCACCACCGTAGCCGCCGGGAAGGCCGACGCCCTGGCCGTGGAACTGTCTAGCTTCCAGCTGCACTCCACCCACACCCTCAGCCCGCTGGCCGCGGCCTGCCTCAACCTTGCCCCCGATCACCTGGACTGGCACGGCTCCTTGGACGCCTACCGGGCGGACAAGGCCCGTGTCTACGCCCGGACCCGCCGCGCCGCCGTCTACAACATCGCCGACGCCGCCACCCTGACCATGGTGGAGGACGCCGATGTCGTCGAAGGCTGCCGCGCCGTCGGCTTCACCACCGCCATCCCCTCCCTGGGGCAGATCGGCCGCGTGGAGGACCTGCTGGTAGACCGCGCCTACCACCCCGACCGGCGCCGCAGCGGGGCTCAGCTCGCCACCCTGGAGGATCTGGCCCACCTGGCTCCCGGCGGCGACGCCGCCCGCCTGCCCGCACACGTGGTCGCCGACGCCCTGGCCGCCGCCGCCCTGGCCCTGGCCACCGACGCCGTCGCCGCCGACCCGACCGCGATTGCCCGCGGGCTGCGCGCCTACCGGCCGGGCGCGCACCGTATCGTCACCGTCGCCGAGGGCGGGGGCGTGACCTGGATCGACGACTCCAAGGCCACCAACCCCCACTCGGCCCAGGCCGCCCTGACCGCCCTGCCGCAGGGCACCGGCGTGTGGATCGTCGGCGGCGACACCAAGGGCGCCAGCTTCGACGAACTGGTGCGCGCGGTCCGAGCGCACCTGCGCGGCGCCGTCGTCATCGGGCGGGATCAGAGCGCCGTATCGGGGGCGTTGGCCCGGCAGGCTCCGGGCCTGCCGGTGACGGCGATCACGGACGGGAGTCCCCAGGACGTCACCGATGCCGCGGTGGCCGCGGCTGCCGCCCTGGCCCGCCCGGGCGACACCGTCATGCTCGCGCCCGCCTGCGCCTCCTGGGACCAGTTCGACTCTTACGCTCAGCGCGGTGACCTGTTCGCCCGGGCCGCTGCCCGGGCCGCCCAGTCCGCCAGCGGCGAGGGCGAGCACTGACATGGCCGCCGACACGCCCGCTTCCCGCCGCCGCGGCTCCGCTCGCTGGCGCCGCCTGCGGGGCAAGGATGGCCCGGTCAAGGGCGAGGGCAGCACCCTGAGCTACTACGCCCTGCTCATCGCCACACTGGCCCTGCTCGCCTTCGGACTCATCATGGTCTTCTCGGTGCAGTCGGTGACCACCGCCGCCGAGGGCGGCAACGCCTTCACCGCCTTCACCAAGTACCTGGCATTCGCCGCTGTGGGGCTGGCGGGCATGGTTGCGCTCTCCCGAATGCCGCTGCGGGTGCTCAAGCGCTTGGCCTGGCCCGCGCTGCTGCTCGCCTTTGCGCTGCAGCTGCTGGTGTTCGTGCCGGGCATCGGCATCGACGTGTACGGAAACCGGAACTGGATTACCTTGCCCGCCGGCCTGGGCACCGCCCAGCCCTCGGAGTTCATCAAACTGGGGCTGTGCCTGTACCTGGGCACCACGGTGTCCGCCCGGCGGGACGCCTTCTTGGGGGGCGTGGACAGCTGGCGCAAGCTCGCCCGCTTTAGCGGCTGGATCTTGCTGCCCGCGGCCCTCGGCATAGGTCTGGTCATGGCCGGCGGCGACCTGGGCACGGTAATCGTGCTGACGGCCCTGGTGACCGGGGCCCTGTGGCTGGGCGGACTCGGCTGGCGCTGGTTCGCCGCCTTGGGGCTGGTGGCATGGTCGGCTTCGCGGGTGCCTCCATGCTGTCCGCCAACCGCCGCGCCCGCATCCTCGCGTGGCTGCATCCGGAGCGCTCCGACCCCCTCGACGTCGGCTACCAGCCCCTGCACGGGCGCTATGCCCTGGGCACCGGCGGCTGGTGGGGAGTGGGGCCCGGCTCCTCACGCCAGAAGTGGGGCTACCTTACCCAGGCGGACTCCGACTACATCTTCGCCGTCCTCGGTGAGGAGTTCGGACTGGTGGGCAGCCTGCTGGTGATTCTCCTGTTCGCCGTGGTCGGCTGGTGCTGCCTGCGCATCATCCGCCGGTCCGACTCCCTGTACGTGGCCGTGGTCGTCGGCGGCATCATGACCTGGATCGTCGGGCAGGCCCTGATCAACATGTCCGTGGTCGTCGGCCTGCTGCCCGTGCTGGGCGTTCCGCTACCGCTGATCAGTGCCGGCGGTTCCGCACTCGTGTCCGTGTTGTTCGCCGTCGGGGTGCTGCTCGCCTTCGCCCGCAACGAGCCCGGCGCGCCCGAGGCGCTGCGTTCCCGTACCGGCGCCGTACGCCGTACCCTGGCCGTCATCGCCCCGCGCAGGAGGAAACGTGTCTGACACCCCCACCCCCGAACCCACTACGGAGGCCCCCGCCGGCCGGCCGCTGCGCGTGCTGCTGGCCGGCGGCGGCACCGCCGGCCACGTCAACCCCCTGCTGGCTACGGCCGCCGCCCTGCGCGACGACACCAGTGGCGGCGACCCCGACACCGACATCCTGGTGCTGGGGACCAAGGAAGGGCTGGAGGAACGGCTGGTCCCCGAGGCCGGCTATCCCATGTCCTACGTACCGCGCGTGCCCATGCCACGGCGTCCTACCGGCGACCTGCTGCTGCTGCCGCGGCGCCTACGCCGTGCCGTCGACGCCGCCGGCCGGGCCATCGCGCAGGTTGATGCCGACGTCGTGGTCGGCTTCGGCGGATTCGTTTCCACCCCCGCCTACCTGGCCGCCCGCAGTGCCGGTGTGCCGGTGGTCATCCATGAACAGAATGCCCGTCCCGGCCTGGCCAACCGGCTCGGCGCCCGCTGGGCCGCCGCCGTCGCTCTCACCTTCGCCTCCACCCCCCTGGCCGCTACGCATGGCCGCACCGAGGTCACCGGCCTGCCGCTGCGCCCCGCCATCGGCGCCCTGGCCGCCCGCCTCGACGGCGACGCCGATGCCGCCCGCCGCGAGGGGGCTGCCGCGCTCGGCTTGGATCCGACCGCGCCGACCCTGCTGGTCACCGGCGGCTCCCTGGGTGCCCAGCACCTAAACGAGGTGATCTGCGACAGTGTCGCCGGCCTGCCGCATAATCTGCAGGTGCTGCACCTGACCGGTCGTGGCAAGGACGCCCCGGTGCGCACCGCCCTGGAGCGGGCCGCCGCCGATGCCCCCGGGCTGCTGGAGCGCTACCACGTGCTGGACTACCTCACCACCATGGAGCAGGCCTATGCGTGTGCCGACGGCGTCATCTGCCGCTCCGGCGCCGGCACCGTCGCCGAGCTCACCGCGCTGGGTCTGCCCGCCCTCTACGTGCCTCTGCCCATCGGCAACGGGGAGCAGCGCCTGAACGCCGCCGACTGTGTGGCCGCGGGCGGCGGGACACTGGTAAACGACGCCGACCTGAGCGCCGGCGACGTGCTGGCCTTCACCAGCCTGCTGACTGACCCGGTCCGCCGCGCCCAGGCCGCGGCGGCCGCCGCCTCCACCGGGGTGCGTGACGGCGCCGCCCGTCTGGCCGCGCTGATCCGGTTGGCCGCCGCCCGCGTCGACGGTGCCGCACCGGCCGACGAGAACCAGGAGCAGAACCAGTGACTAACCCGCAGCTGTTTAATCCCATTGATCCCGCAGCCGGAGCGGAGCAGGCGCCCGCGGACCTGGCCGGTCATGCCTTCCACCTGATCGGTGTGGGCGGCGCCGGCATGAGCGTGGTGGCCCAGATCCTGGCGGCGCGCGGCGCCACCGTGACCGGATCTGACGCCCACGGCGGCGATGCCTTCGAACAGCTGCGCCGGCAGGGCCTGGACGTGCACCTGGGGCACGCCGCCGCCAATGTGCCGGCCGCCGCCACCGTGGTGGTGTCCACCGCCATCAAGGAAGACAACCCGGAGCTGCGCGCCGCCCGTGAACGCGGCCAGGCGGTCATCCACCGCTCACAGGCCCTCGCCCTGGCGGCGCGCGGCCGCGATTTTGTGGCCGTCGCAGGCGCCCACGGCAAGACCACCACTTCCGGCATGCTCGCCCAGGCGCTGTCCACCGCCGGACAGGACCCGTCCTTTGCGATCGGGGGAGTGGTCCGCTCCCTGCACACCGGTGCCCACTATGGGGCCGGCCGCGCCTTCGTCGCCGAGGCGGACGAGTCCGACCGCTCCTTCCTCAACTACGCCCCCACCGTCGAGATCGTCACCAACATTGAGCCGGACCACCTCGACAACTACGGCACCCCGGAGGCCTTCGCCGCCGCCTTCGTGGACTTCGCGGCGCGCCTGGTCCCCGGCGGGCTACTCATCGCCTGCGCCGACGACCCCGGCGCCCTGGACCTGGCTCGCACGGCCGCGACCGGCGCACCCGCGTGACCACCTACGGCGCCACCGCCCCCGCGGGCATCCCCGGCGGGCCCGTCCCGGACGCGGCTCACGTGCGCGTGGAGATCACTGCCCGCAGCGCCGCCGGCACCCAGGCATCCCTAAGCCGCTGGGACGCCGCCGCCATCGCCACGGGCGCCGGCCCGACCCTGGAATCGGTGGCGCTGGAACTGGCCCTGCCCGGCGACCACGTCGCCCTGGACGCCGCCGCCGCCTGGGAGGCCGGCTGCGAACTGGGCGTGCCGGCGGCGGCCATGGCCCGCGCCCTGAGCGGATTCGGCGGCACCGGACGCCGCTTCGAGGAACGCGGTGAGGCGGCCGGCGTCCGCGTCATCGACGACTACGCCCACCACCCCACCGAGATCGGGGCGCTGCTGGCGGCCGCACGTGAGGTCGCCGACGCCCGCGGTGGGCGCGTGGTGGCGCTGTTCCAGCCGCATCTGTTCTCCCGCACCCGCAACTTCGCCGACCGCTTCGGCGCGGCTCTGGGCGGCGCCGACCTGGTGATCGTCACCGCGATCTACCCGGCCCGCGAGACCCAAGCGGACTTCCCGGACATCACGGGCGAGATCGTCGTCGACCACACCCCGGGTGACGCTCGCTACATCGCCGACCCGCTGGCCGCCGCCCGCGCGGCGCCGATGCCGCCCAACCCGGCGACCTGATCCTGACCATCGGCGCGGGCGACGTCACTCGGCTGGGTCCCGTCATCCTGGATGCGCTCGCCGAGCGCAACGCCCCGGCATGATGCGCAAGCCGACTCCGCCGCGCCCGCGCGGCCACGAAGCGGAACCGGAACCGGATCGGACCGATGCCGAGCTGAGTGTGCGCGATGACGGTGGGCCGGTCCTGCCGCCCCGGAGCGGGCGCCACGACCGGGTGGTGTCCACCGGGCTCACCGACCGGCTCGATGAGCGCCGTCGTGCCCGCCGCCGACTGCGCCGCGGCCGGCTGCTGCGTGCGGTCGCCCTGGTGGCGGCCGCAGTCCTGCTGGTGTGGGGGGCGCTGTTCTCTCCGCTGCTGGCGTTGCGCACGAGCGACGTCACCGTGACGGGCACCGACGACACCGTTGACGCCGCCGCGGTGCAGCAGGCGCTTTCCGACCACGCCGGCCAGTCCCTGCTGCGGTTGAACGTCGATGCCCTGGGGGAGGAGGTCGCCGACTCGCTGGTGCGGGTGAAGTCGGCGGCGGTAACCCGCTCCTGGCCGCACGGCCTCGCGGTGCGGCTCACCCTGCGTGTGCCCGTAGCGGCTCGGTCCACGGATGGCGGTTACCAGGTGCTCGATGGCGAGGCCGTGGTCCTGGAGACCGTTGAGCAGGCGCCGGCCGACCTGGCCGTGATCCAGACCCAGCCGGGGCAGGAACTGTCCGAGGCGCAGGTGTCGGCGGTGGCCGAGGTGATCGGCAGCCTGGACGCCGACGTGCGTGCCAGGTGGCGAAGGGCGCCGTCTCGGATACCGGGCAGGTGACCTTGACCCTGACCGGCGGCGCCACCGTGGTGTGGGGTCAGTCCGCCGACAACGAACTCAAGGCGCAGGTGCTGGCGGTGCTGCTCGGCCAGGAGGCGCAGACCTACGACGTGTCCAGCCGCACAGTCCCACCACCTCCTGACACGCCGAACTCAAATACGCCTGCGATGGCCGCGGGACCCATAGCGTTGAGCACGTCATCGGAAGAATGACATAAGTATAGACCTCGACTTCAGGTTGAAGGTTGAGGGGAGTCCCCGGACTCGGCACCAAAACGCGGAGGCAGACAGTGGCGGAATCGCAGCACTATCAAGCAGTCATCAAGGTGGTGGGCGTCGGCGGCGGCGGCGTCAACGCCGTCAACCGCATGATCGAGGCCGGCCTACGCGGCGTCGAGTTCATCGCCGTCAATACCGACGCGCAGGCGCTGCTCATGTCCGACGCCGACACCAAGCTCGACGTCGGCCGCAACCTGACCCGCGGCCTCGGCGCCGGCGCCGACCCGTCCATCGGCCGCAAGGCCGCCGAGGACCACGAAGACGACATCCAGGAGGCGCTCGAGGGCGCCGACATGGTCTTCGTCACCGCCGGCGAGGGGGGCGGCACCGGCACCGGCGCCGCCCCGATCGTCGCCAAGATCGCCCGCTCCCTGGGTGCGCTGACCATCGGCGTGGTCACTCGGCCCTTCGCCTTCGAGGGGCGGCGGCGCGCCACACAGGCGGAGGACGGGGTGACCAACCTGCGTGCCGAGGTGGACACCCTGATCGTCATCCCCAACGATCGGCTGCTGCAGATCGCCGACCGCAACATCAGCGTCGTCGACGCTTTCAAGCAGGCCGACCAGGTGCTGCTACAGGGTGTCCAGGGCATCACCGAGCTCATCACCACCCCCGGTTTGATCAACGTCGACTTCAACGACGTCAAGTCCGTCATGCAGGACGCCGGCAGCGCCCTGATGGGTATCGGCTCCGCCACCGGTGAGGATCGCGCCCTGACCGCCACCGAGCAGGCGATCGCCTCCCCGCTGCTGGAGTCCTCCATCGACGGCGCCCATGGCGTGCTGCTCTTCTTCCAGGGCGGCAGCGATCTGGGGCTGTTCGAGATCTCCGAGGCGGCCAACCTGGTGCGCGAGGCGGTCCACCCCGAGGCCAACATCATCTTCGGCAACGTGGTCGACGGTGCCTTGGGCGACGAGGTGCGCGTGACCGTCATCGCCGCCGGCTTCGATGAGGAGAGCCCCACTGACTCCGGCGCCGACGCGGCGGCCACCCTGTCGCGCGCGGCCGCCACCGCCCGCCTACAGCGGCTGCGGCCTGCAATACACCCGCAACCACTGATTTCATGATCCGTTACTCGAAGCATTGC
>NZ_MTPX02000079.1 GCF_002154335.2 Actinomyces ruminis
AGCCCGGCGAGCACCTGGACGCCGCCACCGCCGACCGCCTGGTCGGGGACCTGCTGCACGCCGGCGCCGCGAGCGCCCCCGCCACCGCCCGCGGAGTGCTGCTGGTAACCCACCGCCTGTCCGCCCTGGCCGACGCCGACGAGGTGCTCGTCCTGGGCCTGCCGGGCGGCGCCGACAACTCACCCGACGCAGACGGCGCCGGCGGTTCCCTGCGCCTCACCCCCGCCACCGTCACCCGCCGCGGCACCCACGCGCACCTGGCCGTCGTCGACCCCGAATACCGCTGGTCCCTTGAACAGGAGCAGGAGACTCATGTCTGATACACCTTCCTACCCCGGCAGCCCCGGAACCAGCGCCACCGCCGCGCCGAGCGGCGAGACCGTCGGACTGTTCCGCGCCGCCCTGCGGCTGACGAGCTCGCTGAAGGTCCCCGAGGCCCTGAACCGGCTGGTCGACTCCGCCTGCGCCCTGACGGGGGCGACCTGGGGGACGATCGCCGCCCCCGGCGCCGCCGCGCTGACCGCCGGCACCGCCACCGCCTCCACCGACGAGTTGGTCACCATGATCGCCGGGGCACCGGAGGCCGGACCGGAGGACTGCGGGGTCGTCGTCCGCAACAGGCCCGCCGGCGACGGGCAGCGCTGCGGCTCGATCCTGTCCGCCCCGCTGCGAGTACACGGACAGGTCTACGGGCGACTGTTCCTATGCGACAAGCGCGGTGGGTTCACCGATGCGGACGTCACCGCCGTGCTCACGCTTGCGGAGGCCGCCGCCGTGGCGCTGGAAAACGCCCGCCTGTACCGGGAGGCCCGTGACCGCGAGCAGTGGATGGCGGTGTCCCAGGAGTTGACCACCATGCTGCTGTCCGGGGCCGACGAGGGCGACGCGCTGACCCTGATCGCCCACCGTGTACGCGAAGTCGCCCACGCGGACACCTCCGCCCTAGTGCTGCCCAGCGTGGGCGACACCTGGATCTGCGAGATTGCGGACGGGGGACACGCCAACGAGCTGATCGGCACCTTCTTCCCGCCCGAGGGTCGCGCCTTGAAGACGCTGGCGCACCGCACCGGGCTGATCGAGGACTCGCTGGCCGACGCCTGGGGCGCCTCCGACCTGCTGGTTGAGGAGCTGTCCCAGTTCGGCCCGGCCCTGTACGCCCCCATGATTCACCGCGGCCGCGGCGTGGGCGTGATGCTACTGCTGCGCGAGCAGGGGGCGGAGCGCTTCACCCAGCAGGACCTGGAGATCGCCGAACTGGTCGCCGCGCAAGCACCATGGCCTTCGAACTGGCCGATGCCCAGCACGCCGAGGAGATGGCCACGCTCCTGGACGAACGGGCGCGCATTGGCCGCGACCTGCACGACCTGGCGATCCAGCAGCTGTTCGCCACCGGGATGCAGCTGTCCGCCGCCCGCGACCGGCTGCGTGAGGAGGAGGCCGCCTCCGGCACCGACATGTCCGTGGCCTGTCAGGCGCTGGACGCCTCCCTGGCGGCGGTGGACGACTCGGTGCGGCAGATCCGCTCGATTGTGCGCTCGCTGCGTGACCGGGACGAGGACGTCAGCCTGGTGGAGCGGCTGCGGCGCGAGGCCTCGCTGGCCCGAACCTCGCTCGGTTTCGCGCCGTCGCTGATCCTGACCGTCGACGGTCACGGCCTGGCACAGGCGGAACGGGACCGGGAGGATGAGCTGATCGGCATCATCGACGCCGCGGTCGAGCCGGACATCGCCGATGACATCGTGGCCGTGGTGCGGGAGGGGCTGTCGAATGTGGCCCGCCACGCCCGGGCCTCCTCGGTGACAGTCGACGTGAAGGTGGAGGGCCTGCTCGCCTCGCAGCCCCCGGCCGGCCAGGACGGGGCCGCCTCCGGGGATGCCGAGCCCTTCCAGGGCGCGCCGGTGGTGGAGGTGGTGTGCCGGGACGACGGCGTGGGCGTGGACCCGCGGGTGACGCGCCGCTCGGGAACGGCCAACATGGCCGAGCGGGCCCGCCGCCACGGCGGCAGCTTCGTGATCGGCCCGCGCGCCCGCTCCGACGGCGAGCGGCGGGGTACCTGCTTCACCTGGCGGGTGCCACTCCATCGGGGTAGCCGAAGCGGGCTGCCTGATTACATGCTCAGTGGCGCGACCGGGCAGCCTTCTTCGCCGCCCTCCTGATAAGCCACCACTGCTGCATCTGGAACGGGTGGTCGTCAGGAAGACCTTCATACCTGTCAACTTGCTCCGGGTCCGCCACCAACAGCACGCCCAGATCCGCCATGCGCTCTCTTGTCGCAATCAGCATCTTGGCAGCGGCCACGGCCCCCGAACTAATCCACTCGCTTTCGATGTCATACGCTCCAACCAGCAACTCGGACCTGCCCTGGCCGATATCTTGTGCCATCGCCACCATCTTCACCACGCCAAGACTCCGCCGGACCCAGGGGACCAGCAGAGCCAGTGGAGCAACCATATACACGACGGGGGTAAGCAGAATGAGCTTGACCGCATGCCCCCGCCGCAGCGCGGCCCCGGTCCAGGGACCGTACTCGCGCAGGAAGGGATCGGCATCCCACGCCTCCAGGGAGAAGCCCTCCCGCCCCAGCACATCAACCACCACCCGCACCGCCTCCCGAGCAGGCAGTGCCACAACAAACCGGCGAGCCGGATACCTAGTACCGATCGAACTCACAGCCCACTCCTCCCCAACCGTTGACCGCGTAGCCGCCCCGTATCACAGGCAGCGAGCCCACCGATGACTCCCGCGGCTCCTCACAGCGACCACATACTGGCAACCTGCCGCTCCGCCGCCGCATAGAGATCATCGGCATAGCGTACGGCGGCGATGATCTCCATCAGCATCAAGCTCAGGTCCTGCCCCGATCGGGAAAGCGACCCATATGTGGAGTCCGCCGCACTGGCAGCCTGGCCGCTCCACTCGGCTTGTGCCACACCCATGCCTCCATCGAGCTGGCTCCAGGAGTACTCCCACTCCCCCTGCGCATGGGAAAGATCCTGGGACAGCCAGTCCAGCACACCATCCTTCACCACCAGGTCGCTCATTACTCGTACTCCTTATCTTCCTTGGCTGTCACGGATCTCATCCATCTGGTCAAGGGGTGTATCGGTTCTCCCTGAGCGCTGTTGCTCGCGCCACTGGGAGCGTAGGGATCGCATGTTGCGTTCCGCCTGTTCGCGCAGATGGCGGGCCTCCGGGGAGCGGTCGGCACCGGAGAGGACGTCCATGACAGTCGTCTGGCCGGCATCAATCCGGCTCTGGATCCTGCGCCAGTCCTCGCCCAACTCGCCCGAGCGCGCCATCCGCGCACGCTCCTCCTCCTGCTGGTCGAACCGTTCCTGTTCGGTCTCCCGCTGGCGCTCCAGTTCCCTTCCCAATGAACGGAGCCTGCCGATGATCGCATCCAGGTCAACGGCCTGCCCGGGCCAGTGCCGCGGCTCCGAACCAAATCCATAACTCATGCTCGCACCCCCGTCCCGCGTACAGCGGCCTCGCCAATGTTGATTACGGTGTAGGAGACCTCAACAATCTTGGCCTTGGCCTGCACCACCCCAGCTATCGCCTCGTATATCAGATTTAGGACGAGGTTGATTGCTCGTACGCATGAGAGAATCTCGTTGAGACTCAGCGCAATATCAGCCCCTGCCTTGATCCACCCGGCCACCGGGACGGTGGCATTCAGAGCGAGCTTACACAGCAGGTTGCTAATGGTCTTCAGCGCTTCACCTACCGCCCAAGCAGCGAGCTTCGCCACCGTGGCCACCTTGCCGACGATCCCGCTCACGTACCTGCCGCGTAGCTGAGCGCGATCGTGGCTCCACTGAGGGCGGTGATGAAGGCGTTGCAGGCCTCGGAGCCATCCCCCGTCCACTCCGAGAGGGCGGGCAGCACTGCAGAGTCGTTCTCGCCGATAGCAACGAGCGCCTTGTCCACATAGGACCAGGCGGTCGAGGCGCCGTCGACGACCCGCCAATCACCGGCGAACGGCTTATAGATCAGGTCATTGAGCAGCGACCAGCCGAAGAGCTGTTCAAACACCCAGTCCACAGAGCCGAGCAGGACGCCAGCGCTCCAGCGCATGTTGTCAATCTCAGAGGTAGGAGCTCGGGCGGCACGAGGTAGGAACTCGCGTCCTGGGCCTCCTCAATCCCCCGGTTGGCCGACTTCGCCTGGGCGTAACGGTTCTCGGCTCGATAGAACTGGTCCTCGTCATACCTTCGCAAGGCTTCACCAGAACCGTAAACCTGCTCAATGACCGATGGCTTTCCCCCACCGTAGTCGGGGCCTGCCGCCCGGGCCGCCGCGCCCAATCCGGGAAGATATATTCTCGGGTCCGTGAAGGGAAGGACGGTGTGGCCGCGCTCCCGGAGAATGCGGGCGGCCTCTTCATAGACCTGCCGGTCGGTCTCGACGTAGGTGTCCAGAGTGGCGTCTAGCTTCTTGCCCGTCCACTCGTGGGCCTCGCCCAGCTGGCGCACGGTGAGCTTTCCCAGCTCCACCACCGCGTCATTGAGCGGCTTGAGCGCTTTTAGGAGCGTTCCCAAGTCGGCGGAGTCCACCCGCGCCCACTGCTCTATGAACTGCTCCATGGTGGACAGGTGCTCTGTGCCCTGCCTGGACAACGTGGCCCCGCGAGGGACAGGTCCTCGTAGTCAACCTGCATCAGTGCGGCTCCCCTTCAGACGCGCCTTGCCCGCAACTCCCGCAATCTAACCGTCACCGGAACGTTAGGAAGGAGAACAGTCTGGAAAGAGACGCATGTCGCAAGGCCGCGGCCTTGCTGCGACAGTCCCCGTCTCAGGAGCGCCGCCAGCCGGAGGCGCGCTGGCCGGCCACCCAGGCGGCCACCTGGGTGCGCCGCTGCAGGCCCATCTTGGCCAGCAGCGAGGTGATGTGGTTCTTGACGGTCTTCTCCGCCACCCCGAGCCGCTCTCCGATCTCCCGGTTGGACAGGCCATCGCCGATGAGCTCGAGTACCTTGCGCTCGGCATTGGTCAGGTCGGCGGTGGGGTCGTCGTGATCGGCCCGACGGC
Source organism: Actinomyces ruminis (assembly GCF_002154335.2). Lineage (GTDB taxonomy): Bacteria > Actinomycetota > Actinomycetes > Actinomycetales > Actinomycetaceae > Actinomyces > Actinomyces ruminis. The sequence continues at coordinate 5,031 of NZ_MTPX02000079.1, forward strand.
GCGTCACCGTCCGCTCGTCCAGCAGCACCCGCCCGGAGGCGACCGCACGCACCACGTCGCTGATCTCGGCGCCGTGGACGGTCTTAAGCAGGTAGGCGCGGGCCCCAGCGTCCAAGGACTCGGCCAGTGCCTCGTCGTCGTCGAATGAGGTCAGCACGATGGGCAGGGCTTCGGGCACGGACTCGCGCAGCGCCTGCATGAGCTCAATGCCGGTGCCGTCGGGCAGCTGCAGATCTACGAGCACCACGTCGGGGCGCATCAGTTCGGCGCGACGGATGGCCTCCGCCTTGGAGCCGGCCTCGGCGACCACATCGAGCCCGTCGGCGCGTTCGATAATCTCGGCAATGCCGCGGCGAACGATCTCGTGGTCGTCCACGATCATGACGCGGACCGTTTCGGCCGCGGGAGCACTCTGCATACACCGGAGACTAGCAGCACCGGGACCTACGTCACAGTTGCCCGGCGGGCGGCGCCATGCCCACGGCTGGCACGAGACATACGCGGAGCAGGTGCGCCGGCGGCCTCAGCTGCGCGCCTGCCGCGGACGAGTCTGGCAGCGGGGGCAGAACACGTGGCTGCGGCCCCCGATCGTCTCGGCCCGCAGGAGCGTGCCGCAGCGTCGGCATTCCTGCCCGGCCCGCCCGTACACGGCCAGTGAGCGGGCGAAGAAACCGGCGGCGCCGTCGGCATCCACGTACAGGGCGTCGAAGCTGGTGCCGCCCGCGGCCAGTGCCCGTTCCATGACCTCGCCGGTGGCGTCAAGCAGTCGCGCCGTCACCCGCGGGCCCAGTGTCTTGCCCGGGCGCAGGCCGTGGACGCGGGCGGCCCACAGCCCCTCGTCGGCGTAGATGTTGCCGACGCCGGAGACGATGCCCTGGTCCATGAGCAGGGTCTTGACGGCCCGGTTGGAGCGGCGCATCTTGGCGACTGCGGCGGGGCGGTCCAGGTGCGGGTCGAGCAGGTCGCGGGCGATGTGAGTGACGTCGGCGGGGATCAGGGGCGCGGGGCTGCCCGCGCCGCCGGGAGCCCCGTCCGCGGTGGGCACCATAGCGACCACGCGCAGGCCGCCGAACATGCGCTGATCCACCAGGTCCAGCACCGCGCCGGTTGATGCGTCACCGGGGATGGGTCGCAGGCGCAGGCGCACGCGCAGGTGGCGCGGGCGGACGTCGGGATCGCTTGCGGGCTGCGGGGCGCGCGTGGCGGTCAGGTCCACCCGGGGCGCATCGGGGTCGCCAAGGAAGGCGCGGGCGGCGTCCCCGCCGGGTTCCCGGGCGGCCGCGACGGCGGTGCCGTGCACGAGCAACTGCCCGCTCATGCCCAGGTGGGCGACCAGGGCGGCCCCGTCGTCGAGCGGTAGCCACAAGAATTTGCCGCGGCGCACCGCCGCGGTGAAGGTGCGGCCCGTCAGCTGCCGCACGAAGCGTCGGGACCACCCTCCTGCCGGCGCAGCGGGCGCGGATCGAAGATCTCAACGCACTCGACCGTGCGGCCGGTCAAGTGGCGAGCCAGGCCGGCGCGGACCGTCTCGACCTCGGGCAGCTCCGGCACGGTCTCAGGCCCTCGTCGCGGCGACGTCGGCGGAATCGCCGACGGCGTCGGTGCCGGCGCCGACGGCGGCGCCGAGATCGGCGCGCAGGGCCTCATTGACCCCGGGCAGACTCAGGCCCCCGTCACCGCGCTCGGCCAGGATGGCGGCGTAGGCGGCCTCGGCCGCGGCATGCTCGGCGATCTTCTTGGAACTGCCGGAGCCCTCTCCATACACGCGGCCGTCCACCCGGGCGCGGGCGGTGAACACCCGGCGGTGGTCGGGACCCGTGCCCTCAACCTCGTAGCCGGGGTTGCCCAGACCGTGCACGGCGGTGAGCTCCTGCAGGCTGGTCTTCCAATCCAGCCCCGCCCCGCGCATGGAGGCGTCGTTGAGGAACCGGGACACCAGGCGCTCCACCACCACACGCACCGGCTCCAGCCCGGTGGTCAGATAGGTGGCGCCGATGAGGGCCTCCACGGTGTCGGACAGGATGGAGTCCTTGTCGCGACCGCCGTACAGGGCCTCGCCGCGGCCGAGCTTGATGAACTCGCCCAGGCCGAGGTCGCGGGCGACGGCGGCCAGGGCCGGCTCGGAGACGGTGGCGGCGCGCATCTTGGCCAACTGGCCCTCGGGCAGATCCGGGTGAGTGCGGTACAGATTCTCGGTGACGATAATGCCGAGCACCGAGTCGCCCAGGAACTCCAGGCGCTCATTGGTGGGCAGACCGCCGTGCTCGTGCGCCCAGGAGCGGTGGGTCAGCGCCAGATCGAGCAGGTCGGCGTCGATGCGTTCGCCCCAGCGGAAGAGGAGCGTGTCCACATCCTCGCGCGCCGGGGTGTCGACGCGCTTCTGCTTGCGCCGCGAGCTCATCAGTGCTGCGCCCCCTCGCCGTCGGCGGTGGATCCGGTGGCCTCGGCGTCGGTCCCGGCGGCGGCGTCCGCACCGGTGTCGGCGTCCGCGCCGTCGGCCAGCAGACTGGCCAGGGCGGACCAGCGCGGGTCGAGCTGCTCGTGGTGGTGGTCGGCGGGCAGGTCGTCCAGGCGCTCGCCGCAATGCGGGCACAGCCCCGCGCAATCCTCGCGGCACAGCGGCTGGAAGGGCAGGGCGAGCACGAGGCGTCGCGCAGGGCGGGTTCGAGGTCCAGAGTGGACTCGCCGAGGATGAACAACTCGTCGGCCTCTTCATCCCCCTCGGCGGCCTGGGCACGGGCGGCCTCCGGGGTGAAGTAGAGCTCGTCGAAGGAGACGGTGGTGTCCTCCTCGAGGTCGCGCAGGCAGCGCACGCACTGGCCCGCCAGGTGGACGTCGGCACGGCCGCGCACCAGCACGCCGTTGTCCAGGCTGGTCAGCTCCGCATCCACCACCAGTGGGCTGCCCTCGCGGGCGCCGATCATCTCGGCGCCGAGGTCGGCGGGGGCGGGGGTCTCCAGATGGATGTTTTTGAGCGACCCGACCTGCTGGGGCAGGTCGATGATGTCGACGACGAGTCCGGCCGTCGGGGCCATGGCATTCCTCCTGGATGGTCTGAAGTCGCAGGGCCGCACGCCGAAGGCGGCGCAGGCGAATCTACTCGCGGGCGGGCGCTCCAGCCTAGCGGCGGCGCTGTCGACCGGAACACCCGGCCGTGCGCCGTCCTGACCGAGCGCGCGGCCGCCGGTCCTACCGGCCGCCCTTGGACCAGTTGCGGGCGGCGGCCGGGTCCACGGACCAGCCGGCGAAGTGGCGGTTGGCCTCCTGCTGCTCCCGCTCGGCGTCGGCGGCGTCGGCGGCAGCGGTCTCCAGGCGGGCGGCCAGCGCGTCGCGGCCGGCCTGCACCTGCTCGGCGAGCTTGTCGATCTCGGTCTGCAGGGCGGCCAGGGAGCGGTCCGAGTAGTCGTCGGCGCCGTGGCGCAGCCGTGCGGCGCGCTCCTCGGCGGTGGAGATGATGGCGTCGGCGCGATCGTTGGCCATGCGCACGATGTTCTCCCCGGCGACCAGCCGCTCGGCCTCCTCCTGGGCGTGGTTGAGGATGCGCCGGGACTCCTCGCGGCCCTGGGCGAGAACGGCGTCGGCGTCGGCGACGATCTCCTCGGCCCGGTGCACCGCGGTGGGCACGGCCTGGCGGGCGCGGTCGATCAGGTCGAGCGCCTCCTGCCGGCTCACAATCGCGGAGGAGCTCATGGGCAGGGAGCGGGCGGTGGAGACGAGTTCATCCAGCTCATCGAGGATGCGTAGCAGGTCGTCTCCGGCGTCGGCGCGGGTGGTCACGGGTTCGTCCTTCGGTTCTGCGGGGTTAGGGGTTGTGATGCCGGGGGCCGGCCGGCGCGTCTGTGGCTTCGGCGGCCGGGGCGGGCGCCGTGCCGGGTGCCGGGGCGGTGAAGGCCGGCT
>NZ_MTPX02000081.1 GCF_002154335.2 Actinomyces ruminis
ACGATGCCGGACTCGACCAGCACCTTGGGTCCACCGCATGCCGGACTCGACCAGCACCTTGGGTCCACCGCACGGGCGGACTCGATGGCCGCCTCCAGGTCGGCAAGGTCCTCCACCCGGGTGATGCCCAGGGAGGAGCCCGCGCGGGCGGGCTTGACGAACAGGGGGCGGGCCAGTTGCGCGCACTGGGCGAGGATGGCCTCCTTGTCCCGCCGCCACCGGTGCGGCTCGACGAGCACGTGCGGCGCGGTGGGGATGCCCGCGGCCTGCAGCAAGACCTTGGTGACCTGCTTGTCCATGCCGGCGGCGGAGGCGAGCACGCCGCAGCCGACGTAGGGCAGGCCCAGCATCTCCAGCATGCCCTGAATGGTGCCGTCCTCGCCGTAGGGGCCGTGCAACAGCGGCAGGACGACGTCGACGGCGCCGAGCACTTCGGGGCCGGTGGGAGTGATGGCGGTGAGATTCCCACCGCCCAGCCGCATGGCCAGTTCGCCGCGGCCGAGCCCGCCTGTGGTGATCTCCACCGGGGGGCGGTCGTCATTCAGACGCAGCGCGTCGGGGTCGTCATCCACCAGCACCCACTGCCCCTGCCGGGTGATGCCGACCGGCAGCACCTCGTAGCGGTCCCGGTCGATGGCGTCCAGCACGCCGGCGGCAGTGGCGCAGGAGATGGTGTGCTCACCGCTGCGCCCCCCGAAGACGACGGCGACCCGTGGCTTGCGCGCATGGCAGCCGGCATGGGAGTCCGAGCCCGTCAAAGCAGCAGACGACGACGCGGGGCTGTAATCCGCGTTTTCACCGGTGTTAACTGCACTTATTGCGTTGGGGACCGACATGGTGGCAACGCTACCGCGACCTGGCCGTTTTGGCCGCGAAGGCGCCGCCCGGCGTCGGCCCGGCGCATCCGGAGTGGGCTCCACACCGCGCTGCTTCCCGCTATGCATCACCGCAAGAACTTCCGTATGATTGACATCACACGCATGGTTCGCTCGAAGTAGGAGACACCATGAAACGTCCAGATCCGCTCACCTGTGCTCGTCGCACACTCGTCCCCACCCTGGCCCTACTGTTGACCGGCGCGATCACCCTGGGGGCCTGTGGCTCGGGTTCAGGCACCAACGCCTCCTCCGCTGACTCCTCCTCCCCCACTGCGGCCGCCGAGTCGGCCGACGCTGTCGCCTCTACCGGGGCCACCGACGAGGCTTCGGGGGCACAGTCTCCCGCCGCCTCCCAGGCGCCGACCACCACCGGCTCGCTCACGCAGGAGGAGACCAGCCCGTCGGGCGCGCCTGCCTGGGGCACCGGCGCGGACGGTCAGGCCGCGGCCGCCGACTCGGAGTTGATTATCTCCGACGTGCGCATCGGCTCCCATGATGACGAGGACTACTCCCGCTTCGTGGTGGAGTTCTCCGGCGAGGGCACGCCGGGCTGGTCGGCGCAGTGGACCGACCAGGCCCACACCCAGGGCAAGGGCGATCCCATCGACGTCAGGGGCGACTTCACCCTGGTGGTCACCGGCACCGGGGTCACCATGCCGATCAGTGAGGAGCAGCAGGCGGTGGCGTACACCGAGCCGGTGCGCTTCGACTTCGACGCCGTCGGCGATGACGAGGGCATCGAGGAGGCCTACCTGGACCTGGCCTTCGAGGACCAGTTCCAGGTGGTGCTGGGCACCGATTCCCAGACCTACCGGATCTTCACGCTGACGAACCCGACCCGTCTGGTGATCGACGTCGCCGATGACTGACGAGGGCATCAGCACCGAACTCATTGTGCGCGGGGTGATTCGCCGCGGGGACGAGGTTCTCCTCGTCCAAAGTACCGGCTCCGGCTGGTGGTTTCTTCCCGGCGGGCACCTTGAGACCGGCGAAACCTTGTCACAGTGCCTGGTACGCGAGCTCATCGAGGAAGCTCGGCTGGAAGTCACCGAGTTGCACGGGCTCGGTTTCATCGAGCACTCATACACGGACGACACCGGCGGCCATCATGAGCTGAACGTCTTGATCCAGGCCGCATCCGTCGGCGAGGTCGGTGCCGTAGAAGATGATCTGACCTTCCAGTGGTTCCCGGTGTCCATGCTCGCTGCGCTCGACGTGCGCCCAGAAGGCGTCGCCGCAGCGTTGCGACGGGGAGGACCGATCGGCCGGCTCGTGGGCGGCAATGGGGGCATATAGCAGGCGCGTGTTCAGGCGCTGTTCACCCTGGTTCGCGGCGAACGACGGTTCGTACGTTGCGACGACGGTTCGTACCTTCGCGTCAGGGTTCGTATGTTCTGGTCAGCGATTCGTACCTTCTTGTGACGGTTCGTACGGTGGAGGTACGTACCGTCGCCGGAAGTGCCGAAGCGTTGGTGCCAAGTGACGAACCGTCGTCATTGGTGACGAACCGTCAGGCATCGCACGCCGCCTCAGGAGCCACAACCTCCCCTCAGGAACGTTGCTGACAAGCTGCGCCATGTCTACCGGTCTCGGCACGTAACAACTGCCGGTCTCGGCGAGAGAGGCGGGTTCAGGTCTCAGGTCAGCGGCGCGGCGTTGACGCCCTCGGCCTTGCGGGGACGAGACAACAGGGCGTCGTTGACCTCCTCCACGGTGGCCGCCCCCTCGACAACGGCGACCACCCCGGCGGTGATGGGCATGTCCACCCCGTGGGCGGTCGCCAGGTCGAGCACGGCACGGGCGGACTTGGCGCCCTCGGCGACCCCGCGCGAGGCGGCCGCCGCCTCGGCCACGCTCATGCCCTCGCCCAGGCGCCGCCCGAAGGTCTGGTTGCGCGAAAGCGGCGAGGAGCAGGTGGCCACCAGGTCGCCCATGCCGGCCAGGCCGGCGAAGGTCTCGGGGCTCGCCCCCAGCGCGATGCCCAGGCGCGTGATCTCCACCAGTCCGCGGGTGATGACGGTGGCCTTCGAGTTATCCCCGAAGCCGCGCCCGGCGGTGATGCCGACGGCCAGGGCGATCACGTTCTTCACCGCGCCGCACAGCTCCACGCCGAGTACGTCGGTGTTGGTGTAGGGGCGGAAGGTGCCGGTAGCACACAGAGCGGCGACGCGCACAGCCACCGCCTCATCGGGCGCGGCCACGACGGTGGCGGTGGGCTGCCCGGCGGCGATCTCGTCGGCCAGGTTCGGGCCGGAGACCACGGCGATGCGGGAGGCGGGCAGGTTGAGCGCCTCGGCGATGACCTGGCTCATGCGCAGGCCCGTGCCGGCCTCCACCCCCTTCATCAGGGAGACGACGATCGCGTCGTCGTCCAGGACGCCGCGCAGCGGGGTGAGCACACCCCGGGCGGTCTGGGCAGGCACCACCACGACGACGAGCCCGGCTCCGGCGACGGCGGCGTGGATGTCCGTGGTGGCGGTGACGATCTCGGGCAGGCGGATCCCAGGCAGATAGCGGGTGTTGGTGCCGGTGTTGATCTCCGCGGCGATCTCTTCGCGGCGGGCCCAGACGACGGCGGGCGTTCCGGCCTGGGCCAGCAGGCGGGCGAAGGTGGTGCCCCAGGCGCCGGCACCGATAACGGCGGCGTGGCGCGCGCCCGGGTGGAGGAAGCCGGTGGAGCCGGCGGCGCTCATGACTGGTGCTCCTCACCCGAACCGTCGGCCGCGGGGCCTTCCGAGCCCGCTGCCGAGCCGCCGGCGCCATGGTCTGCGTCCGCAGACGGTGCCTGCGGCGTCGGCGGGTCGGGGCGGCGAACGCCGATATTGCCCTTGCCCGGGTCGCCGTCGTACTTCATGTCGAAGGGGCGGGGGGCCTTCTCGCCGCGCAGTTGCTCAACCAGTTCGGTGATGCGCCGCATGATCTCGACGGTCGCGGCGCGCACGGCGTCCCGGTCGGAGATGTCCGAGCCGTAGGCCGCCAGGTCGAAGGGCTCGCCGATCAGGACGTGCACGTCCTTGCGGGGGAAGGGGCGGAAGCCGGTGCCGTAGGCGCCCAGGACGTTCTGTGCTCCCCACTGGCCGATGGGCAGCAGGGGCGCGCCGGTGCGCATGGCCAGACGGGCGGCGCCGGTTTTGCCGGTCATGGGCCATTGCAGCGGGTCGCGCGAGAGGGTGCCCTCGGGGAAGATCATGACCGGGTCACCGGCCCGCAGCCGCCGCTCGGCCTCGACCAGGGAGTTGCCGGCGGCGGCCGAGTCCCGGTACACGGGGATCTGCCCGCCGGCGCGGAAGACGTGCCCGAGAAGGGGGATCTCGAACAGCTGGGACTTGGCCAGCGAGTAGATGGGCACGTCCTCGTCCACGAGCGCGCGCATGGCGGTGAGCGGGTCCAGATTGGACAGGTGGTTGGCAACCGCGATGAAGCCGCCCTCGCGGGGGATGTTCTCGGCTCCGGTCACGTGCTGCTTGGAGACCGCCTTGAGAAACGGAATGATCGCACCCCTGGCCGCGAACCGGTAGAAGGGGGTCATGCGTCGTGTGGTGGACACATTGGCACTCTACCCACTCCCGGTCGCCCCGGTGGGCGGATGGCCGTAGGCCGGATGGCGGCCGCGAGAGCAGGCTGGCGCCCTAGCCCCGCTCCCGTTGCATGAACGGGGACGGCCGGGCCGTGAAGACGAACTCGCCGAGCGACTCGGCAGCCCCGACTCAGGCCAGGCGCGTGACGTTGGCGTCCAGCGCGGCGAGCTTGCTCATGAAGTGCTCATAGCCGCGGTCGATGAGGTTCACACCCTCCACGCGGCTGGTGCCCTCTGCGGCGAGCGCGGCGATCAGGTGGGAGAAGCCGCCGCGCAGGTCGGGCACGACGATGTCCGCCCCATGCAGCGGGGTGGGGCCGGAGATGACGGCGGAGTGGTAGAAGTTGCGCTGCCCGAAGCGGCAGGCGGTGCCGCCCAGGCACTCTCGGTACACCTGGATGGTGGCGCCCATCTTGCGCAGCGCACCGGTGAAGCCGAAACGGTTCTCGTACACGGTCTCGTGCACGATGGACAACCCCTCGGCCTGGGTCAGGGCGACGACGAGCGGCTGCTGCCAGTCGGTCATGAAGCCGGGGTGGACGTTGGTCTCCACCACGATGCTCCTCAGGTCGCCGCCGGGGTGGTAGAAGCGGATGCCGTCCTCGCGCACGTCGAAGGCGCCGCCGACCTTGCGGAAGATGTTCAGGAAGGTGGTCATGTCGCTCTGGTGGGCACCGTGGACGAACACGTCGCCGTGGGTGGCCAGGGCGGCCGCGGCCCAGGAGGCGGTCTCGATGCGGTCGGGCAGGGCGCGGTGGTTGTAGCCGACCAGCTCGTCCACACCCTCGACGTGGATGGTGCGGTCGGTGTCCACGGAGATGATGGCGCCCATCTTCTGCAGCACGTCCACCAGGTCCATGATCTCCGGCTCGACGGCGGCGCCGCGCAGCTCCGTCAGACCCTCGGCGCGCACGGCCGTGAGCAGGGTCTGCTCGGTGGCGCCGACGGACGGGTAGGGCAGGTCGATGACGGTCCCGCGCAGCCCCTCGGGGGCGGTCAGGCGGATGCCCTGGGGCTGCTTGTCCACGGTCGCGCCGAAGCTGCGCAGGATATCCAGGTGGAAGTCGATGGGGCGGTCACCGATGCGGCAGCCGCCCAGGTCGGGAATGAAGGCCTCACCGAGTCGGTGCAGCAGCGGGCCGCAGAACAGGATCGGAATGCGGGAGGAGCCGGCGTGGGCGTCGATGTCGGCCATGTGGGCACTCTCGACGCTGGAGGGGTCCAGCCGCAGAATGCCCTCGGCCTGGTCATAGTCGACGCTCACCCCGTGCAGGGACAGCAGTCCGGACACGACGTCGACGTCGCGGATGAGCGGAACGTTGTGCAATACCGACGGCGTGGTTCCCAGGAGGGCGGCGACCATCGCCTTGGGGACGAGGTTCTTGGCGCCGCGGACGGTGATCTCACCGTTGAGCGGGCGCCCGCCCTCGACCTGAAGCAGACCGTCGACCATGCGTACCTCCGAGTGTTCGCGTGAAGATCGGGCGCCGCGGGGATACGGCGTCACCCGCACCGGATGCGGGTGCCCTCAGCATAGGCGGGTGGGCGGCGCATGGAGCCATCCCCGGCCCGCTCACAGCGAACCGCTGCGTGGCCTTCAACTCACCGGTGTGGCGGCGAGCGAGAACGCGACCGGGTGGCTCAGGCGCCCGGTCGTAGGAAGGGATAGCCGATGGGTACGGGCATATCCGCCGCGCGGGCAGGGGCAACGGCGACGGGCGGCTCGTGGCGGGCGGGCAGGGTGCGCGGCTTGTAGGCGGGCCGGGCCTGCTCGTAGGCGCTGATTTCGTCCTCGTGGGTGAGGGTCAGCGAGATATCGTCCAGGCCCTCCATGAGGGTCCAGCGCACGTAGTCGTCGATCTGGAAGACGGTGCGGAAGGAGCCCGCCTCGACGGTGCGCTGCTCCAGGTCTACGGTGATCTCGGTGCCGGGCTCGGTCTCCAGGATCTTCCACAGCTGTTCGGCGTCCTCCTGGCTGATCACGCCGGCAACCAGCCCTTGTTTGCCGGCGTTGCCGCGGAAGATGTCGGCGAAGCGGGGCGCGAGCACCACCTTGAAGCCGTAGTCCTTCAGCGCCCACACCGCGTGCTCGCGCGAGGAGCCGGTGCCGAAGTCCGGCCCGGCCACCAGCACGCTGGCATGCTTGTAGGCGTCCTGGTTGAGGATGAAGTCGGCCTCGTTCGCCCGCCAGGAGGCGAACAGGGCGTCCTCGAAGCCGGTGCGGGTGATGCGCTTGAGGTAGACGGCGGGAATGATCTGGTCGGTGTCCACGGCGCTGCGGCGCAGCGGGGCGCCGATGCCGGTGTGACGGATGAACTTCTCCATGACGGGCTTCCTTCTCGGGCTGGCGGCGGACGGCTTGGGCGGCTCAGGCGGCGAGCACCGGCAGGTCCGCGGGGGTGGACAGGGTGCCGCGCACGGCGGTGGCGGCGGCGACGACGGGCGAGACCAGGTGGGTGCGCCCACCCTTGCCCTGGCGACCCTCGAAGTTGCGGTTGGAGGTGGAGGCGGCGCGCTCGCCGGGCGAGAGCTGGTCGGGGTTCATGCCCAGGCACATGGAACAGCCGGCGTTGCGCCACTCGGCGCCGAAGTCCTTGAACACCTGGTCCAGGCCCTCGGCCTCGGCCTGCAGGCGGATGCGGGCGGAGGCCGGCACGACCAGCATGCGCAGTCCGGGCGCCTTGGTGCGGCCCTTGATGACGGCGGCGGCGGCGCGCAGGTCCTCGATGCGGCCGTTGGTGCACGACCCCAGGAAGACGGTGTCCACCTTGATGTCACGCAGTGGGGTGCCGGGCCTCAGGTCCATGTACTCCAGGGCCCGCTCGGCGGCGCGACGGCCGGTCTCGTCGGCGATGTCCTGCGGGTCGGGCACTGCGGCGGAAATGGGCAGCCCCTGGCCGGGGTTGGTGCCCCAAGTGACGTAGGGCTCGATGTCGGCGGCCTGCAGGACGACCTCGGTGTCGAAGACGGCGTCGTCGTCGGTGCGCAGCGAGCGCCAGTAGGCAACGGCGGCGTCCCAGTCCTCACCCTCGGGGGCGTGCGGGCGGCCCTTGAGGTAGGCGAAAGTGGTCTCGTCGGGGGCGATCATGCCGGCGCGGGCGCCGGCCTCGATGCTCATGTTGCAGATGGTCATGCGGGCCTCCATCGACAGCTGCTCAATGGCGCGGCCGCGGTACTCGATGACGTGCCCCTGGGCGCCGTTGGTGCCGATCTTGGCGATGATGGCAGGATGATGTCCTTGGCGCCGGACCCGGCGGGCAGGTCGCCGTCGATAAGCACGCTCATGGTCTTGAAGGGGGCGACCGGCAGGGTCTGGGTGGCCAGCACGTGCTCGACCTGGCTGGTGCCGATGCCGAAGGCGAGCGCCCCGAAGGCGCCGTGGGTGGAGGTGTGGGAGTCGCCGCACACCACGGTCATGCCGGGCTGGGTCAGGCCCAGCTGCGGGCCGACGGCGTGGACGATGCCCTGGTCGGCGTCGCCGAGGGAGTGCAGGCGCACCCCGAACTCCGCGCAGTTGGCGCGCAGGGTCTCGATCTGGGTGCGGCTGGTGACGTCGGCGATGGGCAGGTCGATGTCCAGGGTGGGGGTGTTGTGGTCCTCGGTGGCCAGGGTCAGGTCGGGGCGCCGGACCTTGCGGCCGGCCAGGCGCAGTCCCTCGAAGGCCTGGGGGCTGGTGACCTCGTGGACCAGGTGGAGGTCGATGTAGAGCAGGTCCGGGGCTCCGTCGGTGCCGGGGGCGACGACGTGGTCGCGCCACACCTTCTGTGCCAGGGTCATTCCCATCGCTGCACTTCCTTTCCTTGAGGGGCGGTTCGGCCCGGAGCCGCCCGCATTTGCGGAACCGGCAAACTCCGGGCCGTTTTCTGACTTCACGCTACTTGAAGTCTCACCACTCGGAATGGCAGTATCAGATTATGGACACTCTGGGTGACATCGAAAGCGGCAGCGGGGTTGGCGTCATCGACAAGGCCGCACTGGTCATGAGCGCACTCGAGGCGGGACCGGCCACGCTGGCGCAGTTGGTCACCACCACCCATCTCGCCCGGCCGACGGCACACCGCATTGCCGTGGCGCTGGAGTACCACCGCCTGCTGGCGCGCGACGCGCAGGGCCGGTTCATTCTGGGGCCGCGCCTGAACGAACTCGCCTCCGCCGCTGGGGAGGACCACCTACTGGCCGCCGCCGGGCCGGTGCTGGCGGCACTGCGGGACAAGACGCACGAGTCCGCGCAGCTGTATCGGCGGCAGGGGGACGTGCGCGTGTGTGTGGCCAACGCCGAGCGCCCGATCGGCCTGCGTGACTCCATCCCGGTGGGGGCGACCATGTCCATGCTGGGCGGATCCGGCGCGCAGGTGCTGCTGGCCTGGGAGGAGCCCGACCGGCTGCACCGCGGTCTGGTGGGCGCCCGCTTCAACGCCACCATGCTGTCCGCGGTCCGCCGGCGCGGCTGGGCCCAGTCGGTCG
>NZ_MTPX02000036.1 GCF_002154335.2 Actinomyces ruminis
TACATCGTCGCCCTGGTGGCCGCCACCCGCAACGACGCCGCCATCGCCCTGGGCGCCAGCCCCCGCGCCGGCCTCCACCTGGCAGCCGTCGCCCGCGCTCGCGCTGCCATGGCCGGCCGAGGCTTCGTCTCGCCCGACGACGTCGCCCATGCCGCCGTGGACGTGCTCGCCCACCGACTCATCCCGACCGGGCAATACGCCGCGGCCGCCGACGCGCTTGCCGCCTCCACCCGCGTCCTGCGGCGCATCGTCGCGAACCTGCCCGTGCCGGCGGGCGACTGAGCCGATGCCGACTCACGCGCGCGGTGCCAGACCATGGCCCTACACACCCAGCCGCCGCACCGGGCGCGCTCGTGTTGCCGCAGCCAGCGGCGGACGGCCCCCACACCGGCTCGTCCCCTGGACGGTGCCGTCAGCGTCGGGCTGGCAGGTGCTCCTGCTTGGGGCGGCACTGATAGGCGGCGGCACCTTCGCCGGCCTGAGCCTCATGCGCGACCTGGGCCTCCTCCTGGCCGCGCTGGCCGCCGCCGGGCTACTCGCCGGCTGGACGCTGGCGCTCATCGCCCGTCCGGGCCTGCAGCAGAGCACTTCGGGTGAGGTCCGTGCCGGTGAGCAGGCCATCTGGCGACTCGCTCTGACCACACACCTGCCCCGGTGGATGCCTCTGTGGGTGACCTGGCGCGTCAACAATGACCGCTTCACGATTCCCGTGAATGGGGGGCGGCTGCGCGATCTCTTACCGCTCGCCCCGGCGCGGGCGAATCGTGGTCGGCCCCGAGACGCTGATCTGCTACGACCCGCTCGGGCTGGCGCGCGTCCGCATCCCGCTGCGCGCCGCTGACGACGTCCTGGTTCTGCCGCACCCGCTCCCACCGGACACGCTCCCGGGCCCGACTCGGGCCGGCCGGTGCGACGCCCCCGGCGCATCGGCTCGGCCCCGCTCGCTCTCCGCCGGCTCTGGCCGCCAACTCGGCAACCTGCGCGGCTATCGGCCCGGCGACTCCCTCACTGCCGTCCACTGGCGCCAATCCGCCCGCATTGACCGGCCGCTCGTAGTCGATCGGGAGTCCGACGCCCGCGCTCCCCGCCGTCTGGCGCTCGACCTGCGCGCCGCCGCGTACCCCGATGCCGACACCTTCGAGACGTCGGTCAGCCAAGCAGCTGGAATCATTGAGCCTGGGCGCGCGCCGGGCACGACGTTGAACTGTGCCTGGGCGAGGAGCATCACCGCGCCGTCGCAGCACACTCCATCGCCCTATTGCGCCGCCTCGCCACGGTGAAGGTGACGCCATCGGACTCCGCTGCCCATGCCGGGAACCAGCTGGGGCACCACATGCTGTGGCTGGTTGCGGCAGTTGCCGCCGCAATGCTGCTCGCCGCCCCCTCCCTGGTGCGTGCCGGGCGCCGCCGCCGTCGTTTAGGTCGCATCCGTGATGACTCCCGGCCCGCCGCCGCGGCCTGGGAAGAGGTGGAGGACACTGCCACTGACCTGGGTCTTGGGGATGTAGCCGTACCCGCCAAGCGCGATGACGGCGATGTCATGGCGGAGCGCGCAGGGCTCGCGAGCCTCTGGCGTCGGCCTCACAGGCGGTTGGTGACAATGCGCGCACATACTGACTGCTGGTTGGCGTGTGCATGAGCCACACAGGTGCGATGTGCCCCTCTGCACGTGAGAGGATGGCCCAGCATGGTGCGCGACCCGTCGGTGCGGTGAGCGCCGGACAGGAAGGCACATCAAGATGGCGCTCTTTGACCTCAAGGATGACCGGCTCGAGCCTGCGGTTCTCGGCCGCCCCGCCACCGATGCGGACCGCGCCGCCGTCCTGGCTGCGGTGCGTCGGCAGATTGCCGAGGTGCTGCATCGGCCGCTGCTGGCCATCGGCTGGGATCAGGTCGTCGGCGGCGACGCTCTGACCGCGCTCGACGCTGCCGGCCAGGTCGTCACCATTGAGGTCATTGACGTGCTCGACTCCACCGCGCTGCTGCTGGCCATGGCCCGTGCTACCAATGCCGCCCGCACCGGCCGCGACCAACTCGCCTCCCGTTACCCCGGGGGCCTGCCCGCCTTCGAGCAGGACTGGGCCGGCTTCCGCGGCGCCATGCCCGCCCGCGTCGAGCCCGGGCCGCGCCTGACCGTCGTGGCCACCAGCATCGCCGACGACGTGCGCACCTCCTTCGGCATGATCGCCGAATCCGGCGTGGAGCTGCACGAGCTGCGGGTCCGCTCCACCGAAGACGGACGCGCCCTGGTGTCCGTGGAACTGCTGCACACCGACGTCGCCAGCCAGGCATTGGACTTAGACCCGGCCGCCCAGGTTGCGGCCCCGGCCGCTGACCCTGAACCCTCCGCCGCCACCGTGCCCACGCCGGTGGTCGCTCAGACCCCCGGCCCGCAGCCCGACGACGGCGCCCCGGTCCCGGCCCCCGCTGCCTCCGGTAGCGGACACCGCCTGGACGCCGCGGCGCTCGGAGCCGAGCCCACCGTCCCCTCCGGTGAGGCCTCCGAGCAGGCGCTGGCGGCCATCGCCCAGACGCTCGAGACCCCCACGACCTTGGTGTGGCTACGCCGTCGCCGCGGCATCGACCACCGGGCGACGCTGGCCGCCGACGGCACCATCACCCTGGCCGACGGCACCGCCTACCGTGACCCGTCTGCGGCGGCCAACGCCGCCCAGCACACCCAGGACATTGACGGTTGGCGGGCGTGGCGCGTCGGGGTCGGCGGTCCGAGTCTGCGCGAGCTGTTGGTCTGAGGTCGAACCGGGCGGAAGGGGGCAGAGGTTGACCCGGCCGTCTACTGCGAGCTTTTGCACCCTGGTGTATGGCAAATTGCCGTACACCAGGGTGCAAAAGCTCGTATCAGAGGGGGAAGACGTGTCCCACGCTCACGCTGTGAGTGCGAGGCGGCGGCCCAACCAGTCGAGCTGATCGCGCAGCGCCGCCGACCACACCGCCCAGGTGTGTCCGCCGGGATACTCCCGCTCCGTCACCGACATGCCCGCCCGCATGGCCGCGTCGGCTACGGTCGGCACCACTTGCGCGTAGCGGCTGTCGCCGGTGCCCACCGACAACACCCCGGCCACACCGGTGTAGCTTCCGGCCGGCGCGGCCGCCAACAGGGAGAGCGGATCGTTCGCCGCATAAGCGGCCCGGTCCCCGGCGAAGCCGACGTCGATGGTGCGCTGCTCCGAACCCAGGGTGGGGTGCTCTTCGGCGCTCATGGCCAGGAAGGTGGGGTAGACCTGCGGGGAGCGGGCCACCGCCTGCAGCGCGCAGGTGCCGCCGTTGGATAGTCCCCCGATCGCCCAGTGCGCCGCATCGTCATCCACCTGCAGGTGGGTGCGAATCCACGCGGGCACGTCCTGCTCCAGGTAGGTGGCCACCTTTCCGCCGCGCACGGTGTCGGCGCACAGCGGGTTGCGGTAAGGACTGCCCAGCAGATCCGCGACCACCACCACCGGCGCCAGGCCGCCGTGCGCCGCGGCGTAGGCATCCAGCGAGTCCTTCAACCCGCCCAGTTCGAACCAGTCCGAGGGGCTACCCGGCTGGCCGGTCAGTAGTACCAGTACCGGCAGTGCCGGACGCTGCGGCGTCAGGTAGGCCGGCGGCAGGTAGATGTAGGCGTCACGCGGCGTGAAGCCGTCGGTGCCGGACTGGTCGCCGGCCGGGATGGCGGCGGTGACAACGGCGCCGGTCTCCGGCATGTCGGCGGGCGCCTGCCAGGTCTCTTCCAGTACGCCCCGCCCACGCTCGGGGTGGCGGGGCAGGGCGGCCGCGGCCGGCAGGGACGCCAGCGGCGTCGTCGCCACCCCCATGCCGAGCACCGCGGCGGCCGACGGATAGGCGGCGAAGAACGCGTTGACGGCCAGACAGGCGGCCGCCACAGTGGCGGTGATCGACACGCCCGACCCGGCGGCGCGCACCATCCGCCGTTTGTGCTCATGCACCCGGGCCCGGTCGGCGGCCGCGTCCCCGCCGAGCAGTACCTGGACGACGACGGTTGTCGTCAGCGCCACCCACAGCCACACGGTGGCCCCCACGCCGTCGGCGAAGGGACGCCACAGGCAGTCAACCGCCACCCAGCAGGCCACCCCGATCCCCGCCCCGGCCAGGGGCGCGGCGAGCTGGCGGCGCCACGGCAGGTGCCGGGTACGGGTTAACCACACCAGTGCCGCCACCACCACGACGACGCGAGGCACGCCGCCCCCATCCACGGGTGCAGCAGCCGCACCTGCCGCAGCAGCTGCACCACGCCGTCACTCATGATTCACCAGCGCCCGGGCGAAGCGGGCCGCCTGCGCGGGCGTCAGCCGGGCACGTAGGCGTGGGCGATCGCCAGCCCCACCGCCGGCAGATCAATGGCCTCCGGCACCGCCAGATACATGGGCACCGCCCGCGGCTGGAACTTCTGTTTGAAGGCATGCAGGGAGGCGAAGCGTAGGCCGGCTCCAGCCGGCGGGCCAACCAGTCCAATGCCGGATCCAGACGGGCCGCGGCCGCACCCGGGCAGGGGACGTCGGCGGAGCGGGCCAACGGGGCGCCCGACAGGGACAGCAGCTCCAGTCCCTCTGCCTGCGCGTCCTGGACGGCGCGGGCGATCAGATACTCGATGGCGGGCCGCCACCCGTCCTTCCGACGGCGCATGACGTCCAGGGTGAGACCGATGACCTCGCCGTCGCGGTACACGGGCAGCCAGGAGGTGACGGCGTGAACGGTGCCCTCGGCGTCGACGGCCAGCAGCAGGCGCGTGTCGGTGTCGTCGAGCTCGGCCAGGCCGCCGAGGGTGAAGCCCATCTCCGGCAGGGGCTTGTCCGCCGCCCACGCCTGGGAGATGGCACGGATCTGATCGCGCAGGCCCGCGGGCGCCGCGGGCCAGGTGGTCCACTGGGCGGTGATGCCCTCCCGGCGGGCATGGTTCAGGGCGGTACGCACATCCTGGAAGGCCTTGCCGCGGAAGGCCAGTCCCTCCAGATCGAGCACCGCCTCCTCGGCGACCTGCAGGATGGTCCAGCCGCGCGAGCGCGCCGCCTCCATCACCGGGGCGTGCACGGAATACAGGGCCGGGATCAGCCCGGAGTCGGCGGCGAAGGCGGCAAAGTCATCGATCGCGGCACCCACCTGGTCGGTTGCGGTGGCCGGGTCGCCGAGCGTGAGGGCGACGCCGCCGCAGGACCGGTAGGCGAAGCCAGTCCTCCCGTCGGCGGCGATCCACGCCTGGTTGCCGGGCCAGGTCGCCATCCAGCCGAGCGTGCCAGCTCCATGCGTGCGCACGAGCTCCCCCAGCTCCTCCCGCCGGGCGCTCGCGGCGGCCAGGTGGGCGCGTCGGGTGATGCGCTCGCGGTGCCATACGGCGAGCAGGATGAGTCCGGCCAACAGCGGCGCGAGCAGTCGGGTTGAGGGTGGAGCGTCCGCGCTCCACACGAGGGTGAGGACAATGGCGAGCAGGCCGGCGGCGGTGCCCAACAGCGTCAATCCGATGGTGCGGTAGCGCGCCGCGCGGGACGGGCGTGCCGGGGCGGAAGTGCTCGCGTGGCGCGGCCGCGGCGCAGGCGCCGGAACGGGGAACGGCCACCTCGGGGCACGGGCCGCACTGGGACGGCGGGGCTCGCGGCTGCGAACGGACGCGGCCGCACGGGGCTCGCCGGGGTGCTGGGAGACGACGGTGAGATAGCTGGGGCGGACATGAATCCATGGTGCGCGAGCGGTGGTATAGGTCACCTCGCCCCTGCGGATGAACGGTCCCTGAATCGGAGTCACCCAAAAGTCGGGGATATCCCTACTTACGGCTAGGGGTACGTGGACGAAGGTATCCACCGCAGGAGGAGAAGGCGTGAAAACCTTCTGGCGCTGGGGGTCAGGTGAGCACGTAGCCGCGCAGCCAGCGGCGCAGCGCGGAGTAGACCTGCTCGCGCACGGGCGGGGCGGAGAGCACCAGGTCGTGCACACCGCCGTCGAAGCGCGCCACCGTCACCAGCTTGCCCAGGCCGATCGCGCGGCGGGCAGTGGCGTCGGCGTCGACGACCGTGTCGGTGCTGCGCGCCTCGGGCGTCCAGGTGACGCTCAGATGGCTGCGGGCCGATCCCATGGACAGAATCGGGCAGCGCACATCCAGGCCCGCGGCCACCCGTGCCTGACCGGCCAGGATCGCCAGCAGCCAGCCGGGGCGGATGGGGGCCGACGGCACCAGCTTCCAGTCGCGGTTGACGTTCCAGCCGGTCACATACGGGTCGTCCGTCCAGGCGGGGTCGGGCAGGGCGCCGTCGCGCTCGGGATCCCAGCCGTCGGCGAGTGAATACAGGGACTCCGGCGGGTAGGCGGGGGTTGGGATCACCATGTGCGGGTCGCGGCGGGCCAGCGTGCGCACCACCGGCTCGCCCACGAGTCGCACGGGTTCGGCGCCCTGGAGTGCCAGCCAGGCGGAGTTAAGCACCAGGGCGGAGATGGCGCCGGGGTGGCGATCGGCCCACAGGGCGGCGGTGAGCCCCCCGGTGGAGTGGCCGCACAGCACGGTGGGGGTGTCCCAGCCCTCGGCGGCGCGGATGGCCGCCAGGGCCAGGCCGATCTCCTCGTCGTAGTCATTAAGTGAGGTGACCCAGCCGTGCATCTGCCTCTCGCGCAGGGACCGCCCGTAGCGGCGCAGGTCCAGGGCGTAGAAGGCGCCGCCACTGCGAGAGATCTCCCGGGCGAAGTGCGCCTGGAAGAAGTAGTCGTTCCAGCCGTGCAGGTACAGGAAGGCGAAGCGCGGCGAGGTCGGGGTGCCGGGCAGGGCGGCGGGGTCAAGCGCCGGCACGTGGTGCACCAGGGTGGCGACGGCGTCGTCGTCCTCCGCGTCCGGCAGCAATCGCAGGGTACGGGCGCGGAAGCCCGGCCCGAGCACGTCCGGTCCCCAGGCGTCGACGGGGGCGGTGTCTACGGGATCTGTGGGGCCCGTGGGTGCGCTCACCGGCCCGGCTCATCCTCGGCCAGGAAGCCGCGCAGGGCGGCGTCCATCTGGTCGGCCTCGATGAGGAAGCCGTCGTGCCCGTGCAGGGAGTGGATGGTCTCCCGGCGGGTGTCCGGGATGCCGGCGGTCAGCTCCTCGGCCTGCGCGGGCAGGAACAGCCGGTCGGAGTCGACGTCCACCACCAGCGTGCGGGCGGTCACCGTACTCAGGGCCGCCTGGATGCCGCCGCGCCCGGCACCGACGTCGTGAACCATCATGGAGTGGTTGACGATCAGGTAGGTGTTGGCGTCGAAGCGGGCCAACAGCTTGCCGGAGTGGTGGTCCAGGTAGGACTCGATCTGGTAGCGGCCGCCGACGGCGGGGTCCTCCCGCCCCTGGTGGGCGCGGCCGAAGCGCGTATCCAGCTCCCCGGCGGAGCGGTAGGTGGTGTGGGCGATGGCGCGCGCCAGGCCCAGGCCGCGCACGGGGCCGACGCGGTGGTTGTAGTAGTCGCCGTCGAAGAAGTAGGGGTCGCCGACGATTGCGAGCTCCTGCAGGTGACACCAGGCGAGCTGGTCGGCGGTGGTGGAGGCGCCGGTGGCCACCAGCGCCAGGTTGCGCACGCGCTCGGGGTTCATCACGCCCCACTCCAGGGCGCGGTGCCCGCCCAGGGAGGCGCCGATGACCAGGTGGAAGGTGTCGATGCCGAGGGCGTCGGCCAGACGCGACTCGGCGCGCACGGCGTCGCGGGTGGTCAGCCAGGGGAAGCGCGAGCCCCAGGGGCGTCCGTCCGGGGCGGTGGAGGAGGGGCCGGTGGAGCCCTGGCAGCCGCCCAGGATGTTTGCGGCCACCACGTAGTAGCGGTCGGTGTCGATGGCGCGGCCGGGTCCGACGAGCGTGTCCCACCAGCCGGGGGTGGGATGGCCGGGGCCTGCGGGGCCGGTGACGTGGGAGTCGCCGGTCAGGGCGTGCAGCACCAGCACCGCGTTGTCGCGCGCTGGGCTCAGCTGGCCCCAGGTCTCGAAGGCGAGGTGGGTCTCGGGCAGGATCTCGCCGGAGTCCAGGGGGAGATCGCCGATCTCCAGGAAGTGGCGCTGACCGGGGTCATCGCCGGGACGCCAGGCACCCGTGGGGGAGCCCGCCGAGCGGTCGACGAGCTTGAGGGTGGCGGTGCCGACCCCCGGCGCCTGTGAGAGGGGCGAGGTCATGGCCGTCATGGTAGCCGGGGCGGTGGCCGGCGGGCGAGGCCCACACGTGCCCGTGACGGAGTCCGGTTGTGCGCACGGGCGAGGAATGTCCGAGAACGGCACAAACGGTCGCTCTGGTGGTGAGGTGCGTTTGCGAGTCGTTGAGATCGTGCGTTTTTCTGCAACGGAACTAAGGACGCTCACGTTGTTTGTGCCGATCTCGGACGTAGAGAATGTAAGTGTCTGCTCGGTGCTGGGGGTGTGTGACCCTATTTCGGACTGGCGGCCTGGTTGGGTCTGTCCTGGGATTGATCTGTCCGCG
>NZ_MTPX02000086.1 GCF_002154335.2 Actinomyces ruminis
CACCATCGGGGCGGACGTGCTGGACGCCATGCTGGCCCTGCCCCAGGTGGAATCGGCGGTGAACGCCTTCGCGGCCGACTATCTGGCCGCCTTCTCCACTCCCGCATCGCCTGAGGAGCCCTGGGGCATCGCCCCGTTCACCGGCCGAGGCTGCCCTTCCGCAACGGGGCGGTGGGCGCCTCGGCCGACGTCACCCGTACCCACAACTTTGAACCCATACGTCGCGGCTGCAAAGAGGCCCGTGACTATGACCTTGAATGATCGTAATGAGGTAGTCGCCATGACCGACATGCTGGCCCCAACGCCAACGCCTACAACCGCTGCCGCGCGCTCACAGGAGACGCAGACACGTCCCTTCTTCGACGCGCCCGGACTACCCACCAGGACCGGCTACACCATCGGCGTCGACGTCGGCGGCACCAAGACGGCTCTGGGTATATTCGACGGCGAACGTGCCCTCGTCCGGCGTATCCAATTCCCCTCAGACGCCGCACTCGCCCCGAAGCCCTTCCTCGACGGCATTGTCGACGCCTGCCTGGAACTCGCCGGTGAGGTCGGCACCGAGATGAGCGATCTGCGGGGGATCGGCGTCGCCGTGCCCTCCTACGTGAACTACGAGGAGGGACACATCGTTAAGACCACCAACCTGCCGTTGCTGAGGGACGTGCCCGCCCGTCAGTATCTGAAGGACCGCCTGGGCGGTAACGTTCGCGTTCTTGTGGACAACGACGCCCACGCGGGGGCACTCGCTGAGCACCGCTATGGCGCCGGTCGCGGTTTCCGGCACATGCTCTACTGCCCCGTATCCACGGGGATCGCCTCAGCATGATCATCGATGGCAAGCTCTTCCGCGGGCGCTATGGATGGGCCGGGGAGTCCGGGCACATGATCGTCACTCGATCACGGGCTGACATGCGGCTGTCTGATGTCCTACGGCTCCCGCTATCTGGCGCTGTGGATCTACGACGTATCCGCCATACTCAACATCAACTGCTACGTGTTCGGCGGCGGGTTACTGAACTTCGGAGACCAGTTCTCCCCTGCCCCCGTGTGTGCTGGCTTACTTCGACCGCCACAACAGGGACAACTCCCCGGCCTACTTCCGCCGGGATGAGCTGGGAGACGACTTCGGCATCATCGGTGCCGCGGAGCTGCTGTTCCAATGACCAAGCGGCGGGCGAAACAGCGCTACACATACGCAAGCGCTGCTTGGCAGACACACACATACGGACGTCAGGATGGTGTCCTAGTCCAGATTCGACATGGTCCCATGAGAACAAGAATGCAACAGTCAACGCCGATGCGGCACCGGCGTGGTATCCAAGAGCATTGAGGCGACTTCATCTGTCGTAATGAGGCAGTCAATAACACCCGATGCGCAGACAGAGCGGATTGCGCGAGTCTTACCGGCCTGCCCAGCGACGGCGACTACATGCCTAGCGGAGCGCAATTCCTGCAGTGACATCGAAATACGGCGGTCATTCAACGGCACGTCAAGATAATTGCCGTCGTCATCGAAAAACATCCCAGCTACCTCAGCGACTGCGCCCTCATTGTTCAGTTCCCGAATGTCGTCCTGGCTCAGGTGATCAATGAGCTGACTGATCGGGGGGTTCCATGAGCCCACCGACAAGAAAACGAAATCGAGTTCCTGCAGCCGTCCTAGTATGTCCGCGACCGCCGGTTCGTGGCGAGCTGACTCGGCCGATGAGGGTGTCGTAGAAAAAAGCGGGGCAAACAGTGCCTTGGTAGTGAAGCGTCGATTCGAGGACAGTTGCGCAAACATCTCAATCGGAGATAGGCGAGGATCGTTTCCAACCATGCCCGAAATCTGGACAATCTCCACGTCCGGTAGCTCTCCGAGGTGCTGAACCATCGGCAAAAGAGTTCGCCCCCATGAAAAGCCAATCCGATCCCCACGGGATGCGGAGGAGGTTAAATACTTGGCGGCCGTCGCTCCCAAGGCTTCGCGTTCCCTGACGACATCGGGACTTGCCGTCGCCAGATAGACCTCGCCGACCCCAAGGTGCTCAGCGACATCCGAGGCGAGCACAGCGTCGCCGCCATACGGATGTTCAATCGTTACATTAACGACACCTTCAGAGCGAGCTTGATCGAGCAGTCTCGCAACCTTGAAGCGGGACACGCCGAACTCGCTTGCAAGCTCGACCTTGGAGGCCCCGTCAACGTAGAAACGCCTTGCAATTGCAACCAAAACCCGGACCTCATTGGGGTCCAGATGGCGCTGTCGATTCAATCTAAACTCACATCCTCGGGTCCGGGCTGCCGCCATCGGGCGCTCAAATGAGCATACCACAAACACTTGCGCGATCATAAGAGCGCAAGCTAGCATCGGCCTTGCCGGCGGTGATGGAGCCGCTTGGATGTTAAGGAGCAACCATGTCAAAGGTCAGACGCGTCCCCCCGGAGATCGGCGTTCTGGTTGTCGTCGCTATCGTTGCCGTGATTATGGGGAGCATCTCTCCCGAGTTCCGCACCCCAAGCAACCTCAGCGTGCTATTGCTTAACGGCTCGGTCGTGACGTTTCTCGCCATAGGTCAAGCCTGCGTCTTGTTAACGGGCGGTATTGATCTATCCGTCGGGTCCAACATCGCACTCACTGGAATGATGGCGGCCTTGGCCATGCAAGCCGGCGTCAGTTGGTGGCTGGGCGCATTAATTGCGGTGTTGACTGGCGTAGCTGTCGGCGCATTCAATGGAGTAATGGTCCACTACGGAACATGCCTCCGTTCATCGTGACTTTCGCGACCTTCGGGATTTCAGCCTCGATTCCAAAGATCCTCACACAAGCGAAATCAGTCACGGTAACCGAGCCAATGTTCGCATTCTTCGGACGTGGGTCGATATTCAACGTCCCTGTGCCCATCATCATGGTGGTGATTGCGGCGATCCTTGTGGGTCTGTTGTTGAACAAGACTCCAACTGGCGTTCATATATACGCGATCGGTGGCAACCGGGAGACAGCGAGGCTCGCCGGCGTGTCGATTGCCCGTAACACCATTCTTGTATACGTAATATCGGGGATATGTGCGGCATTCGGTGGAATCATCACCACCTCACGCCTGATGGTTGGATACCCAACTGCCGGTTCTGGAACCGAACAGTTTTACTCAATCGCATCGGCGGTAGTTGGCGGTGTGTCTCTGTTTGGGGGCGTTGGGACGATACTCGGGGCATTCATCGGCTCGATCTTGATTGCGGAAGTATCAAACGGAATGAACGTCATCGGTGTGGACTCTTATTGGCAGCCACTGGTTATCGGCGTGATCATTTTGATTGGCGTGTTGTTGGACACGAATAAAGCAGGTCTCCGAAGGTTGGCGTTCTGGAAGAGACTGCGAGCAAAAGCCGAACGACGGGAGGCCGACGGTGATGAAGTGATGAGTTGAATCGTGATCAATGAGTTTATGCGAGCGGCCACACACCTGTCGTAAAGGAGAATGATAATGTCGTCCAAGCATGTCAAGATGAACTCGGCGGTAGCCGCCACCTTAACCGTCACAGCGTTATTGGCGGGGTGTTCAGGCGCGGTTGATACAGGAACGGGTTCTACCAACGAGTCAGAAGGCGGCTCGACCGCAGTGAGCCTCCCTGAGTCGTGCTCGAGTGACAATCCTACAATCGCTGTGCTTCTGCCGAACCAGACCAATCCATACTACGTTTCCATGAAGGAGGGATTCGAAACCGCGGCCGCGGAGAACGGCTTCACTGCCGAGGTACAAATCGCCGGGGATGACGATGCACAACAGCTTGCGCAGGCGCAGGCTGCACTTCAGAAGTCTCCGTGCGCGATCGCGCTGAATCCCGTCAAGTCTGAGCCGGCGGCAGCAATCGTTAGAGAAGCGAACGACGCCGGTGTGCCGGTATTCACGGTCAATGTTATTGTGGACGAAGACGCTCTCGACGCTCAAAATGCGACGATCGTGCAGTATCTTGGAGCGGATAACCATGCTGGCGGGGCCGATGTCGCAACCCAAGTTCTGGAGGATATGGGCACCGACGCGGAGCTGAATATCGGTTTCGTGACTGAGCCCGACGAGGTTCCTGTCGTGATTCGCGACGAGGGATTTACCGAGACGATTTCTCAGAATCCGAATGCTGAAATTGTCGCCACTGTCGACGGCAACGTAAAAGCGACAGACTCGCTCGAAGTAACGACCGACATGCTCCAGGGTAACCCGGATATGAACGTGATCTTTGCTTCGACGGGACCGGCCGCTCAAGGAGCTAAGGAGGCGGTCGAGGCATCGGGCCGTGACGTCAAGGTATACGGATTTTGTGCGCCTAGCGTCACACTAACGGACAACTACCCGGCGTGTGTTGCCCAGGAGCCGGCGGACTACGGAAAGCGGGTCGTAGAGCAAATCGCCGCTTACGTCGGCGGGGAGTCTGTAGAGTCAGAGATCCTTCGGCCTCTTAAGATGTTCGTGTCCGGACAGACGCCGGGCGAGGGCGAGGTGGGCTAACAGCCATGACCGATGGTCGTACGACGCTTACTCGTGGGCTTGAGGCTCTTGACATCACCAAGGACTACGCAGGCAACCGGGTTCTGCTGGGCGTCTCGCTTGAAATACGCCCCGGCGAAGTCGTTGGCCTAGTCGGCCACAATGGTGCGGGTAAGTCGACGTTGTTGAAGGTGCTGTCGGGAGCACATAGGGCTTCGTCCGGCGAACTGCTGATCGACGGGCGTGAAGTGCATTTCCAGGGGCCGTCTGACGCGATTGATTGCGGCGTGTCGACGGTTTACCAAGAGTTGTCATTGCTCGGTAACCTAACGGTATCACAAAACGTATGGCTCGGCAGGGAGTTGCGTTCTAAGGGCATGCTTGATCAGCGTATGATGAGATCGAAAGCCTTAGATCTTGTTCATAGCTTCGGTCTTGATGTCGATCCCGATGCAAAAGTCGGAACTTATTCGACTGCCGTACGTCAACTGCTTGAGATCGCTATCGCATTGAGCCGAGGTACGAGATACCTTCTGCTCGATGAGCCGACCACTGCACTCGAAGGAGATCAGGTCGCCGCGCTGCTTAAGTATATACGCCGACTAGCTACCGAACGTCAGGTCGGTGTTTTAATAGTTGATCATAAGCTCGACGAGCTTTACGACGTCGCTGACCGGATTGTCGCTCTGATGAACGGCAAGATCGTCATCGACGCTGCCGTCGAGTCCGCCGATCGACATGAAGTAGTTGCGGCGATTGCCGGCCAGGAATACGAGGCTGACCGCCGGAATGACAGCCATTCACGCGACGGTGTTGAACGGTCGACGGTACTGAAGGTAAGTGGATTGCGGAGCGGTGCGCTTCATGGTGTTTCGTTTACCGCACATGAAGGTGAGATTCTAGGTGTGTACGGGCTTGGAGGCTCTGGTAGATCGGAGATGCTGCGCGCCTTGGCGGGAATTGAGCCGGCAATGGCAGGATCTATCGAGATCAACGGTAGTGCGTTTCTGCCCCGTTCTCCTGCGGAGGCAATGAGGCATGGTGTGTCGTTTCTGACTGAAGAGCGTAAGAGCGACGGAATCGTGCCTCAAATGAACTGCGTTAGAAACGCAGCCCTCCCTGTCTTAGAACGTTTTACTCGTAGATGCTTCTTGCGGGAGGGCGCTCTGAGGAACCAGATCACGGAGTTGCTCAAGCAGCTTAACGTGAAAGGAGATCTGAATGCTCCCATCATATCGTTGTCTGGAGGGAATCAACAGAAGGTTGTCCTGGCAAAGGCGCTCGTGCAAAATCCAACCCTTTTGCTTTTGGATGAGCCGACTAAAGGAGTGGACATCGGGGCGAAGAGCGAGATTCATCGTCTATTGAGGGAATTAGCACATTCCAAGCATCAGTCGATCGTTATGGTTTCGTCAGAAGAGGAGGAGATCCTCGAGCTTGCTGACAATGTAATCGTGTTTGTTGACGGTCGTGTCGCAGAGGGGCCGTTGCCAGCCGGCGCGCTGACCGTCCCGATGTTACGTGAGCTTGCGTGGAGTGATGCGCATGGTCCGGATGCTATTGGAGGTGTCGATTTTGGCGACAAGTGGTAGGGCGTATTTTGATGCGGACCATTGCCTGGATGTTGCGCTGCGAGGAGCGAGGATCGAGGCGGATGCGGTGAGTGACGCGGTAAGGCAGATAGGAAGTGAGCTGGTTGACGTCGCAAGACTCATAGAGTCGTCCCATGGAAAAGTCGTTGTGATAGGTTCTGGTACGTCGGGAATGGTGGCGAGGCGGCTCGCCCACTTGCTGTCTGTTTCCGGCACGCCGGCGTTTTTCGTGCATCCGATGGATGGTCTTCATGGAACGATGGGGTCAATTGAGCCGGAGGATGTCGTGATTGCGATTTCTAAGGGCGGCGAGTCCGATGAGGTCAATAGGTTATGTGCTATTCAGAAGAGAAAGGGCTCGGTGATTGTCGGGGTCGGAGAAAAACGGTCATGTAGCCTCGCCCGCGAGTGTGACGTGTTTGTCGCTCTCACAACACTTGACGGCGCGGACCCTGCGAACACTCTTGCGATGGGTTCAAGCTTGGTTGCGGCTCTTTGGGGCGATGCGCTTGCGCGAGCGCTCATGGAGATTCATGACTGGCAGGTCGCCGATAGTCTCGCGATTCATCCTGCGGGCGCGGTCGGCAAGTCGTCGGGTCTCATGACGGGACTTCGGAGTGAAGATGGATAAGTCGGTGGAGTCTTTCGTTATCGGTATTGATTTGTCGACGCAGTCATGCACTGTAGAAGTGAGAGATGCGGCTAGTTTCGCGGTTGTTGGTCGCGTTAGAGTGCCTCTGGAGGGGACTTCACCTCCCGTGTCAGAGCAAGACGCGAATGACTGGTGGAGAGCGGTTGTCGATGGGTTTAGATCGTTGTCGTCGGATGTAGATCTTACCCGTGTCGGAGCCATCTCGGTCGCAGGCCAGTGCCACGGGATGGTCCCGCTGGATGCCCAGGGGGACCCTATCAGGAGGGTCAAGCTGTGGAACGATACGTCGACTGCCGACTATCTTGCGCCGTTGCTAAGTCGGATTGACGAAGTGGATTGGTCGAGACGTGTCGGTTCTGTTCCGACGCCGGCGTTCACTATTTCTAAGCTTGCTTGGTATTTGGCGGAGGAGCCTTATAATGTCGTGCATACTCGGCATGTCGTTTTGCCGCACGACTTCATTAATTTCAAGCTGACTGGCAACTATGTTACTGATCGTTCTGAGGCGTCTGGGACGGGCTACTTCAACTCGGTGGATAACGTCTATGATTTTGATCTACTGGACCGGTGTTTCGACGCGGCATTGGGGTGGCGGACGCTTTTCCCCCGAGTTCTCGGCCCGTCGAGCTCAGCCGGCGTGGTGACGCCTGCGGCGGCGGCGGCTCTCGGTGTTCCAGTCGGTGTTCCGGTCGGCGCTGGTGGGGGCGACCAACATGTTGCCGCTCTGGGGCTTGGCGTCGATACCGGCGATGTTGTTTTTAGTCTTGGCACGTCGGGTGTCGTGATCACTTCTGCGGAGGCGCCGCTCGAGCATCCAAGGACGATGGTTAATTGCGTGGCGAACGCGGTTGGCGGTTGGCTTCCTCTTGTCTGTACGCTCAACTCGACGAAGGTGACGGACTGGGCTGCGGCGCTGCTAGGTGTTTCCGTACAGGAGTTTGATCGAATTGCGCTCGAGGTGGATGGACGCGCTCCTATTCCGGCGTTCGCGGCGTATCTCGATGGGGAGAGGTCTCCTTCTTTGCCTAAGGCGGCTGGGGTCATGACGGGGCTGACCGGTGAGACGTCGAGGTCTGCATTCGCGGCGGGCGTTTTTCGGGGCGTTCTCGCGGGTATGCTCAGAGGGCTGGATGAGTTGGCTCGTTCCGGTGCGCCTACCAGCGGGCGCGTGATTGCTATTGGGGGCGGCGCTCGTTCTCCGGCGTATGTTCGTAGTCTTGCGGAGCTTCTACAACGCCCGGTTGAACTTATTGAGGAACCTGAAGCGACGGCTCGTGGTGCGTGTCTCCAGGCGCTCGCGGTTATGGGGCAGCGGTCGGTTATGGATGTCGTGCGCGATCATCGTCCGGTTTCGGCGCGCGTGGTGCGTCCTGTCGGCTCGGCAAGCTGGGCGTCTATCAAGCCTGCGTATCTGAATGCTTGCCGGGTTGCCGAGGCGATTGACAGACGCGACTTCTGAGTTGGTGCGTTACATATGCGGATGTTGCGACTCACTGGTTGTCCTGACATGAGCGAACGTTGTTGTCAGATTTCGCATGGGAGGGGATGTCTCTCTTTTGCAGTTTGTTATTGATGACGCCCGTCTGGATCGGGTGGAGCGGGCCCTGGACATATTCCCCCTCATCGGGGTCACCACCAATCCCTCCATCCTCAAGGCCGGAGGCCTGACGGACTTCAAGCGCGACCTGCGCACCATTCGGGGGCTGGTGGG